>JBBQCD010000123.1:0-2748 GCA_038318385.1 Burkholderiales bacterium | reverse complement strand
AACTCGCCGGCCTGCGGATGCTGGGCCGCGGCAGTGCCGAGCAGGATCGCCTTGCGCTCGCCGGCGAGCAGCGAGGCGGCGATCGCCTTGGCGGTCTCATCGGCGTCGCCAGGCGCCGGCGCCTCGACGCCCTGGGACGCGGCGAGCGCGGCGGCGATGCCGGCAAGGGCCTCGACCCAGCGGCTCGGCGCGACGACCGTGCTCGTTGTCTTCGGCAGCAGCCAGTCGTCGTCGAGCGCGTGCAGCGCATGCACCTTGCAACCCTTCTTCGTTGCCTGGCGGATGCGTTGCGCGAACAGCGGATGGTCCTTGCGCAGGAAGGAGCCGATGACAAGTGCGCTCTGCAGCATCGACAGCGAGGCAATGGAAGTCCCGAGCCAGCGCGATCCACCCTCGCCGGCGGTGTTGGCGAAGTCCGCGTGACGGGTTCTGAAGTCGATGCTTTCACTGCCCAGGCCACGCACCAGCTTGCCGAGCAGGTGCAGTTCCTCGACGGTGCTGGTCGCCGAGGCGACGGCGCCGATCGACTGCGGGCCATGGTCGATCGCGATTTGCGTGAGGCCGCGGGAAACATATTCGAGCGCCGTGTTCCAGTCGACGGTGCGCCAGACACCGCCCTGCTTGATCATCGGCGCCGTCAGGCGGTCGGCATCGGCCAGGGCTTCGTAAGAGAACCGGTCGCGGTCGGCGATCCAGCATTCGTTGACGTCCTCGTTCTCAAGCGGCAGGACGCGCATGACGAAGGCGCCCTTGACCTGGACGATGAGGTTCGTGCCGGTCGAATCGTGCGGACTCACGCTGCGGCGCCGCGACAGTTCCCAGGGCCGCGCGCTGAAGCGAAACGGCTTGCTGGTCAGCGCACCGACCGGACACAGGTCGATCATGTTGCCGGAGAGTTCGGAGTCGACCGTGCCGCCGTCGATCGTGGTGATCTCGGCATGCTCCCCGCGGTGGATCATGCCGAGTTCCATCACCCCGCCGACCTCCTGGCCAAAGCGCACGCAACGGGTGCAATGGATGCAGCGGTTCATCTCGCGCGCCGAGATCAGCGGGCCGATGTCCTTCGGGAAGATGACGCGCTTTTCCTCGGCATAGCGCGCGCTCGAGGCGCCGTAGCCGACCGCCAGGTCCTGCAGCTGGCATTCGCCGCCCTGGTCGCAGATCGGGCAGTCGAGGGGATGGTTGATCAGCAGGAACTCCATCACCCCCTGTTGCGCATTCAGCGCCTTGTCGCTCTTCGTGCGCACGATCATGCCCTGCGTGACCGGCGTCGCGCAGGCCGGCATCGGCTTCGGCGCCTTCTCGATGTCGACCAGGCACATGCGGCAGTTCGCCGCGATGGTGAGCTTCTTGTGGTAGCAGAAGTGCGGGATGTAGGTGCCGGCCTTGTCGGCCGCATGCATCACCATGCTGCCTTCGGGCACGCCCACCTTCTTGCCGTCGAGTTCGATTTCGATCATGTCGGTTGGTCGGGAGACCTCAGGCCGCCGAGCCGGCGTGGGCGCCGACCATGCACGTCTTGTGTTCGATGTGGTGGATGAACTCCTCGCGGAAGTTCTTGATCATCGCCCGCACCGGCATCGCCGCGGCGTCGCCGAGCGCGCAGATTGTGCGTCCCTGGATGTTGTCGGAAACCGAGTTCAGCAGGTCGATGTCGCTCATGCGGCCCTGGCCGTGCTCGATGCGGTCGACCATGCGAAACAGCCAGCCGGTGCCCTCGCGGCACGGGGTGCACTGCCCGCAGCTCTCGTGCATGTAGAAGTACGACAGGCGCAGCAGGCTGCGCACCATGCAGCGGCTGTCGTCCATCACGATCACAGCGCCCGAGCCGAGCATCGAGCCGGCCTTGGCGATGGCGTCGTAGTCCATCGTCGTGTTCATCATCACGGCGGCGGTCAGGACCGGCGCCGACGAACCGCCCGGGATCACGGCCTTCAGCGTCCGGCCCTTGCGCACGCCGCCGGCGAGCTCGAGCAGCTTCTCGAACGGGGTGCCGAGAGGCACTTCGAAATTGCCCGGCATCTCCACATCGCCGACGACCGAGAAGATCTTGGTGCCGCCGTTGTTGGGCTTGCCCACCTCGAGGAACGCCGGGCCGCCGTTGCGGATGATCCACGGCACCGCCGCGAAGGTCTCGGTGTTGTTGATCGTGGTCGGCTTGCCGTAGAGGCCGTAGCTCGCCGGGAACGGCGGCTTGAAGCGCGGTTGCCCCTTCTTGCCCTCGAGCGACTCGAGCAGCGCGGTCTCTTCGCCGCAGATGTAGGCGCCGAAGCCGTGGCTGGCGTGGAGCTGGAACGAGTAGCCGGAACCGAACAGGTTGTCGCCGAGGTAGCCGGCGGCACGCGCTTCCTCGAGCGCTTCCTCGAAACGGTCGTAGACCTCGAAGATCTCGCCGTGGATGTAGTTGTAGCCGACCTTGATGCCCATCGCGTAGGCGGCGATGGCCATGCCCTCGATCACCTGGTGCGGATTGAACATCAGGATGTCGCGGTCCTTGCAGGTGCCCGGCTCGCCTTCGTCGGAATTGCAGACGAGGTACTTCGGGCCCGGGAACTGGCGCGGCATGAAGCTCCACTTCAGCCCGGTCGGAAAGCCGGCGCCGCCGCGGCCGCGCAGGGCCGATTTCTTCACCTCGTTGATGACCACCTCGGGGGTGATTTTTTCGTCGATGATCTTGCGCAAGGCGTGGTAGCCACCGCGCGACTCGTAGTCCCTGAGCCGCCAGTTGGCGCCGTCGAGGCCCGCCAG
>JBBQCD010000122.1:0-3618 GCA_038318385.1 Burkholderiales bacterium | reverse complement strand
GATCCGACTCCTCGGCGTCGATGTTCAGACCGATGTCGTGCTGCCGCGCCAGTTGCGCCAGGTGGAGCAGGCGCGGGTACAGCTCGCTCATCACGCGCTCGACCTGGGCGCGGCTGTAGCGCGGGTGCAGCGCCGACAGCTTGACCGAGATCCCCGGCCCCTTCGTCACGCCCTTGCCGGCGGCAGCAACGCCGATGGCGCGGATCGCATGTTCGTAGGCGCCCAGGTAGGCCTGGGCGTCGCGCGCGGTCATCGCCGCCTCGCCGAGCATGTCGTAGGAATAGCGAAAGCCCTGTGCCTCGCGCGAGCGGGCGTGGACCAGCGCTTTCTCGATCGTCTCGCCGGTGACGAACTGCTCGCCCATCAACCGCATCGCCATGTCCACGCCCTTGCGGATCAGCGGCTCGCCGCCGCGCGCGACGACCTTGCGCAGGGCGGTGCTCAGGCCGGCGTCGCTGTGGGTGGCGACGAGCTTGCCGGTGAACAGCAGGCCCCAGGTGGCGGCGTTGACGAACAGCGAGGGGCTGCGGCCGAGGTGAGCCTGCCAGTCGCTCGCGCCGATCTTGTCGCGGATCAGTGCGTTGCGCGTGGCGGCGTCGGGGATGCGCAGCAGGGCCTCGGCCAGGCACATCAGCGCCACGCCTTCCTGGGAGCTGAGCGCGAACTCCTGCAGCAGTCCCTGCACCAGTCCTGCGCGCCCGCCGACGCGCACGCGCTGGCGCACGCCGGCGGCGATGCACAACGCCAGTGCTTCGGCCGCCTCAGCCTGCGCCGGTGAGAGCCGCGCCTGTTCCAGCAACGCCGGCAGCAGGTCGGGCTCGGGCAGGCGAGTGGCCGCACCGATCGCGGCGCGCAGCGGCGAAGCGCTGAGCAGGGGCGTGAGCACGGGAGTGGGCGGGGGCGCGGCTGTGAGGGCCGCAATGGGTGCAGGCGTGGGCGCTCGGTCCTGCCGGTCGGCTTCGGTCATCGACGGCCCTCGGCGACGGCCCCTTCGGGGGTGGCTTTCAGCGCGCCCTCACGGCTGGAGGATCACGCGCCCGCGGACGCGTCCGGCGCGCAGGTCGTCGAGCGCCTGCGTCGCCGTGTCCAGCGGCTGCGTGCGCAGCGGCAGGTCCGGCAGTCGGCCGCCCCGCGCGATGTCCATCAGCTCGCGCATTTCGGACAGGCTGCCGACATAGGAGCCGATCACGCTGACGGCCTTCATCGAAAGCATCGCCGGAATGACCACGGCGGTCCCCCCGAACAGGCCCACGCAGACCAACTTGCCGCCTTTGCGCACGGCGGCCAGGCCGAAGGTGAAGCTGGCCCCCGCACCGACGAAATCGATGGCGACGGCGACACCGCCCGCGGTACTTTTGGTCAGCGCCTTGCCCGTTCCTTCGGCGCCGGGATCGATGACGTCGTCGGCACCGGCCGCGCGGGCGACGTCCCACTTGGCGGTGTCGAGTTCGGCGACGACGATGCGGGTCTTCGGGAACAGCTCGCGCGCGAGGCGGATGCCCGAGAGACCGACACCACCGGCGCCGATGATCAGCATCGCGTCGCCTTCGCCGAGCGTGCCGGCCTTCTTCAGGGCGCTGAAGGCGGTCAGCCCGGAGCACGCATAGGTGCTCGCCTGCGCCTCGGAAAGCGTGCCGTAGTCGAGAAGGTAGCGGGTGTCGGGCACGACCACGTGGTCCGAGAAGCCGCCGTCGCGCTGGACGCCGAGCGCCTGTGCCGCGTTGCACAGGTGCTCGTTGCCCGCCGCGCACAGCGAGCACCGGCCGCAGCCGATCCAGGGGAAAACGACGCGGCGGTCACCGGGCCGGGCCCCTTCGGCCGTCGGACCCACGGCGACGACGGTTCCAGCGATCTCGTGACCCAGCGTGCGCGGCGGATTGACGATGCGGGTCGCGTCGAGCCGGGCGCCGCCGCCGAGATCGAAGTAGCCGTCGTGAAGGTGGACGTCGCTGTGGCAGACGCCGCAGCTGCCGATCTTCAAGACGACCTCGTTGCCCTGCGGGACCGGCGTCTCGCGCAGCACCTGGGCGAGCGGCTTGCCGAAGGATTCGACCTGGTAGCTGATCATGCAATGTCTCCGGTTCGGAACGAGCGCTCGGCACCGGGGTCGCGGATCTCACCCGGCTTCGCGTTCGCGCAGCTTGAAGCGCTGGATTTTGCCGGTGGCGGTCTTCGGCAGGTCCGGCACGAATTCGATGTAGCGCGGGTACTTGTACATCGCCAGGCGCTCCTTGACGAATGCTTTGAGCTCGGCCTCGCTGACCTGCGCGCCGGGCTTGAGGACGACGAAGGCCTTGGTCTTGATCAGGCCCGCCTCGTCGGCCTTGCCGATCACCGCGGACTCGAGCACGGCAGGGTGCTGCACCAGCGTGGCTTCGACCTCGAAGGGGCTGACGAAGATGCCGCTGACCTTGAGCATGTCGTCGCTGCGGCCGCAGTAGGTGTAGGTGCCGTCGGGGTTGCGCACGTACTTGTCGCCGCTGCGCGTCCAGCCACCCTGGAAGGTCTCGCGCGACTTCGTCCGGTTGCCCCAGTACATCATCGCGGCCGACGGGCCGTGGACGTAGAGTTCGCCCGGCTCGCCGTCGGTCGTCGCGCTGCCGTCCTCGTTGCGCAGTTCTATCTCGTAGCCGGGCACCGGCCAGCCCGTCGTGCCGTAGGCCACGCGCTCCGGTCGGTTCGACAGGTAGATGTGCAACATCTCCGTCGAACCGATGCCATCGACGATGTCGACGTCGAAGTGCGCCTTGAAGCGCTGCCCCAGGTCCGCAGGCAGCGGTTCGCCTGCTGATGACACCAGCCGCAAGGAGACGTCCCTGCGCGCGGGCAGGTTCGGTGACGCGAGCATCGCGGCGAAGCCCGTCGGCGCGCCGAAGAAAACCGATGGGCGGTGGTCGAGCAGGCGCCGGAACGCGGCGTCCGGCGTCGGGCGCTCCGCCATCAGCACGGTGGTCGCGCCGACGCTGAGCGGAAACGTCAGCGCGTTGCCGAGACCGTAGGCGAAGAAGAGCTTGGCCGCGGAGAAACAGACGTCGCGCTCGGTCAGCTTCAGCACGGCCTTGGCGTAGAGCTCGGCAGTCCAGTACGGGTTGGCGTGCGAATGCACGGTGCCCTTGGGCCGGCCGGTGGAGCCGGAGGAATAGAGCCAGAAGCCCGGATCGTCCGCCCCGGTCGCGGCCGCCTTGGTGGCGGGCTCGACGCTGCGGAGGAACTCCTCGAACTCGACCTCGCCGGGCTGCAGCGGCGCCACCGGGCGCGACACGATCAGCTTTGCGAGTTCGTGGTCGGAACGCGTCATCGCCGCGTGCAGCGTCGGCAGCACCGCCCCCGAGACGAGGGCAGCCTGGGCGCGCGAATGCTCGAGCATGTAGGCGTAGTCGTCCGCGGTCAGCAGCGTGTTGATGGCCACCGGCACCAGGCCGGCGTAGAGGGCTCCGAGAAAGCTCACCGGCCAGTCGTTGCCGTCGTGCATCAGCAGCAGCACGCGCTCCTCGCGCTTCAACCCCTGCAGTCGCAGCGCGGCAGCCATGCGCCGCTCGCGCGCGTCGAGCTCGCCGCAGCGCAGCGTGCCGACGTCTTCGATGACTGCCGCCGTGTCCGGACGCGCCGCGTTCGCGG
>JBBQCD010000121.1:0-4494 GCA_038318385.1 Burkholderiales bacterium | reverse complement strand
CTTGCGCAGGGTTTCGGCCGAAACCTGCTGCGGCGCGAGCTTCTTGCCGCGCACTTCGACCCAGGCGTCGCCGTTGTCGGCCGCGACGATCTTGTAGGGCATCAGGTCGATGTCCTTCTGCACTTCCTTCTCGGTGAACTTGCGGCCGATGAGGCGCTTCACCGCGTAGAGCGTGTTCTTCGGATTCGTGACCGCCTGGCGCTTGGCCGAGGCGCCGACGAGGATCTCGCCGTCTTCCTGGTAGGCGACCACCGAGGGGGTGGTTCGCGCGCCCTCGCTGTTCTCGATGACCTTGGTCGTGTTGCCCTCCATCACGGAGACGCATGAATTGGTCGTGCCGAGGTCGATGCCGATGATCTTTGCCATTTATTCTCTCCAGAGAGGATGATTCGTTGTCACTGAGGTGTGGCTCGTGCGTGCGCTTTCAAGCGTCCGCTAACGCCATCGCTCACGCCGGCGCCGAAACCGTGACCAGCGCCGGGCGCAGGACCCGATCGGCAATCGAGTAGCCCTTTTGCAGCAGCGCCACCACGGTGTTGGGCTCCTGCGCGGCCGGCACGACGCTGATCGCCTGGTGCTGGTGCGGGTCGAAGCGGCTGCCCGCGGCCGGTGCGATCTCGACGACCTTGTTGCGCTCGAGCGCGGCGGCGAGCTGGCGCAGCGTCGCGTGGACGCCTTCCAGGACCTTCTCGGTGGTCGCGTCCGGGACCGAGATGGCGGCCTCGAGACTGTCCTTGACCGGAAGCAGGCTTTCGGCAAAGCCCTCGATCGCGAACTTGCGTGCCTTGGCCATCTCTTCCTCGGCGCGACGCCGGGTGTTCTCGGCATCCGCCTTGGCCCGCAGGAACGCGTCGGCCATCTCGGCGTGGCGTGCCTCGAGCTCGCCGAGCCTCTGCTCGGGGTCGACGGCGTTGAAGGGATCCGCGGCGTCGGCGCCGCTGGGTGAATTCTGTTCTGGGTTCTGCATGGGTCGGTGGCTCGGTCCTGAATTCGGGAAGTGGGGCGATTCCCCTGGGTTTCAAGAGGATATTTGGGTACGGCGGAGCGCTTTCGCCGGTTGGCGAGCCGCTGGAGCCGCTGGGATGGTCTCGGGGTCAAGCGGAGGGCCGCGCGGAGTGGCTCCGCCGCGCTCTCTCCGGCACGACGGAGGGGCCCACGCTCCGGCACGACGGAGGGGCCTAGTCGGGATCGACCGACGCGCTCCAGCGGTTCCAGTCGGCGAGCTGGCGCCGGTCGCGCTTGGTCGGGCGTCCCTGTTCGATCGCCTGGGCGGGTTCGACGCCGGCGCGCCGCTCGGCCGCGACGCGCTGGCGGCGCTCGAGGCTCTCGGGGGTTTCCTCGTAGAGCGCCTGTGCGACCGGCGCCGGCCCGCGGACGTTGCTGGTGTCCTTGACGACCACCGTGCGTTCGACGTGGTCCAGCCGCAGGACGATGCTGTCGCCGATGCGCACCTCCCGGGACGCCTTGGCCGGCTGGCCGTTGACGCTGACCCGGCCCCTGCCGATCTCGTCGCTCGACAGGCCACGCGTCTTGAAGAATCGCGCCGCCCACAGCCACTTGTCGAGCCGCACGCCTGTCATCCGATGCCTCCTCGCCGGTGCCGAGCAATCGACAGGCCGGGCATCAGGCGGGGGCTCCCAGTCGCACCGCGCGGGTGGCCTGCATCTCCAGCGCCGCGGCGTCCGCGGGCGAGGACGTATCCCAGCCTTGCATGTGACGTGCCGTCACAGCGGCCAGGGCGGCGATCCATTCGTGCTGATCGTTGAGGCAGGCGACGTAGTTGAAGGCTTCGCCGCCGGCGCCGAGGTAGGCGGCGCGAGCCTCGACGGCGATTTCCTCGAGGGTCTCGAGGCAGTCGGACGTGAAGCCGGGGCACATCACGTCGACGCTCTTGACACCCTGGCGCGCCAGTTCGACCAGGGTCGGCTCGGTATAGGGCTGAAGCCACTGGGCCTTGCCGAAGCGGCTCTGAAACGTCACCAGGAGTCTGTCGGGCGCCAGGCCGAGCCGCTCGCCGAGGAGGCGCGCAGTCTTCTGGCATTCGCAATGGTAAGGATCGCCCAGCAGCAGGGTCCGACGCGGAACGCCGTGAAAGCTCAGGACCAGGCGCTCGCCGCGACCGTGCATCTGCCAGTGGTCGGTCAGACGGCGGGCGAGGGCGTCGATGTACCCGGCGTCGTCGTGGTAGCGGTTGACGAAGCGGATCTCCGGAAGCGCCCGCACGCGCCGCGCCCACGCGCCGACGGCATCGCTCAGGCTGGCGGTCGTGGGCCCGGAATACTGCGGGTAGAGCGGCAGCACGAGTATCCGCGTCGCGCCATCGGCCTTCAGTCGGTCGAGTTCGGTCGCGATCGAGGGACTGCCGTAGCGCATGGCATGGCGCACGACGACTCGATGACCGCGTTCACCGAGGTAGCCGCCGAGCATCGTCGCCTGCTTCTCGGTCCAGACCTTCAGCGGCGAACCTCCCGGGGTCCAGATCGAGGCGTATTTGCGGGCCGAGCGTGCGGGACGCACGCGCAGGATCACGCCGTGCAGCAGCGGCCACCAGATCCAGCGTGGGATCTCGACCACGCGCGGGTCGCTGAGGAATTCCGCCAGGTAGGAGCGCAGCGCGCCGGCGGTCGGCGCCTCGGGCGTCCCCAGGTTGCAGAGCAGCACGGCCGTGGTGGGCGCGACCCCGTGCCGGTGCCCGGGCTCGGGCGCGAAACTCATCGAGCCATCGACGCGGCGTCCGGCATCCGCCTCAAGGCGCAGACGGCGAACCTCATGGTTTCGACCCGAAGTCGAGCAGGATGTGGCGCTGGGTATCGGCGAAGCGCATCACCTCGAAGCGCACGCTCGGGCTGACCGGATCGACCGGCGGCGTGCCCAGGCCGATGATGCCGCTGCCATGCAGCGTGCAGCCGCCCCTGCGCAGACTGATGATTTCGGGGTCGTGGTCGAAACGGACGTAGGTGCCGTTGTAGCTCAGGTCGGTCAGCTGGAAGGTGCCGCCGTGCCAGTCGATGCGAGCGTGCGAGCGCGAGACGCGGTTGTCGTCGATGATGTAGGTCGCTTGCGGACTGCGGCCCAGTACCACGGGCAGGCTGGAGCCGGCATAGATGCGGCTGATGTCGAGCCAGATCAGGCGGATACCTTCGGGTTCGTTCGCCGGGGCCAGCATGTCGCCATAGGCGGTCGCCGCGGTGTCGCCGAAGCGTCGCACGGGCTCCTGCAGGTGCACGTGCACGGGCTCGGCACGGCCGCGCAGTTGCAGCCGGTCGAGGCTGCGAAAGCGCGAACGCTCCCAGTCCCCCAGGCCTTCGAGCACGGTGACGGTGGCGAGGGTCTCGTTGTCTCCGGCGTGGTCCAGCAGCCGGGCTGCGACGTTGACGGCGTCGCCGAACAGGTCGCCCGACATCTCGACCACCTCGCCGTGGGCCAGGCCGATCTGCAACTTCAATGGCACGGCGGGTGCCTTGCCGGTGCGGGCGTACTCGCCAGCGGGATCGCTGCGGCCGATCGAATCGTGCATCTCGTCGGCCGCGGAGATGCCCTGCGACGGGGTCGGGAACATCGCCATCAGGCCGTCGCCGAGCGTCTTGACGAGCGTCCCGCCGTGCGCGGCGACGATCTTGGCGAGCAGTCCGACGCTCTGCGTGACGACAGCCGACGCCTCGGCGTTGCCGAGCGTCTCGTACATCGCGGTACTGCCGCGCAGGTCCGCGAACAGCACCGTGCGCTCGATGATCTGGGTCATGCGTGATGCGGGGGCCGACGAATCATCGATTGCCAGTTTAAAGCCTCGATCGGCCGAAGAAAACATCGCCGACCCTGTGGCCCCGGCGCGGTGTGGCGGGGAAGTGTCAAAGTGTGTCGAGATAGGTGCGCAGCTTGTCCGATCGGCTCGGGTGCTTGAGCTTCCTGATCGCCTTGGCCTCGATCTGGCGAATGCGCTCGCGCGTTACGTCGAACTGCTTGCCGACTTCCTCGAGCGTGTGGTCGGTCGACATCTCGATGCCGAAGCGCATTCGCAGGACCTTCGCCTCGCGCGGGGTGAGCGAGTCCAGGATGTCCTTGACCACGTCGCGCAGCCCCGCCTGCATGGCCGCCTCGATCGGCGCCGTGTTGTTGATGTCCTCGATGAAGTCGCCGAGGTGCGAATCGTCGTCGTCGCCGATCGGCGTCTCCATGGAGATCGGCTCCTTGGCGATCTTCATGATCTTCCTGATCTTGTCCTCGGGGATCTCCATCTTTCCGGCCAGTGTCGGCGCGTCGGGCTCGAAGCCGAACTCCTGCAGGTGCTGGCGGCTCAACCGGTTCATCTTGTTGATCGTCTCGATCATGTGTACCGGGATGCGGATCGTGCGGGCCTGGTCGGCGATCGAGCGAGTGATCGCCTGGCGGATCCACCACGTCGCATAGGTCGAGAACTTGTAGCCGCGCCGGTATTCGAACTTGTCGACCGCCTTCATCAGGCCGATGTTGCCTTCCTGGATCAGGTCGAGGAAC
>JBBQCD010000120.1:0-4837 GCA_038318385.1 Burkholderiales bacterium | reverse complement strand
CGCAAGAGCAAGGGCTTGGAACATCGCCCGGTTGGTGTGATCGTCTCGCGTCAGATGAACCCGAAGCCGGGCTGACCTCGCCCACCTGAACTGCCTGGGTTCAGGAATGCGGCTCGTGGTTCGCGGCGGACACCTTATTTTCGAAGAACGCCCATGCGCTACTGGCTGATGAAAAGCGAGCCCGGCGAGTGCTCGGTCGACGATGTCGCGGCCGCCCCGGCGAAAACCGTTCCCTGGGTCGGCGTGCGCAACTACCAGTCGCGCAATTCCATGCGCGACCAGATGCGCCCCGAGGACGGCGTCCTCTTCTATCACTCGTCGTGCCCCGAGCCCGGCGTCGCCGGCATCGCCGAGGTCGTCGGCAAGCCGTACGCCGATCCGACCCAGTTCGACCCGAAGAGCCACTATTACGACCCGAAGTCGACTGCCGAAGCGCCGCGCTGGTCGCTGGTCGACGTCAAGCTCGTCCGCAAGACCCGGCTGCTGGCGCTGGCCGAGATGCGCGAGGCCCCGGAGCTGCAAGGCATGGTGGTCCTCAAGCGCGGCAACCGCCTCTCGATCACGGAAGTGACGCCCGAGGAATGGCGCTCGGTCCTCAAGCGCCTGGAATGACCCCGGCGCGACTCGAGCGCCGCACCGCCGCCTCGTCTGCACCTTCGAGCCTCGGACTCCCGGGCCGCGAGCGGCACCCGACTCGGCGCCGCGCCGGCTGCACAATTCCCTCATCGTGCAACTAGACCATCATCCCGAAGCCAGCGTCATCCGCCTGCAACTTCAGCAGAACGTCGTCGTCAAGGACATGGACGCGCAGGCGTTCGAAGAGTTCGTCCACCTCCTCGACATCGTCGAATGCGGCAAGCGCGTCACCCTGGTCGAACAGGGCGTGCGCGAGATGGGGCAGTACTTCATCCTCGAAGGCGTCCTCAAGCGCGTGGTCAGCAACCAGGCCGCGCGCGAGATGATCCTGCGCTTTGCCGGCGAGCGCGAGATCGAGACCAGCTACGCGGCGCGCCGCCTCGGCACGCCGACGCCTTACAGCATCGTCTCGGTGACGAAGGCGCGGGTCGCCCACCTGCCGCTGAAGGACTGGGTCGCCTTCATCGAACGCCATCCCGCGGTCAAGCAGGATTTCGAGTACGAGGTGATGAAGCTGATGAGCGAGATCATGGCGCACACCATCACGCTGCACCTGCTCGACGCGCCGGGGCGGGTTCACCGCTTCATGCGCAAGCATGCCGAGCTCTTCGACCGCCTGCCGAAGAAGGATCTCGCGTCCTACCTCAACATCTCGGCCGAGACGCTGAGCCGGCTCAAGCACGCCGGCAAGATCTGACGCGACGGGCGGCCGGTATCGGGGAAGGCGACTTTCAGGCGAAGCGATTGCTCAGGCAGCCGATACCGTCGATCTCGACCTCGACCGTGCAGCCGGGCTTCATCACGCCGACGCCCACCGACGTGCCGCACAGGATCATGTCTCCGGGGTGGAGGGTCATGTCGCGCGAGATCCGGCTGACGAGTTCGGCGACCGGAAACACCATGTCGGCGAGATCGTAGTTCTGGCGCTCGCCGCCGTCGATCCGCGTGCGCACCCGCAATGTCGAAAGGTCCAGATCCGTTGCGACGGCCGGACCGAACGGACAGAAGGTGTCGAAGCCCTTGGCCCGGCACCATTGCGCGAACTCGGGGTTGCGCGTCAGGATGTCGACGGCCGTCACGTCGTTCGCGCAGGTATAGCCGAACACATGGTCGAGCGCCGCATCCGGGGCGACCGCGGCGGCGGTCCTGCCGATCACGACGGCGAGTTCGCCTTCGAAGACGATGCGGCTGTCGCAGGCGGGCTTGCGGATCGTCGCCCCGGGATCGAGATAGCTGTTCGGGGCCTTGATGAAGTACAGCGGCTCGGGCGGCACCCGCAGCTTCAACTTGGTCAGCAGCGCGCGAAAGTTGTTCCAGACGGCGATCACCTTGGTCGGCCGGACCGGCATCGACAGGCGCACGTCGACGAGACGCCGGGTTTCACCGGTGGCTCGCGGCCGATCGAACAGGTCGCCCTCGAAGATGCGGATCGATTCGCCGTCGATCTGCCCGAAGCCGGCGCCGTCGGTCGCGGTGAAGCTTGCCCAGCGTGTCATTGCATCTCCTCTTGCCGGTGCATCGCCGACGACCGGCCATTGTTCTGCGACGCGGCCAGCGAAGTCATTGACCGCGGGCAAGAGCCGGGCGACTGCGATGGCAAGGGTTGACCCCCGGGCCCATTCCCTGAATATTGACCACGGTCATTGTTTTGCGGACAGGCCCCCTCGTAGCATCGCCCCCGGGCCAGCCGTCGCGCCGCGAGCGGCATCGCGGCTCACCGATGGACACCGGCGTGGTGTCCGGAGATCGACCGAACAAACCCCGACCGTCAAGGAAACCCTCATGTCTTCTGTCATCGAAAAGGGCGTGCCTGCTGCCACCGCCACGACGGCCTCCCGGGGTCGTTCCGAGGAAACGGCCACCTCCGCAGCGACGATCGACGGCTTCCATCTCGTAATCGAGGCGCTCAAGCTCAACGACATCGACACCATCTTCGGGCTGCCCGGCATTCCCATCACCGACCTGACACGCATGGCGCAGGCCGAGGGCATGCGGGTGATCTCCTTTCGCCACGAACAGCACGCCGGCAACGCCGCCGCCGCGGCCGGCTTCCTGACACAAAAGCCAGGCATCTGCCTCACCGTGTCCGCCCCCGGTTTCCTGAACGGCTTGACGGCCCTGGCGAACGCGACCACGAACTGCTTCCCGATGATCCTCATCAGCGGCTCGAGCGAGCGCGAGATCGTCGACCTGCAGCAAGGCGACTACGAGGAGATGGACCAACTGGCGATCGCCAAGCCGCTGTGCAAGGCCGCATACCGCGTGCTCCACGCCGAGGACATCGGCGTCGGCATCGCGCGCGCCATCCGCGCCGCGCTCTCGGGCCGTCCAGGCGGCGTCTACCTCGACCTGCCGGCCAAGCTCTTCGCGCAGACGATGGACGGTTCGGCCGGCAGGAAGTCGCTGATCAAGGTGGTCGATCCGGCGCCACGCCAGATCCCCGCCCCTGACGCGGTGCAGCGCGCGCTCGACCTGCTGAAGACCGCGAAGCGGCCGCTGATCCTGCTCGGCAAGGGGGCAGCCTACGCCCAGGCCGACGCCGACATCCGCGCGCTCGTCGAGAAGACCGGTATACCGTACCTGCCGATGTCGATGGCCAAGGGCCTCTTGCCCGACACCCATCCGCTGTCAGCCTCGGCCGCGCGCTCGCATGTGCTGGCCGAAGCCGACGTCGTGATGCTGATCGGCGCACGGCTCAACTGGCTGCTCTCCCACGGCAAGGGCAAGACGTGGGGCCAGGACCAGGGCGCCAAGCAGTTCATCCAGATCGACATCGCGCCGACCGAGATCGACAGCAACGTGGCAATCGCCGCACCGGTGATCGGCGACATCGGCTCGTGCGTGGCGGCGCTGCTCGCCGGCATCGACGCCCAGTGGACGCAGCCGCCGACGGAATGGACCGGGGGTATCGCCGAGAGGCGCACCAAGAACCAGGCGAAGATGGCAGCCAACCTTGCCGCGCGCCCCTCGCCGATGAGCTTCCAGAGCGCGCTCAGTGTCATCCGCGACCAGGTCAAGGCGCGGCCCGACGCCATCGTTGTCAACGAAGGCGCCAACACGCTCGACTTCGCGCGCAGCATCGTCGACATGTACGAGCCGCGCAAGCGTCTCGACGTGGGCACGTGGGGCATCATGGGCATCGGCATGGGCTTCGCCGTCGCCGCTGCAGTGGTCACCGGCAAGCCGGTGATCGCCATCGAGGGCGACAGCGCTTTCGGTTTCAGCGGCATGGAAGTCGAGACGATCTGTCGCTACAACCTGCCGATCTGCGTGATCGTCTTCAACAACAACGGCGTCTACCGGGGCACCGACGTCAATCCGAGCGGGACCGCCGACGTGGCACCGACGGTCTTCGTCAAGGGTGCGCGCTACGACAAGCTGATGGAGGCGTTCGGCGGCGTCGGAGTCCACGCGACCACGGCCGACGAGCTGCAGGCGGGCCTGACGGAGGCGGTGAAATCCGGCCGGCCGACGCTGATCAACGCCGTGATCGACGAGACCGCCGGCACCGAGAGCGGCCGCATCACCAAGCTCAATCCGCTGAGCGCGGCGATGAAGAAGTGACCGGGCCGAGCCCGGCCGCGCAACGATTCGACAAGGGAACAGAAGAATGAGCAAAGCACTAGACGGCGTCCGCATCCTCGACTTCACGCACGTGCAGTCGGGCCCGACCTGCACCCAGCTGCTGGCGTGGTTCGGCGCCGACGTGATCAAGGTCGAGAAGGCCGGCGAAGGCGATGCGACGCGGGGTCAACTGCGCGACATCCCCGATGTCGACAGCCTCTATTTCACGATGCTCAACCACAACAAGCGCTCGATCACGCTCAACACCAAGGATCCCAAGGGCAAGGAAGTCCTCGAGACCCTGGTCAAGAGTTGCGACGTGCTGGTGGAGAACTTCGCCCCGGGGGCGCTCGACCGCATGGGCTTCACCTGGGAGCGCATCAACGAGCTCAACCCGAAGATGATCGTCGCCTCGGTCAAGGGTTTCGGGCCCGGCCCGTACGAGGACTGCAAGGTCTACGAGAACGTCGCCCAGTGCGCCGGCGGTGCCGCTTCCACCACCGGCTTCGACGACGGCCCTCCGCTCGTCACCGGCGCGCAGATCGGCGACAGCGGCACCGGTCTCCACCTGGCGCTCGGCATCGTCGCCGCGCTGTATCAGCGCAACACCACGGGCCGCGGGCAGAAGGTGCTGGCG
>JBBQCD010000119.1:0-5021 GCA_038318385.1 Burkholderiales bacterium | reverse complement strand
CGATCCACGCGACCGGGACCACGAGGTGCGTCAGGTGATGGTGGTGCCGACGCCTCAGCACTTCTATCGCCAGTTCGAGGAGCGCTTCGGCGTCACCTTCACCTCGGTCTACGCGCTCACCGACTGCGGCATGGTTACCTGCCGCGGCCCGAGCGACCCGCCCGAGAAGTGGGCTTCCGGCGGCAAGGCCTGCGAGAACGTCGAGCTCCGCATCGTCGACGACGACGACTTCGAGGTGGCCCGCGGCCAGATCGGCGAGATCCTGGTGCGAACGGCCGTCCCGTGGCTGCACGCCCAGGGCTACTACAACATGCCCGAGGCGACCGCGCGCACCGTGCGCAACCTCTGGTTCCACACCGGCGACCGCGGCTATCTCGACGATGACGGCTACATCTACTTCGTCGATCGCAAGAAGGACGCCATCCGGCGGCGCGGCGAGAACATCTCGTCGTTCGAGGTCGAGCAGATCGTCCTCAAGCACCCCGCCGTGCTCGACGTCGCCGCCTACCCCGTCAGCTCCGAGCACAGCGAGGACGAGGTGATGGTGAGCGTCGTGCTGCGTGAGGGCGCCTCGCTCACCGAGGAGGAGCTGGTCCGCCACTGCGACCGCAACATGGCCTACTTCATGGTGCCCCGCTTCATCGAATTCGTTGCCGACCTGCCCAAGACCATGACCGAAAAAGTCGAGAAGTACAAGCTGAAGGACCGTGCCCAGGCAAGCCTGTCGACGCTGTGGGACCGCGAGCGCGCCGGCATCGCGGTGACGCGATGAGCAGCGCCGTGCAGGGGCAGAGGAGCGCCGGGGCGCCCGGGCGCCGCGCCGCCTCGAAGCGGATGGACCTGGCCGATGCGGCGAGACTGGTGCGCGACGGCGACGTGCTCGGCGTCGGCGGCATGATGCTGTACCGAAAGCCGATGGCCTTCATCCGCGAGCTCGTCCGCAGCGGCCGCCGCGACCTGACCTACTTCGGCTTCACTGGCTCGTTCGACGCCGAACTGCTCGCCGCCGCCGACGCGCTCGCCGCGATCCGCGCCTGCTATTTCGGGCTCGAGTTCCTCGGTCTGGCGCCCACCCTGCGGCGAGCGGTCGAGGCCGGCAGCGTGCGGGTGATCGAGGAGACCGAGTACACCATCGCCGTCGGCCTGCAGGCGACCTTGATGCGGGTGCCCTACCTGCCGTCGCGCGACACCGAAGTCGGCACCGACTACTTTCGCATCCGACCCGATCTGCGCCGGGCGCCTTGCCCGGTCACCGGCGAGATGCTGACTTGGTTTCCGGCCGTCGCGCCGCGCGTCGTCGTCGTCCACGTGCCGCTGGCGGACGAGAAGGGCAACGCCTGGCTGGGCGGCCAGCATGGCGTTGACATCCAGATGGCGATGGCCGCCGAGGTGACCATCGTCACCGCCGAGCGGATCGGCAGCACCGCCGAGATTCGCGACGCCCAGGGCGGGGCTGGGCTGGTCTCCTTCATGGTCGATGCAGTCGTCGAGACGCCCGGCGGCGCGCACCCGACCAGCTGCTATCCCGACTATCCGACCGACGTCGTGCACCTGGCGCGCTATGTCGAGCAGGCCCGTCGCAAGGAGACGGTGCACTATCTCGATCGCTACGTGCGAGGCGCCCCCGCGGCGGCCACCTACCTCGATCGCGTGCTGGAGGATCGCCATGTCGCTGCCTGAGGCATTCCTTGATTCCCGGTCGGCCGGAACCGCCGTACCGCTGAAAGATGCAGCCGTCACGCCGGCCGAGAACCTCGCCGCCACCATCGCCAACGAGATCGTCGACGGCGACGTGCTGCTCGAGGGCATAGGCACCTTCCTGCCGACCTCGGCCTACCTTATGGCGCAGGCCACCCACGCCCCGAACTCGATCCGTCTCTGCCCGGTGGGCAACGTCTTCGTCGCTGAGTCGCATCGCCTGTCGCTGGCCGATTACGAGTTCGAGACGCTTGCGCGCGGGATCTACCGTTTCGACTACTGGGACGTCAATGCCTCCTACTTGCCGACCTTTTTGCCCGGCAAAGCCGGCGGCACGTGGAAGGAGTTCCTGCGGCCGGCCCAGGTGGACCGGACCGGCCGCAGCAATAACGTGGTGATCGGCTCCTACGACTCGCCGACCGTCCGGCTGCCCGGCGCCGCCGGGCTGCCGGACGGCGTCCCGATCGAGCCCGCGGTCTACATGTACGTGCCGCGGCACGACCGCAACTGCTTCGTCGATCGGCTCGATTTCGTCAGCGCGCCAGGCTTGGAGGAGGGTGCGCATCCGCACATGATCGTCACCGACCTGGCCGTCATGCGCTTCGCCGCCGACGGCGTGCTCGAGGTCGAGACCCTTATGCCGGGGGCGACGCGCGAGCAGGTGCAGGACCAGACCGGCTTCACGCTGCGCTTTCGCGACCGGCTGCTGCCGTTCCGGCCGCCGACAACGCGCCAGCTCGCCGTTTTGCGCGATGACGTCGATCCGCAATCGCTGCGCGATCTCGAGTTCCTGGTCGGTGCCGGACGGCTCGAGCGAATCGCGGCGCTGGCGCGCAATGAGCCGGCTCATGACCGGCTGCACGCCATCCTAACCCGCCTGGTCGGACGTATCTCCAACTCATGACGATGCGCAGGACGCGTCCGCTGACTTCCCCTCATCTCGCGGAGGCCAAGGTTTTACCTCCTTCCCTGAAGAGGGGCGAGATGATGGGCAAGGAGCTGCGACGCTACGCGACGGTGCGTCAACCCCAGCGATGGGGCGGGCGCTTTCTCAGCCCGCGTCGTAAACGACGCAACCAGCGCGGCCCCGAATTGCTGCCCCTTTTCGCGAGCTTTTGAGCTCATGCCGCGTCGGTCTTTGGATCCGGTTGGGGACGAACTCTCGTCAGTAGCTCTTGGAGTAAGCGCCGAAGCTGGTTTGCCTCTCACAAGGAAGAACAGCTGGTCTAAGGCATCTTTCGAGTGAGCCCTTGGCCACCAAACGAAAACGCCCCCTTCTGGGGGCGTTTTCGTTTGGTGGTGGAGGGTTGGATGAGAACCGCCCCTGGTTCGCTCAAGACAGTCCAGTGGACTGTCTTGGACGCGACGCAGTCGCGGTCCGGAGGCGAAGCCGGAGGATGACGGATCGCCGTAAGGCGAGCCGGCACATTCCGCCTGCTGCAGCAGCGCTTTGACGCAACGGACCCATCGGGGGCAGTCAAACCCGCCAATCCGTCACGTTTCAAAATGCGCTCGCCACGCAAATCAAGAAAAGAATCTAAGCGTGTCCGATGCCCAGATCAAGCGCCAGATTCTTGGGAACCCCGTTGCAATGTTCGCGGGGAGCTTCCTTGTCCTCTCGGCCACTTACGCCGGTCAAGTGTTTGCCGTCAATCGCTGCACCGACGCGCAGGGCAAGGTCACCTTCCAGGATGCTCCCTGCGCCTCGGCCCTTAGCTCACGCCGTGTCGAGACCTCGGATGCGTTCAGCGCGAGGCCGAAAGGCCAAGCCTCAACAGTTCCTCGACTCGACCCGCCTTCGCCCCACCAGCCAGCTCAAGAGACGGCGACGGACGAGTACGCCACCGCCCGCGGCTCATGGCGCGGCCCTGTGCAGTTTCAGATCGCCGTGGGTGGCGTGCGCGACGCTTCTGCGCAGCGGGTCACTCCGATGGTGATTGAACTGACGGCGGCGGGCGAAGTTTCGGGTGTCATACCTGCTATGGGTTGCACGTTGTCCGGCCTGACCAGCACATTTGTCGCGCCGAATATGGCGAATGTCGATGTGTCGCTCAAGTCATGCCAGGACACCCGCTTCAACACCCGGTTCACCGGACATCTCATGTCGAGCGTTTCAACGAAAGAAGCGAATCTCAATCTTTCCGCTCTTTCGATGCGCGTGCTGGGGAAGCCAGAGCAAGCGACTCTCCAGGCGGTACTGAAGCGGTAGCGAGGCATCAGCGAGGCCTTTCGGCAATCGCGACAGGAAGGAGACGGAAAGAATGGCAAGACGCAAGAAGACCAGCCCCGCCGAAGACGTCATCGACCCCGTCTCAATGCTGCCATGGTGGGCCGGAGTGCTGATGGCCCTCGGGTTCTACCTGTTCCTGCACCGTGTTGCATCCCAACCGTTGATCGCCGGCGCACAGCCAGGGCAACTCGGCGAGATGTTGACCCAGACCATCTGGAAGTCCTTGGCGACCTTCGGCCAATACCTCCTGCCTCTGTTTTGCCTGGTGGGCGCGGGGATCTCGGCCTGGCAGCGAAAGCAAAGAAGAAGTCTCGTCACCGACGTGGCCCAGAGCCAGGCGAGCGACGCTCTCGATGACATGAGCTGGCGTGAGTTCGAAATGCTCGTCGGCGAGGGCTTTCGTCTGCAGGGCTACCAGGTGACGGAAACGGGCGGCGGCGGTGCCGATGGCGGTGTCGATATTGTCCTCTCGAAGCCAGGCAAGTACGGCGGCGAGAAGTTTCTCGTGCAATGCAAACAATGGCGCGCCTTCAAGGTGGGCGTGGACGTGGTGCGTGAGCTGTATGGCGTGATGGCCGCCAGAGGCGCCACGGGAGGATTCGTGGTGACATCCGGCCGTTTCACCCCCGATGCCGTGAGTTTTGCAAACGGGCGCAACCTGACACTGGTCGACGGACCGAAGCTGCACGGTCTCCTCCGACAGGCGAGGGCCGGGGTCGATCGTGACCGTTCATCTGTGCAGGCCGCGGCTGCCCCGGCGGCGCAATCCAGAGCGGCGCCGGTGCAGGCATCGAACTGCCCTTCTTGCTCGAAGCCCATGGTGCGGCGGACGGCGAAGCGCGGGGCGAACGCCGGCGCGGAGTTCTGGGGCTGTACCGGCTACCCCGTATGCCGTGGAACGCGACCGATCGGTTGACTGCAAGTTCGACCCTGTAGGCGGAACCCAACTTCAGCTTCAGACTAGCTGCGGCCGATCAACTTTCTTCGTCGAACGTCGGCTTATGGTGGTAGTTGACGCTGGCCTCTTCCAGTTGCGGACGGCAGGTCCACTTCGGATGCCGACGTTCGGTCTGTAGATCGATAGATCCGCCCA
>JBBQCD010000118.1:0-5518 GCA_038318385.1 Burkholderiales bacterium | reverse complement strand
CCGCCATCGAGATCACCCAGATCATGTCGCTCGGCGACGCGAGCCGCATCGTGAGCGCGGCGCTGACGCGATGACGGCCCGGGCGGCCCGCGCTCATCACCCCGCGTTCCGCCCGTCGAGCGCCGCCTGGACGATCGTCGCCAGCTGCTCGAAGGTGTACTCCTTCTGCAGCACGTGGCTGACGCCGGCCGCCAGGGCGTCGGCGCGCACGGCGTCGGTGATGTAACCCGAGGTCAGGATCACCGGCATCCGCGGCCGGAACAGCTTGAGCTCGCGTGTCAGGTCGAGCCCCGACATCTCCGGCATGTTGAAGTCGGTGACCACGATGTCGACCGCGGCGTCGGGCGCATGCGTGCAGGCCAGCGCCTCGCGCGGGCCGGCCACGGTCGTGACGCGGTAGCCGGCGCGTTGCAGCAGGCCCTCCACCATCACGCCCATCACCGGGTCGTCGTCGACGTAGAGCACATGCTGTCCGCGACCCGCGGAGGCGGTGACATCGGGCGACGGCTTCGACGCGACAGGGACGCGCTCTTCGGCCGGTGACGACAGCGGAAAGTACATGTCGAACGTCGTGCCCAGCCCGGGTGCGCTGGCGACGCCGAGGACCCCGCCGTGCGAGGTGACGATGCCGTGCACCACGGCCAGGCCCAGCCCCGTTCCCTTGCCGACCGGCTTGGTGGTGAAGAACGGTTCGAAGATGCGGGCCTGCGTCGCCACGTCCATGCCGCAGCCGTTGTCGGCGACCCAGACGTGGGCGTAGCGCCCGGCCGTCCAGCCATGCCGCCCGGCCTGCTCGGCATCGAGCTTCGCGGCATCCAGGCCGATGATCACGCGCCCGGCGCCATCGGCCATCGCATGCCAGGCGTTGGTGCACAGGTTCATCAGCACCTGCTGCAGCTGCGTCGCATCGGCGCTCACGAACAGCGGCTCATCGCTGAGGCGCAACTCCAGTTCGACCCGCGTCGACAAGGTCGAGCGCAGCATCGTCGCCGCCTCCACGAGCAGCGGACGCAGCGGCTGGACGATGCGCTGCTGCTGCTCGCGGCGGCTGAAGGCGACGATCTGCTGCACCAGGCTGCGGCCGCGCTCGCCGGCCTGTCGGATCTGCTCGAGCCGCACGCCGGAGGCATGGCCGCTCTCGAGGTCCTGGCGGATCAACGCAACGTTGCCGAGAATCGCTGCGAGGATGTTGTTGAAGTCGTGGGCGATGCCGCCGGCCAGGGTGCCGATGGCTTCCATCTTCTGCGACTCGCGCAGCTGCCCTTCGAGATGGGCGCGATTCTCCTGCGCCAGCCTGCGCTCCGTGACGTCGCTGACCATCGCCAGCGTGCCGGCGGGTCGTCCTTCGGCGTCGGTGATCGGGCTCGTCGACAGCGTGGCCCACACGTCGGAGCCGTCCTTGCGCCGAAAGCACACGTCGGCGGGCTCGGCCGCTTCGGACCCCGGCGCCGCGCCGGCGGTGGCGGCGACGATGGCCGCGCGCCCGGCGTCGTCGGTGAAGTCGAGCCAGCGGCGTTCGAGAAGCTCATCGGCGCCGTAACCGAGCATCTGCTGCAGCTTCGGATTGACGAACGAGGTCCGGGCATCGGCATCGACCATCCAAATGCCCTCGCCGGCGGTGTCGACGATGCGCCGGTAGCGCTCGGAGCCTTCGCGCAACTGGCGAGTCATCGCGCGGGCCGCGTCGTTGGCGCGCTCGCGCGCCGTCACCAGCTGCCACGCCAGCAGCGCCAGCGCCAGGCTGAGGCCGGCGCCGGCAATCGCGATGACCTGCGGCGAGTCGTTGTTGTAGTGCGCGGCGAACTGAGGCCCGCTGCGCACCGAGACGGTCCAGTCGTGGCCGGCGAAGCCGACGTACTCCAGCGCCTGGAAGCGCGCCTCGGATGCCGGCGGCGGCGCCTTCGCCAGCGGATAGAGCCGCGTCGCATCGCTGACCTCGACGCCTTCGTGGATGCGCACGTCGAGACCGGGCGCGCCCTCGCCGTAGAGGCTCGACATGAGGTCGCCGATGCGAAAGGTCGCGAACACCCAGCCGACGCCGCTCGCCCGGCGCGCGGCGATCGTGTCGCGGGGCTGGCCCTTGGCGTAGAGCGGCAGGAACAGCACGAACCCGTCCCCCACCTGGCCGCCTTCGGCTGCGCCGGAGTGCATTCGGCGGGTGATGGCGATCTCGCCCGAATCGCGCGCCTGGTTCATCGCGTCGCGGATCAACGGATCGGCAGAGATGTCCCGACCGGGCGCGGGGAGCAGCGGATCGAGCACCGGCGCGGCATAGGTCAGCAACGCGATGTCCTCGCGCAGCCGTTCCGTGCCGGGTGCATCGGCGGGACCGCCGGCGGCGCGATGCACCGCGAGCTCGACCCCGGCGTGGCCGCTCTCCAGCAGCGGCGCATAGGCAATCATCCGCAGGCCGGCGAACGACGACCCGGCGAGCAGCGATTCGACATAGCTGGAGAAGTCGGCGCGGGTGACGGCGTCGGAGGCCTCGAACAGGCCGCGCACGCCGCGCAGCATCTGCTCGTAGCTCGCCATTCGCTCCTCGATGCGGGTGGCGGTCTGGCGCACGCCGAAATCGAAGGTGGTGCGCAGGTTGCGCTCGTCGGTGAGGCGGTCGTGATTCCAGAGCCACGCCGTCGTGCCGAGAGACAGCGCGCCCACCAGCAAGGGCAGCAGCCAGGAAACAGATCGCTTCAAGTCGCCGTGCCTTCAGAACCGCGTCATCGCCAGGGCAAGGTCGCGCTTGAAGTACTTCTCGAAGATGCGCTGCACCGCGCCGTCGGCACGCATGCCGTCGACCAGGTCGCGCCAGGCCTGCTGCTGCGCGGGCGACAAGGACTGGCGCGACATGATCAGCCCGTGCGGCACGGCCCGATCGGGAAACTCCAGGATGGTCGTCAGCTTGCGGATGCTGCCGCTCTGGACCGCCGGATAGTCGAACGGTTCGATGATCATTCCCTGGACACGGTTGTCCAGCAGGATCTTGTACAAGGGATCGAGGGTGGTCGCGTAACTGACGCGCCCCTGCGCGGCCAGCTGGTCGACGAAGCGGTTGGCCGCTTCGCCATAGCGAAAGCCCCGAATGACGCCCAGGCGCAGCGCCGGGTTGGCTTCGAAGGCGCCCGGCGTGCTGGCACGACTGCCGTTGCGCACCAGGAGGTAGTACTTGTTGGAGAAGTACCAGGCGAAAGCGGCGTAGCGGTCGCGCTCGACGTTGGTGATGCCCGAGAGGCTGAAGTCGAGCGCGCCCGACTCGATGAGCTGCCAGATGCGTGAGCGCGCCATGACGGAGACGCTGATCCGGCAGCCGCTGCGGCGGATCATCTCGTCGGCGAAGTCGCGGTCGATGCCTTCCCCGGTCTGGGCCGAATAGAGCAGGCCATGCTCGTGCAACGCCAGGCTGAGCGGACGCGAGCAATCGGGCTTCTCGATGGCGAGTGCGGCCACCGGCCAGGCGAGTGCGAAAGACATCAGCAGATGGCGCAACTTGGACATGTGCCTCCCTCCCAAGGCGATCAGTTCACGCAACCCGCACGGCTGCCGGGGCATTAGACCATCGACGGCACCGGGCGAAACAACGCCCGGCCTGGGCTGAGCGAAGATCGCGGCATGGCCGACCCGACCCCGCCCGCGGCGCAGCCGCGCAACCCGCTGCACGGCCTGACGCTGGAAGCCATGCTGACCGCGCTCGTCGAACACTTCGGCTGGGCCGGCCTGGGCGAACGCATTCCGGTGCGCTGCTTCCTGGACGACCCGAGCGTGAAATCGAGCCTGGCGTTCCTGCGGCGCACACCGTGGGCGCGCGAGAAGGTCGAGGGGCTGTACCTGTACATGCTGCGCGAGCAGCGCCGCGAAAGAGAGAAGCCGTGATGCGGCCGCTGCGCTACCTGACCGGCTATGCGCCGACGGTGCTGGCGCAGGTGCACGAGCTGATCGCCCAGGGCCGCCTGGCCGAGAGCGTGGCCCGGCGCTACCCCGAAGGCCATGCCGTGACCAACGACCGCGCGCTCTACGACTACGTCGGCGAGCTCAAGGCGCGCCACATGCGCAATGCCGGGCCGCTGGCCAAGGTGCAGTACGACAAGTCGCTGCACATCGTGCAGAACGCACTCGGCACGCACACCACGGTCTCGCGGGTGCAGGGCAATCGGCTCAAGGCCAAGCGCGAGATCCGCGTCGCCAGCCTGTTCAAGGAGGCGCCGGCACCGTTCCTGAGGATGATCGTCGTGCACGAGCTGGCCCACCTGAAGGAGCGCGAGCACGACCGGGCGTTCTACGCGCTGTGCACGTACATGGAGCCGGACTATCACCAGCTGGAGCTGGATGTGCGGCTGTGGCTGACGGCGCTGGAGCTGCCGGCGGCGGGGGCGGGAGCGGGAGCCCCTCCGGGCGCCTGAACCGGACGGCCGGCGCCGCCGGTTTGTCTATAGCGGGGTATTCGGGCGCGTGATGCGGGGGTCACGACTCGCAATTTCCCAAGAATAGGTAGAAACCCTAATCTGTGCGGCACGGGCTGATCCTGGCCCCGCCACCGTGAAAGGGCAATGCCATGTCGACGATGCAATACGTTCAGGTCCTGATCTCGCCCCAGGGAGCCGCAGCGCCGCGAGGAGCCCGCCTGGGCACCCGCATGGGCCAGGGGCTGGTGCACTTCGGCAAGGCCACCTGGCGCACGCTGGAAGCATTCGGGCAGCGGCGCGCGGACCGCGAGCTGGCGCGCATGGCGTGGTCGTTCGAGTCCAGAGACCCGGCACTGGCGCGCCGGCTGCGCCGCGGTATCAGCGTCGAGACCACGGACTGAGACACAGGTAGCCGTAGAACCACGGCCACGACGAGCGCACGCGACGGACCGGAGCGGGCGCCTCAGCGCGGCTTGCGGTAGTCGTTCTCGATCCAGGCGAGCGCGCTGGTCGCGCTGAGCCTGAAGCCCGCGTCGACGCGCACGCGCGCGAGTTCGTCGCCACCGGCATCGACAGCGCTCAACTCGGCGTAGGGGTCGTCCTCGTCGGGGACGATGTCCAGCCTGACCGTCACCCGCGCCGCGCCCGCGGCAGTATTGGTCGTGGTGACGGTGACGCTCTTGTGGTGGTCGGCATGGGTCTGCTGCTCGTGCCGGCGGATCACCTCGGCCGCGGTCTTCACCAGCGTGTTGAACGCCGCGCTGTCGAGCGGCTTCGGGTTCTTCTTGTCGCGGCCCATCGTCCAGGGGCCGACGAGCGCGGGCTCGGGCTCGCCGGCCTTGATCATCTCGACGGCCCAGCCGTCGTCGTCTTCGTTCTTGATGACGCGGGCGGTCCAACCGTTGTCGGACCAGAGGCGGTCTTGGTGGGTGGGGGTGGGCATGGGGGGATTATTGTTGGTCGTAGGTTGGTGTCTGCATTGCAGCGGTTGCGGTCGGCCATGGTCCAAGACTCGCCAGCTGCTTTCGGCCATGTTGTGGTCGTTCGGGCACCCAGCAGACGTTTGCGCCCGGGAGCCGCTTTCAGACTACTGCCGACCTTCGGGCTCGTCGGCTCGGTCA
>JBBQCD010000117.1:0-5554 GCA_038318385.1 Burkholderiales bacterium | reverse complement strand
TGACGGTAGACGCGGCTGAACCGCGAGTGCCAATGCGGGATTGCGGGGCCGGCCTCTTTTGTATTGGTGGGTGGTACAGGGTTTGAACCTGTGACCCCTGCCGTGTGAAGGCAGTGCTCTACCGCTGAGCTAACCACCCGGGGTGCGCGGTCACCGCTGGCGGGACCGGTCGGCATTGTGCCACAGGGCCCCTCGCGACCGCCCCGGGTTGCCTCAGCCGGCCAGTGCGCGCCAGAGGGTGCCAGAGGGTGCGTCCGGCGCTCGCCTTGTCGATCTCGGCGAGTACTCCCAGGTGTGCCTGCTCCTCGATCTCGTCGGCCTCGATGACGATCAGTTCCAGGCCGGAGAAATCGATCGGCACGTGGACGTAGCCCGGCGCCGAGGCGTCGTCCGCGTCGATGACGAGCGACTCCTGCCCGCGCGTCATGCGCACATAGACCTCGGCCAGCAGACCGGCGTCGAGCAGTGCGCCATGCAGCGTGCGATTGGCGTTGTTGACCTCGAGCCGCTTGCAGAGCGCGTCGAGCGAATTCGACTTCCCCGGGAACGTGTCGCGCGCCATCAAGAGGCTGTCGGTGATGCGGGCCACGCACGACGGAATCGGCGGGCGGCCGATGCGGCGCAATTCCTCGTTGAGGAAGCCCACGTCGAAACTGGCGTTGTGGATGATGATCTCGGCGCCGCTGAGGTACTCGACCAGTTCGTCGGCGATGGCGGCGAACGGCGGCTTGTCGGCGAGGAACTCGTCGGTGATGCCGTGGACCTTGAGGGCATCCTCGTGGTTGCGACGCTCGGGATTGACGTAGAAATGGAGGTTGCGACCGGAGAGGCGTCGATCGACCATCTCCACGCAACCGATCTCGATGATGCGGTCGCCGGATTCCGGACTGAGCCCGGTGGTTTCGGTGTCGAGGAAGACCTGTCGCATGACGTCTCTTCAGGGCAGCGCGGGCGTCGCGGCGCGGCGTCCACCCCACCACCAGATCAGGATGCCGGCCGCGACCATCGGCACGCAAAGCCATTGCCCCATCGACATGTTCAAGGCGAGCAGGCCGAGAAACGCGTCGGGCTCGCGGAAGTACTCGGCGATGAAACGCAGGATGCCGTAGCCGATGAGGAACATACCCGATACCTGGCCGAGCCGGCGCTCGCGCCGCGCGTACAGCCACAGCAGCACGAACAGCAGCACCCCCTCGAGAGCGAACTGGTAGAGCGGCGACGGATGCCGCGGGATCATCGAGCCCGACTGCGGGAACGCCATCGCCCACGGCAGGCTCGGGTCGGCGGGACGCCCCCACAGCTCGCCGTTGATGAAGTTGCCGATCCGCCCCGAGGCCAGGCCGAGCGGCACGCAGGGCGCGATGATGTCGGTGATCTCGAAGAACGGCCGACCGCGGCGCCGCCCGAAGATCGCCACCGCCCCGAGCACCCCGAGCAGGCCACCGTGGAACGACATGCCGCCCTTCCACACCGCGAAGATCTCGAGCGGATTGGCAGCGTAGTACTCGGGCTTGTAGAACAGCACGTAGCCGAGCCGCCCGCCGACGACGACACCCAGCACGCCGTAGAACAGCAGGTCCTCGATTTCGCGCCGGTTCCAGCCGCGCTCGGCGAACCACGGCAGGCGCACGCGCCGCGAGGCCAGCCAGAGGAACAGGCTGAAGGCGACGAGATAGGTGATGCCGTACCAGTGGATCGCGATCGGCAGGCCGATCTTCGTCAGGTCGATGGCGATCGGGTTGAACTGCGGGTGGACGAGCATGCGATACGTGATTCCGGGGTGCCTTCGGCACGTCGATGATAAGCGCCCCGCTATCATCGAAAGTCGTTTACGGAACGCTCGCAAAGAGAGACTGCCATGCCGATCAACCGCCGCTCCCGCAACATCACCGAAGGCGTCGCGCGCGCCCCGAACCGCTCGATGTACTACGCGCTCGGCTACGAGGAAGCGGACTTCAAGAAGCCGATGATCGGCGTGGCCAACGGCCATTCGACCATCACGCCGTGCAACTCCGGCTTGCAGCGCCTGGCCGATGCTGCCGTGGCCGGCATCGAGGAAGCCGGCGGCAACGCCCAGATCTTCGGCACGCCGACCCTCAGCGACGGCATGGCGATGGGCACCGAGGGCATGAAGTACAGCCTGGTGTCGCGCGAGGTCATTGCCGACTGCATCGAGACCTGCGTCGGCGGCCAGTGGATGGACGGCGTCCTGGTGGTCGGCGGCTGCGACAAGAACATGCCGGGCGGGATGATGGGCATCCTGCGCGCCAACGTGCCGGCGATCTACGTGTATGGCGGCACCATCCTCCCCGGCCACTACCAGGGCAAGGACCTCAACATCGTCAGCGTCTTCGAGGCCGTGGGCGAGTTTTCCGCCGGCCGCATGAGCGACACCGACTTCCACGAGATCGAACGCCGGGCGATCCCGTCGAGCGGGTCGTGCGGCGGCATGTACACCGCCAACACCATGAGTTCGGCGTTCGAGGCCCTCGGCATGAGCCTGCCGTACTCGTCGACGATGGCCAATCCCCACGACGAGATCGCCACGGCTGCGAAGGCCGCGGCGCGGGTGCTGGTCGATGCCGTCAAGGCCGACCGCAAGCCGCGCGACATCGTCACGCGCCGCTCGATCGAGAACGCCGTCGCGGTCATCATGGCGACCGGCGGCTCGACGAATGCGGTGCTGCATTTCCTGGCGATCGCCCACACCGCCGGGGTCGAGTGGACGATCGACGACTTCGAGCGCATGCGTGCCAAGGTCCCGGTGCTGTGCGACCTCAAGCCCTCGGGGAAATACCTGGCGGTCGATCTGCACAAGGTCGGCGGCATCCCGCAGGTGATGAAGATGCTGCTCAAGGCCGGCCTGCTGCACGGCGACTGCATGACCATCACCGGCAAGACCATCGCCGAGACGCTCGCCGAAGTGCCGGACGCGCCGCCCGCCGGGCAGGACGTGATCCGCCCGTTCGGCGAGCCGATGTATGCGCACGGCCATCTCGCGATCCTCAAGGGAAACCTCTCGCCCGAAGGCGCGGTCGCCAAGATCACCGGCCTGAAGAACCCGCAGATGACGGGTCCGGCACGGGTCTTCGACGACGAGCAGAGCGCGATGGCTGCGATCATGGATCGCAAGATCAAGGACGGCGACGTGATGGTGCTGCGCTACCTCGGGCCCAAGGGAGCGCCGGGAATGCCGGAGATGCTGGCGCCGACCAGTGCGCTGATCGGCCAGGGCCTCGGCGAGACCGTGGGCCTCGTCACCGACGGGCGCTTTTCAGGCGGAACCTGGGGCATGGTGGTCGGCCACGTCGCCCCGGAGGCCTACGCTGGCGGCACCATCGCGCTGGTCGAGGAGGGCGACCGGATCACGATCGACGGTCACACGCTGACCTTGCGGCTCGAAGTCGACGATGTCGAGTTGGCAAAACGACGCGCCGGGTGGCGGGCCCCCGCGCCGCGTTACACCCGCGGCGTGCTATCGAAGTTCGCGCGCAATGCGTCGAGCGCCAGTACCGGCGCGGTGCTCGACAAGTTCGATTGAAGCCGGCGCCGGACGCCGGCGCTCAGTCCCGCTGGCGTGGCTTGCGGCGGGCTCGCGCGTCCATGCCGAGCGCGGCCAGGCTCTCCTTGCGCCGGTCGCGCTTCTTCGCTTCCATCTTCTCCATTTCGCGGCGCTTGTTCAGACCGGAGGCGTCGGCCCAGAGCCACCAGGCGAATGCCAGCGCGAACGGCACGCAGAATTTCCAGAGGTCGCCGGTCAGTTCCCACGTCCAGTTGGCGACCGGACCGATCCCGGTCAGGTTCATCAGGATCAAGGCAACGCCGGCTGTCACGAACCACATGAGCTACTCCTGTCGGCAAGCGCGCCCGGCAAGACCGGGGTCAACCGCGAGCGGCGCGATCCGTTAAGCTGACTGTAGCCGAGCGCCCAACCCCCTCAGCCCAAGGAAATCATGAAATTTGTCGCCCCCCTCCTCGTTGCATGCGCCGTCGGCGCCGCTGCCCCTGCCTTCGCCCAGGCCGACCTGGCCCAAAAGAAGAACTGCATGGCCTGCCATGCCGTCGACAAGAAGGTCGTAGGCCCGGCCTACAAGGACGTGGCCGCCAAATACGCCGGTCAGAAGGATGCCGTCGACAAGCTCGCCCAAAAAGTCGTCAAGGGCGGCTCCGGCGTCTGGGGTGCGGTGCCGATGCCGGCCAACCCGCAGGTCACCGAAGCCGAGGCGAAGCAGCTGGTCGCCTGGATCATGACGCTGAAGTGATCGGCAAGGCCCAGGATGCGAAAGGCCCCGCATGCGGGGCCTTTTTCCGTGCGCAGGGACTTCAGGGCGCATGGCGCGCGATGGTCGTGCGCTCGGCATCGCCGAGGGTGAACCTGGGCCCGTGCCGGGCTTCGAGCGCCGCCGCCTGCGCCTCGAACCGCTCGATGCCTTCGCTGTAGACGAACTGCAGGGCCCCGCCCGTCCACGCTGGAAAGCCGATGCCGAAGATCGAGCCGATGTTGGCGTCGTGGGCGCTGGTCAGCACACCCTCGGCGAGGCATCGGAGCGTCTCGATCGATTGCCGGTAGAGCAGGCGTTGCCTGAGTTCGTCCAGGTCCGGGTTCACGCCTTCGCGCCCGAATCGACTCGCCAGCTCCGGCCAGAGATGCTTGGGCTCCCCCGGGGGGTAGTCGTAGAAGCCGCCACCACCAGCCCGCCCCGGGCGATGGAACTCCCTGACCATGCGCGCGACCAGCAACTCGCCGGGGCCCGGCTCGTACACCCGGCCCTCGGCGGCGAAGTCGGCGCGGGTCTGCTCCATCACGTGCACCGACAGCGCCAGCGATGTCTCGTCGATGACGGCGAGCGGTCCGACCGGCATCCCCGCGGCGAGTGCGGCATGCTCGATCAGCGGCGCTGCGATGCCTTCGGACAGCATTGCCGCCCCCTCCATCACGAAGGTGCCGAAGACACGGCTGGTGAAGAAGCCGCGCGAGTCGTTGACGACGATCGGCGTCTTGCCGAGCGCCAGCACGTAGTCGAACGCACGCGCGAGGGTCTCGTCGTCCGTCTGCTTACCGCGGATGATCTCGACCAGCTTCATCTTGTGCACCGGCGAGAAGAAGTGCAGGCCTACGAACTGCGCCGGCCGCGCGCTCGCAATCGCCAGGCCGCTGATCGGCAGGGTCGACGTGTTCGATGCGAACACGCCACCCGCCGCGAGCATCGGCTCGGCCTCGCGCGTGACCGCGGCCTTCAGATCGCGTTGCTCGAACACCGCCTCGACGATCAGATCGCAGCCCTGCAGATCGGCCGCCTCTGCCGTCGGCGTGATGAGGTTCAGCAATCCCGACTGCTGAATTTCCGTCATGCGCCCTGTCGCAACCGCGGCGGCCGTGACCTCGCGCACCGCCTCGAAGCCCGCGCGCGCCTTGCCCACGCTCACGTCCTTCAGCACGCACGTGATGCCGCGCGACGCAGCCGCGTGCGCGATGCCCGCGCCCATCATGCCGGCGCCGAGCACGCCGATCTTCGAGGGCTGCCACTTCGGCACGTCCTTCGGTCGCGACTTG
>JBBQCD010000116.1:0-5674 GCA_038318385.1 Burkholderiales bacterium | reverse complement strand
GATCACAGCTGACGGGTCCGGGCCAGCGGCGGGTTGCGGGCGAAGTAGCGGCGGATGCCCGACGTGAGGGCCTCGACGAGCCGGCCCTGGTAGTTCGGATCGCGCAGCCGCGACTCCTCTTCGGGGTTTGAGATGAAGGCCGACTCGACCAGGATCGACGGCACGTCGGGCGCCTTCAGCACCGCGAAGCCAGCCTGCTCGACGCTGCCCTTGTGCAGGCGGCCGACCTTGCCGATCTGGCCGAGAACCTCGTCGCCGAGCTTCAGGCTGTCCTTGATCTGCGCGGTCGTGCTCATGTCGAGCAGGGCGCGCTGGATCGTCGGATCCTTGGCCTTGATGTTGACGCCACCGACCAGGTCGGCGCCATTCTCGCGCTCGGCCATCCAGCGCGCCGCCGAGCTGCTGGCGCCGCGCTCGCTCAGCGCGAACACCGAGGCGCCGCGCGCCTGCGGCGTCATGAACGCGTCGGCATGGATCGACACGAACAGGTCGGCCTGCACGCGCCGCGCCTTGCGCACGCGCTCGTGCAGCGGCACGAAATAGTCGGCGTCCCGGGTCATCATCGCGCGCATGTTCGGCATGGCGTTGATCTGGTCGCGCAACTGCAAGGCAATCTGCAGCACCACGTCCTTCTCGCGCAGGCCGCTCGGGCCGATCGCGCCCGGATCCTCGCCACCGTGGCCGGGATCGAGGGCGACGATGACGAGCCGGTCGATCTTGTCCTGCACCGCGGACGGCGGCGGCAGTGTCGGAGCGGCGGCGACCGGCGGCGAGCGCGGACGACCCATGCGCCCGATGAAATCGCCCAGGGCATCGCGAACATCGCGCGCGGCCTGCTGCTCGGCGCGTTCGCGATCGAGGATCAACGCCAGCAGCGGGTCCGGTTCCTCCGTCGGACGCAGGTCGAACACGAGCCGGTGCTGATACGCCGCGACGGGTGCCAGCGTGAAAAGCTGGGGTGCGATCGGCTGCTTCAGGTCGATCACCATCCGCACCACGCGAGGCTGGTTCTGGCCGACGCGCAGGCGTTCGATGAAGGGGTCGTCGGCGCTGATCTTGCCGACGAGCTCGCGCAGCGTGGGACTGAGCTCGAGCCCGTCGATGTCGATGACCAGGCGCTGGGGGTTGTCGATGGTGAAGTGGCGTTCGAAGAGCGGCGCGTCGGACTCGATCGTCACCCGGGTGTACGCATCGGCGGGCCAGACGCGCACCGCGACGATGCTCGCGCCCCAGGCGATGTCGCGCGCGCCGAACGCCAGGCACAGCGCACCCATCGAGCGCAGGGCGGTGCGACGGGTCGTCGACGCCGGGGCGGTCATGGGAGCAACTCGCGGCCGAGCGGGCTGCCGGCGTCGAAGCGCACGGCGCGGGCCTCGCCCGCGCCAGGCTCGATGACGATGGACAGGTCGGCTGGCGGCAGGAACTCGGCGGCCTTCTCGGGCCACTCCACCAGCTTCAGCCCGGGGGCCGCGAAAACGTCCCGGAAGCCGGCGTCCTCCCATTCGTGCGGATCGTCGAAGCGGTAGAAGTCGAAGTGAGAGATCTGCATCGGGCCGTCGGCCCGCGCCACTTCGTACGGTTCCATCAACGCGTAGGTGGGGCTCTTGACATGGCCGGGGACGCCGAGGGCCCGCAACAGGTGGCGTGCGAAGGTCGTCTTGCCGGCGCCGAGCGGGCCGTGCAGCTCGATCGAGGCATTGCGCAGTGCTTTCCTGCCGGCGAGTCTCGCGGCGCTCTCCGCGCAGGCCGTCTCGTCGGACCAACGTTGGCTTCGGCTTTCTAGAATCGACAAATGTCCGCGCCTGTGCAATGGGATGGAACGACCGTGCTGGCGCAGTTGCGCGAGCAGGCCCATGCGCTCGGATTTTCCCAGATCGGAGTTGCGGATGTGGATCTCGCGACAGCCGAGTCGGGTCTTCTGGCGTGGTTAAACAACGGCTCACATGGCGACATGGACTACATGCGCGTGCACGGACTGCGGCGTGCGCGCCCCGCCGAACTCGTTCCGGGCACGCTGCGGGTCGTCACCGCGCGCATGGATTACCTGCCGCGGTCGCGCGCCGATGGCTGGCAGGCGGTCGAGTGGCAGCGCCTGGCCGACCGCGAGCGCGCGGCGGTTTCGCTCTATGCGCGCGGTCGCGACTACCACAAGGTCATGCGTGCGCGGCTGCAACGCCTGGCCGATGGCCTGGCCCAGACGGTCGGGCCGTTCGGGCATCGGGTCTACACCGACTCGGCGCCGGTGCTCGAGGTCGAGCTGGCTTCGCGCAGCGGTCTGGGCTGGCGCGGCAAGCACACCCTGGTGCTCGATCGTCACGCGGGGTCGATGTTCTTCCTCGGCGAGATCTACGTCGACCTCGCGCTGCCGTTGACGGCGCCAGCCAGTGCCCATTGCGGCAGTTGCACCGCCTGCATCGATGTCTGCCCGACGCGGGCGATCGTCGCGCCGTACAAGCTCGACGCGCGGCGCTGCATCTCCTACCTGACGATCGAGCACAAGGGGCCGATCCCGGTCGAGTTCCGCGCCGCCATCGGCAACCGCATCTACGGTTGCGACGATTGCCAGCTGGTTTGTCCCTGGAACCGCCATGCGAAACCGGCGACGCTCGCCGACTTCGACGCCCGCCCGGCGCTTGCCGATCCGACGCTGCTCGAACTCTGGCAGTGGCGCGAGGCAGACTTCCTGAAGGCGACCGAGGGCAGCGCGATCCGGCGCATCGGCTTCGAACGTTGGCAGCGCAACCTCGCGGTCGCCCTCGGCAACCTGCTGCGCGCACGCGCCGATGCCGGGGTGATCGCGGCGCTCGAGGCCCGTCGACCCGAGGCGAGCGCGCTGGTCCGGGAGCACATCGACTGGGCGCTGGCCCAGGCTGCAACCGACCCCGGTCTCACGGCCGCATCATCGCCTGCACCGCCAGCCAGAACGGAATGCTGAGCATGCCCAGCAGCGTCGACAGGGTGACGATGCCGGCCACGAAGGCACCGTTGCCGCCCATTCGCGCCGCCAGCACGTAGGTGCTCGAGGACGTCGGCAGCGCTGCGAACAGGACCAGGATGGCGCGCTGTGGCGGCGAAAGGTCGAGCGCCACGGCGATGCCGCAGGCGACGGCCGGAAGCGCGGCGTGGCGCAGTGCCAGCAATGCCGCGGCCAGGCGCGGCGAAGCCTTCAGGCCGCCCAGGTGCAGGCCGGCGCCAACGGCCATCAGTCCGAGCGGCAGCGCCGCCAGGCCGATGCGCTGCAGTGTGGTCGTCACGGCGTCGGGCAAACGCAGGCCAGCGACGTTGGCGATCAAGCCGGCGACCGTCGCCAGGATGAGCGGATTGCGCAGCAACTCGCGGCTGTACGAATGCCCGCCGTGGCGGGCCAGCGACCAGACCGCTGCGATATTCCCGACGGGGATGCACAAGGCCATCACCAGCGCCATCCAGGCCAGTCCCTGCGGCCCGCCGATGCGCTCGGCCAGCGCCAGCGCGATGAAGGAGTTGAAGCGGAAGACCGTCTGCGCGCCGGCCGCGTGCAGGCGCGGGTCGACCCAGGGCAGCAGGCGCAACGAAAAGGCGAGCGCGATGCCGCACGCGGCGGTGGCCAGCCCGGCGCCGGCCAGGCTCAGCGTCTGTCCTGGCTGCAACGGACTGCGCACGATCGAATTGAAGAGCAGGACCGGGAACAGCAGGTAGTAGACGAGACGCTCGGCGGCGTCCCACACGGGACGGTCGAGCGCGGTATAGCGGCAGACGACCCATCCGGTCAGGATCAGCAGGAAGTCGGGCAGCAGGGCGAGGAGACTCGGCACGTTCGAAGTGTGACAGCCGGCGCGGAGCGGAGCCCGCGAGGTTCGGATCGGACCGCCAGACCCTACACTCGCGCGCATCGAAATGCCCAGGTCGAAACACGCAGGTGCCGCAGCCGTGACGTCGCAACGAGATCGCGGGAAGCCCGCCGCCGCCGCCCCTGGCGCGTCGCCCGCCGGCGACGCGATCGACCGGTTCATCGACGCGGTCTGGATCGAGGACGGGCTGGCGCCGAACACGCTCGCGGCCTATCGGCGCGACCTTGCGCTCTACGCCGATTGGCTGGTGCGTGGCAGCGGCAAGTCGCTCGACGCGACCCGCGAGGTCGACCTGCTCGCCTACGGCGTCGCCCGCCACGCCGGCAGTGCCGCGACCAGTGCCAACCGGCGCCTGACGGTCTTCAAGCGCTACTTCCGCTGGGCCCTGCGGGAACACCGCGTCACCGAGGATCCGACCTTGAAGCTGCTGGCCGCGCGTCAGCCGCTGCGGGTTCCGAAGACCCTGAGCGAGGCCCAGGTCGAGGCGCTGCTCGGCGCGCCCGACGTCGAGACGCCGCGCGGCCTGCGCGACCGCACGATGCTCGAATTGATGTACGCGAGCGGCCTGCGCGTCAGCGAACTGGTGACGCTGAAGTCGGTGCACCTGAGCCTCGTCGAGGGGGCGCTGCGCGTCACCGGCAAGGGCTCCAAGGAACGCCTGGTGCCGTTTGGGGAGGAGGCGCAGGCCTGGCTCGAGCGCTACCTCGGCGGTGCGCGCACGGCGATCCTCGGGCGGCAGGCGAGCGATGCGCTCTTCGTGACTGCGCGCGGCGGGCCGATGACGCGGCAGAGGTTCTGGAAGCTGATCAAGGCCCACGCGAACCGCGCCGGCATCGACGCGCCGCTGTCGCCGCACACCCTGCGCCATGCCTTCGCGACCCACCTCCTGAATCACGGTGCCGACCTGCGCGCGGTGCAGATGCTGCTCGGCCACGCCGACATCTCGACGACGACGATCTACACCCACGTCGCCCGCGAACGCCTGAAGTCCCTGCACGCCGCCCACCACCCGCGGGGATGAGTGGGCCGGGCGGCCGGTCGAAGTCCCGGCGGGCACCGGCAGAATCGAGGGCTCCGTCAACTGTCCAGCCTCCTTTCCAGGAGCCACCAACGATGCCCCGACCCGCCTCATCCCGCCCTGCGTCGGCCTCATTCCGGCGATCTGCGCCCGGTTGCCGATGACGGCGCGTGCCGCGCTCGACGCCGGTCTCGTCCGCGGCGACGACGGCCTGCTGCGCTGCGCCTGGTGCGCGGCCTCGCCCCTCTATCGCGACTATCACGACCGCGAATGGGGAATGCCGGTCACGGACGACAGGCGCCTGTTCGAGAAGATCTGCCTCGAAGGCTTCCAGGCGGGATTGAGCTGGCTGACGATCCTCCGCAAGCGGGAGCATTTCCGTGCCGCCTTTCGCAGCTTCGATCCCGCAACTGTCGCCTTGTTCGGCGCCGGCGACGTGACGCGGCTGCTGAGCGACGCCGGCATCGTGCGTCATCGCGGCAAGATCGCGTCGACCATCAACAACGCCGCCCGCGCCCTCGAACTTCAGGCGGAGTTCGGATCGTTGGCCGCCTATGCGTGGGGCTGGGAGCCGCCGAAAGCGGAGCGGCCGGGCGTGGTCACGTGGGATGCCCTCAAGGCGATGCCGACGACGCCGACTTCGACGGCGTTGTCGAAGGATCTGAAGCGCCGCGGCTGGAGCTTCGTCGGGCCGACGACCATCTACGCCTTCATGCAGGCGATGGGCCTCGTCAACGACCACCTCGAGGGCTGCGACGCGCACGAGCCGACGCTGCGCGCCCGCGCGGCCCTGCAGCTTCCGCGCTAGTCGATCACGATCCCGACG
>JBBQCD010000115.1:0-5719 GCA_038318385.1 Burkholderiales bacterium | reverse complement strand
ATTCCGCGGCGGTACCGTCCGCAAGGCGGCCGGAACGCGGCCGCGCTTTCAGGGCTGCTCCCTCCCCGCTTCGCTCCCCTCCCTCCGAGAGGGAGGGGCCGACCCCGATGGGGTCGCGTGGCTCTTCGAGCGGGGTTACATCGTCGGGTGGGGAGTACTCGATGCCGCCTTGCGGCGTCGTGCGCGCCCAGACGTGGTTGAGCACCATTCCCTGCGTCAGCAGCTTCGTGAAAGGCTCGTCGGCGGCGACCAGCTTCATGTCGCGCATGACCTTGGTCCAGAAGCGCGCGTACAGCAGGTGCAGGATGGCGTGCTCGATGCCGCCGATGTACTGGTCCATCGGCATCCAATAGGCGCTGCCGGCGCCCACCATCGCCTGCTCGTCGTGCGCATCGCAATAGCGCATGAAATACCACGAGCTGTCGACGAAGGTGTCCATCGTGTCGGTCTCGCGCCGCGCAGGCTTGCCGCAGGTCGGACAGGCGACGTTGAGGAACGCCTCGTGGCGGTTCAGCGGGTTGCCGGTGCCGTCGGGAATCAGGTCTTCCGGCAGCACCACCGGCAGGTCGGCCTCGGGCACCGGCACCACGCCGCAGGCGGCGCAATGGACGATCGGAATCGGCGTGCCCCAATAGCGCTGCCGGCTGATGCCCCAATCGCGCAGGCGCCAGGTGGTCACCCGCCCGCCGAGGCCGCGGTGCTCTAGCGCGGCGGCGACCGCATCGATGGCGACGCGGAACGACAGGCCGCTGTAGTTGTCGGAATTGATGGTGACGCTGAGCTCGCCGCTCTCGTCCTTCAGCGCATACCAGTCCTGCCAGTGGTCGTAGGTGAAGTCGGGCTGGCCATCGACGTGGATGACCTGCAGGATGTCGAGGCCGTACTTCTTCGCGAAGGCGAAGTCGCGCTCGTCGTGTCCGGGCACACCCATCACCGCGCCGTCACCGTAGCTCATCAGCACGTAGTTGCCGACCCACAACGCGATCGGTTCGTGGGTCAGCGGGTGCTGGACCGCGAGGCCGGTGCCGACACCCTTCTTTTCCTGCAGCGCCAGCTCGGCCTCGGTGGTGCCGCCGGCCTTGCACTCCTCGAGAAAGCGCGCGACCACCGGGCTCAGCGTCGCCGCATGGAGCGCCAGCGGATGCTCCGGCGCCACGGCGCAGAAGGTCACGCCCATGATGGTGTCGGCGCGCGTCGTGAAGACATACAGCCGGCCGTCGCCGATCAGCCTGCCGTGACCGTCGTGGATCGTGTGCGGAAAGGCGAAGCGCACGCCCTCGCTGCGACCGATCCAGTTTTCCTGCATCAGCTTGACGCGTTCCGGCCAGCCCGGCAGCCCGCTCTGGACATGCTCGAGGAGCTCCTCCGCGTACTGCGTGATCTTCAGGTAGTAGCCCGGGATCTCGCGACGCTCGACCGGCGCGCCCGAGCGCCAGCCGCGGCCGTCGATCACCTGCTCGTTGGCGAGCACGGTCTGGTCGACCGGGTCCCAGTTGACGACCTGAGTGCGCCGCTCGGCGATGCCCGCCTTCAGCATCTTCAGGAAGAGCCACTGGTTCCACTTGTAGTAGGCCGGGGAACAGGTCGCGACCTCGCGGCTCCAGTCGATCGCCAGGCCCATCGCCTGCATCTGCTGCTTCATCGCGGCGATGTTGTCGTAGGTCCACTTCGCCGGCGGCACCTTGTTCTTCATCGCCGCGTTCTCGGCGGGCAGGCCGAAGGCATCCCAGCCCATCGGCATCAGCACGTTCATGCCCTTCATGCGCAACTGGCGCGCGAGCATGTCGTTGATGGTGTAGTTGCGCACATGTCCCATGTGCAGCTTGCCGCTCGGATACGGCAGCATCGAGCAGGCGTAGAACTTCGGCCGCGAAGGGTCCTCGGTGACGCGGTATGCGTCGGCCGCCGTCCACGCCGCCTGCGCCTCGCGTTCGATTTCGCTGGGATTGAACTCGGGATTCATCGGGGCTCGCAAGGGTTCGGACGATTATAGGAACGGCCCTGTGGAAGAGCGCTCGAGAACGCCTTGACGCGGGGCTCGGCGTCGCAATCCGGCCACCCGCGGACCATCGCGGCGGGTCGCTACGATCCGCACAACGCTGGCCCGTGGCACCCCGTCTCGATGAACGATCCCGCAAGTCCTTCCCCGAAGCAGGCCGCGATGCCGGCTGCGCCCGACGCCTTCGCCGCCGCGGTCCCCGGGGCGTCGCTGGCGCTTGCGGCAACCCATGCCTGGGTCGAGCGAGCCGTCATCGGGCTCGACCTGTGCCCGTTTGCGCGAGCAGCCGAGCAGCGCGGCCGTGTCCGCTACGTGCACAGTGCCGCCGCCGACGCCGAGGCGCTGCTCGCAGACTTCTGCGCAGAACTGCAGCGCCTGGTCGCCGCTTCGCCGAGCGAGATCGAGACCACGCTGCTGGTGCATCCGCGGGTGCTTGCCGATTTCGACGACTACAACGACTTCCTCGATGTCGTCGATGCGGCGCTCGAGGCACTGGGATGTGCCGGTACCGTCCAGGTCGCGAGCTTCCACCCGCAATACCGCTTCGCCGGGGTTCCCGCGGACGATGTCTCGAACTCGACGAATCGCTCGCCGTGGCCGATCCTGCAACTGCTGCGCGAGGACAGTGTGGCCGCGGCTGCGCTGGCGTTCCCCGATGGCGCTTCGATCTACGAGGCCAACATCGCCACGCTGCGGTCGCTGGGGCCGAGCGGATGGTCGGCGCTGCAGGCGGCGTGCCTCGAAGACGCCGCCCGCGCCGTCAGGGACGCGGAGTCGAACCCGAACCTCGGCGCTCCACCTCGTCGGCGATCGGGCCCGTAGACCTCAGGGCTTCTGGGTCGCGGATTCCGGCGTCGCCGGTGGCGGAATGGTGACGAAGCCGACGCGCGTGAGGCCGGCCTTCTGGACGACGCCGATGAGCTCGGCGACGCGTCCGTACGGCACCGACTGGTCGGCGCGCAGCTGGACTTCGGTCTGCGGATTGCGACGCGCGGCATCGGCGACGCGCGCCGCGAACGTGGCGGCGTCGACGGCTTCGTCGCCGAAGTAGTACTGCCCTTGCGGATCCAGCGCGACGGCGATGAACTGCGGTGCGTCGTTCGGTTGCCCGGCCTCGGTCTTCGGCAGGTCGAGCTTCAGGCTCGAGGTCATCAACGGTGCGGTGATCATGAAGATCACCAGCAACACGAGCATGACGTCGATCAGCGGCGTCATGTTGATGTCGCTCATCGGCAGCGCGCCGGGAGTGCGCTCGAGGCGTCCGAAAGCCATGCGGCTCAGACGGCAGAGGCCGACTTGTCGATGACCATTTCGCGCAGGTCGTGGGCGAAGCCTTCGAGCTCGGCCTCGCTGGCGGCGACGCGCTTGCCGAAGATGTTGTAGGCGAGCACCGCGGGTATCGCCACCGCGAGGCCGGCTGCCGTCATCACCAGGGCCTCGCCCACCGGACCGGAGACACGCTCGATGGTGATCGAGCCGGCGGCGGAAATGCTGATCAGCGCGTGGTAGATGCCCCAGACCGTGCCGAAGAGGCCGATGAAGGGGGCCGTGCTGCCGATCGAGGCCAGCAGCACCTGACCGAACTGCAGCTGCTGGAGCACGCCGTGGAGGGCGTCGCGCAGGCGTCGCGTGAGCTGGGAATCGGCGTGGCCGAGGGATTCGAGCGTCCCGCCCGGCGGCGCGGCGACCGCGGCCGCGAGCAACGGCGTCAGCACCGCCTCGCGGTCGAACGCCGCAAGCTGTTCGCGCCCGGCGTCGATCGAAGCCGCCGCCCAGAAGGCCGGCACCGCGCGCAGCATGTCGTGCCGAACGCGGCGCAAGAGCCAGCCCTTCCAGAGGATGACGACCCAGGCGCTGACCGACATCAACAGCAGCAGCGCGGCGACGCTGCGGGTGATGAAGTCGCCCTGGGCCCAGAACGTGCCGAAGCCGCTCATCGAGTCTGCCCGCCCGGAGCGTCCAGGCCCAGCACCTGGTCCATGCCGAAGAGTCCGTGGCGCTGCTGCCCCGCGACGAAGCGCTCGGCGCGCAGGCTGCCTTCGGCGTAGGTGGCGCGACTGGCCGAACGGTGGGTGATCTCGATGCGCTCGCCGTTGCCGGCGAACAGCACCGTGTGATCGCCGACGATGTCGCCGCCGCGCACGCTGGAAAAGCCGATCGCGCGCGGATCGCGCTCGCCGTGATCGGGCGAGCTGAAGCCGTCGCGGGCGTAGACGGCGCAGGAAGCCAGGTCGCGCCCGGAGGCCGCGGCGACAACCTCGCCCATCTTCAATGCAGTGCCGCTCGGCGCATCGACCTTGTGGCGGTGATGGGCCTCGATGATCTCGACATCGAAGCCGGCATCGAGGGCGCGCGCTGCCGTGTCGAGCAGCTTCAGGACGACGTTGACGCCCACGCTCATGTTCGGTGACATGACGATGGCGACATGTTCTGCATGAGCGGCGATCTCGGCCTTCTGCTCGGCGCTGAAGCCGGTCGTGCCGATGACGAGCTTGATCCCGAGTGTCCGACAGAGCGCGGCGTGGGCGAGCGTGCCCTCGGGGCGGGTGAAGTCGATCAGGACCTGGGCGTCGGCGAGCCCGGCGCGCAGGTCCGCGGTGATGACGGGGCTGTCGCCGCCTGCGGCGCTGTGCCCGAGCATCGCGCTGCCCGGCGCGTCGAGTGCGCCGCTGAGCACGAGGTCAGGGCTCGCGGCGATTGCCTCGATCAGGGTGCGGCCCATTCGCCCGGAGGCGCCGGCGACCGCGATGCGCAGCCGGCCGGCCGCCTCTTTCGGAGCCACCGCGCCTGCCGTCATGGGCTCGTGGGCTCGAGCGGGGGGTAGGTGCGTGCCGCGACGTCGGGCACGGCTTCGGCGGGCGCAGGCCGCGGGGGTACCGGCAGCGCCTTGCGCTGCTCGTCGGTCAGGGCAAGCGGCGGCGGCTTCGAGAACTTCTTCGAGGTGTCGATCGAATTGACGAAGTCGCGTTCGCTGGGCAGCTCGCCGCCGGTCTCGATGCTCTTCAGCGTCTCGCCGTCGAACAGCGCGACGACCGTCCGCGCCTGCGGTGGCGTGCCCTGGCGGCGGATCGTGAAGACGTAGTCCCAGCGGTCGGCATGGAAGACGTCGGCGAGCAGCGGCGAACCCAGCACGTCACGAACCTGGGAGCGGGTCATCCCGGGCTTGACCACTGCAGCCTGCTCCTGGGTGACGACGTTGCCCTGCACGACTTCGATCCGGTAGGGCGTGATGACCCCGAGCAGGTTGTCGGAAGACTGCAGCGACTGACAGCCGCACAGCAATGCGCCGGCGCTCAGCGCGAGGACGCGCAGGCTGCGTCCCGAGAGGGCGGTGGAATGGTCAGTGGTCATGCGATGCGGGTGCCGGCGGGCGACGCCAACCTCGATATGATGCGGCGATTCTAGCGTTCGGCCTGCGCCTGATCGCCCTTGTCATGACCCACGCCGACGAACTCAAGAACAGCGGTCTCAAGGCCACGCTGCCGCGCATCAAGGTGCTCGAAGTCTTCCAGAAGACCACCCAGCGCCACCTCAGCGCCGAGGACGTGTACAAGCTGCTGCTCGCCGATCACGCCGATGTCGGCCTGGCGACGGTGTACCGGGTCCTGATGCAGTTCGAGCAGGCGGGCATCCTCTCGCGCAACCACTTCGAGAGCGGCAAGTCTGTTTTCGAGCTCAACGAGGGCAAGCACCACGACCACCTCGTCTGCCTCGACTGCG
>JBBQCD010000114.1:0-6367 GCA_038318385.1 Burkholderiales bacterium | reverse complement strand
TGTTCAGCGCGTCCCAGACGAGATCGCCCCAGGCGTCGGAAAAGCCGATGTAGGCGACGGTCTTGACGCCGTTCTCCTTCATGCGCTCGACCACGGCGTCGACCATCAGTTGCGTCGGCTGGGCGACGGTGACGACCCAGGGGTTGTCCTTGCCGTCGACGGAGATCGGCGACAGGCCGATCATCGGCGTCTTCGATTCCTTGGCCACCTGTGCGATCGCGATCGACGACGGCACGCCCGAGGAACCCATCAGCACGTCGACCTTGTCCTCGCCGACGAGCTTCTTGGCGTTGCGCGCGGCGACGGTGGGGTCGGAGTTGTCGTCGAGGATGATGAGCTCGACCTTGTGGCCGCCGATCTCGCCCTTGAACGAGCGCGCCGCCTGCATGCCCTTGGAGTAGGGGATGCCGAGGGACGAGTTCGGGCCGGACAGCGCGACGTTGACGCCGACCTTCAGGTCGGCGGCGCTGGCGCCGCCGACGCCGAAGGCTGCGGCCAGCGCGAAGGCGGTGAGGCTGCGGATCGGATTTCTCATGACGGGTCTCCAGGATGATGCCGACGTGGCCGGCGGGGTGAAGGTGACAGGGAAGGCGGGGAAGGCGGGGAAGCCGGGAGTGCGGGAGCGCCGGGCTCGGGAGTCTTGGCAGTCTCGGCGGACTCCGCGGATTCGACCCGCGCGCCGGGCGCGACGCGCGGCGTGGCGACGAAGCGGCAGGACCGGCCGCCGTGCACCGCGGCGCAATGGATTTCGCGCGCCTCCGCCGGCGCGTTCCAGATCGCCGCGGCCACGGTCTCGAGCATCCCGGCCACGGCGTGGCAGACCGGGGCGGCGGCGTGCGGCGATGCGGCGGCAAAGGGGCTGTTGGCGACCTGCAGATGCAACGCAGACTCATCCTCGGGAACGCGCACCGGTTCGAACCGCCAGCGGCCCCAGCCGAGCGATGCCGCCGCGTCCTCCATCAGCCTGGGCAGGGCGGCCGCATCGACCGTGGCGGCATAGGCGCGCACGCTGTCGGCGCCGTGGCGCGCCACCGAGCGGCCGAAGGCGCGCAGCGCTTCCTCGCCGGCGGCAGGGGGCAGGCCGGCGAAGATGCCCATCAGAACGTCGGCACGCAGCAGCACGTAGCGACGCCGCTCGTCGAGAACCTGACCCTGGGCGGTGTCGAAGCGCAGGCGTTCGTGCAAGGCGGGCATGGCAACGGCGCTCAGATGAAGAGCTGGATCGCCGGCAGCGGGCGTTCGGCATCCAGCAGGTCGACGCGCTTGAGACGGATCTTCCAGGCGCCGTCGATCCGCGCCAGGGTGTGCCGCGCGGTGCCGGCGAGCGTGACCTGCTCGTCGCCGCGCGCTTCGATGTAGAGGAACGGCGTGCGCGTCTCGGCGCTGGCGCCGTCGGCCGCGACCTCGACGAGGCTGCGCTGCAGCACGTGCTGGCACCGGCTCGGCGGGTGCTGCGAGTGGGCGCGCGGGTTCTTCAGGCGGGCGACTCGAAGCGCGAGCAGCAGCGGGTCTTCGTAGGCGAGCGAGTTGTGGCCGACCGGGTCGGCCTGACGTGCGCCCTGCAGCGGCACCCAGTAGCGCCCGTCGTCGGTGAAGAGCGCCAGCCAGTCGTCGTAGCGGCCGGCGTCGAGCAGCGCGGCCTCGGCCGCGACGAAGGCGTCGAGCGTGCGTTCGAGCGCGACATCCGGCGCCCGTCCACCCGCGGTGTCGCTGGCTCGGTCGAGACCGGGATCGCTCGCGCGCTCGGGTGCGGAATGGATGTCGGCCGCCGTCATGCCCCGTCCGCCATGTCCAGCGTCATGTAGCGCGCCCAGGCGCGGTACTGGTTGCGCATCAGCAGCTCGTTGGTGCCGTGGGTCTCCTGCGTGGGAGTCTCGAACTCGTCTGCGCGGTGGCCGCGGTGCAGGCTGATCCAGGGATTGCCGTCGGCCGCGAGGCCGCGCTGGATGCTTTCGAACAGGTGCACATCGTCGTGCGCCACCACCGACATCGGCGAGAACACCAGGCGGTTGTAGCTCTGCGTGCGCTCGAACAGCAGGTCCGGCGCGCCGACGACGCGCAGGCTCCACGCCTCGACCAGCGTGCGGTCGACGGCCAGCGGCCGGATGACCCGGAACGCCTGCGGCGAGCCCTTGACGGTAAGACTCGGGAAGAGGGTGCAATTCTGCGGCGAGCGCTCCAGGATCTCGGTGGCGCGGGCTTCGCCGTGGGCGGCGTGCAGTGCGGCCTCGTACTCCGGAACCTGGCCGTAGCCGGAGTGCAGGCTGAAGCGCGTGCCGAGGACGCTGTGGCCGTTCGGGTACATGCGCCCGCCCATCTGGTCGAAGAAGTCGTAGCCCGCGCCGAACGGCAGGATCTGCTCCATCGCCATCGGCTTGACCGCGTCGGCGGGCTGGTCCTTCCACAGCCCGTGCGCGGCCTCGACCGCCGACTGGTGCGTGGACAGCGGATGCACGGTGTCGTTGATGTTCTCGAGGTACATCTTCCAGTTGCAGCGGATGACGTTGCGCAGGCAGCCGCCGGCGATCTCGAGCTTGCCGACGGGGGATCGGTCGACCATGTTGTCGATCGCCCGCAGTGCCTCGCCGAAGTACTCCTCGAAGCCCGGGCCGGTGTCGTTGAGGCGCACGAAGACGAAGTCGCGATGCACCGCCACGTTCGCCAGCGCCGTCATGCCGCGGCCCGATTCGCAGGCTTCGAGGCGCGTGCCCTCGTAGCCGCTCTTCAGCGGCACCCCCAGAGGCGTGCCGTCGAGCCGGTAGGTCCAGGCGTGGTACGGGCAGCGGAAGAGGCGACCGGCGTTGCCGCTGGCGTCGGTCACGACCTGGGTGCCCTTGTGGGCGCAGCGGTTGTGCAGCACGGCAATGGCGCCATCGGGCTGGCGCACCATCACCAGCGGCCGGCCGGCGAGCGTCTGCGTGAGGTAGTCGCCGGCTTGCGGCACCTGGCTGGCGTGGCCCAGGTAGAGCCAGGTGTTGGCGAAGAAGTGGCGTTGCTCGGCGGCGAAGACTTCTTCGCTGAGGTAGAGGTCGCGGTGGACGCGGTCCTCTTCCACCAGGGCGCGGATGGCGGAAGATGGAACGGTCCTGAAATATTCAGGCATAAAGCATATTAGTCGCCGACTCCGGTGGTGGCAAGGCAGGGTGGACCCGGATCGGCGCCGTCTTGCGCGCCAGGATGGTGCGGGCGCGCAGGAGCGCGCCCCGTCGAGCTACAGGGTGTAGTCGCCGCTGGCTTCCGGCTGGAAAAGGATGGACACCACTTTGGCTGCGCCGGGCTCGCCGCCGGGCGCGAGCCAGCGGGCGATGGAACCGACGCGCCTGCCGATCAGGCCGGCGCCGACCGGCGACAGTACCGAGATGAAGCCGAGGGCGGGTTCCGCATCGGACGGGTAGCACACCGTCAGGCAGGACGTCCTGTCGCTGGCGAGGTCCGCAAGCTCCACTTTCGAGTACATCGTCACCACGTCCGGAGGGACCTTGCGCGAGGGCACCACCTGCGCTGCATCGAGAACGCCGGCCATCGGGCCGTCGAGGTCGGCTTCGGGGGCTTCGCCCGGGCCTCGGATCAATCGCGCGAGGCGAACGTGATCCAGTTCAGTGAGCGTGAGCTCGTCGTGCGTCAAGACTTCCATGGGGACTCCTGTCGAAAAACGGTGGCCCCGCCAAGGGCGGGCACGCACCGAAGCGCTGGGCTAGAGGCCCGGCGATCGAAGGTTGCGCAGAAGGTGGAAGCGGATCGCCGGGCTCAGGAATGTGCGGCCGGCAAGAGCCGCCATGCCATACGCCAGGTGCACGACGCAGCACCGCCGGCCGGGACAGCCGCAGGTGCCGTCTGCAGGGCGGTGCGAGTTTGCACTGGCGAAGACTCGTGGAGGCTCATGCGCAGATCATAGTCTTCACAGCCGGGGACGCAACGGTGCGCGGCAGAGTCCTTGTCTGCATTGCCGATACGCGAACCTGGCTGATCGCGAAGGCTGCGGGAAGTCTGGATGCGTCCGTCCCGAGCCCTAGAGCGTCAGGCTGCCGACGCTGGTGCCCCCGCAGACGTAGAGCACCTGCCCGGTCACGAAGCCCGCTTGCGGACTGGTGAAGAACGAGACCGCGCGCGCCACGTCGGCCGACTCGCCGAGGCGCTTCACCGGCACGGAAGCGGCGAGCGCCTTCTCCTTCTCGCTGCCTTCGGCGACCACGTCGAAGAACATGTCGGTGCGGATCGGCCCCGGCGCGACCACGTTGACGGTGATGCCGTCGGCCGCGAGCTCGAGCGCCCAGGTCCGCGCCATCCCGAGCATGCCCGCCTTGGTCGCCGAGTAGGCCGTGCGCGTCGCCAGACCGACCGCGGCGCGCGACGACAGCAGCACCACGCGGCCGAAGCGCGCCTGGCGCATCGCCGGCAGCGCCGCCTGCAGCAGCTGGATCGCGCAGCCGAGGTGCAGGTCGACCAGCGCATCCAGGTCCTCGAGCTTGACGTCGGCCACCAGCGCCGGCCGGATGACGCCGGCGTTGTGCACCAGCGTCGTCACCTCGAAGCGCCGCGCGAGTTCGGCGGCGGCTGCGGCGCTGACGGTGCGGTCCATCAGGTCGACCTCGATGCTGTGCATCTTCGGGTGGGCGAGCGGGCTCTTGCGCCGCGCCAGCGAGACGACCTCGTAGCCGTCGGCGAGCAGCTGCTCGCAGATCGCCAGGCCGATGCCTGCGCTGCCGCCGGTGACGGCGGCGACCCTCGGTGAGCCCTGTGCGGAATGGATGTCGGTGGTCATGGTCGTCATATGCGGATGGTCGCATGGCGGACCGTCTCATGAAGCGGCGGGTGCACGATGGCTCCGACCCCGTCGACCCCGAAAGGCTCCCATGCGTCCTTGACGGGTGTCCGTGCCCGTTGATCCCACGACAGACGCAGGGTCGGGTCTGACCTGCGAGGCTCGAGCCATGACCACTCTCTCTGCCTCGACCGCGCCTTGACGGCCGGCGCGGACCGACGGATCGAAATGGCGCAGATGTTCTTCGACGGCTGGCGCGGCCTGGCTCACGTGGGGCTTGTCGGTTTCTTCTCGTACGTCGCCTTGGTGGCGTTCCTGCGGGTGTCGGGCAAGCGGACGCTGTCGAAGATGAACGCGTTCGATTTCGTTGTCACCGTGGCGCTCGGATCCACGCTCTCGTCCGCTGTCCTGAGCAAGGATGTCTCGCTCGCCGAATGCGTGTTCGCCTTCACGCTGCTCATCTGCCTGCAGTACCTCGTCAGCTGGTCGACCCTGCGCTCGGCGATGCTGCGCCGGTTGTTGCGCGCCGACCCTACGCTTTTGCTCTACGAGGGCAGGTTGATCGACGTCGCCATGCGCGCCCATCGGGTGACCGAGGACGACGTGCGCGCCGCCGTGCGCAGTGCGGGAATCGCCGATCTGCGGGATGTGCTGGCCGTGGTGCTGGAAACGGACGGCTCGCTGAGCGTCGTTCGCGCGGGCCCTGGCGGACGCGACAGCCTGATGGGCATCGAGGGGATGCGGGCGCCCGATCGACCGGCATGAGGTCGGGCCGGCCCGACCGCTGAAGCAGCGGCGCCGTTCGGTGTCAGGCTGGCTCCTCCACCAGCGCCAGCACGCGCAGCGGGCTGCCGCTGCCTTTCTCGATCTTCAGCGGCGGGCAGATCAGCACGGCACCGGTGGGCGGCAGCAGGTCGAGGTTGGCCAGGCACTGCAGGCCGTAGCGCCCGGCGCCGTGCATGTAGTAGTGGCACGGGTAGGGCGGCCGCAGGTGGTAGCCCTGGCCGGCATCGGTGCCGATGGCCTCGGAACCGAAGCCGAGCACGCCGCGCTGCTCGACCAGGAATTGCACCGCCTCGGAGCTCGGCCCCGGCGTGTGCTGGCCGGTCTCGTCGAAGTTCTGGTAAGCCTCGGGGTCGTGGCGCTTCGACCAGTCGGTGCGCATCAGCAGCCAGGCGCCTTCCGGAATGCGCCCGTGCGCGGCCTCGAAGCGCTCGATGTCGTCGACCGTCAGCAGGTAGTCGGCGTTCGCCTTGACCTGCTCGGAGCAGTCGATCACGCAGGCCGGCGCGACAAAGTGCTGCGCCGGGATCGTGTCGACCGAGTTGTTCGCCAGGTCGCGCCCCGAAATCCAGTGGATCGGCGCGTCGAAGTGGGTGCCGGTGTGTTCGCCGCAGGAGAAGTTGTTCCAGTACCAGCCGGGCCCGCGGGCGTCGTAGGCCGAGACCTCCTCGATCCGGAACGGCCAGCACTGGCCCATCTCGGGCGGGAGCGCGATCTGCGGGAATTCGGGCGTGAGGGTCTGGGTGAGGTCGACGACGCGGATGCGCCGGGACGCCATCGCCTTGACGAGCTGGCCGAGGAGGGAGGGCAGGGCGGCGGCGA
>JBBQCD010000113.1:0-6549 GCA_038318385.1 Burkholderiales bacterium | reverse complement strand
CCCTGTTCGAACCACAAGGGAACTTTCCGAAGTCGTGGCTGGTGCGGTCAAAACCCGCGAGCCGGGCCAGGATCCTGCAACGCGGACTTTTCAGGCGCTTCGGATTTTCGTCAACGCCGAGCTTGAGGAGCTCGAACAAGGTCTGAATGTCGCGCTCGAACGGCTGGCGCCAGGTGGGCGGCTGGTCGTCATCAGTTTTCATTCCCTCGAGGACCGGATCGTCAAGACCTTCATCGTGCGTGAGAGCCGCAGCGAGGTCGATCGGCGCGCACCGTTCGCTGCCGAGCGTCCGACCCGCCTGCAGGCGGTCGCCCGTATCCGCGCCGGCGAGACCGAGCTGCGCGCCAATCCGCGCGCCCGGTCGGCCGTTTTGCGGGTGGCCGAACGCACCGACGTGCCGTTCGAGGCGGCACCGAAGGCGCTCGCCCCGACAGCGCGCCCACGCCGGGCCGGTCGGGGAGGCAGGGCATGAGCCGCGTCAACGTGCTGCTGCTGATCGCCCTGCTTGCGAGCAGCCTGTACCTCGTGCACGTCTCTTTCGAAGGGCGTCGTCTCTTTGCCGAACTCGATCGGGCCCACGCCGAGGAACGCCTCCTCGACAGCGAGCACGAGCGGCTGAAGGCGGAGAAGCAGGCGCAGGCGACGCCGCTTCGCGTCGAGAAGACAGCGCGCGACAAGCTCGCGATGCGCACCGCCACGCCTGCCGTCACGCAGTACGTGGTCTATGCCCGAGCCGCTTCGGGTGTCGAGGGCGTCAAGCCGTGAGCCAGGGAAAGTCGAAGGCCGCGCGTGGAGGGGCGAGCGTGCGCAGCGTCTCCTACTCGACCAGCCCGTTGCTGGCGTCGCGCACCCCGCCCTGGCGCTCGAAGTTCCTGGTCGCCCTGGTGGGACTGAGCTTCTGCGTGCTGCTGGGCCGTGCGGTCTACGTGCAGATCATCGGTTCGGCCTTCTTCCTGCGCCAGGGCGAGATCCGCTACGGCCGGACGCTGGACCTGCCGGCGAGTCGCGGACGCATCGTCGATCGCAATGGCCTGATCCTGGCGTCGAGCGTGCCGGCGCCGTCGATCTGGGCGATCCCCAAGGACATCGAGGGCGACGCTGCGCAGCGCGCGCGTCTGGCCAAGCTTCTCGGCATGACCCCGCGGGAACTGGCCGACCGCCTGGAGGACAACCCGAACTTCGTCTGGCTGCGGCGCCAGGTCGAGGAGCCCGTGGCCAAGGAGGTGCTCGCGCTCGGTGTCAAGGGCATCCACCAGGTCCGCGAGTACAAGCGCAAGTACCCCGAGGGCGAGGCCGCGGCACACGTCGTCGGGTTCACCAACGTCGAGGAACATGGTCAGGAGGGCATCGAGCTCGCCTTCCAGAAGGATCTGGCCGGGCGCAACGGCTCGCGACGCGTCATCAAGGACCGTCTCGGCCGCGTGGTCGAGGACATTGGCGACAGCGTCGCGCCGCTCGACGGTCGCGACATCGAGCTCGCGGTCGATTCCAAGGTGCAGTTCTTCGCCTACCAGCGGATCCGCGATGCGGTCGCGGAAAACAAGGCCAAGGCCGGCAGTGTGGTCGTGCTCGACGCCCAGACCGGCGAGATTCTCGCGCTCGCGAACTTCCCCAGCTATTCGCCGTCCGACCGCAAGAGCCTGAGCGGTGCCCAGCTGCGCAACCGCGCGCTCACCGATACGTTCGAGCCCGGCTCGACGATGAAGCCTTTCATCGCCGCCTGGGCGCTGGAGACTGGGCGGGTCACTCCCAACACGGTGATCCAGACCGCACCGGGACGCATGACCCTCACCGGCTCCACCATCACCGATTCCCATCCGCACGGCGACCTGACGGTGACCGAGGTGATCCAGAAGTCGAGCAACGTCGGTGCGGTGCGCATGGCGATGACATTCCAGCCGCGCGAGATGTGGGAGCTGTACAGCGCGGTCGGCTTCGGACAGAAGCCGCAGATCAACTTTCCCGGCGCGGTCACGGGCCGGTTGCGGCCTTACAAGACGTGGCGGCCGATCGAACAGGCGACGATGAGCTACGGCTACGGCCTGTCGGCGTCGCTGTTCCAGATCGCCCACGCCTACACGGTCTTCGCCCATGACGGCGAGCTGATCCCGATGACGATGACCAAGCGCAATCCGGCGGTCGCGGAAACACCCGTCGGCGGAGTCCGCGTGATCTCGGCGAAGACGGCCGAGACCATCCGCGGCATGCTGCGTCTGGTCACGCTGCCGGGCGGTACCGCGCCGAAGGCCCAGGTGATGGGCTATTCGGTCGGCGGCAAGAGCGGCACCGCCTACAAGCAGGAGGGCAAGGGCTACGCCCAGAAGAAGTACCGCGCGTGGTTCGTCGGCATGGCGCCGATCCAGCATCCGCGCATCATCGTCGCGGTGATGGTCGACGAGCCGACTGCCGGCAAGTGGTACGGCGGCGATGTCGCGGCGCCGGTGTTCAGCCAGGTCGTGCAGCAGACCCTGCGGATGATGGGCGTGCAGCCCGACCTCGAGGTCAAGCCGCAGATCGTCTCCCACGACATCCCGGCCGAGGTGGAGAGCTTCTGATGGCCTTGATGCGGCTGGCCTCGGCCGACGCAGCGGCGGACTGGCTGGTGCTGCGCGGCGCCGCCGCGCTCGCCACCGACAGCCGCCGCGTGCAGCCCGGCGATGCCTTCATCGCCTGGCCCGGCTACGCCCACGACGCGCGCGCCTACGTGCCGGCGGCGCTGGCGGCCGGCGCCGTCGCCTGCCTGGTCGAGGCCGAGGGCGTACATGGCCTGCGCCCGGACGAACGCGTCGCCGCGCTGCCCGGGCTGAAGGCCTGCGCCGGCCCCGTTGCCAGCCGTTTCATGGGCGACCCCAGCGAGCGGCTGCGGGTCGTCGCCTGCACCGGCACCAATGGCAAGACCTCCTCGACCTGGTGGATCGCCCAGGCCCTGACGCGCCTGGGCTTGCGCTGCGGCATCGTCGGCACGCTCGGTACCGGTGAACCGCCGGTCGATGGCGCGGCTGCTGATCCACTCGCCGGGCTGACCTTCAACGGGCTGACGACGCCGGACCCGGTGGCGCTGCAGGGGGCGCTGCGCGGGTTCGTCGACAGCGGATTGGGCGCCGCGGCGCTCGAGGCGTCGTCGATCGGCCTGGCCGAGCACCGCCTCGCGGGCACGCGCGTGGCCGTCGCCCTGTTCACGAACTTCAGCCAGGACCACCTCGACTACCACCGCGACATGGCCGAGTACTGGGAAGCCAAGGCGCGGCTCTTCGAATGGCCCGGCTTGCAGGCCGCCGTCGTCAACATCGACGATGTCCAGGGTCTGACCCTCGTCGATCGGCTCGCCGGCGCCGGTCTGGATCTGTGGACGTGTGCGCAGGGCCACGACGCCCGCCTTCGCGCCGAGGGCGTCAGCCACGCCGCCGCGGGACTCGCCTTCACGGTGGTCGAGGGTGAGAGCCGCGCCGAGGTCCGGACCTGCCTCATCGGCCAGTACAACGTTTCCAATCTTCTGGGTGTCATCGGCGTACTGCGGGCGTCGGGATTCGACCTCTCCGACGCCGCGCAGGCTTGCTCCGGGCTGACGCCGGTGCCGGGTCGGATGCAGCGCGTGGGCGGCGACGACGCCGGACCGCAGGTCATCGTCGACTACGCCCACACGCCCGACGCCCTCGAGAAGGTGCTGGCCGCGCTGCGACCGTTCGCCGCAGCGCGCGGCGGCCGGCTGTGGTGCGTGTTCGGCTGCGGCGGCAATCGCGACGCCGCCAAGCGCCCGCTGATGGGCGCGCTCGCCTGTCGACTGGCCGACCGGGTCGTCGTCACCAGCGACAACCCGCGCCTGGAAGACCCGGATTTCATCATCTCCCAGATCCTCGTCGGCGTTCTCGGGCATGACGAGGTCGACGTGATCGAGAACCGTGCCGACGCCGTGCGCCACGCCATCGGCGATGCGGACGCGGCCGACGTCGTCCTCCTTGCCGGCAAGGGACACGAGGACTATCAGGACGTCGGTGGCCTCAGGCAGCCGTTCTCCGACAGCGCCCATGCGCTCGCCGCGCTCGAGGACCGGCGGCGTCGATGAGCACGATGATGACCCTTGCGCAGGCGCACTCCCTGGTGCCCAACGCCCGCCTCGTCGGCGCACCGACGACTGCGATCGCACGCGTCCACAGCGATACGCGCACGCTCCAGCCCGGTGATCTCTTCGTCGCCTTGCGCGGCGAGCGCTTCGATGCGAACGACTTCCTCGATCAGGCAAAGGCGAGCGGAGCGGTCGCCGCGCTCGCCGAGCGTGGTCTGGAAGCAGCCGGGTTGCCAGGCCTGGAGGTCGACGACAGCCAGCGCGCCCTGGCCGATCTCGCGGCGTCCTGGCGCCAGCGCTTCGACCTGCCGATGATCGCCGTGGCCGGCAGCAACGGCAAGACGACGGTCACGCAGATGATCGCCGCGATCCTTCGAGCCTGGCTGGGCGACGGTGCCTTCGCGACGCGCGGCAACTTCAACAACCACATCGGCGTGCCGCTGACGCTGCTGCGCCTGCGCGCCGACGCCGACACTCGCCACCGCGCCGGGGTGGTGGAACTCGGCATGAACCACCCCGGCGAGATCGCCGCGCTGGCGCGCCTCGTCGCGCCGAGCGTCGCCCTGGTCAACAACGCCCAGCGCGAGCATCAGGAGTTCATGGCGAGCGTCGAGGCAGTCGCCCGCGAGAACGGGGCCGTCATCGCCGCCCTCGGGCCCGAGGGGACCGCGGTGTTTCCGGCCGACGATCCCCATGCATCGCTGTGGCGCGGTCTCGCGGCGGGTCGTGCGGTGATGACCTTCGCCCTCGAGGGCGAAGCCGATGTCGGCGCGCAGGCTGAGTGGCAGGGCGCCCATTGGGGACTCGCACTGCGCACGCCGGCCGGCAACGCCGACGCACGCCTGGCGGCGCCGGGACTGCACAACGTCAGGAACGCGCTCGCCGCGACCGCCTGTGCGCTCGCCGCGGGCTGCCCGCTCGATGCCGTCGTCCGCGGCCTCGGGGACTTCGCGCCCGTCAGTGGCCGCTCCCAGGTGCGGATGATCGAACGCGGCGGCCGCGACGTCACGCTGGTCGACGACACCTACAACGCCAACCCGGACTCGGTGCGCGCCGCCATCGACGTGCTGGCGGGTCTGCCCGCGCCGCGCTGGCTCGTTCTCGGCGACATGGGCGAGGTCGGCGATCGCGGCGTCGAGTTCCACGACGAGGTCGGGCGCTACGCCAAGGCGTGCGGGATCGACGCGCTCTGGACGACCGGCGTGTTGTGCACGCACGCCGCTGCGGCCTTCGACGGCGCGCGCCACTTCGACGACGTCGCCAGCCTTGTCGCGGCGCTGCCCGAGGCGCCGCCCTGCGCATCGGTGCTCGTCAAGGGTTCGCGCTTCATGCGGATGGAGCAGGTGGTCGCGGCCCTGCTCGCCGAACCGGGAGTGGCGAATGCTGCTTAGCCTGGCGCAGTGGCTGCAGACGGTGTCGCCGGAATTCGGCTTCTTCCGCGTATTCCAGTACATCACCTTCCGGGCCGTGATGGCAGCGCTGACCGCGCTGCTGATCGGGCTGGCGTTCGGCCCCTGGGTGATCCGCCGCCTGACGGCCCTCAAGATCGGCCAGCCGATCCGTGCCAACGGCATCGAGGCGCATCACGTCAAGAGCGGCACGCCGACGATGGGCGGAGTGCTGATCCTGATCGGCATCGGCGTCTCGACGCTGCTCTGGTTCGACTGGAGCAACCGCTTCGTCTGGATCGTGCTGGTCGTGACGCTCGGCTTCGGGGCGATCGGCTGGGTCGACGACTGGCGCAAGGTGGTGCAGAAGCACTCCGACGGCATGCCCTCGGGCGAGAAGTATTTCTGGCAGTCGGTCATCGGACTCGTCGCCGCGCTCTACCTCGCGTTCAGCGTCAGCGAGACCTCGAACCTGCGCGTCCTCGAGCTGTTCATCCGCTGGGTGCAGAGCGGCTTCTCGAACGACCTGCCGCCCAAGGCCGACCTGATCGTGCCGTTCTTCAAGACCATCAGCTACCCGCTCGGCGTGTTCGGTTTCATCGCGCTGACCTACTTCGTCATCGTCGGCGCGAGCAACGCCGTCAACCTCACCGACGGCCTCGACGGCCTCGCGATCATGCCGGTGGTGATGGTCGGCTCGGCGCTCGGCGTCTTCGCCTATGTGACCGGCAGCTCGGTCTACAGCCGCTACCTGCTGTTCCCCTACATCCCGGGCGCGGGCGAGCTGCTGATCTTCTGCGCGGCGATGGCCGGCGCGGGGCTCGCCTTCCTCTGGTTCAACACCCATCCGGCCCAGGTCTTCATGGGCGATGTCGGCGCGCTTTCGCTCGGCGGCGCGCTCGGCACGATCGCGGTCATCACGCGCCAGGAGATCGTGCTCGGGATCATGGGCGGCATCTTCGTCGTCGAGGCGCTCTCGGTGATGGCACAGGTCATCTGGTTCAAGTACACGCGCAAGCGCTACGGCGAGGGCCGGCGCCTCTTCAAGATGGCGCCGCTGCACCACCACTTCGAGAAATCGGGCTGGAAGGAGACCCA
>JBBQCD010000112.1:0-7308 GCA_038318385.1 Burkholderiales bacterium | reverse complement strand
TCTGCGACGACCTCGGCCTGAAGCTGATCGAAAAGCGCATCACCCGCGACGAGGTCTACATCTGCGACGAGGCGTTCTTCACCGGCACCGCCGCCGAGGTGACGCCGGTCCGCGAGCTCGATCGCATCGAGCTCGGCGCCGGCAGCCGCGGGCCGATCACGGAGAAGATCCAGAGCGCGTTTTTCGACATCGTCAACGGCCGCAATCCCAAGTACGCCGAGTGGCTGACCAAGGTCTGACCATGAAGCCCGCATCCACGATCAATCCTGCGCCGGCCCTCGGACCGGCCGCCGTCGTCGAAGTCGTCGCCGCCGATCTGCAAGGTGGCGGCGTCGTGTTCTGCCCGAACCCGAAGATGCCGCTGTGGAGCAACCACCCCCGCGTCTTCATCGACGTCGCGACCGCCGGGTTCGGCTCGTGCCCGTACTGCGGGACGGCGTACCGGCTCAAGGCCGGCGAGAAGCCGCCGGCGCACTGAGGCGCGCGGCGCCGACGGCCGCCCGCGTACCGATGCCCGCTGAACCCGTACTGTCGCGCTCCCTCGTCGTCGCGCCGCAGTGGATCGGCGACGCCGTCATGTCCGAGCCGCTGCTCGCCCGGCTGGCCGCGCGCGGTGAGCGGATCACAGTGGCCGCGCTGCCGTGGGTCGCGCCGGTGTACCGCGCCATGCCACAGGTCGCGGAGGTGATCGAGTGGCCGTTCGCGCACGGTCGACTCGACTGGAGCGCCCGACGCCGCAGTGCGCGGGCCCTGCGCGGGCAGTTCGACGTCGCCTACGTCCTGCCGAATTCGATCAAGTCCGCGCTGGTTCCCTGGCTCGCCCGGATCCCGACGCGCATCGGCTATCACGGCGAGGGCCGATGGGGACTCCTCAATCGCACTCTGCCGAACCCGGTCGGCCGGCCGCCGATGGTCGCGTTCTACAGCGCACTGGCCGGCTCCCCGGACGCAGCCGCGCCGAGCCCCCGGCTCGACTTCGAAGCCGGGGTGATCGACGCCGCGGTGGCCTCGGCGGGACTCGAGCGTGGCGGCTACTGGGCCTTCGCCCCCGGGGCCGAGTACGGGCCGGCGAAGCGTTGGCCCGCCGAACACTACGCCGAACTCGCGCGAGCGCTCCATGAAGCCGGCGGCTTGCCGGTGGTGCTCCTCGGCTCCGGCGGCGAGGCGGCCCTCTGCGCCGAGATCGCTGCCGCCGCACCGGGTGCCTGCCGGGTTTTCGCCGGAACGATGCCGCTCGTCGAGGCGATGGCGCTGATCGCGGGGTCGCGCGGCCTCGTCAGCAACGACTCGGGGCTGATGCATGTCGCCGCGGCCTTCGGCCTGCCGCAGGTCGCGGTCTTCGGCTCGACCAGTCCGACGCATACCCCGCCGCTCAATCCACGCGCCCGGGTGCTGTGGTTGAAGGATGAGCTCGGCCTCGACTGCGCGCCGTGCTTCGACCGCGTGTGCCGCTACGGGCACACCCGCTGCCTGACGGGGGTGACGCCGCAGCGCGTGGCCGCGGCCTTGGACGAAGCGCTCGCCTCGACCTGATCGCGACTTTCGGGCGCGGTCGGTCGAACAGCTCGCTCCGGTTCGCGGGCTGGCGTTGGTTGCGAGCGCTCCCCGCGGTCGCCTGCGGACGGCGATGGGCGCGCGGGCCGGGCAGCGGTTCCCGCGAGACACCTACAGGGTGAACTTGCCGGCGTAGAGCACCGGCCCGGTCGGTTTGCCGCTCGGCGAGCCGCCCGGCGGCTCGAGCGTCACCGCGAGCGTGTCGGTCCCTTCCAGCGCCTTGTCGCGCTGGACAACCGTGGTCCCGTTCGGCGAGATCACGCCGAGAGAGCGCGGCGCTCCGCCGGGGGGGATGGCCCAGAGTTCGAGCGACTTGTCGGGCTGCAGGCCGACATTGACCAGCGGACGCGTGACCACGGCGCGACCGTCGGCACTGATGCTGGCGACGAACGAGGCCGCGGCGACGCTGCCCTCGGGAGCGCCCGCGGCCGACAGCACGACCACGATCGGCGCCTGCACGGGGGTCGGGCTGACGACGAGGACGGCGAGCGCGACCGCCGCGACGCTGGTGAAACCCGCCAGCCCGCGCCAGAACGCCAGCCGCGACCAGGCCGGCCCGGCGCCGGCGCTCGCCGGGGGTGGGTCGATGCGGGCGAGGATCGCCTTCCAGACGCTCGCAGGCGGCGTTTGCGGGGGCACGGAGAGCGTCAGCGGCATCAGGCGCTCCAGCCATTCCCGGGTGGCCGCGCGCAGGCCGGCGTGGGCCGGCAGCAGGGCTTCGAAGCGCCGCCGCGCGGCCCCGCGCAGCGTTCCGGCGGCATAGCCGGCGGCCAGGCGATCGGCGAGGTCGGGACGGCCGTAGTCCATCAGGTGCTACCTACGGTCCGGTCGCGCTCCACCGCGCCCTGCAGGCAGTCCTTGAGCGCCAGCAGCGCCCGGCGGACCCAGGACTTGACGGTGCCGAGGGGCTGGTCCATCTGCGCGGCGACCTCCGCGTGGCTCAGGCCCTGGTAGAAGGCCAGCGCGACGCTCTGCCGCTGCGCCGTGGCGAGCCCTTCCATGCAGGCCTCGAGAGCGCGCGCGTCCGAGGCCCGGCTCAGCAGTTCGAGCGGGCCCGGTGCGTCATCGGCCACGGTGTCGTACACGGAATCGTTCTCGGTTGCGGGGTCGTCTGAAAGGCGCGAATTCTGGATCTGCGGTCGGCTCTGGCTTCGTCGCAGGCTGTCGATGGCCCGGTTGCGGGCGATCGACGTCAGCCACGTCAATGGCTGGCTCAGCGCGGCGTCGAAGGTCGCAGCGGCGCGCCAGACGTTGACATACACCTCCTGGAGCACGTCTTCGGCCTGCGCCCTGTCCCGGTTGATACGCAGGACGACGGCGTACAGATGCGCGCTGGTGCGCTCGTAAAGCGTGGCGAATGCCACGCGATCGCCGAGTCCGGCGCGGCCGAGGAGACGCGAAAGATCCCGGCTGCGCTCGGTCCAATCGATGGGAGGGATTGGCCCGGGCGCCTGATTCATACAATGAAGTCTATCCAAGACATACGCGCCGCCTCGCAGTCGCCCTGCGGCCGGCCGCCCTTTCATGGCCCGCCCCGGTGAGTTCGTCCTGACCCTCTCGTGCCGCGACACCAAGGGCATCGTCCATGCCGTCTCCGCGGCGTTGTTCCACGCCGGCTGCAACATCCTCGATTCGCAACAGTTCGGCGACGTGTCCGGAGCGGGCGGCACGGGGCTGTTCTTCATGCGGGTGCACTTCGAGGTCCCGGACGCCGCCCTGCCCGCCGCGGACGTCGACGCCCTCTTCGCCGGGGTGCGCCGGGAGTTCGACATGCGCACGCGCCTGCACGCACTCGCGCAGCGGCAACGCCTGGTGCTGATGGTGAGCCGACACGGCCACTGTCTCAACGACCTGCTCTTTCGCTGGCAGTCCGGCCAGCTCGATGTCGACATCCGGGCCGTGGTCTCCAACCACCCGGATTTCGCCGCGCTCGCGGCCGGCTACGGCGTGCCGTTCCACCATTTCCCCCTCGCCGCGGGTGCCGACCCGTCGGCCAAGCGCACGCAGGAAGTCCGCATCGAACTGCTGCTCGAGGACGAAGGCGTCGACCTTGTCGTGCTGGCGCGTTACATGCAGGTGCTGAGCCCGGAGTTCTGCCGCGCGCTCGAAGGCCGCGCCATCAACATCCATCACAGCTTCCTGCCGAGCTTTCGCGGTGCGCGCCCGTACGAACAGGCGCATCGACGCGGCGTCAAGCTGATCGGCGCGACGGCGCACTACGTCACCGCCGAACTCGACGAAGGGCCGATCATCGAGCAGGACGTCGCTCGGGTCGACCATGCCCTTGAGCCCGAGGAGTACGCCGCGGTCGGGCGCGATGTCGAGAGCGTCGTTCTGGCGCGCGCGGTCCGCTGGCACATCGAGCACCGCGTGCTGATGAACGGGCCCAAGACCGTGGTGTTCCGATGACGCTCCACCGGAGTTCACGCTGATGGCCAGACCGAAGCCCGCCCCGCCGTCGACGCCCGACGACACCGAAGCGCAGTTCTACGAAGCGCTGCAACGCGGCGACATCGAACGTCTGATGGCGGTCTGGTCGGACGATGACGACATCAGCTGCGTCCACCCGGGCGGTCCGCGCCTGGTCGGCCCGGTCGCGATTCGGGCGTCGTTCGACGCCATGTTCGGCAACGGCGTGATCGATGCGCGTCCGGAGAAGATCCGCCGCCTGAAGTCGCACGGCTGCGCCGTCCACAGCGTTCTGGAGCGGGTGCGGGTTATCGCGCCCGGGGGCGAGCAGGCGGCCTGGGTGGTCGCCACCAACGTCTACCTGCAGACCGCGCAGGGCTGGCGCCTCGTCGCCCATCACGCCAGCCCGGGTACCGCCGCCGAGGTCCAGGACATCGTCGAGGCGGCCGCCGTGCTGCATTGAGGCGGCGATGGACGACTACCTGTCGCCGCGCTGGCTGGCTGGCGGCAATGCCCAGACGATCTGGCCGGCCCTCGTCGCGCGGCGTTTCGACGGGCCGCCGCCGCGCCTGCGCCGCGAGCGCTGGTCGGCTCCGGACGGCGACTTCGTCGACGTCGACTGGCAGGGCGAGGATCTCGCCGCGCCGTTGCTGGTGCTGTTCCACGGCCTCGAGGGTTCGTCGTCGAGCCACTACGCGCAGGCCTTCGCAGACCGCGCGCGCCAGCGCGGCTGGCGCTTCGCGGTGCCGCACTTCCGCGGCTGTTCGGGCGAGCTGAACCTCGCGCCCCGGGCCTATCACTCAGGCGACTATGAAGAGATCGGCTGGATCCTGACGCGGATGCGCAGCCTGCATGCCGGGCCGATCGCGGCCGTCGGCGTCTCGCTCGGTGGCAACGCCTTGCTGCGCTGGGCGCAGGAGTCGGGGGAAAGCGCCGGGCGCGCCGTCCGCGCGGTCGCAGCGGTGTCGTCGCCGATCGACCTGGCCGCGGGCGGGGCGGCGATCGGCCGCGGCTTCAACCGCCTGGTCTACACCCGCATGTTCCTGCGGACGATGAAACCGAAGGCCCTTGCCAAGCTCGCCCAGCACCCCGGTCTCTTCGACCGCGAACGCCTGCTGGCCGCCCGCGACCTGCACGCCTTCGACAACGTCTTCACGGCGCCGCTGCATGGCTTTCGCGATACCGACGACTACTGGACCCGCGGCTCGGCCAAGCCGCATCTCGCGCGCATCCGGATTCCGGCGCTGGTGCTGAATGCGCGCAACGACCCCTTCGTCCCGGCGTCGAGCCTGCCGACGGCCGGCGCGGTCGGCGCCCACGTCACCCTGTGGCAACCGGCGCACGGCGGTCACGTCGGCTTTCCGGGCGGACGCTGGCCGGGGCATGTCCACACCATGCCCGAGAGGGTCATCGACTGGCTCGCCGGAGCCCTCTGAGGGACACTCGGTCCATGGACGACATGGTCAAGGCGGCGTTGAAGAAGTGGCCGAATGTGCCCCACTGCTACGGTTGGCTCGCCCTCGACGCGCGCGGCGACTGGTACATGCGCGACGACCGCATCCAGGCGGCGGGGCCGTTTCCCCAGGTCAAGGGCAGCCGCATCCAGCACGAGAAGCTGCGTGAGTTCATCGAGCGCAACTACGCCAGCGATGCCGCCGGCGCCTGGTTCTTCCAGAACGGTCCGCAGCGCGTCTACGTCGAACTCGAAGCCGCACCCTGGGTCTGGCGCCTGCAGGATGGCGCCGACCCGGCGCCGGCGCTGCGAAGCCACACCGGTACGCCGGCGCAGTTCGAGTCGGCCTGGGTCGACGAGCGCGGTCGACTCTTCATTGCGACGGACCTCGGCCTGGGTATCGTCCACACCCAGGACATGGAGGCGGCCTCGCGCGCCGTCGAGGGCGGCGCCTGGCGCCCGTCGGAGACCGACTTCGATGCGCTGGTGGCGCGCTTCGGCTTTCAGTTGCGGCCGGCGTCCCCGCCGAAGCCGGCGTCGCCGTGAGAAAAGCGGCTCGGATCGCGTCGCGAAGTCGTCGTCACCATGAAGAAGACCGGCCTGAGCCGGTCTTCTTTTTCGAGTGGTCGAGGACTTACTTCGCGGCGTCCACCATGTAGGCGACGACAGCCTTGATCTCGGCATCGCTCGCTGCCGAACCGCCCTTGGGCGGCATCGCGCCCTTGCCCTTGATCGCGCTGGCGGTCAGGCCGTCGACGCCCTGCGCCAGGCGCGGGGCCCACGCCGCCTTGTCGCCGAGCTTGGGTGCGCCGGCCACGCCGCTCGCGTGGCAGGCCGTGCAGACCTGTGCGTACAGGGCCGGGGCTGCGCCCGAGTGAGCGGCTGTGGCGTTGGCTGTGGCCGGAGCCGCGGGAGCGGCCTTGGCCATGTTGGCCATGGCGGCCTGGGCTGTCGCGGCCGCCGCGGAAGCGGCGTCGCCACCCGCATCGGCGCTGGCCGCGGCCGCCGGAGCGGCCTTCGGCTCCTCGAATTTCGCGCCCGCCTTGTTGGCCATGTAGACGACCGCGCGGCCGATCTCGAGGTCGGTGAAGTCGCCGCCGCCCTGCGCGCCCATCGCGCCCTTGCCGGCAAGCGCGGAATGCAGCAGCGCGTCGTAGCCGGTGGCGATGCGCGGTGTCCAGGCAGCGCTGTCGCCGAGCTTCGGGGCACCGACGACGCCGGCCGTGTGGCAGGTGGTGCACTGCGCCGCGAACACCTGCTCGCCGCTCTTCAGCGACGAGACGTCGGACGCATCGCGGACCTCCACATGTCCCACCGGCATGATGCGCTGCGCCACAGCAGGCGCGCCCAGGCCGTCGCTGCCTGCGGCCGGGCGGCTCTGGTGAGTGACGAACGCGACCAGCAACAGGATGCCGACGATCGGGATGATGTGCGCCCAGGCGACCGCAAGGATCAGTTGGCGCGGTGTCTTGATGGGGCCCTCGTGCGAGGCGTCGTGCTCCAGCGTTTCGCTCTGGGGCGGATTCGGGGCGTCGGTCATCAAGGTCCTCAACTGCGAAATCGGATGGCGCCTGGGGCTCGCGTGCTCGGGCGGCGGCTGGCCGTGCCCAAACCCTAAATTATAGGGCCGACGCCCGTGCCGACGCCGGGCCAGAAGGGTCGCGCTGGTAGAATCATCGACGCCGCGCCCGTAGCTCAATGGATAGAGTACTGCCCTCCGAAGGCAGGGGTTGCAGGTTCGATACCTGCCGGGCGCGCCATCTTGAAATCTCCCCCGTTAAATGCTCCTAAGGTCTTGAACGGTAAGGAAAAATTAGGGGTTCTAAACCCCTCATTCCGCACATAGGCCAGCCTCTCACTGAAGGCCAGTTTGAGCACTGTGCGCTTGTCCT
>JBBQCD010000111.1:0-7447 GCA_038318385.1 Burkholderiales bacterium | reverse complement strand
GCCATCTACCAGGCGCACTTCATGCGCTACCTGCAGCATCGCGGCCTGCTCCCCGCGCCTGCCTCCGCCGCGCAGCAGCGCCGCGTCTGGGGCTTCTTCGGCGACGGCGAGATGGACGAGCCGGAATCCATCGCCGCGCTGGCGCTCGCGGCACGCGAGCGGCTCGACAACTGCACCTTCGTCATCAACTGCAACCTCCAGCGTCTCGACGGTCCGGTGCGCGGCAACGGCCGCATCGTCGACGAACTCGAGTCGCTGTTCGCCGGTGCCGGCTGGCATGTCGTCAAGTGCCTGTGGAGTTCGGACTGGGACGTGCTGTTCGCGCGCGACCGCGGCCACGCGCTGATGCGTGCCTTCGCGCAGACCGTCGACGGCGAGTTCCAGACCCTGTCGGCCAAGGACGGCGCGTTCAACCGCGAGGTCTTCTTCGGCCGCGACCCGGAACTCCTCGCGCTCGTCGCCGACCTGCGCGACGAGGACATCGACCGCTTGCGCCGCGGCGGCCACGACGCGGTGAAGATTCATGCGGCGTTCGCCGCCGCCGCCGCACACGTCGGGCAGCCGACGGTCGTGCTGGCCAAGACGATGAAGGGCTATGCGATGGGCGGAACGGCCCAGGGACGCATGACGACGCACCAGGCGAAGAAACTCGACAGCGCCGATCTGCTGGCCTTTCGCGACCGCTTCGCGCTGCCGATGAGCGACGCCGACACCCAGGCCCTCGCCTTCTATCGACCCGCCGACGACAGCGCCGAATTGAAGTACCTGCGCAACCGCAGGACGGCGCTCGGCGGCCCTCTGCCGGCGCGGCGTAGCGACTGCCCGGTGCTGCCGGTGCCGGCGCTCGCGACGACCGGCGCCTTCGCGCTGCAGGCAGACGGCAAGGAGATGAGCACGACGATGGCCTTCGTGCGCCTGATGGGCAACCTGCTGCGCGACCCGGTGCTCGGCCCGCGCGTCGTGCCGATCGTCGCCGACGAGGCGCGCACCTTCGGCATGGCAGGGCTCTTCCGCCAGGTCGGCATCTACGCGCCGTTCGGCCAGCTCTACCAGCCGGAGGACTCGGGCTCGGTGCTGTCGTACCGCGAGGCCGAGACCGGGCAGATCCTCGAGGAAGGCATCACCGAGGCGGGCGCGCTGTCGTCCTGGACCGCGGCGGCGACGGCGTATTCGAACCACGGCCTGCCGATGCTGCCGTTCTACATCTACTACAGCATGTTCGGCTTCCAGCGCGTCGGCGACCTGATCTGGGCTGCCGCCGACCAGCGCGCGCGCGGCTTCCTGATCGGCGCGACGGCGGGGCGCACGACGCTCGGCGGCGAGGGGCTGCAGCACCAGGACGGTACCAGCCACCTCATCGCCGCGACAGTGCCGAACTGTCGTGCGTACGACCCGGCGTGGGCCGGCGAGCTCGCGGTCATCGTCGACCACGGCATGCGCGAGATGCTGGAGCAGCAGCGCGACGTCTTCTACTACGTCACGGCGATGAACGAGAACGTCCCCCAGCCGTCGCTGCCTCCGGAAGCGCACGAAGGCGTCATTCGCGGCATCTACCGCTTCCGGCAGGCGGCGCCCGATTCCGGGCGCAGGGTGCAGCTGCTGGGTGCCGGTGCGATCCTGGGCGAGGTCGTGAAGGCCGCGGACACGCTCGCGCAGGCGCACGGTGTCGCGGCCGACGTCTGGAGCGTGACCAGCTTCAGCGAACTCGCCCGCGACGGTGTCGCCGCCGAGACCGCATGGCGGCAGGGCGCAGCCGGTGCGATCGATGCGTACGTCACACGGAACCTGGCGCCGACCGAGGGGCCGATCGTCATCGCGACCGACTACGTCCGCGCCGTGCCCGAGCAGATCCGCGCCTTCCTGCCGCCGGGGCGGCGTTGCGTGACGCTCGGCACCGACGGCTTCGGGCGCAGCGACACGCGGGCCGCGCTGCGCGCGCATTTCGAGGTCGATGCAGCGGCGATCGTCGGAGCGACATTGCGGCTGCTGGGCTGAAGCACCGGATTCCCATTCGACCTCCCTGGCACAAGAAGCCCAGCATGTAGCGCTGGACAAGGTGCCGTGATACGGTAGGCCAGCGGATGCTTTCGGCAGCGCATACCCCGGAGACTCCATGGCACTCAATCGAATCCAGGCTAGCCGCCTATTGACCGCCGCCGAGCTGGCGCTGTTTCAAGCGAGCCTTTCGGACCAACTGAAGACCCACAGTGCTGCGCAGCTGAAGTCGCTGCTGCGCCGCTCCCGCACGCAGCGCGACAAGTATCGCGACCTGCTGCAGCGCCAGCGGGTGGCATCGCGCCAACGCACCGGCAGCAAGGGCGGAACGCTCGGCAAGGCGAACGAACGAACCGGCGAGAAGGCGCAGGCCTTCACCGAAGTGCTGGCACGATTCGAGCAACGCCTGGCCCATCTCGAATCCGCTGAAGCGCGCACCGCGCGAAAGAGCGCCACGGCCACGCTGCGCGAGGCCCTGGCGAAGAAGAACGGCGCGGCGAAGAAGGCGTTGGCCGGTCGCGCGAGCAGGAGTTCGAAGGCACCGGCCCGCAGCAAGGGGGGTCAAGAGGGCATGATCGCTCACCCCCACCAGAGCGCGCCCCCGACGCGCAAGTCCAAGCACTTCGACGAGCTCGGCACCCAAGCCGTCCAAGGCCATCTGAGTTCCGCGGTCCGGCGCAGCCAGGCCAAGCGCGACCAACGCGGCTAGAACCGGAACGCAACGAGCTCCGAGCTGCTTACGTCGTCATAGCTGGAACGCGAGCCACAGCACCAGCCCTTCGGCGAGATCGCGCACGAAGCCGGGGTCGGACGACCGGTAGGGGTTCGCCGCAGCGCGTTCACGCTCGATCCAGGCGGCAAAGCGCTGCGCGTCGGCAGGCGCGTAGAACGCGGTCATCAGCTCGTAGTTCAGGAACAGGCTGCGTGCGTCGAGATTCGCAGAGCCGACCAGCGCCAGCGCTTCGTCGACGACCACCGCCTTGGCGTGGACCATGTGCGGCGTCAGCCAGACGCGCGCACCGGCACGCGCCAGGTCGCGCAGCGGACGGTTGCGGGCGACATCGGCGAGGCGGTGGTTGGAGCGTGCCGGCAGCACCAGATCGACGGCCACACCCCGGCGCGCCGCCAGCGTCAGCGCCATCAGAAGGGTCGCGTCGGGGACGAAGTACGGCGTGACGGCGAGGATCCGATGCCGCGCCATGAAGGCGGCAGACACCAGCAGCGCCTGCACGGTGTCGTCGACCTGATCCGGTCCGCTCGGAACCAGTTGGACGAACGGCTCCTCGACCAAGCCGGGTTCGCTGACATCGGGGAGCGTCAATGGCACGGTGGAAGCTCCGTGCGAAGCGTAGTTCCAATCGATGTCGTAGCGCTGCTGAGCCTGGCGGGCGAGCGACCCCGTGAGGTCGAACGTCAGGTCGTGCCAGGCCGGCTTGCCACGAGCCGGCTCACCGACGAAGTATTCGGCCGCGAGATTGCGCCCTCCGGTCCAGAGACGTACGCCGTCGACCAGCACCATCTTGCGGTGGTTGCGCAAATTCAAGCCGCGCACCGCCGAGCGCAACGCGGGCACGAACTTCACCACCTCGATGCCGGCCGAGCGCAACGCACGCAGGTTGAAGTGCCCGCCGAGCCAGACGCCGAAGCCGTCCAGCAGGACACGCACTTTCACGCCATCGCGGGCGCGCGCCATCAGCATCGCGGCGATCTCCTTGCCGAGGGCGTCGCGGGCGAAGACGAAGGTGCAGACGTCGATTGACGTGGTGGCGCTGCCGATCAGGTCGCGCAACGTGGCGAGCGCCTCGGCGCCGTCACGGTGGACACGCAGGTGCTCATAGGCAGTGGCATTCGGCAGGCCCATCGATCCGGCGAGGCGTCGCGACCACGCCGCAAGATCGTTGCTGCCGCTCGAGCGCACGACCGTCGGCTCGGACCGGACCTCGCGGGGATTGCCGCGGATCTTGCGGCTGCCGAACATGAAGTACAGCGGCAGCGCGAGATACGGCAGTAGCGTCAGCATGACCACCCAGGCGATCGCCGCCGAAGGGTGGCGGCGCTGGTAGAGGGCGCGAGACGCGAGCACGTAGACCAGCAGTCCGAAGAGGACGACCAGGCCATGGAACGTCAACCAGTGACGCTCGAGAATGCCGATCCAGACGATCTTCATAAAACAAAACCCGCCGGGCCTGCGCCGGGCGGGTTCGCGCCGGGGCGCCGGGTGTTCACTTCCGGCGGTACTTGCGCAGCGCCGCGATCTGCGCCGCCATCGCCGCGAATTCGCTCTGGGCCTTGGCGAAATCGATATCGCTCTTGGCGTTCTTCATGGCCTCCTCGGCGATGCGCTTGGCTTCGGTCGCCTTGGCCTCGTCGAGATCCTTGCCGCGGATTGCGGTGTCGGCCAACACGGTCACACTGCCCGGTTGCACCTCGAGGATTCCGCCGGCGACGAACACGAACTCTTCCTCGTCATTGTCGGCGCGCTGGATGCGCACCGCCCCCGGCTTGATGCGGGTGATGAGCGGCGTATGACGCGGCAGGATGCCGAGCTCGCCGCTCTCGCCCGGGAGCGCGACGAACTTCGCCTCGCCGGAAAAGATGCTGCCTTCGGCGGAAACGACGTCGACTTGGAGGGTAGCCATCAGGACTCCTGGCTCATTAGACCTTCTTGGCCTTCTCGAACGCTTCGTCGATCGTGCCGACCATGTAGAAGGCCTGCTCCGGCAGCGAGTCGCACTCGCCGTTGGCGATCATCTTGAAGCCGCGGATGGTTTCCTTCAGCGTCACGTACTTGCCTTCGCTGCCGGTGAAGACCTGGGCGACGAAGAACGGCTGGCTGAGGAACCGCTGGATCTTGCGGGCACGGGCCACGGCGAGCTTGTCTTCCGGGGCGAGCTCGTCCATGCCGAGAATGGCGATGATGTCGCGCAGTTCCTTGTAGCGCTGCAGGATGCCCTGCACCTGGCGGGCCACGTCGTAGTGCTCCTGGCCGACGACGTTCGGGTCGAGCTGGCGGCTGGTGGAGTCGAGCGGGTCGACCGCGGGGTAGATGCCGAGCGAGGCGATGTCGCGCGACAGCACCACGGTGGAGTCGAGGTGGGCAAAGGTCGTCGCCGGCGACGGGTCGGTCAGGTCGTCGGCCGGCACGTAGACGGCCTGGATCGAGGTGATCGAGCCGACCTTGGTCGACGTGATCCGCTCCTGCAGGCGGCCCATTTCCTCGGCCAGCGTCGGCTGGTAGCCCACCGCCGACGGCATCCGCCCGAGCAGTGCCGAGACTTCGGTGCCGGCAAGCGTGTAGCGGTAGATGTTGTCGACGAAGAAGAGCACGTCCTTGCCTTCGTCGCGGAACGACTCGGCGATCGTCAGGCCCGTCAGCGCGACGCGCAGGCGGTTGCCGGGGGGCTCGTTCATCTGGCCGTAGACCATCGCGACCTTGGACTCGCCGAGGTTCTCGAGGTTGACGACGCCCGAATCGGCCATCTCGTGATAGAAGTCGTTGCCCTCGCGGGTGCGCTCACCGACACCGGCGAAAACCGATAGGCCGCTGTGCGCCTTGGCGATGTTGTTGATCAGCTCCATCATGTTCACGGTCTTGCCGACACCGGCGCCGCCGAACAGGCCGACCTTGCCGCCCTTGGCGAACGGACAGACGAGGTCGATCACCTTGATGCCAGTCTCGAGCAGGTCCTGCGACGGCGAGAGCTCGTCGTAAGACGGCGGTTTGCGGTGGATCGAAGCCATCAGCGTCTGGTCGACCGGACCGCGCTCATCGATCGGGCGTCCCAGCACGTCCATGATGCGGCCGAGCGTCGCCGGACCGACCGGCACCATGATCGGCTTGCCGGTGTTGACGATCGACATGCCGCGCCGCAGGCCGTCGGAGGAGCCGAGGGCGATGGTGCGGACGACGCCGTCGCCGAGTTGCTGCTGCACCTCGAGCGTCAGGTCGGAGCCCTCCATCTTCAGGGCGTCGTAGATGTTCGGCAGGGAGCCGCGCGGAAACTCGACGTCGACGACGGCGCCGATGGTCTGCACGATCTTGCCAGCGGCGGTCTTCGCCGGGGCGTTGGAGGTAGCGGCTTCAGCCATGTTGATGTCCTCTGGATATCGATTCGGTTCGGGTCTTGCTGGGGATCGTTGCGAAGGTCGGCGCCTAGACGGCAGCCGCCCCGGCGACGATCTCCGAGAGTTCCTTGGTGATCCCGGCCTGGCGCGTCTTGTTGTAGACGAGCTTCAGCTCGGCGATCACGTTGCCGGCGTTGTCGGTCGCGGACTTCATCGCGACCATGCGGGCCGACTGCTCCGAGGCCATGTTCTCGGAGGTGGCCTGGTAGACGAGCGCCTCGACGTAGCGAACCAGCAGCTCGTCGATCACCGCGCGTGCATCGGGCTCGTAGATGTAGTCCCAGCCGTACTGGCCGCCGGCGGTGGCGGTTTCATCGCGCATCGCGTCGGCCGACAGCGGCAGCAGCTGCTGCACCACCGGCTCCTGCTTCATCGTGTTGATGAAGCGGGTGTAGCAAAGGTAGACCGCGCTCAGCCTGCCGGCGGCGTAGGCGTCGAGCAGCACCTTCACGGGACCGATCAGCTTCTCGAGCGCCGGGCGGTCGCCGAGCGCGGTGGCGTGCGACACCACCTTGGCGCCGATCCGGTTCAGGAAGCCCAGCCCCTTGTTGCCGATGGCGACGGCCTCGGCCTTCACGCCCTGGGCCTCGAGCTCCTTCAGCTTGACGGTGACGGCGCGCAGCACGTTGGTGTTCAGGCCGCCGCACAGGCCCTTGTCGGTGGTGACGACGATGAAGCCCGCGAGCTTCACGTCGTCGTGCGCGACCATGAACGGATGCTTGTATTCGGGCGTCGCGGTCGAGAGGTTGGAGGCCAGGTCGCGGATCTTCTCGCTGTACGGACGCGCGGCGCGCATGCGTTCCTGGGCCTTTCTCATCTTCGAGGCGGCGACCATCTCCATGGCCTTGGTGATCTTCTTCGTGTTCTCCACGCTCTTGATCTTGCCGCGGATTTCCTTGCCGGCTGCCATCAGTGGGCTCCTCTGAGATCGAAGCGGTCGCGTTCACTTCCGGGCCGCCGCGAGGCGGCCGCGTGCCCCTTCAGCGGGCAGAAGTGAAGCAACGTGGGGCCTGTCATGTCAGGCAAACGACTTCTTGAACGCCGCGGTGGCGTTCGCGAGCTCGGCCTCGGTGTCCTTGTCGAGCGCCTTGGCGTCCTCGATCTTGGCGAGCAGCGCGGCATGGCTGGTCTTGAGATGCGTGTGCAGACCGTGCTCGAACGCCAGCACTTTCTTCACGTCGACATCGTCGAGGTAGCCCTTGTTGACCGCGAACAGCGTCGCGCCCATCAGCGAGATCGGCAGCGGCGAATACTGGGCCTGCTTCAGCAGCTCGGTGACGCGGGCGCCGCGGTCGAGCTGCTTGCGGGTGGCCTCGTCGAGGTCGGA
>JBBQCD010000110.1:0-7518 GCA_038318385.1 Burkholderiales bacterium | reverse complement strand
GGTTTTGACCGCACCAGCCACGACTTCGGAAAGTTCCCTTGTGGTTCGAACAGGGTTCCCGCCTTCGCGCCGAGCAACAAGCGCCTTTGCAATCTGTAGAGCAAACCGTTCTTCCCCATAGTCCTTGATCACCTCCGCGATATGGCGCTCGTCGGCGCGTTGCAGGAACTCGGCCGCGCTTTCGCCCCGCGTGGGGTCCATGCGCATGTCGAGCGGGCCATCGAAACGAAAGCTGAAACCCCGTTCGGGATCGTCGATCTGCGGCGACGACACGCCCAGATCGAGGAGCACGCCGTCGACGGCGTCGATGCCGAGCGCCGCGAGCGTGTCGCCGAGCTGTGCGAAGCGGGTGTGGTGGATCGAGAAGCGCGCATCGACGATGTCGCCTGCCGCCTGCACCGCTGCCGGATCGCGATCGATGGCGATCAGCCGGCCGCCGCTCGCCAGGCGCGACAGCAGCAGCCGGGCGTGGCCGCCGCGACCATAGGTGCCGTCGACATAGACACCGTCGGCGCGCGTGACGAGCGAGTCGATCGCTTCCTGCAGCAAGACCGGCGTGTGCTGCGACGCGATGGCGTGTTGCATGCAGTCAGAAGGAGAAATTCTTCAGCGATTCGGGCATCTGCGATTGCATCACCGCCGCCTCGTGTTCGGCGTGACGCTGCGCATCCCAGAGTTCGAAATGGCTGCCCATGCCGAGGAGCATGACGTCACGGACGAGTCCGGCCGAGGCCCGCAACTCGGGGGCGATCAGGACCCGCGAGGAGGCGTCGATGTCGACATCCATCGCGTTGCCGAGAAACACGCGCTTCCAGCCGCTCGCCTCCATCGGCAATGCCGCGACGCGGTCGCGGAAGATTTCCCATGCCGGGCGCGGAAAGATCAGCAAGGAACCCTCGGGCTGCTTGGTAATGGTCAGCTGGCTTACCCCCATCGCAGCCAGCAGCTCGCGGTGACGCGCCGGGATCGCGATACGACCCTTGCCGTCCAGCGTCAACGCCGCAGGGCCTTGAAACACGATGTTTGCCACAAAACCCCACCAAAATGCACTTCATGCCACTTTAGCGGATGGACCTTCGGGGGTCAACTGCGAAGCAGAACAAAAAATCAATGGAATCAAGGACTTAGCCGTGCTTTGAAACGCCTCCTTGCAGAAAAAATATCGTTCTAAATGAAGGACTTGCAGAGGTCACTGAAAGCTTCGTCTGAAGACGGCTGACCGCCATTACTGGTAAACACCGAAGCCCTGGTGTTGCGAACGGGACGTGAACGCGCAATCCGTCACGTTTCCCCGATGATGCTCCGCGCGGCATTGCGCCGCGAGGCGTGCGAATCGCGCGGCCGGCGCATCAGCTCATCAGCGCGCCGCGAGACTCGGTGTAACCCGGATCAGCCGGAGAAGTCGTCCGGCTGCATGACTTCAGGCGAACCGGAACGCCACCGAGCCGAGCGGCCCGTAGTCGATGTGGAAGCTGTCGCCGCGTGCGGCCACCGTCGGCCGCGTGAACGACCCGGCGAGCACGATGTCGCCGGCATCGAGCTGCTCGTCGTGCGGTGCGATCTTGTTGGCCAGCCAGGCGACGCCGGTCGCCGGGTGGTTGAGAACGGCCGCGGCCAGGCCGGTCTCCTCGATCACCCCATTCTTGTAGAGCATTGCACCGACCCAGCGCAGGTCGACCGCGTCGGCGCGCACCGGACGTCCGCCGAGGACGATGCCGGCGTTGGCGGCGAAGTCCGAGATGGTGTCGAAGACCTTGCGTGGCGCCTTCGTCTCCCGATCGAACTGCTCGATGCGGGCGTCGATGATCTCGATCGCCGGCGTGACGTATTCCGTGGCCGCCAGGACCTCGAAGAGCGTCACCCCAGGACCACGCAGCGGCTTGCCCAGCACGAAAGCGAGCTCGACCTCGACCCGCGGGGCGATGAACCGATCGAAGGGGATGTCGCCGCCCTGATCGAAGAACATGTCGTCCATCAGGGGCGCGTAGTCGGGCTCGGTGATCTGCGAGGCCTGCTGCATCGCCCGCGAGGTCAGGCCGATCTTGCGGCCGCGGATCCGGCGCCCGTCGGCCAGCTCGAGGCGCACCCATTCGCGCTGGATCGCGTAGCCGTCCTCGACCGTCATCGACGGGTGCGCCTTGGAGAAGTGACGCAGCGCGGTGCGCGACTTGCGCGCCGCGTACAGCTGGCGCGCGAGATCGGCGATGGTGGCGGCAGACAGCATGTGCTCAGGCCTTCTTGAATCGGGCATGGAGGTTGTTGTGCTTCCAGGTTCCGGCCTCGCTGAACTCGCCCACCTCGAGCGACAACGCCAGACCCATGCGCTCGCGATGGCCTGCGAAATGGGTCTTCATCACCTCAAAGAGGGCGTCACCCGTAGCCCGCAGCGCGGCCTCCGACCGCCCCGCTCCGGCCTTCAGCGCGGCATGCACGTAGGCCGTGTCGGCGGCGCCGTCGGCGATGCTCCAGGCATCGGCCGCGAAGGCGCGCACGCGCGTGCCGCCGATCGGGAAGACGGGCTTGCCGTCGTCCTGCTGCGCGACGAGGCACGCGGCGAGCTTGCCGCAAAGCCCGGGGAAGTCGCCGTCGGCGGTCAGGTTGGCGGAGTAGTCGAGCGTGAGATGGGGCATGAAGCTCTCCGAAGACGGGACGCGCTCAGGCGACCGGGCCGGCGCGGCCGAAGACGTCGTCACCGACGATGGTGTTGACGAGTCGCCCGATGCCGTCGATCTCGCACACCACCTCGTCCCCCGGCAACACGTCGACGACCCCCTCCGGCGTCCCCGTAAGGATGACGTCGCCAGGCGCCAGCGTCATGAAGGCGCTGAGGTATTCGATCAGGTACGCAATGTCGAAGACCAGGTCGCGGGTGTTGCCCTGCTGTCGAACGACGCCGTTGACGAGCGTGCGCAGTGCCAGTTCGGGCGGATCGCCGACATCTTCGGCATCGACGAGCCACGGCCCGAGCACGGTGCAGGTGTCGCGGTTCTTCACCCGCAGGTTCGGCCGGTACCAGTTCTCGAGGTAGTCGCGGATCGCGTAGTCGTTGGCGACGGTGTAGCCCGCCACGTGGCGCATCGCATCGGCGCGGCCCACGCGACGCGCGGGACGGCCGATCACCACCGCCAGCTCGCATTCATAGTGCATGAAGGTCGCGTCGGCAGGCCGCCGCGTCTGCCCGCGATGGCCGATGAGAGCGCCGGGCCCCTTCAGGAAGACCAGCGGTTCCTCCTGCGAGTTGAAGGCCAGTTCCTTGGCGTGGTCGGCATAGTTGAGGCCGAGCGCGATCACGGTTCCGACTTCGAACGGCGGCAGCCAGACGACAGCCTCTTCGGCGACGACACGGCCGTCGGCAAGGCGCAACCTGCCCTCGCCCGACGGAGTGGCTTCGTGCAAGGCTCCGCCATAGGCCACGCGGGCGCGCTTCAAGCTCGGACTCCGGTCGCCGCGACGAAGCGGTTGTCGAGCCTGCCGAGCCCGTCGATCTCGGTGGCCACATGCTGCCCGGCCCGCACCCGCGGGGCTCCCGGTCCCACCCCGACCATCAAGATGTCACCGGGGGAGAGGGTCATGAACTCGGTGACCTCCGCGAGCAGCCGCGCCGGCGAGCGCACCAGCGACGAGAGTCCCTGCTCGAGCACCCGATCGCCGTCGACGAAGACGCGCACGCGCAGCGCCTGCGGATCGCCGACGTCGCGGCAGGCCACGACCCGCGGGCCGATCGCGCAGGAGCGGTCGCGAGCCTTCAGGCGGACCTGCGGCCGGTAGTAGGTCGTGTGCGGGAGACTCACGTCATGGACGATCGTGTAGCCGGCGAGGTGGTCGAGGGCATCGGCTTCGTCGAGCCGGCAGGCGACGCGTCCGATCACCAGGCCCAGGCTCGAGCCGACCTCCACCTCCTCGCCGTCGTCGCCGACCGGCATGTCGTCTCCCGGCCCCACGAGCGCGTTGCGCGGCTTCAGGTACAGCACCACCGCCCGCGGCGGCGCCTTGTAGGGTAGTTCGTGGGCAGCGCCGCCGAGCGCGGCGAGGGCATCGCGGTGGTTCATCAACGTCCCGTAGACGACCCCTGAAAGGCGATAGGGCGGCGCGTCGAAGGGAACGCAGGAAAGCGGCATCGGGAGCGGTGCGAGGGATCGCGCGAGCAGAGTAGGCGCTACTGTAGCGAAGCCAGCGGCGAGACCCCCATCAACCAACGATGCGCGGCGAGCACGAACAAGGCATACAGCGCCAGGCCGGCGCCGATGGCGATCAGATCGTTGTAGGGTCGGGCCGGTGCGCCGGGCGGACGGCCCGTTTGACGGCGCTTCACGGAGATCCGGTCGGCAACCGCCCAGACCAGGAATCCACCGAACAGCAGCACGTCGACCAGCGTGCCGTTGGCCAGCAGGTGCGCCGTCGCCCAGAGCTTGACCGCGAGCAGCATCGGGTGCCGGGTCGCCGCCTGGATTCGTCCCGGCAGGTAGGCCGCCAGCAGCAGCGGGAAGACAGGGAGCATCAGCAGCAGCGCCACGTGCCGCAAGGCCGGGGGCGGGGTGTAGAGGACCACCGGTGCCTGGCGCGCCACGCCGTAGCCGTAGATCAGCAAGCCGAGTCCGAGCGCGGCCACGCCAGAGTACAGGCCTTTCCACGGTCCCTCGCCGAGCCGCGCGACCTGACCGGCGCGCCAACGCGGGGCGACGATCGAGATCGAGTGGAGGCCGAGGAAGAGCACCAGACCTGTCAGGAAGATACCCATGCGAACCTCCGCGCCAGCGTCATGGGGCCGTTATACAGGGTCGCCGTTCCGGGATCCGGTCGGCGCCGCGTGGTCCGCGGCGGGTGGGCGCGGCGCGAGAAGGGTGCCGAGGCGCGGCGCGGCGCGGTGCAGTGCAGTGCGCGCTACGGCGATCTAGTTCGATTCCTTGATGAGGCGGCCGCGCGGCGCCTGGACCGGCCGGGCGTTCATCGGGTAGAGCCGCGCGAAGATGCCCAGTTGCTCGGCCGACACCGGCTGCGGCGTCTTCATCACCATCCACAGCACGCCCTCGCTGCAGGGAGGCGTGGTCAGCGAACCCATGTAGGTGTAGTAGCCACGCTCGGCCGGCAGCAGCCCGGACGGGTCGAGCGGCGCCCGCACCGGCACCTCGTCGCCCTTCTCCAGCGGCAGGTTGTTCCAGACGGTCTGCACGACCGGCTGGGCGCTCCCCCGTTCGAGCAGCACGGCGACCACCGCCAGACGACCTTCGGCATCCTTGTGAACGAGGTGCACCACCATGTCGAACGGCTTGCCGTCGATGCGTTCCTCCGAAGGCCGGTGGAAATGGAACTGCTTCAGTTCGTAGCGCCGTCCCAGGATCTCGAGCGTGCTACCGGGGGCGACGTTGACCTGGACCGTATGCCCGTTGTCGATCACCCGCACCGCCCCTGGCTTGTAGTCGAAGGCGATCGGATCGAGCTGGACCCGAACCCCGCCCTGGATATCGATCGGGCTTTGCCGCAAGCCGGTGGCGCACTGCGCGAACTCCGGTTGGAGGCGGGCCCAGGCCTGGGGCCCGCCGGCACCCTCGTAGGACCAATGCGGAGCGGCCTTGGCGTGGTGCGCACGCGCCGGCGTGGGGGCCGGCGATCCAGTCGCGTCGGCTGCGCGCGCTGGCGCGCGCAGCACGCTGCCGCCACTCCCGGCATTCGTCGTCGAGGCATTGATCCGCGCGGCGATGCGTTCGCGCACCTGCTCGAGCGGATCGCGCGCCGGCGGCACCTCGGGTCGGGGCGGGAGCTTGATGACCGGCTTGGCCGGCTCGGGTCGGAGCGCCACGGCCTTCGGCGCCGTGGATTCGTGCTCCGCTTCGACGCCGTGCGCGGACCCGAAGGCGCAGACACCCACGGCCGCCAGCAATGGACCGCGCAGGTGCGCGAGGAAAGCCGGGAGAAGGGTAGGTCGGGACATGACGCGGGGGGAGTCGCCTGCTGTATCGGCCGTCGCGGCACCGACTTGAATTCCACGCTGCCGGCGCTGCGGGCGGGCGCCGGTGCCATTGCTCAGGTCACGCGGGGCTTGACCCAGACCCAGGCGACGATGCCCACGCACATCATCAACAGCGATGTCAGCGCCAGCAGCTGGGTCGAGTGCATCACCAGGGGCGCGATCACGCCGGCCACCAGCCCGTTGGCCATGCTGCCGATGAAGGCCTGGAACGACGACGCCATGCCGCGGCGCTCGGGGATCAGGTCGAGCACCATCAGCGTCACCACCGGCACCATCAGCGCCCAGCCGAAGGCATAGATCGCCAGCGGCAGCAGCGCCCACCAGGCGCTCGGTTCGAAGACGAGGTTGAGGCCCAGGTTCGCGATCGACACCAGCAGCATGATCAGGAAGCCATGGCGAATCTGGTGCTTCGGCTTGATGCGCCCGGCCAGGCGTCCCGACAGGAAGGCGCCCCCCATGATCCCGGCGATCGTCAGAGTGAAGAACCAGAAGAACTCGCCCGGCTCGAGGTGCAGAAGCTCGCCGAGGAAGACCGGCGCCGAAAGCACGTAGAGAAACATGCCGTTGAACGGAATCCCGCTGGCCAGCGCGAGCATGAGGAAGCGCGGGTTGCTCCCCATCGACCAGTAGCCGCGCAGCAGGTTGCGGACGTTGAAAGCCTGGCGCTGCGTCATGTGCAACGTCTCGGGCAGCAACCGGTAGTTCGCGATCCAGAGAATGACCCCGACTGCCGTCAGGAACCAGAAGATGGCATGCCAGTCGGCGTGCACGAAGAGGAAGCCGCCGACCATCGGAGCGACGGCGGGGGCGACGCCGAAATAGATCGTCACCTGCGACATCACCCGCTGGGCATCCGCCGGCGGGAACATGTCGCGGATCACGGCCCGGGAGATGACGATGCCGGCGCCTGCCGACATGCCCTGGACGGCGCGGAAGAAGACCAGCGCGCCGATATGTTGTGAGAGCGCACAGCCGGCCGACGCCAGAGTGAACACCACCAGACCCCAGAGAACGACCGGACGGCGGCCGAAGCTGTCCGAGAGTGCCCCGTGGAACAGGTTCATGACGGCGAAGCCGAACAGATACGCCGACAGCGTTTGCTGCATTTCGACCGGCGTCGCACCGATGGCTCGGGCGATGCCGCTGAACGCAGGCAGATAGGTGTCGATCGAGAACGGCCCCAGCATCCCGAGACACGCGAGGAGCACGGCAAGAGCCCAACTCGGCGCGCGCCAAAGGGTGTGGGCATCAGGATTCATCGACTGCTGACCAGTGTAGCGGCGGGGCGATTCCAGGGAGTGGGCGGCGCCGGCGCGGGACGCTGCACCTACTCGCGCGGCAGGGAAAAAGTGTGAAGCGAGCCGATAGGCCGGATTCTGTGCGGCATGCCGTCCTTTCGGACCGCACGACGTGACCGCCATTCCTCTGGGCCGCGCATCGCTGCGCGGCTCGGTGCTACCTACCCGCCGACTCGTGCGGAGCCACACTTCCACGCGGCACGGCAAGCCGTGCCGCCGCGTCGGCCTATTTGGTATTGCTGCGCGTAGAGA
>JBBQCD010000109.1:0-7546 GCA_038318385.1 Burkholderiales bacterium | reverse complement strand
GCAGCACATGCGGCGCATGCAGCGACACTCAGAGACACGAGCTAGGGATTTCTAACGAGCCGCTGCGAGAACCGCAGGGGAGAAGAGGAATCACGAACAACCACTGTCTTGCGTATAACTGTGCGCGAATTGTACACGAGGCGGCTTGCGCGCGCGGCCTCGTCGGCGCGATGTTCCGCAAAGCGTGTGTCTTGTCGCGATCCGCAAGATCGGCTCGAACGCCCGCGGGAGCCCGTTGCTACTCCCTGTCGCGCCCGCGTGATGGTCACGGCGCGCAGCGCCGGGCGCGCATCTGGACCAGAATCGGCGGCTGAGCATGAGGAGCGTGACCATGACCCCGAATTCCAAGAGCATCGACCAGGCTGCCTGGAAACACGACGGCGTTCGCGTCGTCTCCGGTGACCGTCTCGACCCCAATACCGCGCAGACGCCGGGGATGGATCGCAAGGCGGCGATCAACTTCGCCCGGGTCGGGGCGCAGAAACTCTGGGCCGGCACCGTGCACATTCATCCGGACGCGAAGACCGGAGCGCATCACCACGGCGCGCTGGAGAGCGTGATCTACGTCGTCCGCGGACGGGCGCGGATGCGCTGGGGCGAGGCGCTCGAGTTCACGGCCGAAGCGGGGCCGGGCGATTTCATCTACGTGCCGCCCTTCGTGCCGCACCAGGAGATCAACGCCAGCGCCACGGAGACGCTCGAATGCGTTCTGGTGCGCAGCGACGGGGAGGCGGTCGCCGTCAACCTCGACATCGAGCCGGTGGAAAAGCCCGAGAACGTTCGCTGGATCGATCCCACCCACCCGCAGGGCTAGACGTGCAGACGATCCGCCTTTCGGTCCTCGACCAGTCGGTGTCGGTCAGCGGCAGCGGCGAGGACGCCGCCATCCGCGACACCCTCGACCTCGCGCAGCACTGCGAGCGACTCGGCTACGCGCGCTTCTGGGTCAGCGAGCACCACGGCCTGCCGACGATCGTCGGCAGCGCGCCCGAGATGCTGATGGCGGCCATCGCCGCACGCACGTCGCGCATCCGCATCGGCAGCGCCGGCGTGATGCTGCCGCACTACAGTGCGCTCAAGGTCGCCGAGCAGTTCCGGGTGCTGGAAGCGCTCGCTCCCGGGCGCATCGACCTCGGTGTCGGGCGTGCGCCGGGTGGCGACATGCGCACCGCGCGGGCGCTGAACCCGAACGCGATGGCAGCGGCCGAGAATTTTCCCGAGCAGGTGCGCGACCTCCAGGCCTGGACGGCGAGCGGAACCCACCTCGGGATCACCGCCCATCCCCTCGGACCGCACGCGCCCGAGATCTGGATCCTCGGCAGCTCCGACTACGGCGCGCAGCTCGCTGCCCATTTCGGCCTGCCGTATGCCTTCGCCTACTTCTTCACCGACGGGCAGGGCGCCGAGCAGGCGATCGCGCTCTATCGGCAGCTCTACCGGCCGAGCGAGCGCCATCCGCAGCCCCAGGCCACGCTGTGCGTCTGGGCGCTGGCCGCGGAAACGCGCGCCGAGGCCGAACATCATGCGCTCGGCCGCGAGCGCTGGCGCGTCGACCGGGCGCGCGGCGTCTATGGCCCGCTGCAGGCGCCGGACGTCATCGCGGCACGCGGCTTTCGCGCCGACGAGATGCCGACGGTCGAGGCCATGCGGGCCAAGGCCTTCGTCGGCACCGGCGCCGAAGTCGGCGAGAAGCTGCGCGCACTGGCCGGGCGTTTCGAACTCGACGAGCTCGTGGTCAACACCTGGGCTCACGATCCCGCGGTGCGGCGCACCTCTTACGCATTCCTCGCCCGTGAGTTCGGCCTGGACGAAGTCCGGCCCGCCGACTGATGAAGGCTCTCGAACTGGTGCTGCGCACCGACCACATCACCCTCGACGCCCTCCTGAAGGCCACTGGGTTGGCCACCAGTGGCGGCGGCGCCAAGGCGCTGATCGCCGCGGGCCGGGTGCAGGTAGACGGCCGCGAGGAACTGCGCAAGACCTGCAAGCTGCGCGCCGGGCAGGTGGTGCAATGCGGCGACGCGCGCGTTCGCGTCGTCGCTGCGTCCGAGGATGCAGCAAGCGGGGACGCCGGAAGCACGGATGTGTCGTCGCAAGAGCAGCCGAAGGGAAGCGCCGACGAGGCCTGAAGCGGCGGCGTGCGACAGCTGCAGTTCGCGCGAAGAGGCGGCCCGCGAAGTCGCCCCGGATTGCTCCGGCGGTTGCAGAATCCCGCTTCTGATTCAACCTTCGAGATCGGTCGTGACCATGTTCGAATCCGCCATCGCCGGAAGCCTGCCCAAGCCCCCATGGCTCGCCGAAACCGAGACCCTGTGGCCGCAGTGGCGAGCCAGCGGAGCCGAGCTGGAGGCCGCGCAGTCGGATGCGACGCTGCTCTGGCTCAAGCTCCAGGAGGACGTCGGTCTGGACATCGTCGGCGACGGCGAGCAGGCGCGCCAGCACTTCGTCCACGGCTTCCTCGCCCGGGTCGAGGGAATCGACTTCGAGCACAAGGTGAAGATGGGCATCCGCGACAATCGCTACGACGCCATGGTCCCGCAGGTCGTCGGCGAACTGCGCCTGGCGGGGCGGGTGCACGCGATGGAGGCGCAGCTCGCACGAGCGCACACCGGACGCCGCCTGAAGTTCACGCTGCCGGGCCCGATGACGATCGTCGACACCGTCGCCGACCGGCACTACGGTGGCGACCGGGATGGTCGCATCCGCATGGCCTTCGCCTTCGCCGACGTGCTGAACCAGGAGGCGCGCGCCCTCCAGGCCGATGGTGTCGACGTGGTCCAGTTCGACGAGCCGGCCTTCAACGTCTACATGCAGGATGCGGCCGACTGGGGCGTCGAGGCGCTCGAGCGCGCCGCGGCCGGACTCGACTGCAAGACGGCGGTGCACATCTGCTACGGCTACGGCATCAAGGCCAACGTCGACTGGAAGCAGACGCTCGGCGCCGAATGGCGCCAGTACGAACAGGTCTTCCCGGCGCTTGCAAAGAGCTCCATCGACCAGGTCTCGCTCGAGTGCTTCCATTCGCACGTGCCACCCGACCTGATGCGGCTCCTCGACGGCAAGGACGTCATGGTCGGCGTCATCGACGTCGCCTCCGACGTCATCGAGACACCCGAGCAGGTGGCCGACACGATCGGCAGTGCGCTGCGCTTCGTCGCCAAGGAGCGCCTGCTGCCGTGCACCAACTGCGGCATGGCGCCGATGCGGCGCGAGATCGCCGTGAAGAAGCTCGAAGCGCTCGCCAAGGGCGCGGCGCTGGCGCGCGAACGCTACGCCTGAACGCATGGCGACGCCGCTCCTCTCCGCGCCGCTCACGCCCGCCGCCGACCTGGCCGCTGCGCTCCGCGGCCCCGGGCACGCCGTCTTGTCCGCGACCGCCGTGTGCGGCTGGATTCCGGCCGCGGCCGCCGAGCTGGACGCGCTGAAGGCGTCGTGGAACGATCTGCCGCCCGATGCCTATCTGCGCGACGGTGGTCGCTACAGACGGCGTCGTCATGCCTCCTACGTCGTCAGCGGCGACGAGGTCGAACAGGCGCCGCATCGCGCGCATTGGCAGCCGCTCGAGTACAACGCCTTGCACGGCGGGCTCGAGCGCTGGTTCGAGCCGATCGAGGCGGTTGTCGCCGGGGCACCGGTGTGGCAGCGCCTCCTGACGCGTTTCGCCGGGCTCTGTTCGACGTTGCGCGGACCGCAACCGTGGTATCTCGAAGCCCACCAGTTCCGCATCGACACCACCGACGGCATCGGCCGGCCGACGCCCGAAGGCGCGCACCGCGACGGTGTCGATTTCGTCGCCGTGGTGCTGGTCGATCGCCATGGCATCAAGGGCGGCGAGACCCGGGTCTTCGAAGCCGACGGTCCGGGCGGTCTGCGTTTCACGTTGGTCGAACCCTGGACGACGCTGATCCTCGACGATCGCCGCGTGATCCACGAGAGCACGCCGATCCAGCCTGTTGCTGACGATGCGCATCGGGACACTCTGGTGCTGACGTGTCGCGCCGGCGGATTCCAGGGACCGGTCGGCCCCTGAGGTCGGTCTGCGCGGACGCTACGCGTCGCGCACGTCGGCCACGGGATTGGCGCCGAAATCCGCCCGGTTCAAGAAGGCCAGCACCCGGGCCGCTGCGTCCGCGCTCGAGGTCAGCTGGCCGCCTTCCTTCAGGCCGACGAAGGTTGCCCGGTCGGGAAATGCCTTCGGGTCTGCGCCGCGGAGCTGCACCTGCATGTCGGTATCGATCACACCTGGCGCGAGCGAGACGATGCGTGCCCCATTCGCGCGGGTCGCCTCGTCGAGCGCGACAGCGCGCGAGTAGTGGTCCATGCCGGCCTTGGCGGCGCAGTAGGGCGCGGTGCCGGCCATCGCGCGACGGCCCAGACCCGATGAGATGTTGAGGATGCGGCGCGGCACCGTCCAGTCGCCGGTCGCGCGCAGGAAGGCCGCCGTCAGCAGCATCGGCGCTTCCAGGGAGACGCGCAGCGAGCCCGCCAGTTCGGCATCGTCGCAGCCGTCGACCGGGCCGATCCGGGTCAGCATCGCGGCGTTGTTGATCAGGGTCGCAGCGCCGACGGTGCGGGGGTCGAGCGTCTCGAGCCAGGTCTGCAGGCGCTTGGCCACCGGGGCCGGGTCGACGAGGTCGACGTTCCAGGCTTCGAGACGCGCGCCCCGGTCGCGCGCGGTGGCCGCCAGTTCCGCCGGCATGTGCCGCGCCATGCAGACGAGGGTGTGACCCGGGGCCAGCAGCTTCTCGACGATGGATGCGCCCAGTCCACGCGAGGCTCCGGTGACGATGAAGACCTGTTCGCTCATGCGGGCTCCTGAAATGAAACAAGGGGCAGCCGCCCCTTGTCGAAGATGCGGACGGGCTCGCTCAGGCGATCTGCTGGATGCCGGCGATGGCCCATTCGCGACTGCCGTCGACCGGTCGCACCAGGTGCCAGACCTCGTCGAACGGTGCGGCTGCCCCATCGAGCTCCTCGCGGATCAGTCCGTGAAAGCGCACGCTGACCACCTGGCGCGCGTCCTCGGTGGCGACGTCCAGGACCTCGGCATCGATCCGCACGACATCGGTGGTCTGCTTCGCTCCGGCGCGTTCCTGCAGGTCGAGCTTGACCGCGGCGAACATCTCCGGCGTCGTGAAGTTGCGCAGGTCGTTCAGGTCACCGCTGTCGTTGGCGGTCTGCATGCGGATGAAGATCATCTTCGCGACGCGTTCGAAGCCGGCTGCATCGAACCCGGCCGGCAGGCTCGCGGCGCCAGCTGCCGCAGGCATGCTGGCTGGCATCGGCGTGGATGCGGAGCCCGAGCCAAAGGCCGGTCCGGTGTCCACGTTTTGCTGCTGGAAGGCGCCCGCCGGTCCCGCGTACTGCATCGCTCCGCCGTTTGCCGGTGCCGACGGCGCAAAGCGGCGCATCGCGAAGCGGATCGCGAAGATGGCGGCCAGGCCGAGCAGCGCGATCATCAGGAAGTTGCCGAACGCCTCACCCATGCCGAGGTGGCTCATCAGGGCGGCAATGCCCAGGCCGGCGGCCAGGCCTGCGATCGGGCCCATCCAGGAGCGCCGGGGAGCGGCTGCTGCGGCGCCGGCCGTCGCACCCGCGGCGGCCGGGGTGGCGGCCGGAGCGGTCTGCGCAGGAGTGGCCGTGGGGGGCGTGCGCGCCGGCAGGCTGCGCTGCATTCCCGCGCCGCCGCCGCCGCCGAAGCGGCGCGCGTCGGCGTCGGTTGGCGCCAGGCCGATTCCGACCAGTCCGACCATCAGTGCAAGTGCGAGTGCTCTCATGTCTCTTCCTTTTGCGGTGGGTGCCGTTGGGCGCGATGATATGTCGAGCCCGAGACCTTTCAAACATAAGTGCGGAAGTGCGAATGGCAAGGGCAGCCGGACCTCCTTCGATGGATCCCGTCCTGCGTTCGCCCCGCGCAGCCAGGATCGCGGCCGTCCGGTGGTGCGCGACCTCAAAATGGCGCCGGCAGTTCGAACGAGGTCCACGCGCCATTGGCCGGATGCGCAAAGCCCAGACCTTCGGCATGCAGCAAGAGACGTCCCGCCCGCGCGCGAGCGGCGTGGGGGGCGTACAGCGCATCCCCGAGGATCGGATGGCCGAGGGCCAGCAGGTGGACGCGCAATTGGTGGGCGCGGCCCGTGATCGGCCTCAGCGACAGGCGGGTGGAAGTCGGCGAGCGTTCCAGCACGCGGTAACGCGTGATCGAGGGTTTCCCGGCGGCATGGTCGACTCGCTGCAGCGGACGGTTCGGCCAGTCCGCGGAGAGCGGCAGGTCGATCTCGCCGCTGTCGGCAAAGACCACGCCGTCGACAGTGGCGACATAGCGCTTTTCGACCGCGCGCTCTGCAAACGCGCGGTTCAACGTGCGCTGCGCGTCGGCGTTGCGCGCGAAGACGATGAGACCGGAGGTCGCCATGTCGAGCCGGTGGACGACACGCAGATCCCCGAAGCGGTTTTGCAACCGCGACAGCAGGCAGTCCTGCAGCAACGGGCCGCGCCCGGGTACCGAGAGCATGCCGGCCGGCTTGGCCGCGACGACACAATCGGCATCGACCAGGAGGATGGCGAGTGCGTCATCCGCGTCGGCGGCCGCGTTCACGGCGAAGGCCTCCTCAGTCGCGGGCGCCGGGCTGCATCTGTGCCGAAGGCAGGATGCGCACGCCGGGTCGGGCCTCGCGCAGCGCTTCAATCATCGCCGCCGCGACGGCGTCGGCGTCAATCGGTCGCACCGACAACGGCACCAGCCGCAACACAGGACGCAGCCAGCCGGCGGCGAGCGCTTCCGCACGCCGCACCGGCTGGCCGAGCGCGTTGCGGTCGCCCATCAGCAGCGAGGGTTGGGCGAGCACTACCGAGACATAGCCGATTGCCGCGACGGCCGCCTGCATGTCGCCCTTGACGCGGTTGTAGAAGACACGCGAGTTCGCATCCGCGCCGAGCGCTGACACCACGGCCAGGCGGCTCGCCCCGGCCGCAAAGGCCGCCCGCGCGATGGCGACGACGTGGTCGTGGTCGACGTGCCGGAAGGCGCTCTCCGAGCCGGCGACTTTGATCGTCGTGCCGAGCGCGATGTAGACGTCGTCGACCGCCGGAAACGGCTGTGGCAACCGGTCGAGATCTACCTGCAGCCAGTCGAGCTTCGGGCCCGACGCGCCGTCTCGTGCCGGCCCGCGAGCCAGCACGGTTACGCGTCGGTAGGCGCCGCCCGCCAACAGCCGCGGCAGCAGCGCGCCTCCGATCAATCCGGTGGCGCCGGCGAGGAGCGCCGCTCTCGAAGTCAGCTCGGAGGTCGGCATCCCGTGACTCTAACGTGGCTGGCGCCGGCGCCGAGCGCCCGATCGGTCCGGGCCCTCCGCAGTGCCTTGGCCCTTCCGAGTGGCTGCGGTCAGCGCTTCGGCTGGTTCAGGCGCGCCGGCGGGCGGCCGTCGTCGTTGCGCTCCGTGCGCGGGCCTTGCGGCCGCGCCGGCTGGCCCTGCGCGTCACGGCTGGGGGCGCGGTTGGGCGCACCGCCCTGACGGCCTGGTGGGCCGGAGCGCGGGTCGTGGCC
>JBBQCD010000108.1:0-7560 GCA_038318385.1 Burkholderiales bacterium | reverse complement strand
CCCCAAGGATTCCATGAACAAACTGCTTGCCACCCTGATCACCGGCTTCTTCGCTTCCGTGGCCCTGGCCCAATCGCCGACGCCCGCCGCGAACACCCCGGCGGTCGTGAAGGCCGAGGCGAAGGCCGAGAAGAAGACCGCAGACGTGGTTGCCGACGAAGCCAAGGTCGGCGCCAAGGCCGACGCCAAGGTCGCCAAGGCCGATGCCAAGGCCGCCGAGACCAAGTCCGAAGCGCACGACAAGGCCGCGCAAAAGAAGGCCAAGGCTCATGCCAAGGTCGCCAAGGCCGACAGCGAGGACAAGATGAAGGTCGAAGCGAAGGCCGACAAGGTCGCCGCCGGTGCCGACGCCAAGGTCGCCAAGACCGAGATCAAGGCCGACATGAAGGCCGGGAAGGCGAAGATCGAAGCCGCCGCCGACAAGGGCCAGGCCAAGGCCGAGACCGCCGAGGTCAAGGCTGAAGGCAAGGCCAACGTCAAGGCCGCCGCCAGCAAGTAAGCCAGTGGCCGGAACGCGGCGGATTCCGGTCCGCGCGCTTCCCGCCGAAGGTGAGAGAGAGACAGGTTCGCCTGTCTCTTTTTTTTGGGGTGTCGCGCGATGGCGCCCGGGGGCGCGTGGCCTTCAGGGCCGCGGCGCAGCGATCGCCAGTCCGGCTACCGCGGTCAGCGACTTCGCGCTGCCGTCCCACTCCAGCCGCATCCAGGGCGCGGCCACCCCGGCAAAGTTGCGGCGCATCGACTGCAGGTAGATCGGGTCGTAGTGGACCAGCAGCAACTCGCGGACGACCTGGGCCGTGCGCCCGGCGCGCGCCGATTCCTGCCATGCGTCGATGACCTCGTTGCCGCGCAGGACGCGCAGCGCATCAAGGCGCGCGCAGAAGGCGGCGGTGTCGGCGACGAAGAAGGCGTATTCCTCGATCAGCAGCCCGACCCGGCGTTCCAGACCGAGCTCGAGCCACAGGCAGGGCGAGGCCCGCATGCGCTGGATCAGGACCTCGGGCACGCGCAGGTCGCCGATCTTCTTGCTCTCGCTCTCCACGAAGACAGGTCGTGATGGATCGAGCCGGCGCATCGCGTCCCACAGCAGCGTGTCGAAGCGCTTCTGGGTCGGCTGGGTGCTGCCGGGGACGAGCCCGAGAACCGAACCGCGGTGATTCGCCAGCGCCTCGAGATCGAGGACCTGGGCACCTTGCGCCTCGAGAGCGTGCAGCAGCAGGCTCTTGCCGGAGCCGGTCGGACCGCAGACGACGCGCAGGTCCAGATGCTGCGGCATGACCTCGAGCGCCGCGACGACGGCGCGGCGGAACTCGCGATAGCCCCCATCCAGGACCTCGACCCGAAAGCCGATCTCGGCGAGCACGTGCGCCAGCGCGCCGCTGCGCTTGCCGCCGCGCCAGCAGTAGACGAGCGGCTTCCAGTCCTTCTGGAGGGAAAGCACGTCGCGCTCGATGTGCGCGGCGATGTTGCGGGCGATCAGCGCCGCCCCGCGCTTTTTCGCCGCGAACGCCGAGTCCTGCTTGTAGCGCGTGCCGATGTCGACGCGTTCGGTGTCCGTCAACGACGGCCAGTTCAGCGCGCCCGGCAGGCGGTCGTCGGCGTATTCGCCTTCCGAGCGGGCGTCGATGACGGCGTCGTAGTCGTCGAGGCGACGAAGCACCTCGACCGCGCTGACTGGCGTCAGCGGCATCGGAGGCGGCGGCAGGATCGCGCCATCGGGCTCAGGCGCTGATCGCGTCGAGCAGCTCGGACTCGATCTGCAGCTGCTTGCGGTTTTGCTGCAGCACCGGTCCGTCGATCAGGAACGTGTCCTCGACCCGTTCGCCGAGCGTCGTGATCTTCGCCAGCTGCAGGTTGACGCCGTGCCGCGCGAGGACCTGGGCGATCGCATGAAGCAGCCCCGAGCGGTCGCTGGTGGAGACGGTTAGCAGCCAGCGCTGGCCGCGCTCGTCGGGACGCAGCGTGACGCGGGGCGTGATCGGGAAGGAGCGGACCCGTCGCGAGATCCGGCCCTTGCCCGGTTCCGGCAGGGGCCCCACCGCTGCCAGCGCGGCGGCGAGTTGGGTCTCGACATACGCGATCAGGTCGCGGTAGTGCTGCTCGAACGGCGGGCTCGTGACCTGGAAGGTGTCGAGGGCGTAGCCGTCGGCGGTCGTGTGCACCTTGGCGTCGAGGATGTTGAACCCGGCGCTGTCGAAGTAGCCGCAGATCCGCGAGAACAGGTCCTGGCGGTCCGGCGCGTACACCAGCACCTGGAGGCCTTCGCCGACCGACGACAGCCGTGCCTGCACCACCGGCACCGCGGCCGCCACCTTGGCGTGCAGCGAGCGCGCGTGCCAGGCGATGTCGCCAGCGTCGTGGCGGGCGAAGTAGCTCAGCTCGAGCGTCTTCCACAGCGCCAGCTCCACCCCCGCCGGCAGCGACGCGAGGTTCAGCAGCTGGCGCGCCTCGAGCTTGCGGGCCTCGATCTCGGCGTCCATGTTCGGCCGCGCCCCGCCGAGGGCGCGCAGCGTCAGCCGGTAGAGGTCCTCCAGCAGCTTGCCTTTCCAGGCGTTCCAGACCTTCGGACTGGTGCCGCGGATGTCTGCCACGGTCAGCAGGTAGAGCGCGGTCAGCCGCCGCTCGCTGCCGACCAGAGCGGCGAACGTCTCGATCACGTCGACATCGGAAAGGTCTTCCTTCTGGGCGATCCTCGACATCGTCAGGTGCTGCACCACCAGGAATTCGATCAGCGCCGTGTCCTCGCCGTCGAGGCCATGGTCGCGGCAGAAGCGTCGCGCCTCCTTGGCACCGAGCACGGAGTGGTCACCGCCGCGGCCCTTGGCGACATCGTGGAAGAGGGCCGCGATGTACAGCAGGTAGGGCTTCTCCCAGCTCGATGCGAGCTGCGAACAGAACGGATACTCGTGAGCGTGCTCGGGGATCAGGAAGCGGCGCACGTTGCGCAGCACCATCAGGATGTGCTGGTCGACGGTGTAGACGTGGAAGAGGTCGTGCTGCATCTGCCCGACGATGCGCCGGAAGACCCAGAGGTAACGTCCCAGCACGCTGGTCTGGTTCATCAGCCGGAAGGCGTGGGTCTGTCCCACCGACTCCTTCAGGATGGCCATGAAGGTCGCGCGGTTCGCCGGGTCGTGGCGGAACTTGGCGTCCATCAGGTCGCGGGCGTTGTACAGCGCGCGCAGCGTCCGCGCGGACAGGCCCTTCGGGCCGATGGTCTGCTGGAAGACGAGGAAGGTCTCGAGGATGGCGTGCGGGTCGCGCTCGTAGAGGTCGTCGCTCGCGACCTCCAGCATGCCGCCGCGCTCGAGGAACTTGGCATTGATCGGGCGCATCGGCGCGTCCTGCGAGCCGGTGAGGCGCTCCTCGATGTTGAGCATCAGGATCTGGTTGAGCTGGGTCACCGCCTTGGCGGCCCAGTAGTAGCGTCGCATCAGCACCTCGGAAGCGCGCTGCGCGCGGGTCGAGCGGTAGCCGAAGCTTTCGGCTACGGCCGTCTGCAGGTCGAAGACGAGGCGATCTTCGCGACGGCCCGAGATCATGTGCAGGCGCGCCCGGATCAGCTTCAACAGGCCCTCGTTGCGGACCAGCTGCTTGACCTCGAACGGCGTGATCAGCCCCTTGGTGGCGAGCGCGCTCCAGTTCTTGCCGAGGCCGGCGGCCCTTGCCACCCAGATGACGACTTGCAGATCGCGCAGTCCGCCCGGACTTTCCTTGCAGTTCGGCTCGAGGGAGTAGGGCGTGTCCTCGTACTTCTGGTGGCGCTGGCGCATCTCCAGCGTCTTCGCGCGCAGGAAAGCCTTCGGATCCATCGCCTGGGCATAGACGCGGCGGAAATGGTTGAAGATGCGGCGCGACCCGCAGAGCAGACGCGATTCGAGCAGCGCCGTCTGCACGGTGACGTCGCTCTGCGCCATCACCACGCATTCGGCCACGGTGCGCACGCTCGAGCCGATCTCCAGGCCGGTGTCCCAGCAGGCCGTGATGAATCCTTCGATGGCGGTCTTCGTCGCCTGGGCATCCGGCCCGGGCGTGACCGGCAACAGCACCAGCACGTCGACGTCGGAATGCGGGAAGAGGTCTGCGCGGCCATAGCCACCGACGGCCAGGAGCGCGGCGCCTTCGGGCATGCCGGCTTCGGCCCAGAGGGCCAGCAGGGTCTGGTCGACCAGGCGGGTGAGCGCGCGCAGCAGCCGGGACGCCGCAGGCGCGGTCGGCCGCGCTGCGGCGAAGTGCTCAAGGAGCGCGGCCTTGTCCTGGCGGAAGCGGGCCCGGCCCGCGGCGGCGACGTCGGTGGCCGGCTTCGGCTCTTCCAGCGCGGCCAGCATCGGCGCGGCCTCAGGCGGCTGCTGCGAAGGCAGGCGGTGGCGGGCTTCCCGCCGACAGCGTCATCACCTCGTAGCCGCTGTCGGTGACGAGGATCGTGTGCTCCCATTGCGCCGACAGCGAGCGATCCTTGGTGACGATGGTCCAGCCGTCGCCCATCTCGCGGATCTCGCGCCGGCCGGCGTTGATCATCGGCTCGATCGTGAACATCATGCCGGGGACGAGTTCGTCGAGCGTGCCGGGGCGGCCGTAGTGCAGGACCTGCGGTTCCTCGTGGAAGCGCTGGCCGATGCCGTGGCCGCAGAATTCGCGCACCACCGAAAAGCCGCTGTTCTCGGCGAAAGTCTGGATCGAGTGGCCGATGTCGCCCAGACGCACGCCGGGCTTGACCTTGACGATGCCCTTCCACATGGCTTCATAGGTGATCTGCACCAGGCGCCGGGCCGCGATCGAGCCTTCGCCGACGATGAACATGCGGCTGGTGTCACCGTGCCATCCATTCTTGATGACGGTGACGTCGACGTTGACGATGTCGCCGTTCTTCAGCGGACGGTCGTTGGGGATGCCGTGGCAGACCTGGTGGTTGATCGAGGTGCAGATCGACTTCGGATACGGCGTGTAGCCGGGCGGGGCGTAGTTCAGCGGCGCCGGCGTGGCCTGCTGCTCGCCGACGATCATGTCGTGGGCGAGCTTGTCGAGCTGGTCCGTGGTGACGCCCGGCTTCACGTGCGTGGCCAGCATGTCCAGCACCTCGGAGGCGAGGCGCCCCGCCACGCGCATGCCTTCGACGTCGGCGGCGCTCTTGATCGTGATCGTCATGGGCTGAATTATCGCATCGGGGCCCTAGAATCGCGGGTTTCCACCCGGTCTGCCCCGGGGCGGCGAGCGGTTTCTCGGCGTCTCGGGCCCGACCCTTTCGAGCCGTCGCGCGTGACCACTTCGTCCAGACACCTGGCCACCTTCGAGGGCGGCAATGCGTTGTCGGCGTTCCGCACCCGGGCCCTTCTGACCGCACTCCAGGATGTCGCACCGCGCGTCGTGGCGATCTCGGCGCGACATGTGCACTGGGTGCGCAGCGACACCGCCCTCGGTGTCGACGCCCGTGCACGGCTCGAAGCGTTGCTGCGCTACGGCGAGCCGTATTCCGGCGGCTCCGGTGGCACCGTCATCGTTGTCGCGCCGCGGCTCGGCACGATCTCGCCGTGGGCCTCGAAGGCGAGCGACATCGCCCACAACTGCGGCCTCGCGGTCTCGCGCATCGAGCGCGTCACCGAATATCACCTGACGCTCAAGGCCGGACTGCTGGGCCCCACCAGGGACTTGGCGCCCGAGCAGCTCGATGCCGTCGCCGCCCGACTGCACGACCGCATGACCGAGAGCGTGCTGGCCGACCGTGATGCCGCGGAGCATCTCTTCGATGACCAGGTCGCAGCGCCGCTCGAGCATGTCGATGTCCTGGGCGCCGGCCGCGTCGCACTGGAAGGCGCAAACCTGCGCTTCGGGCTGGCGCTTTCGGACGACGAGATCGACTACCTGGTCGCGGCTTTTCGCGGTCTCGGCCGCAACCCGAGCGACGTCGAGTTGATGATGTTCGCCCAGGCGAACAGCGAGCACTGCCGCCACAAGATCTTCAATGCCCGGTTCACGATCGACGGCGTCGAGCAGCCGCAGTCGATGTTCCAGATGATCCGGCACACCCACGCCACGGCGCCGCAGCACACGATCGTCGCCTACAGCGACAACGCGGCCGTGATGGAAGGCGGTCCGGTCGAGCGCTGGCTGCCGCAGGGCTACACCAACGCGCCGGCCTACACGGCGCGGGCCGAGACGGTGCACGTGCTGATGAAGGTCGAGACGCACAACCACCCGACGGCGATCTCGCCGTTTCCGGGTGCGTCGACCGGGGCCGGCGGCGAGATCCGCGATGAAGGCGCGACCGGGCGGGGCGCACGACCCAAGGCCGGCCTGACCGGCTTCTCGGTCTCGAACCTGCACCTGCCGGCGCTTCCCGAGCACCCCGGACTGAGCGGGCCGGGCCAGCCCGAACCGTGGGAGCGCGACCCCTATGGCAAGCCGGCGCATATCGCCAGCGCACTGCAGATCATGATGGACGGGCCGCTCGGCGGCGCCGCCTTCAACAACGAGTTCGGGCGGCCGAACCTCGGTGGATATTTCCGGGTCTACGAACAGACCGTGTCGGGCGTTGCCGGGCCGGAGCGACGCGGCTATCACAAGCCGATCATGATCGCCGGCGGCATGGGCGCGATCGAGGCCTCGCAGACCCACAAGATCGAGTTCGCCGCCGGCACGCTGCTGATCCAGCTCGGCGGTCCCGGCATGCGCATCGGCATGGGAGGCGGGGCGGCGAGCTCGATGGCCGCAGGTGCGAACGCTGCGGCGCTCGACTTCGACTCGGTGCAGCGCGGCAATCCCGAGATCCAGCGGCGCGCGCAGGAGGTCATCAACCATTGCGCCGCTCTCGGCGCGTCCAACCCGGTGCTGGCAATCCACGACGTCGGTGCCGGCGGGATTTCGAATGCCTTCCCGGAGCTCGTCGAAGGCGCCGGTCGCGGCGCCCGTTTCGACCTGCGCGCCGTGCCGCTCGAGGAGACCGGCCTCGCGCCGAAGGAGGTCTGGTGCAACGAGAGCCAGGAGCGCTACGTCATCGCGCTCGATCCGCAGGCCCTGCCGATCTTTCGCGCGATGTGCGAGCGCGAGCGTTGCCCGTGGTCGGTCGTCGGCGTCGCGACGGCGGCGACGGAGCTGCTGCTCGGCCCGCTCGATCCGGCCGCGGAGACGACGCCTGCCGACCGCGATGCCGCGGCGATCGACATGCCGCTCGAGGTTCTTTTCGGCAAGGCCCCGAAGATGCACCGCGACGTTCGCCGACGCGTCCCAGCGCTGCCCGAGCTCGACCTGGGCGACGTGCGGCTGCAGCAGGCGGTCTTCGACGTCCTGCGGCATCCGACCGTGGCGAGCAAGCGCTTTTTGATCACGATCGGCGACCGCACGGTCGGCGGCCTCAGCCATCGTGACCCCATGGTCGGCCCCTGGCAGGTGCCGGTCGCGGATTGCGCGATCACGCTGGCGGACTACGTCGGCTGTCGCGGCGAGGCCATGGCCATCGGCGAGCGCACGCCGCTCGCGCTTGCCGACGCGCCGGCCTCCGGACGGATGGCAGTGGGCGAGGCCATCACCAATCTGCGGGCGGCACCGATTGCGCTCGATCGCGTCAAG
>JBBQCD010000107.1:0-7993 GCA_038318385.1 Burkholderiales bacterium | reverse complement strand
GAACTTCATCGCGTCCTCGAAGAGCGGCTGCGTCTTCTCGAGGTTGATGATGTGGATCTTGTTGCGATGGCCGTAGATGTACGGGGCCATCTTGGGGTTCCAGAAGCGGGTCTGGTGTCCGAAGTGGACGCCGGCTTCCAGCATTTCGCGCATCGTGATCGTCATGAGGTTCCAAAGGTTGGTTCTAGAATCCGGCTCGAATCGCAGCGCCTGTCACCCCAAGGGGTCCAACCGCCGCGACACCTGGATGTAGCCGGTTCGCGATTTGTCTTCACTCCCCTGTCGAACGGGATGTCCGGCAAGGAGAAAAACCCATCGATTATAGCACTGCGACCCATCCCGACCTGAGTGCGGCGCGGTCGGCGATCCAGGCAGGACGCCAGTCCTCTGCCGCCCTCCTCGAGCGTGCGGTCGACGCTGCCCGGGGACCCCTGAGCCGGCATGCCTTCCTGCGCACCGATTTCGACGCAGCAGCGCAATCTGCCGGGGCGATCGACACCCTGCTCGCCGCAGGCGCCGAGCTCCCGCCCCTGGCCGGCCTGGCGGTGTCGATCAAGGACCTGTTCGACATCCACGGGCAAGTCACCGCTGCCGGTTCGACGGTGCTCGCAGACGCCGCGCCTGCCGCTGGCGACTCTCTCGTCGTCGCCCGGCTGCGCGCGGCGGGTGCAGCCTTCATCGGCCGCACCAACATGAGCGAGTTCGCGTTCTCGGGTGTCGGCATCAACCCGCATCACGGTACGCCCGAAAACGCCGCGCCGGCGGCGCGTGGCGCGGCCGCCCGCATCCCGGGTGGCTCGACGTCGGGAGGCGCGGTCTCGGTCGCCTGCGGCGCCGCCTGGGCCGCGCTTGGCTCCGACACCGGTGGCTCGATTCGCATACCTGCGGCGTTGCAGGGTCTGGTGGGCTTCAAGAACACCGCCCGGCTGACACCGACCGAGGGCACCATCCCGCTGTCGACGACGCTCGACACGGCCTGCGCGATCACGCGCTCCGTTCGCGACGCGGTCGTCCTGCACGAGGTCCTTGCCGACCGGACTGTCGCCCTGCCCCGCCGGCGCCTCGCCGATTGCCGTCTGGCGGTGCCGTCGACGCTGATGCTCGAAGGGCTCGAGCCCGCCGTGGCGGACGCCTTCCAGCGCGCACTGGCAACGCTGCGCGCGTGCGGCGCGCAAATCCACGACATCGCCCTCGCGGAACTCGGCGACATCGCAGCCATCAACGCCACCGGCGGCTTCTCGCCGGCCGAAGCCTGGGCGTGGCATCGAGAACGGTTGGCTGCGCAGGGTCAGGATTACGACCCCAGGGTCGCGGCTCGGATCCGCCGCGGAGCCTCGATGAGCGCGGCCGACTACATCGACCTGCTGCACGCGCGCCGTGCCTGGATCGCCCGCATGGAGCAGGCCATGCGCGGCTTCGATGCCCTGCTGTCGCCGACGGTTCCGTGCGTGGCGCCGGCGCTCGAGCCGCTGCAGGCCGACGATGACGCCTTTTTCGCCGCGAATGCCCGTCTGCTGCGCAACCCCTCCGCGGTCAACATGCTCGACGGCTGTGCGCTCTCGCTGCCTTGCCAGCACGAAGGCGAACTGCCGGTGGGTCTGATGGTGTGGAGCAGCGCCCTGATGGACGACACCGTGCTCGACGTCGGGCTGGCGGTCGAGTCCGCGCTCGGCGCGCAAGGTCGCTGACATGCGCATCGCCATCGTCGGCGCCGGCATCATCGGCGTCACCAGTGCCTACGAACTCGGGGCCGAAGGTCACGACGTCACGGTGTTCGAGCGGCGTTCCAGCGTCGCCGAGGAAACCAGCTTCGCGAATGCCGGTCTGGTCGCTCCCGGCTACGTGACCCCCTGGGCGGCGCCCGGCATGCCGGGGAAGGTGCTGCGCCACCTCGGCAGCCGTCACAGCCCCGTTCGGATGCATGTCGGCGTCGATCTCGGCTGGGCCTGGCAATGGTGGCGCGCGTGTCGGCTCCGCACCTACCAGGCGAACCGCCTGCGCATGCATCGGCTTGCCGTCTTCAGCCGGGAAAGGCTGCACCAGCTCACGAGCGCCCTGCACATCGACTACGAACGTCGCCAGGGGTACCTGGTGTTGCTGCGCACATCCGCCGATCTGGCCCAGGCGCAGCCCGGACTCGACGCGCTCGCAGGGTTCGGTACCCGCCACACCGTTCTCGATGCCGACCAATGCCGCAAGATCGAACCCGGCCTCGAGACCCGGACAGCTCTGCACGCCGGCATCCACCTGCCCGACGACGAGGTCGGCAACTGCCGGCAGTTCGCCCTGCTGCTGCGGCGCGAGGCCGAAAAGCAGGGCGTGCAGTTTCGCTTCGACACGACGGTGCAGCGCATCGAGGCGGGACCCCGGCCTCGCCTCGTGCATTTGCGGGCCGCGCCCGGCGCTCCGGCACCGCTGGCACGTCGCAAAGACGCGGCCGACGAATGGCCCGACACCCGGCCGCAGCCGCACGAGAGCATCACCGAGACGTTCGATGCGATCGTGGTGTGTGCGGCACTCGGCGCGCCCGCCCTGCTGCGCCCGCTCGGCCTGAACCTGCCGTTGCAGGCGGTCTACGGTTACTCCATCACGGCGCCGCTGCGCCATGGCGACCAGCCCTTTGATCCCGCGCCACGTGCGGCGCTGATGGACGAGCGCTACAAGGTGGCGATCAGCCGCCTCGGCAACCGGATCCGGGTGGCCGGCAGTGCCGAAGTCGGCGGCGCGCGCGACAAGGTCAATCCGCGCGCGGTCGCGACCCTCTACAAGGTCCTCGACGACTGGTTTCCAGGCGCGGCACACGCCAACCAGGCGCAGGTGTGGAAGGGTGCGCGACCGATGCTCCCCGACGGTCCCCCGGTCCTCGGTGCGAGCGGCGTCGACGGCATCTGGCTCAACCTCGGCCACGGCTCGAGCGGCTGGGCGCTCGCGTGCGGCTCGGCACGGCTGCTGGCCGCGGCGGTGGCGGCACGGCCGGCGCCGATCGATACCGAGGGCCTGGGCATCGAGCGCCTCTGGGCCTGAGAAGACCATTCCATGGACCGCATCGATTCTGGCGTTGCCACCCTGGGCCTGTTTCGCCGCGAGACGACGCGAAGCCTCGAGGCCGAGGCCATCGGCAGCGTCGCCCCGCAGGAACTGATGCGCCGCGCCGGTACCGCCGTGGCGCGCCTGGCACTCGCGCTCGCCCCCCATGCGCGGCGTGTCTGGATCGCCGCCGGTCCCGGCAACAACGGCGGCGACGGGCTGGAGGCAGCGCTGCAGTTGCATCAATGGGGCAAGGACGTCGGCGTGCTGCTGGTCGGCGATGCCGCAGCCCTTCCCGCGGATGCGGCAGCGGCGCTGGCCCGCGCCCGTGACGGCGGCGTCGCCGTCGACGTGCACGCGGGCCGTCTCGGGCGCGACGACGTCGCCATCGACGCCCTGCTGGGTATCGGAGCGTCACGCGCGCCGAAGGGTCGCCTCGCCGCCACCGTCCGGACCCTCAACGGGCTCGACTGTCCGGTGCTCGCGATCGACGTGCCATCGGGCCTCGACGTCGACACCGGTCGGCCCTTCGGCCCCGATTGCGTGCGGGCACGCGACACGCTGGCGCTGCTGACCCTCAAGCCCGGACTCTTCACGGCCGACGGACGCGACATGGCGGGGCGCGTCTGGCTCGACGCCCTGGGCATCGACATCGCCGGGCGCAGGCCGGATGCCTGGCTTGCCGGCATCGCTGCAGGCAGGTCGAAGGCGATGCGCCCGCATGCGGCGCACAAGGGCAGCTTCGGCGACGTCGCGGTGGTCGGTGGCGCCTCCGGCATGCTCGGCGCGGCACTGCTGGCAGCGCGCGCGGCCCACGCCGCCGGCGCCGGCCGGGTCTATGTGGGGCTTCTGGGGGCACCACGCGGAGCGGGGCTCGACCCGCAACGACCGGAACTGATGTTCCGCCCGGGCTGGTGCAACGAACCCGCCGATGTGCTCGCCGCAACGACGGTCGTTTGCGGGTGCGGCGGCGGCGATGCCGTGCACAAGGTCCTGCCGCGCTTGCTCAGCCTCGTGCGCTGGCTGGTGCTCGACGCCGACGCCTTGAATGCGGTTGCCGCCGACAGTGCGCTGCAGTCGATGCTGGTCGCGCGCGCGCGCCGTGGCCTGCAGACGGTGCTGACGCCGCACCCTCTCGAAGCAGCCCGTCTGCTGGACATCAACACAGACGACGTTCAGGCCGATCGGCTGGGCGCTGCGCAGGCGCTCGCCGAGCGCTACGCGGCGACGGTCGTCCTCAAGGGATCCGGCAGCATCGTCGCAGCGCCCGGACGCGTTCCGGTGCTCGGCGCAACCGGCAATGCCGCGCTCGCCTCTGCCGGCACCGGCGACGTGCTGGCCGGCTGGCTGGGCGGCCTGTGGGCCCAGGCCGATCAAGCCTCCGAGGACAGCGGCTTCGTGTCGGCCTGGCGCGCCGTGATCGACCATGGCGCGGCGGCCGAACCGCAGGCGCCAGGGGCCTTGCGTGCCGCCGATCTCGTCGAGGTGCTGTACAAACGATTGCGACAGGGCTGATCCGCCGGACCGGAGGATCGCCCTCGCCGATCGAGCGGGACGCGGCCCGACGACCGCGCCCGGTTGAAGGACTCAGCCCACGGCGCGCATCGCCTTGCCGACCTCCAGCGTGCCCTGGGCGTTGCCGCTCTCCGGCACGCTCTCGTCACGACGATCGGAAACGCCTTCGAGACGTTGGAGGACCTGCTCCGCGGCATCGTCCGGCTGGCCGACGAACACGCCCTCGGTCAGCGTGACATGCGCGCGCTCGAAGGCGCCAGCGCCGGCACACAGGATCATTCGGGTCGGCGCGTCGTCGCTGACCAGGGCCAGCAAGCCAGGCGTGACGGAGGCCGGATCGAGGAGCTTCAGCACGGCCTCGGGCATCAGGTTCTCGGTCATCCGCGTCGCCGCCGTCGGCGCCAGGCAGTTCACGCGGATGTCGTGCTTGGCGCCTTCGATCGACAGCGTCTGCATCAATCCGACGAGCGCCATCTTGGCCGCGCCGTAGTTCGACTGGCCGAAGTTGCCGTACAGGCCGGACGAGGACGTCGTCATCACCACGCGACCGTAGTTCTGGGCCCGCATCGTCTCCCAGACTGCCTTGGTGCAATGGACCGCACCCATCAGGTGGACATCCATGACCAGGCGGAAATCGGCGAGGTCCATCTTCGCGAAGCTCTTGTCCCGCAGGATGCCGGCGTTGTTCACCAGGATGTCGACCCGGCCCCAGGCCCGCAAGGTCTCCGCGACCATGCCCTGCACCGCAGCGAAGTCGGTGACGGACGCGCCGCTGGCGAGCGCCGTGCCGCCGGCCGCGCGGATTTCCTCGACCACCGCGAGCGCCGCGCTCGGCGCGCCGCCGTTGCCGTCGACGCTGGCGCCCAGGTCGTTCACCATCACCCGTGCGCCCCGAGCCGCGAGGGCCAGCGCATGCTGTCGGCCCAGTCCACCGCCGGCCCCGGTCACGATCGCGACGCGGCCATCAAATCGAAGTGTCATCTTCCCCCCATCGGTCATCCCTGTTCGAACCTGCGGTCCGAATGCCCATGCAGCGCCAGCGCGCTGCCGACTTCATCGTCGACCACCGCCCTTGCCGGCGGCACGCCCACCGGTCTTGCGCGCGGCCGACTTGGCGGCGCGCACCGGATGGGGCGCGCCCCCTGAGCCGCCGCGCGACTTCGGCTTGGTGGCCTTGCGCACCACCCGGTCCGCGCCCTTGACGGCGGCAAGCTCCTCGGCCGCCGAGGCGACCTTGTCGGCGCCGCGTCGCGAACGCGCCGGGGCGGCCGGCTCCTCGCCATCGCGGACCATGCGAAAGTCGATCTTGCGCCCGTCGAGGTCAACGCGGCTGACCTGCACCCGCACCCGCGAACCCACGGCATAGCGAACGCCGCTGCGCTCGCCGCGCAACTCCTGGCGGACCTCGTCGAAACGGTAGTACTCGCCACCGAGCTCGGTGATGTGGACCAGGCCCTCGACGTACAGGCTGTCGAGCTGCACGAACAGGCCGAAGCTCGTCACCGCGCTGACGGTGCCGCCGTACTCCTCGCCGAGGTGCTCGCGCATGAAGCGGCATTTCAGCCAGGCTTCGACGTCGCGCGAGGCCTCGTCGGCGCGACGCTCGTTGGCGCTGCAATGGATGCCGGCGGTTTCCCACAGCATCTCCTCCGGCGTGCCGGTTTTCGGCACGGGCACGCCGCCCTTGCGCCCCGCCGGTGCCGGGTTGCTGGGGCCGGTGACGAGGTGGTAGCGCTTGCCCTGAAGCAAGGCCTTGATCACGCGGTGCACCAGCAGGTCGGGATAGCGCCGGATCGGGCTGGTGAAGTGCGTGTAGGCCTCGTAGGCAAGCCCGAAGTGGCCGCTGTTGATGCCGGTGTAGATCGCCTGCTGCATCGAGCGCAGCAGCATGGTGTGGATCTGCGTGGCATCGGCGCGGTCCTTGGTCGCCGCTGCGATGACCTGGAACTCCGCCGGAGCCGGATCGTCGCTGATCGACAGGCCGAGGCCGAGTGCCTTGAGGTAGTTCTGCAGCAGCGTGCGCTTTTCCGGCGTGGGTCCTTCGTGGACCCGGAAGAGCGACGGATGCTTGGGACGGACGATGAAGTCCGCCGCGCAGACGTTGGCGGCGAGCATCGCCTCCTCGATCAGCTTGTGCGCCTCGGTGCGCGTCCGCGGGACGATCTTCTCGATCCGGCCGTTGTCGTCGCAGACGATCTGGGTCTCGGTGGTCTCGAAGTCGATCGCGCCGCGTCGCGCGCGCTCCTTCAGGAGTGCGCGGTAGACCTCGTGGAGGTTCAACAGGTCGGGGACGAGGTCCAGGCGGCGCTGTGCCTCGGGGCCGCGCGTGTTGGCGAGGATCGTCGCGACCTCGGTGTAGGTGAAGCGTGCATGCGAGCAGATCACCGCGGGATAGAACTGGTACGCGTGGATTTCACCGGCGGCGGTGACCAGCATGTCCGCGACCATCGCGAGGCGTTCGACGTTCGGGTTGAGCGAGCACAGCCCGTTGGAGAGCTTCTCCGGCAGCATCGGAATCACGCGGCGCGGAAAGTAGACCGAGGTCGCGCGCTCGTAGGCGTCGGCATCGAGTGCCTCGCCGGGCTTGACGTAGTGGCTGACGTCGGCAATGGCGACGATGAGTCGCCAGCCGTTGTTCGCCTTCACGCGGCCAATCTTCGCGGGTTCGCAGTAGACCGCGTCGTCGAAGTCGCGCGCGTCTTCGCCGTCGATCGTGACGAGCGCCACGTCGGTCAGGTCGATGCGATTCTTGCGGTCCGCCGGGCGGATCCGTTCCGGCAACGCAGCGGCCTGCGCCAGCGCCTCGGGCGAGAACAGGTGCGGCACCTCGTACTTGCGAACCGCGATCTCGATCTCCATGCCGGGATCGTCGATCTCGCCGAGGACTTCGGTGACGCGACCGACCGGCTGCGAATACATCGACGGCGGCTCGGTGAGTTCGATCGCCACCACCTGGCCCGCGGTGGCATTGGAGATCGCGTTCTTCGGCACGAGGATGTCCTGACCGTAGCGCTTGTCTTCGGGCGCCACCAGCCAGATCCCGCTTTCATGCAGCAGCCGACCGATGATCGGCGCGCGCTTGCGCTCCAGGATCTCGAGCACGCGCCCTTCGGGGCGGCCCTTGCGGTCGTGGCGAATGACACGGGCCTTGACCCGGTCGCGGTGCAGGACCGCGCGCATTTCCTGCGGCGAGAGGTACAGCTCGGGGCCGCCATCGGCGCGGACGACGAAACCGTGGCCGTCGCGATGGCCCTGCACGGAGCCTTCGACCTCGCTCAGGAGTTCGGCGCCGGCGGAAGGAGGATTGTTGTGTGTGATTGCTTTGATGATAAAGTCCAAGACTTCCTGAAATGCCCAGGTGGCGGAATTGGTAGACGCACTAGTTTCAGGTACTAGCGGGTAACTCCGTGGGGGTTCGAGTCCCTTCCTGGGCACCAAGATGCAAAAGGCC
>JBBQCD010000106.1:0-8018 GCA_038318385.1 Burkholderiales bacterium | reverse complement strand
CCCAACCGAGCTCGCCGACGTAGGTCATGCGCGTCGCCCGGACGATGGCGTGGCCGATCTCGATCTCCTGCGACGTCGCGAATGGGAAGGCGTCGTTGTCGAGCGCGGCGCCGCTCGCTTCGGCGAGCAGGGCGCGGGCGCAAGGGCCCATCAGGCCGAGCATCGGCAGGCCCGAGGTGACGTCGGTGACCACGCAACGCGCGTCGACATCGGCGATGTGCGTGCGCAGGCGGGCCAGATCGCGAACGTGCGAGGCGACCGAGGTGACGACGAGATAGCGGTCTTCCGCCAGCCGTGTCACCGTGAGATCGGCCTCGATGCCGCCGCGCGCGTTCAGCCACTGCGTGTAGACGACGCGACCGGGCGCGACATCGATATCGGCGCTGCCGACGCGGTTGAGAACGGCGCGGGCGTCGCGCCCCTGGACCAGGAATTTCGGCATCGACGACTGATCAAACAGGCCGACGGTGTCCTGGACCGCGCGGCATTCGAGCGCGGTTCGCTCGAACCAGTTCTGCCGACTCCAGCTGTATTTGTATACCGGCCGCGCGCCCGGCTCTCCGTACCAGTTCGGTCGCTCCCAGCCGCCGAGCTGGCCCATGCACGCACCAGCGGCGATGAGCCGGTCGTGGAAGGGCGAACGCCGCGCGCCGCGGGCCGTTTCGGGCTGCCGGTGAGGCCAGTGCATGGCGAAGAGAAGACCGAGGCTTTCGCACGTGCGCTCGGCGAGAAAGCTTCGCGTGCCTTCGCAGGGATGCATGCGGCGCACATCCATGCCGGGCAGATCGAGCGGCGCAGCGCGATCGACGATCCATTGCGCCAGGACCTTGCCGGCGCCGCCCGAGCTCTGGATGCCGATCGAATTGAAGCCGCAGGCGACGAACAGGTCGCGAACTTCGGCGGTCTCGCCGAGCAGGTAGTTGTCGTCAGGCGTGAAGCTTTCGGGGCCGTTGAACCAGGTGGCGATGCCGGTGGTGGCCAGGCGCGGCACGCGCGCCACTGCCTTTTCGAGAACGGGCTCGAAGTGATCGAAGTCGTACGGCAATTCGTCGAAGCAGAAGTCGCGCGGAATGCCGTCGAGCGCCCATGGCTTGGCGACTGGCTCGAAGGCGCCGACGAGCAGCTTGCCAGCGTCCTCCTTGTAGTAGGCCCATTCGTCAGGCACGCGCAGCACCGGTAGGTCGCGTGGCAGGCCGGCGATCGGCTCGGTGACGACATAGAAATGCTCGGCGGCCTGCAACGGCAGGCGCAGGCCGACGCGGCGTCCGAGCGCGTGGCTCCACATGCCGGCGGCGAGGACGACGGTCGCCGCGCGCAACTCGCCCTGGTGACCATCATGGACGATGCGAACGCCGACGGCGCGACCGTTCTCGACGACGATGTCGCTCACCTCGGCGTTCTCGACGATCGTCGCGCCACCGAGCCGGGCGCCCTTGGCGAGCGCGTGGGTCGTGTCGACTGGATTGGTCTGCCCGTCGTTGGGTGTCCACAGGCCGCCGGTGACGTTCTTGCCGTCGAGAAGCGGGTAGCGCGCGAGCACCTCGGCAGGGCCGAGGAACTCGACCTCGACGCCGAAAGCACGACCCATCGCGCCGGTGCGCTTGAATTCCTCGAGGCGAGCGTCGTTGAGCGCCACCGCGATCGAGCCGTTCTGCTTGAAGCCGGTGGCCTGGCCAGTTTCTGCCTCGAGCGTTCGCAGCAACTCGGAGGTGTACTTGGCGAGCTCGGTGAGGGTGCGCGTCGCGCGAAGCTGCGGCACCAGACCGGCGGCGTGCCAAGTGGTGCCGCAGGTGAGCTGGCGACGCTCCAGCAGCACGACATCGCGAACACCGAGCTTGGTCAGGTGATATGCGATCGAGCAGCCGACGATGCCGCCACCGACGATGACGATCTCGGCGCGGGAGGGTAGGGCGGGCATGGCGGCGGCGGGAATTCCGAGGTGATGCGGAGGATCGGCTGCAATCGCTTTCACACGTCGCCAAGCGATCGCTTGCCAAGCAATGAAACCGCTTTCATAATGACCTTAGCACGACTCCTCGCGTCCTGTCCATCGAGCCGCACATGCCGACCCGCCCCGTTGCCGGAACCGTCGCCGTGTCACCGCGCAAGGTCGCCTCTTGCCAGCGGCGCGGCGAGCGATCGAGCCTCGACCAGGTGGCGCGGCTGGCAGCGGTGTCTCCGGCTACCGCGTCGCGCGCCCTCAATCGACCCGAGCTGGTCGCCGCGGCGACGCTGCGCCGCGTGCGCGCCGCCGTCGAGGCGCTCGAGTTCGTGCCGCACGCCGGCGCCCGCTCGCTCTCGAGCGGCCGCTCGCACGTCATCGGCGCGCTGATCCCGCATATCGGCTATTCGGTATTCGCCGAGCTGATGGACGCGGTGCATCACGAATGCGCGGCCGCAGGCTACAACCTGCTCATGGGCATCTATCACTTCGATGCCGACGACGAATTGCGCCAGGCGCGCCAGCTCGTCGACTTCGGTGTCGACGCGTTGATGCTGGTGGGCTTTCGCCACCATCCGGAACTCTTCGAACTGCTCGCCGCGCGGCGCATCCACTACGTCTGCACCGACGTCTTCGATCCGAAGTCGCCGCATCCTAGCGTCGGCTACGACAACCGAAGCATCGGAATGCGCATCGGCGAGCACCTGTTGGGCCTCGGTCATCGCGATTTCGCCGTCGTTACCGGCGACACGCGGCGCAACGACCGCATGGCGATCCGCCTCGCCGGCTTTCGCACCGCGCTGCGCCGCCAGGGCGTGGCGCTCGCCGACGGGGCGCTCTTCGAGGGCGGCTACACGCTGGCCGACGGCCGGGCCGGCTTCGCCAAGGTGCTGGCGATGCGGCCAACGGCAGTCGTCTGCGGCAACGACGTGATCGCGGTCGGCGGCCTGCTCGAGGCGCGCGATCGCGGCATCGACGTGCCGCGGCAGATGTCGATGATCGGTTTCGACAACCTTGAGTGGGCCAGCGAATATTCGCCGGCACTGACCACGGTCGACGTGCCGTGCACGTCGATGGGCGCGCACGCGGCGCAGGCGCTGCTGGCGCGCATCGAAGGGCGGCCGGCGCCGCACGCGATCGAGATTGCGCTCGAGATCGTCGTCCGCGCCACCACGGCCGCGCCGCGCGCCCTCGGTCGCAAGCGCGCCTGACGCAAGCGAAGGAACCCATGGGCGACGCCGACATCCTGACCCTCTGGTGCTCCCGACCGGACCGCCATCGTCCATGCGGTCACCGGCTTTCTGGTCGAGCGCCTGGCCAACCTCACCGGGGCGGCGCAGTACAACGACGCCGCCACGGACCTCTTTTTCGTGCGCGTTCGCTTCGACGCGCCGGCCATCTCGACGGCGGCGTTGCGCCAGGCGTTCTCGGCACCGGCCCAGGCAGGACATCGTTCGCGTCGACCACGCGATGGACCCGAAGCGCCTGGCCGCCCTGGGCCGCGACATCGAAAGCGCTGTGCTGGCGTGCCGTCGCCTGGCATGCCGGGCGCCACGTTCTCGTCGACGGACAGAAGGCCGTCGTTTTCCGCTGACCCGGCTTTCGCCGGGTCGATCCTGCTGACCGACCGAGAGGAGTCTGCCGTGCGTTCGTCGATCCTGTCCTTGCCATCTTTGCCATCCCTGCGGCGCCTGTTCGGATTCCTTTCATCGCGCCGCAATCTTGGTGCGGCGCTCGGCGCGCTCACCGTCACCGTCATCGCCACCGCAGCGTGGCCCGGTGCGGCCGCCGCGCAGGCCGTGCACGACGGCGGCACGCTCGTCGTCGGCTCGTCGCAGTCGCCGCGCCACCTCAATGGCGCGGTCCAGTCGGGCGCGGCAACGGCGCTGCCTTCGGCGCAACTCTTCGCCAGCCCGCTGCGCTTCGACGACAAGTGGCAACCCCAGCCCTATCTCGCCGAGTCATGGAAGCTCGCCGACGACGGCAAGTCGCTGACGCTGCACCTGCGCCACAACGCCGTCTTTCACGACGGCAAGCTGATCACTTCGGAAGACGTTGCTTTCTCGATCATGGCGATCAAGGCCAATCATCCATTCCAGACGATGATGGGCCCGGTCGAGAAGGTCGAGACGCCCGATCCGTACACGGCGATCATCCGCATGAGCGTGCCGCACCCGGCGATCGTGCTGGCGATGAGCCCGGCGCTGTGCCCCATCCTGCCCAAGCACATCTACGGTGACGGCCAGGACCTGAAGAATCACCCGCGCAACAGCAAGGACGTGGTCGGCTCCGGGCCGTTCAAGCTCGTCGAGTTCAAGCCCGGGCAGCGCATCGTCTTGGAGAAGTTCGACAAGTTCTTCCTCCCCGGCCGGCCGCACCTCGATAAGCTCATCATCGACATCAATCCCAACGCGCAGACGCTGATGCTCGGGCTCGAGCGTGGCGACGTGCAGATGGTCGGCTTCATCAGCACGCCGACCGACCTGCAGCGGCTCGCCAAGGATGCGCAGGTGAACCTCACGGCCAAGGGCTACGAGGGTATCGGCTCGATCAACTGGCTCGCCTTCAACCTCGAGCGAAAGCCGATGTCGGACCTCGCCTTTCGCAAGGCCGTGGCGACGGCGATCGACAAGAACTTCATCCTGAAGGCGCTGATGGGCGGCTACAGCTTCCCGGCCGAAGGGCCGATCGCCAGGGGCAGCCCGTTTCACGTCGACGACGTCGTCAATTACCCGTTCGACCTGAAGAAGGCCAACGAGATGCTCGACGCTGCCGGCTACAAGCGCGATGCCGACGGCACCCGCGTCAAGCTGACGATCGACTACTACCCGGGCGCCGACACGCAGCAGAAGAACGTGGCCGAGTACCTGCGCACGCAACTGAAAAAGGCGGGCATCGAGCTCACGGTGCGCGCGCCTGCCGACTTCGCGTCGTGGGCCAAGCGGATGGCCTCGCACGATTTCGACCTGTCGATGGACGCCGCCTTCAACTGGGGCGACCCGATCATCGGCGTGCACCGCACCTATCTGTCGACCAACATCCGGCCCATCGTGTGGACGAACACGCAGTCGTACCGCAACCCGAAAGTCGACGAGCTGCTCGAGTCGGCCGGCACCATCCTCGACCCAACCAAACGCAAGGCCTACTATGCGGCGTTCGAGAAGATCGTCACTGACGAATTGCCCGTGTACGTGATCGACCAGGTGGGCTACTACACCGCCAGCCGCAAGAACGTCGGCAACGTGCCGGTATCGATCTGGGGCACGCTTTCGCCGCTCGACGACGTGTACGTCAAATAGCCAGCACCCGCCCGCCGATGAGGTTCGCCCGCCTGCTCCTGAGCCGCCTCGTGCAAGCGGCGCTGCTGGTGCTTGCGGTGGTGGTGCTCAACTTCGTGCTGGTTCACGCCGCGCCCGGCGACCCGGTCGAGACCATCGCCGGCGCCAGTGGCGGCATGAGCCCGGAGCTGATGACACAGCTGCGCTTGCAGTACGGGCTCGACAAGCCCGTCGTGGTGCAGCTCGGCGTCTACCTCGGCAAGATCGTCCGCGGCGACTTCGGTTACTCGTACTTCTTCAACCTGCCGGTCACGCAGCTCATCCTCGACCGGGTACCGGCCACGCTGCTGCTCGTGCTGTGCGCGGTGATCCTCGCCTTCGCGCTCGGCACCACGATCGGCGTGCTCGCGGCGAAGAACCCGAACGGGCCGCTGTCGCAGCTCATCACCGTGCTCAGCCTGGTCGGCTTCGCGGCGCCGGTGTTCTGGATGGGGATCATGCTGGTGATCCTGTTCGCGTCGGTGTGGCCGATCCTGCCGGTCTCGGGCATGCGCAGCATCACCTCGAGCGGCGACGGCGGCTGGCGCGACATGCTCGACGTTGCCCAGCACCTCGTGCTGCCGACCGTGACGCTCGCCCTCGTCTACCTCGCGCAGTACAGCCGGCTCGCCCGCTCGTCGATGCTCGACGTGCTCGGCGCCGACTTCATCCGCACCGCCCGCGCCAAGGGCCTGTCCGAGCGCGTCGTCCTCTACAAGCATGCGCTGCGCAACGCGCTGCTGCCCGTGGTCACCGTGCTCGGGCTGCAGTTCGGCAACGTGCTGGCCGGCGCGATCCTGGTGGAGACGGTCTTCAACTGGCCGGGCCTCGGCCGGCTCGCTTTCGAATCCGTGCTGCGTCGCGACTATCCGACCATCCTCGGCGTCCTCGTGTTCGCATCGATCGTCGTCATCGTCATGAACCTCGTCACCGATCTCGCCTACCGGCTGATCGACCCGCGGATCAAGGTCTGAACCCGCGATGAGCGCCACCACTCCGCCGATCGCCACGCGTGCCGCTGTCGCCGCCGCGCTGCCGCGGGTCGAACACCCGACGGTGGAGGCACTGCGCATGTTCGTGCGCAACCCGGCGGCGATCGCCGGCATGGTGCTGATGGCGGCGATCCTCCTGGTCGCGATCGCCGGCCCGTGGGTCTTCCCCGCCGACCCGTTCGAGATCAAGGTGGCGCCGCTCACGCCGCCGCTCGGCGAGGACGCCTGGCTCGGCAGCGACTACCTCGGCCGCGACTTGGCCACGATGCTCGTCTACGGCGGCCGCGCGACGCTGCTGGTCGGCGCCGTGGCGGCGCTGCTCTCGGTCGTCATCGGCGTGACGATCGGCGCGCTCGCCGGTTACTACGGCGGCCGCGTCGACGCGGCGCTGATGCGCGTCACCGAGTTCTTCCAGGTGCTGCCGGCGCTGCTGTTCGCGATGGTCATCGTGACGCTCTTCGGGCCGACGCTGGTGCACGTCACCATCGCCATCGGCGTGGTCAGCTGGACCAGCACCGCGCGGCTCACGCGCGCCGAGTTCCTCAAGGTCAAGGGCTTGGAGTTCGTGCGCGCCGAACGCGCCATCGGCGCCGGCGACGCCCGCATCATCTGGAAGGTGATCCTGCCCAACGCACTGCCGCCGCTCATCGTCTCGGCCACGCTGGCGATCGGCGCGTCCATCCTGTTCGAGGCCGGGCTGTCGTTCCTCGGCCTGGGCGACCCGAACCAGATGAGCTGGGGCCTGATGATCGGCTCGAGCCGCGAGTACGTGCTCTCGTGCTGGTGGGGCGTCGCCTTTCCCGGCATCGCGATCTTCCTTACCGTGCTCGCGGTGAGCCTGATCGGCGACGGCCTGAACGACGCGCTCAACCCGAAGTTGCGCGAACGCTGATGGCCCGCGACCCTGCCCTGCTCCACGTCGACGACCTGCGCGTCGAGTTCCGCACGCGCCGCGGCCAGGCGCTCGTCCTCAATGGCGTCGAGTTCGAGCTGCGCGGCGGCGAGACGCTGTGCGTCGTCGGCGAGTCGGGCTGCGGCAAGAGCATGACGGCGCTGGCCGTGCTGGGGCTGATCCCGTCTCCACCGGGCCGCATCGTCGGTGGCCGGGTCATGTTCCAGGGCGAAGACCTGGTGCAGGCCAGCGACGCGCGGCTGCGTGCGGTGCGCGGCAACCGCATCTCGATGATCTTCCAGGAGCCGATGACCTCGCTCAACCCGGTGTTCAGCGTCGGCGAGCAGATCGCCGAGGCGCTGCGCCTGCATGCCGGCCTCGATGCCGCCGCGGCGCGCGCGCGCGCGGTCGAGATGCTGCAGCAGGTGGGCATCCCGGCGCCGGAGCGGCGTGTCGACGAGTACCCGCACCAGCTCTCCGGCGGCATGCGCCAGCGCGTGATGATCGCGATGGCGCTGGCCTGCCGGCCCGACATCCTGATCGCCGACGAGCCGACGACTGCCCTCGACGTGACCGTACAGGCGCAGATCTTCGACCTCCTGCGCGACCTGCAGCGCGAGAAGGGCACCGCGATCCTCTTCATCACCCACGACATGGGCGCCGTCGCCGAGATGGCCGACCGGGTCATGGTGATGTATGCCGGACGCATCGTCGAGGAGGGTACGGTCGACGAGGTGCTCGAGCGGCCGCTGCACCCCTACACCCAGGGCCTGATCGCCTGCGCGCCGGGGCGGCGCACCGCGGCGCACGGCGAGCCGCTCGACGAGATCCCCGGCACCGTGCCCTCGCTGCTCGAGCGGCGCGGGGGCTGCGCG
>JBBQCD010000105.1:0-8623 GCA_038318385.1 Burkholderiales bacterium | reverse complement strand
ACCGCTGCGCAAGTGCGAGTGGGTGGTCTATGCCAAGCGGCCATTTGCCGGGCCGCAGGCGGTGCTGGCCTACCTGTCGCGCTACACCCACCGGGTGGCGATCTCCAACAGCCGCTTGCTCGCGCTGGACGAGCGCGGCGTGACCTTCCGCTGGAAGGACTACCGGGTCAAGGACGGTGCCAAGGGGGGTGCAGGCGGCAAGAAGCGTCACAAGGCGATGACGCTGGCGCCCGAGGAGTTCCTGCGTCGCTTCCTGCTGCATGTGCTGCCCGGCGGCTTCCACCGCATACGTCACTACGGCTTGCTGGCCAACGGCAGCCGCAAGCAGGCCCTGGCCACTGTGCGCGAACTGCTCATGCCGTTGGCACAAGGCCAGGCGCCGGTGAAGATCGACGACATTGGCGACGTCGCGGCCACGGCCACCTCGCCGAAGGCGCCCGCCTTCGTGTGCCATCACTGCGGCCAGCCGTTGACGATCCTGCTGACCCTGGCGCGTGGGCCATCCATCCGCGCCCCACCGCCCTGCGCAGGCGCGCCATGAGCACCTGGCGCGACAGCGTTCGACCACCGACATCGGATGCGCATCGCGAGCGCCCGGTGCGCCGCCGCATGGCTGGGTCCGACGAAGCCGGCCTTGAAGTGCCGCACCGTAACGTTCAAACTGGGCGCTGTGCTTCGGCGGGCACGGCCTGGCCGACATCGAAGGCGTCGTCAGGCGCTTTGACGATCCAGGCCAGCACGGGCCGGCGACACCAAAACGCCATAGCACCGTAGGCTGTGATCACCACCTCGGCACTCGCCGCGGTTTCCTCCCCCGAGCTTTGTGGGACACCTGCCCTCAGTCAGTGGCAGATCGACGCGCTTGTGTTGGCGCCGGGCAGGTGTCCCACAAACCTAAACAGTTGCCGCCGGTCGCGGCAAGTCTGTGAACTTCCGCTCCACGACACACAGCGGTCGCTGCGGCACAGAAGGCGCACGCGAAGTGCCCGTCCGGTCTTAGGCTAGCAGGAGACATTCGGAGGCACCTGACGGCGTAATCTGATCGAATGTCCGAAATCCCTACGGTCGAAGAGTCGCTCTCGACCCACAGCGGAAGTTGTTACCCGCGAACTCGATGCCCGGAAGCAGACCGTCGCGCTGCTGGCAATTTTCCGGATGTCGAGAGGATGACTTGGTCCACGGCGACGCTCGAACTGCCGGTGACTCACTTGGGAGTGGCAATTCCGATGCTCTGGTGCGGCGTCTGGGATACAGGTGGGAAGCTTTCTGGCCGCGAATTCGGGACGAAACCGGCGGCGGTCGAGAGTGTTACGGGGCCCGCGAGGAGCGTTGCAGCAGCGCGCGAAGTCTGCGGCGCGCATGGAACCGTCGTCGCCGGCGTCAGGCACCGACGGCGTCGTACTCCGCCCGCAAGCGGTTTGCCAAGTCCGCGACCGACGGCAGGTCGCGAATGCTGCCGACGCCCTGCCCCGCGCTCCAGATGTCGCGCCACGCCTTGACCTCGACGTTCAGTTCGGTGCTGACGTCGAGCGCCTTCTTCGGCGGCAAATGGTCGGGGTCGAGCCCGAACTGGCGGATGCTTTCCTTCAGCATCATCGCCGGGATGCCCGAGAAGACATCGGTGTAGACCAGATCGGTCGCTTCGGCGTCGATCAGCATCTGCTTGTAGCGCGCCGAGGCGTTCGCTTCGGCGGTGGCGATGAAGCGGGTGCCGACGTAGACCAGGTCGGCGCCGAGGACCTGTGCCGCGCGGATCGAACGGCCGTCGGAGATCGCGCCGGCGAGCACGATCGTGCCACCGAAGAAGTCGCGGACCTGCGGCAGCAGCGCGAACGGGCTCATGATCCCGGCGTGCCCGCCGGCGCCGGCACAGACCAGGATCAGCCCGTCGACGCCGGCCTCGGCTGCCTTGCGCGCCCACTTCAGATCGGTGACGTCGGCGAGCACGGTGCCGCCGTAGGACTTCACGCGTTCCACGACGGGCCGAGGATCGCCCGCGCTGGTGATCACGATCGGCACCCGGTGCTCGTGCACGATCGCCAGATCGGTCGCGAGACGCCGGTTGGTGCGGTGGCAGATCAGGTTGACACCGAACGGCGTCGGCGAAGGCGCGTCCGCGAGCTCCGACGCGATGCGCTCGATGCGCGCCCGCAGGTCTTCCGGCGTGCGTGCATTGACGCTCGGAAATGTTCCGACGATGCCGGCGCGACAGCAGGCGATCACCAGCTCCGGCCCGGAGACGATGAAGAGGGGCGCGGCGATGACCGGCAGCGCCAGCCCTTGCAGGTTCGATGGCAGAGGCATGCGGCGTCAGCGTCCGAGAAAACGGGGCGGCCGGCGCTCGTCGAACGCGGCCAGCCCTTCGTGCATGTCGTGCGACGCGAAGTGCGCCTCGCTGGCGACAAGCTCGAGGTGCAGCGCGCTCTGACGCGGCTGATCGAGGCCGGCATCGACGAGCTGCTTCATGCGCCGCAGCGCGAGCGGGCTCTTCTTCGCGAGCGCCGCGGTGAGTCGATCCGTGGCGGCGACCAGATCCGACGCAGGCACGATCTCGTGGACGAAGCCGCTGCCGGCGAAGGCCGAGGCCGGCAAGGCATCGCCGCTGAAGAGCATGAACTTCGCGAGATTGGGTCCGACCTTGCGCGGCAGGCGCACCGAGCTGCCGCCGCCGGGCAGGAGGCCGAAGTTGATGTGCGCGTCGCCGAGCTTCGCCTCCTGCGACGCGATCACGAGATCGCAGGCGAGCACGATCTCGAAGCCGCCCGCCAGCGCGATGCCGTTGACGGCAGCGATCACCGGCTTCGGCAAGGCTTCGAGCCGATTCATCGTCGCCGCGGCGCCCTCGATGAATCGCTGCAGGCCGCCCGCCTGCGCGCCGACCTCGTGGCGCACGACCTTCAGGTCCGCGCCGGCGCAGAACGCACGGCCGCTGCCCGTGACGACGACCGTGCGCACGCGCGAATCTTCCGCCGCCTCGACGAGCGCCGTGTCGAGCCGCGCGAGCATCGCCGGGGTGAGAGAGTTCAGCGCCGCCGGCCGGTTCAGCGTGATCCACAGCGCTTCGGCGCGCAGCTCGACCCGGAGCGCGTCGTCGTCCACGTCAGACTGCGCGCTCATGGCCGACCCAGAACTTGCCGCGGATCTCGCGCTTCAGGATCTTGCCGACCGGGCTGCGCGGTAACTCGTCCCAGAACTCCACCGCACGCGGCCGCTTCTGGCTGCCGAGCCGCGGCTCGCAATGCGCGATCACCGCTTCGGCGGCGAGCTCGCGCCCCTGCTTCAGAGTGACCACCGCCATTACCCGCTCGCCCCAGGTCGCGTCAGGAACGCCGATCACCGAGCAATCGCGGACTTCCGGCATTTCGCAGATCACGTCCTCGATCTCCGAGGGATAGATGTTGAGACCGCCGCTGATGATGACGTCGCGCAGCCGATCGACGATGGTGATGTAGCCGCGCGCGTCGCGCACGCCGATGTCGCCGGTGTGGTGCCAGCCGTCGCGCGAGACCTCGGCCGTCTCCGCCGGCATCTTGTAGTACGACTGCATCGTCATCGAGCTCAGGATCGCGATCTCGCCGGGGGTGCCGACCGGCAGCGCCCGGCCGTCCTCGCCGACGATTTCGGCACGAACCATCGGCGCCGGTCGGCCGGTGGCGCGCACGACCGCATCGTCGAGACCGCCGTCGGCCCGCAGGTAGTCGAGCGGACGCTTCAAGGTGATCATCATCGACTCCGTCTGGCCGTACATCTCGTAGAGCACCGGCCCGAAGACCTCGATCGCCTCGCGAAAGCGGCTCGGCGCAATCGGCGAGCCGCCGACCAGCACGCAACGCAACGAGCCGAGATCGGTCTTGCGGGTCGCGGGATGGTCGAGCAGGGCGTAGACCGCGGTCGCCGGCAGGTAAACGTGGCTGATGCGCTCGCCCGCGATCAGCGCCAGCACGCGCTCGAGATCGAAGCCCGGCATGATCACGTTGGCGCCGCCGTTGAGCGTCAGCGAAAGCGCGAAGATGCCGGCCGCATGGGTCAGCGGCGCGATCACGAGGTGGCGCGAATCCTCGGTCATCCCGAGCGTGTTGCTGACGAGGAAGACGCCGATCTCGGCCGAACGATGAGTCTGGACCACCGCCTTGTTCGGGCCGGTGGTTCCGCCGGTCGGCGCGATATAGGCCGGCGCCATCGGATCTTCGCGAAATGCGGGAAAGGGCTTGCGGCAGCTTTCGAGCCAGGCGTCGAGCGCCGGCCCGAACTTCGACGCGCGGTCGATGCAGACCCATTCGAGGCTCGCCGGCACCGCCGCACGCATCGCCTCGACCTGGGCTTCGAACGCGCTGTGGAAGAACACCAGTCGGGTGTCGGCATAGGCCAGCACCTTGGCGTTGGTCTCGGCAGAGTTGCGCGTGTGGACCAGCACCCAGACGCAGTCGGCGCGGTTGATGCCGAGCTGGAGCATCGACACCGTGGCGCTATTCGGGCTGTAGACGCCGACGTGCGCGCCTGCACCCAGGCCGGGAGCCCGCGTCAGGCCGTGCGCGATCGCGTGGACGAAGCGTTGAGCGGTCGCGTAATCGACGCGCTGGGTGTCGTCGATGAACACCTCGCGGTCTGGAACGCGGGCGGCGGTGACGTCGAAATAGTCGGCAATCCTCATGGTATCTCCTGGTGGTTGCGCGATCTGGTGGGAAGAAGGAAATCAACCCGATGGGCGCAGGCTCATGCCGGCATCGAGCCGATGGTTTCGGCCGTTGTGCATCGGATTGCGCACGATCTCGTCGATGAACGAGGCGAACTCCTCGGCCTTGCCCATCCGTTTCGGAAACAGCGTCTGCTCGATCAGGCTCGCCTTCAATCCGGGCGGCGCGGCGTCGTAGATTGGCGTGTCGAACAGCCCCGGCGCGATGCCGCAGACGCGGATGCCGTGCTCGGCGAGCTCGCGCGTCAACGGCATCGTCAGCCCGAGCAGCGCCGCCTTGGAAGCGCTGTAGGCGACCTGGCCGACCTGACCCTCCCAGGCGGCACCCGAGGAGACGTTGACGATCACGCCGCGCTCGCCGTCTTCGCCCGGGATGTTTTGCATCATCGCCGGCACCGCGGCGCGCAGCACGTGGATGACGCCGTAGAGATTGATCCTGATGACGCGGTCGAAGAGCGCCATCGGCATCGGGCCTTTCTTCGAGACCAGCTTCGCAGGCCCGCCGATCGCGGCCGCGTTGACGACCAGGTGGACGGCGCCGAAGCGCGCGAGCGTTTCGGCCACGGCCGAGTCGACTGCCGACTCGTCGGCGACGTCGGTCGCAATGAAGAGCAGCTTCGACGGCGCGGCCTCGACGAGCGCAGACGCACGCTCCGCGTCGAGGTCGAGGATCGCGATCCCCGCTGCGCCGGATGCGAGAAGCCGCCGCACCGTCGCCTCGCCGAGGCCCGAGGCACCGCTCCGGTGACGATCGCGACCAGTCCTTCGGATTGCAGCTTCGAATCTCCGTTTAGTGAGCGAGGATGTGCACGCTGGCGGCGCCCATCTCGAGGCCGTTGACGTTTCCGCCGAGCATCTGCGCGAGCCCGATGCGCGCGCCCTCCTTTTGCCGCGGGCCGGCCGTGCCACGCAGCTGCTCGACGACGTCGCAGACGACGCGGACACCCGACGCGCTGAGGGGATGACCGAGCGATAGAAGCCCGCCGCTCGGATTGACCGGAATGCGCCCGCCGAGGGAGGTCGCACCGGAGCGCAGCAGCGCGACCGCATCGCCGCGCGCGCAGAGGCCGAGATCCTCGTAATGCACCAGCTCCTCGGGCGCGAAGGCATCGTGCAGCTCGACCACGTCGAGATCCTCGGGGCCGATGCCGGCCATTTCGTAGGCGAGGCGGGCGGCGCGCTTGCCGGCATCGAACGACGTCAGGTCGTTCTTGCGATAGAAGTGATCCGACGACTGGAGCACCGATGCGAGGACGCGGATAGACCGCGCGCCAAGCGTCCCGGCCAGCGCCGACGAACACATGACGACGGCCGCCGCCCCGTCGGTCATCGGGCAGCACTCGAGCAGGGTCAGCGGGTCGGCGATCGGACGCGAGCGGAGGACCTCTTCGCGCGTGAGCGCCTTCCGGTACTGCGCTGCCGGATTCAAGGCGCCGAAGGCATGCGCCTTGACCGAGACGTCGGCGAAGTCGTCGGCGCTGGCGCCGTGGGTCTCCATCAGCCGGCGCGCTATCAGCGCGAAGACCACCGGCATGTTGGAACCGAGCTGGCCGTCGAGGTCGTCGGCCCCCGGCGCGATGAGCTTGCCGGCCACCGGGCTGGTCGTCATGGACTCGACGCCGAAGGCGATGCCGAGGTCGTACATCCCGGTCGCGATGTCCTTCCACAGGCATCGCACCGCCGTCGAGCCGCCGGCGCAGGCGTTCTCGACGTTGACCATCTCGATTCCGGTGATGCCGAGGCCACGCAGGACGACCTGGGCCGTGATCTGGTCGATGAACACACGCGATCCGTACGCGACCTCGACCTGTCGCGGCGAGATCGCCGCATCGCGCAGCGCCGCGCGCACCGCCTCGGCCCCGAGCTCATGGAACGGGCGTTCCGGAAAGCGGCCGAAGCGGCTGCTGCCGATGCCGATGACGCAGACCTCGCGCAGGTTCGGTGCGCTCATGGCGTCTGCCGGCCAGGCTCCGCCACGAAGCAGTAGGCGAGCGCCTCGGTGCCGCCGCGCCCAAGCCGGAAATCGGCGAGCCGCATCGCCATGCCGACCGCGAGCGAGCCCGCAGGTGCCTCGATCGGCGCGAAGACGCGCAAGCCTTCGGACAGCTTGACGTAGCCCACCGTGTACGGCGCAACGATGCGCTCGGCCGGCATGTGCACTGTGGTGAAGCACTCGAGCGTGCCCGAGGGGCCGAGTCGCACGGCTTCGAGGTCGTCACCGAGACATTCGAAGCAGATCGAGACCCGCGGATGGAAGCACGCGCCGCAGGCCCGGCAGCGGGTGCCGACGAGGCGAGGCCCCTCGGCGGTGCGCTCGAATGCGTTGGCGTGAAACAGCGTGGGTTCGGCCGCGGGTTCAGTCATGGGCGCCGCTCCAGCGTTCGACGATGGCGTCGATTTCGCAGGCGCGCGCCGGCGCGCCCCAGCGCACCGCCCCCGGCGTGCGATCGAAGCGCGGCACCGGCGCCGGCTGTGTGACGCCGTCGAGAACGACGAACGTGTTGCGCGCCATAGCGTGAGGGTGGCGCGGCGCCTCGTCGATCGAGAGCACCGGCGCCACACAGGCGTCGCTGCCTTCGAACACCTGTTCCCAATGCGCTCGCGTCCGGGTCGCGAAGAGTGCGGACCAGCGCGCTTTCGCTGCCGGCCAGCCCGGCACATCCATCGGAAGGCGCACGATGGGATCGTCGATGCCGCTGCGCTCGACGAGCTCCGCGTAGAAGGCCGGTTCGAGGGCGCCGACCGCCAGCCACTCGTCGTCGGCGCATCGGTAGACGGCATAGAAGGGCGCGGCGCCGTCGAGCGGCGTGCGGCCTCGCACATCTGCGAGCAGGCCGCCGGCACGAAAACCGTAAGCCGGTGCCATCAATGCCGCCGCGCCTTCGAACATCGCGGCATCGACGACCTGGCCCTCGCCTGAACGGCTTGCCTCCAGCATCGCGCTGACGATGCCGAACGCGAGCATCAAACCGCCTCCGGCCTGGTCACCGAGCAGGTTCAGCGGGATCGCCGGCGGACCGCCGTCGGCGCCGACGCTGTGCAGCGCGCCGGAGAGCGCGATGTAGTCGATGTCGTGGCCGGCGGTCGCCGCGAGCGGCCCGCTCTGGCCCCAGCCCGTCACCCGACCGTAGACCAGCCGGGGATTGAGCGCCTTGCAGTGCGCCGGGCCTAGACCGAGGCGCTCCATCACCCCGGGCCGGAATCCCTCGATCAAGGCATCCGCATGCAAGACGAGCGCTTCGGCGCCGGCTCGCCCCTCAGGGGTCTTCAGGTCGAGCCGGACGGACTGCTTACCCCGATTGGCGACATCGAAGCGGGTGTCGAGCAGGGGCACCGCCTGCTTGGCGGCCGACGCGACGGGCCCTTCGACACGAACGACCTCCGCGCCGAGATCAGCGACCAGCATGCCGCAGTACGGCGCTGGCCCGATGGCGCCGAACTCGACGATCCGCCGTCCCGCAAGCGGCCCCTGCGACATCGCGACTCCCCCTGTGACGGGCCGATAATGTCAGGTAGCCCTGACGGTTGTCAAGTGGGAGAAGCCTCGCTCCACGGCATTGCCAGGATCTCCTTGAGACGCTCGACGTTCCTGGCGCCAATGCGCTCGGCAAGGTCACGCTCCAGGCTTCGATCGACCGCGAGCACGGTCTGCGACATGCGCTTGCCGGCCTCAGTGAAACGGACGATGCGAACGCGCTGGTTGTGCGGGTCCTCGGTCAGCTCTACCAGCCCTCGCTCGCAGGCCGCCAGCACGGTCTGGTGCAGCGACTGGCGGCTGATGGCGAGCCTGCGAGCCAGCTCCGAGACGCTCGTGGGCCGGTTCGCCACCTGGATGAACAGGCGCGCCAGCGCCGGCGTGACGAAGCCGTAGCCGTGGAGTTCCGCCGCTGCCAGGGCGCGCTCGTAGAGCAGCTCGTGACGCTGCATCAA
>JBBQCD010000104.1:0-8754 GCA_038318385.1 Burkholderiales bacterium | reverse complement strand
CCAGGCGGCGCGCCAGTACCTGAACTCCGACACGGCACGGCTGCGGCTGGATGCATCGCGCACTGAGCTTGGCCCCTGGATCGACGGGAAGACCCATCTGGTGCCGGCCGACCAGTGGCTCACGCAGGAGACCGATCTGGTCGTCGGCGGCGTGCAGCTCAAGATCAAGCCGGTAGGGCCGGCGCACACGCCGGAAGACCTGGCGGTGTTCCTGCCGCAGGAACGGGTACTGTTCGCGGGCGACCTGGTGTTTCGCAACCGTATCCCCTTCGTCGGGCAGGCCGACAGCCGTCAGTGGATCCGGTCACTGGACAACCTGCTTGCCTTCGACCCGCGGGTGATCGTCCCGGGACACGGTCCGGTCTCGACCGAAGCGCGGCAGGACATGGCGCTCACGCGCGATTACCTCGTCCATCTGCGCCAGGTGATGGGGCAGGCCGCGAAAAACCTGGACCCGTTCGACGCCGCCTACCAAGCCGCCGACTGGCGCCGCTTCGAGCAGTTGCCCCTCTTTCGCCTGGCCAACCGCATGAACGCCTACAACACCTACCTGCTGATGGAGCGGGAATGAGCGCCGGAGCGCCTCGACCGACCGCTGCCCGGGCCTCGGCCGAAGACCCGCCGCGCTATGATTCCGCGATGTCGAGCAGCGTCCAGCAACCGTCCTCCAGCGAGGCCGAATCCCACGCGGTATTCGCCTCGGCGGCCGAGCTCTTCGCGGTGCTGGCCACCCCGCTGCGGCTCAAGCTGATCAGCGCGCTGTGCCACGGCGAGAAGAACGTCTCGCAGCTGCTGCAGGAGATCACGGCCACGCAGCCGAACCTCTCGCAACATCTCTCCACGCTCTACCGTGCCGGCATCCTGGCGCGGCGGCGTGCGGGCACGCAGATCTTCTACCGCCTGCAAAGCGAGCGCGCCGCCATGCTGTGCCGCGCGGTCTGCCTGCAGATCGCCACCGAGATGGATACCGACGTACCCCTCCCCGAAAGCGAGCGGCTGTTGCCGGCATTGCGACGCGCCTAGGATCCCGGCCCCTCCCGGCATGCGCCTTTTCTCCTACCGGGATCGCCCGGTTCACCTCGGCCCCTACCCGCTCGAACGCCTGACGCGCGAGGACGCGCCGCCCGATCTGGGTGCCTTCCCCGCGATGACGGCGCTGTCGTTCGACGATCCGGACCCGCTCTCGCTGAAGCATGCGATGGCGCGCTACATGGCGATGTTCGACCTGGTCCGGGATGGCGCGGTGAATGCCGCGCCCGCCGAAATACCCGACGCGCCGGACGCGCGCGTCGACCACCTCAAGGCGGCGGGCTACTATTTCGACGCCTCGATGATGGGCGTCTGCACGCTGCCACGCGCGACGCTGCTGGCCCAGCCGATCCGCAATCCCCAGGTCCGCGATCTCGGCGAGGAACTCGAGCGCAGCCAGCCGAAGAGCTTCTCCGCCGGCATGGACATGATCCTGGCGGACGTCCTCGAATCGGCCCGCAAGGTCCACGGGCCGATCGACGGCCACACCCACGCCATCGTCATCCTGGTCGAGTATCCACGAGACCTTCGCCCCGGCGAGCCGGGCAGCGACTGGATCGCCGGCACCCAGGCACAACGCGCGGCGCTGCTCGCGGCGCAGACCGCGGTGCTGCTGTCGACCTATCTGCGGATGCTCGGCCACGAAGGCCGCGCCCATTCCGCGACCTGCAGCGATGTCGATCTCGGCCGACTCGCCATCGCCGCGGGCCTCTGCCTGCCGGATGGGACCAACCCCTACGCGGGCAAGCGCTTCGGACTGGCGGCGGTGACGACCGATTTCGCCATGGCCCCGGACCGGCCGCTGGCCGAGGCACAGGACCGGGCGAAGTCGCACGGGCCGGCCTGGTGGCTCGGCAAGGGAACGTTCAAGAGCGCCTTCAACCGCGAAGCCTATGCCGGCCGCGACTTCCGCCTCGGCGCCTACCCGTTCGAAACCCTGAAGCGCCGCGACGAACCCACGACCTTCATCGACCACGACCGCGTGCCGCGCTTCCCGAAGCGCGCCGACTTCTTCGCCCGCGCGCTCTTCGGCGACCTCGGCAAGGCCGTGCAGGACGACGCCCGCAATGCCCACTACGTGATGAAGAGCCCGATCGGGGCGTGCGCGCGGCGCGCGCTCGGCGCGTTGCTGCTGCTGCAGTTCGGCGAGGCGCGCGGACCGGTGTCTGCGTCCACCGCCGACCCCGCGCGCAACGCCGACAACCTGAAGGCGACGTCGTACTACCTCGGTGTCGATGCCGTCGGCCTGTGCGCCGTGCCGCATTGGGCCTGGTACTCGCACGACGCCGGCGGCAACCCGATGCCGACCTATCACGCGAACGGCATCAACCTGCTGCTCGACCAGGGTCACGAGACCATGGAAGGCGCCAGCGGCGACGACTGGATCTCGGTCGCGCAAAGCATGCGCGCCTACCTCCGCTTCTCGATGCTCGGCGGCGTGATCGGCGAGCAGATCCGCCGCCTCGGCTGGTCGGCACGGGTCCATTCGGTCCTCGACGGCGACGTGCTGCAGCCGCCGTTGCTGCTGCTTTCCGGGCTCGGCGAAGTCAGCCGCATCGGCGAGGTCATCCTCAACCCGTACCTCGGGCCGCGCCTGAAGAGCGGGACCGTGACGACCGACATGCCGATGACCTTCGACAAGCCGATCGACTTCGGCCTGCAGACCTTCTGCGCGAACTGCAACAAGTGCGCGCGCGAGTGTCCGTCCGGGGCGATCACGGCGGGTCCGAAGCTGATGTACAACGGCTACGAGATCTACAAGAGCGACGCCGAGAAATGCGCGCGCTACCGCATCACCAATGCAGCCGGCGGGATGTGCGGGCGCTGCATGAAGACCTGCCCGTGGAACCTCGAGGGGCTCTTCGCCGAAGGCGGCTTCCGCTGGCTGGCGATGAACGTGCCGCGGAGCGCGCGCCTGCTCGCCGAACTCGACGACCGGCTCGACCGCGGCAGCATCAATCCGGTGAAGAAATGGTGGTGGGACATCGAGCTCGATCGCACCACCGGCGGCTACGTGTCGGCGGCCGCCACCCACCGGCGTGGCCTGCAGAAGGAGCTGCAGCTGCGCTACGACGACCAGACGCTGGCGGTCTACCCGGCCGACCGGATGCCGCCGCCCTACCCGGTCACCCATCCGGTCGACCGTGACGAAGGCATCGAGCGCTACCGCGCGCTGCTGACCCCTGCACAGTACCGGGAGCGCCTTCAGGCCGGCGCGACAGAAGGCCTGGCGCCGCCGTTTCGCCTGCCCGAAGGCGAGCCGCCGGTCTTCCCGGTGCTGCTGAAACGTCGCGAGGACATGGCCGCCGACCTCGCCCGCTACGAGTTCACCGCCATCGATGGCGGCGAACTGCCGCCCTTCGATGCCGGCGCGCACATCGACATCGTGATCGCGCCGGAGTACCAGCGCCAGTACAGCCTGGCCGGCGACCCCGCCGACCGCAGCACCTATGTGCTGGGCGTGCTGCGCGAACCGAAGGGCCGCGGCGGCTCGGCGTTGATGCACCGCGCCTTCCGAGAGGGCCGGCGGGTCTTTGTCACCCGGCCGGCGAACCATTTCCCGCTGCAGGAGGATGCCCGCCACACGCTGTTCTTCGCCGGCGGCATCGGCGTGACGCCGCTGATCGCAATGGCGCACAGGCTGCACGCTATCGGCCGGCCGTTCGACTTCCACTACAGCGGCGCGAGTCGCGACCGCGCCGGCTTCCTCGGCGACCTGGTGCGCGCGCCGTGGCGTGATGCGGTCCGCTACCACTTCAAGGACGAAGGCGCGCGCGCCGACCTGCCGGAACTGCTTCGGCCGTGGGAACCGGGCCTGCACGCCTACACCTGCGGCGCACCACGTTACATGGACGGCGTGTACGAGGCGGCGCTCGCCAGGGGCTGGCCCGAAGAGGCGCTGCATCGCGAGTACTTCAGCGTGCCCGAAGCCGCTGCCTGGGTCGACCACCCGTTCACGCTCGAGCTCGCGCGCAGCGGACGAGTGCTTGAAGTGCCCGTCGGACGCAGCGCCACCGATGTCCTCGCCGAGGCCGGGATCGGCATCGAGACCAAGTGCAGCGACGGCCTGTGCGGCGTCTGCTCGACGCGCTACGACGCCGCCGCCTCTACCCCCGTCGAGCACCGGGATTTCGTGCTGAGCCGGCGCGAGCGCGAGCTCAAGGTCATACTCTGCTGCTCGCGCCCCGCCGAGGCAGGAGGTCGTCTCGTCGTCGACCTCTGAGGATGCCGGGCGCGGTACGGCCCACGCCCGAAGGACTCCATGACCCACCCTGTTGCCCTGATCGTCGGTGCCGGACCCGGCATCAGCGGCGCCTTCGCCGCGGCGCTCGCGGCGAAGGGCTACCGCGTCGCCGTCGCCGCGCGCGACCTGTCGAAACTGCAACCCCTCGCCGCGTCTCTCGCCGCCACCGCGTTCGAAGTCGATGCGTCGCAGCCGACCCGCATCGCCACGCTCTTCGAAAATGTCGAGCGACAGCTCGGCGCCCCCGAAGTCGTGCTCTACAACCCGAGCGCCCGCATCCGCGGCGACCTGCTGAGCCTCGACATCGAGGCCGCCGCGACGGCGATCCGCATCACCGCCATCGGCGCTCTGGCTACCGCGCAGGAAGCCGCGCGCCGCATGCTGCCGCAAGGGCGCGGCGCGATCTTCTTCACCGGCGCCACCGCCGGCGTCAAGGGCTTCGCGCGTTCGTCGGTGTTCGCGATGGGCAAGTTCGCCCTTCGCGGTCTGGCGCAGAGCCTGGCCCGCGAGCTCGCTCCGTCCGGCATCCACGTGGTCCATTTCGTCATCGACGGCTCGGTCGCCGCCCCCGGCGGGCCCGTCGATGCCTTCACGCCCGAAGCCATCGCCCGCTCGTACATGGCAGCACTGGCGCAACCCGCCGGTGCGTGGAGCTGGGAGATCGAGTTGCGCAGCCATCGCGAGCCGTTCTGAGCCTCTTGTCAGCCCCACTCCAACGAGGAATTGCCATGCCATCCAGCGTCAAACAGATGCTCGCCACGGCCGATGCCGCCGTCACAAGGATCTCGCCGGAAGAGGCGCGAACAATGATCGCCTCCCGCCGCGCCCTCATCGTCGACGTGCGTGACGCTCCCGAAGTCGCGAAGGGCGGCAAGGTCAAGGGCGCGGTCCACGTCTCGCGCGGCATGCTCGAGTTCCGCGCCGATCCCGAATCGCCCTACCACGACCCCGCATTCCGCAAGGACGCGCCGGTGATCGTCTACTGCGCCTCCGGTGGACGCGCCGCGCTGAGCGGCCAGGCGCTGAAGGAGCTCGGCTACGGCGAGATCTACAACCTCGGTGGCTTCCAGGGCTGGGTCGAGAGCGGGGGCGAGATCGACCCGCCGACGCCGACCCCGGGCGCAGCCGCGGGCTGAGAAAAAAAGAGCCGGTGCGGACCGGCGGTCAGCGCCTGGAGCCCCAGAGTCCCTTCAGGTAGGCCAGTTGCTGGTCGAACTTCGCATCGCTGCGGCTCAGGTCGGTCTGCGCCGTCTGCATCGAGTTGCGGGTCGCCGCCAGGGTCGCGTCGTTGCCATCGAAGGCGAGCTTCAGTTTGAGCGGCAGGTTGCCGCCGGGGTAGAAGTCCTTCTCGGCCATCAGGGTCGCGCGTTCACGCTCGGTGCTAGCGATCCGACCCTCGTACTGGCGGATGTTGTGACGGATATCGGCCTGCTCCTTGGCGCGCGCCCGGTCATGGGCGGCCTGGTCGGGAAAGAGCCGCAGCAGTTCGCGGTCGGAGCGGGCACGCTTGAGGTCCTCTGCCTTGCGCATCGCGTGCGCGCGCTGCTCCTCGTCCGCTGCCGCGACTTCCTCGGGCGTCTGGAACTTCGGGACCTCGCCCCGGGGCTCACCAGTCTTCCCGTGCACCGTCTGCGACACGCAGCCGGCGCGGGGATGGTCGCTGATGGTCCTGTTCCCCTTCGCGCCCGTGCAGCTGTAGATGCCGGCGTCGGCCTCGAACCCGGCGATGAGCAGGAGAGCGAGGAAAAGCCACTGTCGACCGGCAATCACAGCTTGCATGGGGCTCATCCTAACCAAGGCTCGCATCCGCGCAGCGAGCGTGCCGGCGCCTTGCGGCGCCCTGCGGCGTCTCGACCGCATCGCGCGGCATTGCGTCACGACCACCGACCAGCCGGGATTTCCGGTTGGCCCCTAGAATTCCGGCGCGCCGACCCCCGGCCTGCCGCACGTCGATTTCGTCTGATGATCACCCGCTCGCTGCGAAAGATGATTGCCCGCCTGTTGATCGGCGTGCTCTTCGTCGCGCAGATGGCGCTCGCAGCGCACGCGTGCAACGTCGGTCTCGTCGAAGGGCGGGCGAGCACCGAGCCCGGGACGTTCGTGGCGGCCCCGATCGCCACCGACGCGCACGCCGCTGCGGTCCCGATCTGCCACCACGTCGATCCTGGCGTCCCGGATCTGTGCGTGCAGCACTGTGCCGGCGGACATGCGAGCAGCGATCCGGCACGCCCGCTGCTGACGCTGGCGCCGCTGGCCGCGCTCGCGCCGCTATACGCATGGCCGGCGCTCACCGCGGCGACGACTGCCGTCTCGATCCATCCGGTCGCGCTGGCCGACGCAGGACGCGACGTGCATTCGCGACCGCACGCGGTGATGCACTGCGTGCTGCGACTCTGATCCTGCGGAACCTTCGCTGAAGGCCGGCGCCACCGTCTGTGGCGCCCCCCGTCGATCCGAGCCCATATGTGGGCTTCGAGAGCGCGACTCCCCGCTGGAGCTTCCATGTTCAATCCCTGCCGCCATGGCGACGCCCGAGCGCGCCGACCAGGCCTCGGCCGTCTAGCTCTCGTCTTCGGCGCGACCGCCGCGTTCGCGACCGCCTCGCCCGCAGGCGCCGCCGCCCTCGGGCTCGACGACGCGCTGCGCCTGGCCGAGGCGCATTCGCGCGGCTCCCAGGCGCACCACGCCACGGCCGATGCCGCGCGCCACATGGCGGTTTCCGCGCGCCAGCGACCCGATCCGATGCTCACGGCCGGGATCAACAACCTTCCCGTCAGCGGCGCCGACCGTTTCAACCTCACGAGCGATTTCATGACCGCGCGCAGCGTCGGCGTGAAGCAGCAGTTCACGCGGGGCGCCAAGCTCGAAGCCCGCGGCTCGAAGTTCGACCGCGAGGCCGACCTGGCCGATGCCGCGCACCGCCTCGCGATCGCCGAATTGCGCCGCGAGACCGCCCTGGCGTGGCTCGACCGGCAGTTCCTGGAGCGCGCGGTGGACGCCCTCGTCGCACAGCGCGACGAGATCACCCTTCAGGTGGAGGGCAGCAGCGCGGCCTATCGCGGCGGCAAGGGGGCGCAGGCCGATGTCCTGGCGGCGCGCGTCGCGGTCGAGCAACTGGAGGACCGACTCGTCGACGGCCGGCGCCAGGTCGACACCGCCAACGCGCGGCTGGTGCGCTGGACCGGCATGGCTGTCATCGACGCACTCGGCCCGCTGCCGCCGCTCGACGCCGTGCCCCTGCACGAAGCGACGCTGGCGGCCGACCTGGAACGGCATCCACAGATCGAACTGATGCGCCGACGCGAGGCCGTTGCCCAGGCCGAGGCCGAGGTCGCCGGAGCGGAACGCAAGACCGACATCAGCGTCGAGGTGATGTACAGCCAACGCGGGCCGGCGTACTCGAACATGCTCTCGGTCAACGTCTCGGTTCCACTGCAGTGGAACCCGGCGAACCGCCAGCAACAGGATTTGCAGGCCAGGCTCGCGAATGTCGATGCGTTGCGCTTGGAGCGCGAGGAAGCACTGCGCGGCTACGTGCTCGAAGCCCGCACCATGATCCAGACCTGGCGCAGCCTGCGCGAGCGCATCACCCGCTACACGACCGTGCAACTGCCTTTGGCAGCCGAGCGCACGCGCGCCGCCCTCGCCGCCTACGGCGGCGGTTCGGGTCCGCTGGCGGCGGTCCTGCAGGCTCGCGAAGGCGAGCTGGCCGCGCGACTCGAACAATTGCGGCTGGAGATCGAGGCCGCGCGACTGTGGGCGCAGCTCGCCTACCTGATGCCACCAAATCCGATGCTCCCGGCTGCGGCGTCCACCGGGGTGATTCGATGAGCCGCCGCAGCCTCTTCGTCTCCGGTGCACTCGCCGCGGTGGTCGTCCTCGGCGGCGCCGTGTGGGGCGCGTACCGCTTCGGCCTGCAGCGTGGCGCGACCGACGCGCCCGTGCGCGCTGCCGCAGCCAGCTCGGATTCCGCAGCCGTCGCGCCCGGCCCTCTGCCCCAGGGCATCGCCGAAGGCGAAGCGGCGACGCGTCGGCACATCCAGGCGGGGCTGAAGGCCGGCGACCTCGATCCCGAGACCGGACACAAGATCCTCTACTACCACGACCCCATGGTGCCCGGGAACAAGTTCGACCGGCCCGCCAAGTCGCCGTTCATGGACATGATGCTGGTGCCGGTCTACGGCGGCGACAGCGGCGGCGACGCCGGCACGGTCAGCGTCAGTGCGCGCATCCAGCAGAACCTGGGCGTGCGCACCGCGCTCGTGACCGAGGGCGAGCTGGCGTCACAGGTCAGCGCCGTCGGCAGCATCGCCTTCAACGAGCGCGACCAGGCCTACGTGCAGGCCCGTGCCGGTGCCTACATCGAGCGCCTGCACGTCCGGGCGACGCTCGATCCCGTGCGGCGCGGCCAGGTGCTGGCCGAGCTCTACGTGCCGGACTGGATCGCCGCGCAGGAAGAGTTCCTGGCCGCGCGCCGCATG
>JBBQCD010000103.1:0-9638 GCA_038318385.1 Burkholderiales bacterium | reverse complement strand
TGGCCGGCGACGGTCAGGCCGCGCCATTCGGCGCGAAGCACGCCGGTGCCGTCGATGAGGAAGGTGCTGCGCTCGATGCCCTTGACCTTCTTGCCGTACATGATCTTGTTCTTGACGACACCGAACATGTGGCAGAGCTTTTCCTCGGTGTCGGCGATGAGCTCGAAAGGCAGCTCGAGCTGCTGCTTGAAGCGGTCGTGCGAGGTCATGTTGTCGCGCGAAACGCCGAACAGCACGGCCCCGGCCTTGACGAATTCCTTGTAGTGATCACGGAATTGCATCGCCTCGGTGGTGCATCCGGGGGTGTTGTCCTTGGGGTAGAAATAGAGGACCACGATCTTGCCGGCGTAGGCCTGCGGCGTGAACTTCACTCCCCCCGTTGCGAGCGCTTCAAATTCCGGTATGGGTTTATTGAGGGCAGGCGTCATGAAGTATTCTGTTCGGTTGCGCCGCGTTCAGGCGTAGCCGCAGATTATAAGGGGCGGCGCGAGGTGGCCCCCGGCCCCCGGGGCCGCGAAGCTCAAGCCTGTGACGGCTCGAACAGCAGCGCTGCCACCACCGAGCGACCTTCCGCGAGCAGGACGTTGTACGTTCGGCAGGCGGCGGCGGTGTCCATCGTCTCGAGTCCGATACGGCGACTCATCAGCGGCCGGGTCGCCGCCGGCGGTGGAAATCGCAGGCGCGCGCCGCTTCCGAAGATCACCAGCTCGGGATCGAGGCGGGTGAGCGCTTCGAAGCAAGCCTCGTCGAGTTCCGCAAAGCGCCCGACCGTCCAGAGGACGACCTCGCCACGCCATGGCACGACGACGCTCTGGCGGTATTCGATGCCATTGACGACGACGCCTTCGACGCCGTGGCGGGAGATGGCGTTCTGGCCTTCCATGCGATCGGCGAGCAGCTTCATGACGATTCGGGCCGTGACAATCCCGCGATCATGCCTTGAGGCGCGCCAGCACGCGGCCGCCGCCGGCCGATGCCCTCGGTGGGGACGCAGTCGCGGTGGCCCGCTTCAGCGCGCGAACTGGCGGTCCCGCGTCCAGCCGTCCGACCGGAACCAGCCCGCGGCGCGCCCGGCCAGGTCGGTCAGCCGCGGCAGCGTTCGAGCCGGGCGGGTGCAGGGGGGCACCAGCAGGCAGAAGCGTGCCTTCGGCCAGGCTTCCATGACGACCTCGAGGCCGGCCGGCAGCTCGAGCGTGTCGCCGGCCACGAGCCAGACGTCGATCGACGCGTCGCGCGCGTTCCCGGGAGACGTGAGCCAGAGGCGCCCCTCGAGGACTTGGATTGCGCGCGCCCCCGGTCCGACCCGCAAGGTCAGCGACCTGCCCTGCGGCAGGGACCATGCCGTAGCGTCCGACTGGTGCACCTTGTTCATGAATTCCGCGTTCATGGTCTATCCTTTCGAATGCCTTCGAATCTATAGGTATCGGGGCCAACGGTCCAATGAGTTCGGAGCGCTCCATTGATGTGGTTCGATCATGAATAGCCGGCCCGTCGTGCAGCGTCCGCTGGCGATCGGTCCGATCAGGGCCTTCGAGGCGGTTGCACGCCTGTTGAGCTTTCGTGCCGCCGCCGAGGAGTTGCACGTGACGCAGTCGGCCGTCAGCCGCCAGATCAGTTCGCTCGAAGGCGAGCTCGGTGCCGTGCTCTTCCTGCGGGGTACGCGTCATGTCGAGTTGACGAGCGACGGGGCGACGCTGCTGCGTGCGGTCGCGCCGGCACTCGATCGTCTGGATGCCGGCGTCCGTCAGCTCCGCGTCGACCGCGGTCGAAAGGTCGTCAGCGTCTCGACGTTCGCCTCGTTCTCCTCGCTCTGGCTGATACCGCGGCTCGAGGCGTTTCAGCGTTCCCACGAAGACATCGACATCCGCGTCTCGGCGACCGACCGCCTGGTCGGCATCGACGAGCCCGACCTCGATCTCGCTTTGAGGCATTGCATGCCGGCAATCGCCCCGGCCGGTGCGATCCGCCTCTTCGACGAAGTGCTGACGCCGGTCACGGGGCGCTGGCTCGCCGAGCAGGTGGCGACGGGCGAAGCACCGCCGCTGCGGACTCCCGCCGACCTCGCCCGACATGTACTGGCCGAGGAGGAAGGCCATACGCCGAGCGGGGCGCTGCTGAGCTGGCGCCACTGGCTCGCGCAGCACGGCGTGCCGACGCTGCAGCCGCGGCGCTGGATGGTCTTCAACTTCACCCACCAGCAGGTCCAGGCCGCCCTCACCGGACAGGCCGTGGCGCTCGGCCGCCTGCCGCTGGTGGCCGAATCGATTGCCCGGGGCGAGCTCTCGGAGCCCTTCGGCGTCGCCGGCCGGCTCGGCGCGCCGCCGGCGTACTGGCTGGTGCCGTCGGCGGCCGGGCAGGCGCGTGCAGAAGTGGCGGAATTCGCCCGCTGGATCCTGACGCAGGCCGAGATCACTCGGGCGGCGATGGATGCGGTGAACCCTGTGGTCAAATCCTGAGTTCCCCGAACCCCACGCAGCAGGAGTTCCCTTTGCGACAGATCTCCAAATCGAGCAAGCTGGACAGCGTCTGCTACGACATCCGCGGACCCGTGCTCGAGAAGGCCCGGCAGATGGAGGAAGAGGGCCAGCACATCATCAAGCTCAACATCGGCAATCTGGCGGTGTTCGGGCTGGAGCCGCCGGACGAGATCGTGCAGGACATGATCCGCAACATGCCGCACTCGGCCGGCTATACCGATTCGAAGGGGCTGTTCGCGCCGCGCAAGGCGGTCGTGCACTACACCCAGGAAAAGCGCGTCTCCGGCGTCACGGTCGACGACGTGTTCCTCGGCAACGGTGCCTCCGAGCTGATCACGATGAGCATGAACGCATTGCTCAACACCGGCGACGAAGTCCTGATTCCGGCCCCCGACTATCCGCTGTGGACCGCCTCGGTCGCATTGTCCGGGGGCACACCGGTGCACTATCTCTGCGACGAGCAGTCCGACTGGCTGCCCGACCTCGCCGACATGGAGCGCAAGATCACGCCGCGGACCCGGGCGATCGTCGTCATCAACCCGAACAACCCGACTGGGGCGCTCTATCCCGACGCGGTGCTGCTGCAGATCGTCGAGCTGGCGCGGCGCCATCAGCTGATCGTCTTCGCCGACGAGATCTACGACAAGACGCTCTACGACGGCAACACCCACACGAGCATCGCCTCGCTCGCCGACGATGTGCTGTTCCTGACCTTCAACGGCCTGTCGAAGAACTACCGTTCCTGCGGATTTCGCGCCGGCTGGATGGTGGTTTCGGGCAACCAGAAGCACGCCCGCGACTACATCGAGGGGCTCGGCATGCTGGCATCGATGCGGCTGTGCTCGAACACGCCCGGCCAGCTCGCGATCCAGACGGCCCTCGGCGGCTACCAGAGCATCAACGACCTGGTGGTGCCTGGCGGGCGTCTGTGCCGCCAACGCGACCTGGCCTATCAACTGCTCTCGGACATTCCCGGCGTGAGCGTGGTCAAGCCGAAGGCCGCGCTGTACATGTTCCCCAAGCTCGACCCCGAGATGTATCCGGTGACCGACGACCAGCAATTTGCCTACGAACTGCTCGCCGAACAGAAGGTCCTGATCGTCCAGGGAACCGGCTTCAACTGGTCGCAGCCGGATCATTTCCGCATCGTCTTCCTGCCGAATTCGGATGACCTCACCGACGCGATCGGACGGATCGCGAAGTTCCTCGACCACTACCGCAAGCGCCATTCGGCGTGATCGCGGTTCGCCCTGACTGAATCTCCATGAAAGCGATCAACGTCGGCCTGCTCGGCATCGGCACCGTCGGCTCGGGCACCTTCGAGGTGCTGCGGCGCAACCAGGAAGAGATCATGCGGCGCGCCGGCCGGGGCATCCGCATCGCCGTCGTGGCCGACATCGACACCGCGCGTGCGCGGCGGATCGTCGGCGAGGCCGTCGAGGTCGTCGGCGACGCCCGGACGGTGATCACGGATCCGGCGATCGAGATCGTCGTCGAATTGATCGGTGGCACGGGCATCGCCAAGGCGCTGGTGCTCGAGGCCATTGCCGCCGGCAAGCATGTCGTCACCGCGAACAAGGCGTTGCTCGCGATCCATGGCACCGAGATCTTCGCGGCCGCCCGCGCGCGCGGCGTGATGGTTGCCTTCGAGGCTGCCGTCGCCGGCGGCATCCCCATCATCAAGGCGCTGCGCGAGGGCCTGACGGCCAACCGGATCGAGTCGGTCGTCGGCATCGTCAACGGCACCACCAATTTCATCCTCTCGGAAATGCGCTCCAAGGGGCTCGACTTCGGCGTCGCCCTGGCGGAGGCGCAACGGCTCGGGTACGCCGAGGCCGATCCGAGCTTCGACGTCGGCGGCATCGACGCCGCCCACAAGGCGACCTTGATGAGCGCGATTGCGTTCGGCGTCCCGGTGCAGTTCGACAAGGCCCATGTCGAAGGCATCGCCGAACTCCAGCCCGCCGACATCGCCTATGCCGAACAGCTCGGCTACCGCATCAAGCTGCTGGCGATCACCCGGCGCCGCGACGACCTCCTGCCGGGCAGCGGCGCGACGGCCGCTGCCGGTACCGGCGGCATCGAGCTGCGCGTCCATCCGACGCTGGTCCCGACCGGCCGCCTGATCGCCAACGTCGAGGGGGCGATGAACGCGGTCATGGTGCAGGCCGACGCGGTGGGCACGACGCTCTACTACGGCAAGGGCGCGGGCGCGGAGCCGACCGCCTCCGCCGTCATCGCCGACCTCGTCGACATCACCCGGCTGGCGACGGCGGATCCCGATCACCGCGTCCCGCACCTGGCGTTCCAGCACTCGGCGATGCAGGACACGCCGATCCTCGGCATTGCCGAGGTCGTGACCTCGTTCTACCTGCGCCTGCAGGTCGCGGATCAGGCCGGCGTGCTGGCGCGCATCACCGGCATCCTCGCCGAGGCCGGCATCTCGATCGACGCGCTGCTGCAGCGACCGGGCGTGCATGCGGCGAGCGAGAGCGTCGCGCGCACCGACGTGATCATCCTCACCCATTCCACGGTCGAAGGCCGGATGACGGACGCCATCGCGCAGATGCAGACGCTGCCGACCGTCTTGGCGCCGATCATCCGCATCCGCAAGGAAGAGTTGAGTTGAAGTACATCAGCACCCGAGGCAGCGCGCCGGGGCGCGGATTCTCGGAGATCCTCTTGGAGGGGCTGGCACCGGACGGCGGCCTCTACCTTCCCGAGCACTACCCGCGCATCGACGCCCTGACGCTCGAAAGCTGGCGCGACCGGGCCTATGCCGACGTCGCCTTCGAGATCCTCTCGCTCTACATCGACGACATCCCGGCGGCCGACCTGCGGGCGCTGGTCGCCCGGACCTACACCGCCGAGGTCTTCGGCGATCCCCGGATCACGCCGCTGCGCCCGCTCGAGGACGGCGTCTACCTCGAAGGCCTGTCGAATGGCCCCACGCTCGCCTTCAAGGACGTGGCGATGCAGCTCCTGGGCAACCTGTTCGAGTATGAGCTCGGCCGCCGCGGCGAGACGCTCAACGTCCTGGGCGCGACTTCGGGCGATACCGGCAGCGCCGCCGAGTACGCGCTGCGAGGCAAGCGCGGCATCGATGTCTTCATGCTGTCGCCGCGGGGCCGCATGAGCCCGTTCCAGCAGGCGCAGATGTTCAGCCTGCAGGATGCGAACATCCACAACCTGGCGGTGGAGGGCGTCTTCGACGACTGCCAGGACATCGTCAAGGCGGTGTCGGGCGATCTCGCGTTCAAGCGCCGCCACCGCATCGGCACCGTCAATTCGATCAACTGGGCCCGGCTGCTGGCGCAGGTCGTCTACTATTTCGTCGGCTGGCTGCAGGCGACCCGCCCCGGGACGACCAGCGAGGTCAGCTTCGCGGTGCCGTCGGGGAACTTCGGCAACATCTGCGCCGGCCATGTCGCCCGGATGATGGGACTTCCGATCCGCCGGCTGGTGCTGGCGACCAACGAGAACAACGTCCTCGACGAGTTCTTCCGCACCGGCACCTATCGCGTCCGCGCGGCCGGCGAGACTCACGAAACGTCGAGCCCGTCGATGGACATCTCCAAGGCCTCGAACTTCGAGCGCTTCGTCTACGACCTCGTCGGACGCGACCCGGCCCGCGTGCGCAGCCTGTTCGAGGATGCGGTCGGGCGGGGCGGCGTGTTCGCCCTGGAGGTGGCGGAATTCGCCGACATCGGCCGCTTCGGGTTCGTCTCCGGCAGCAGCAGCCATGCCGACCGTGTCGCGACCATCGCCGACACCTGGCGGTGCCACGAGACTCTCATCGACACCCACACCGCCGACGGCCTGAAGGTCGCCCGGGAACACCTCGAACCGGGTGTGCCGATGATCGTTCTCGAGACCGCCCTGCCGGCGAAGTTCGCCTCGACGATCGTCGAGGCGATCGGCCGCGAGCCGCCGCGTCCGCCCGGCCTCGAAGGGCTGGAGAGCCTGCCGAAGCGATTCGAGGTCGTGCCGGCCGATGCCGAAGTCGTCAAGGCGTACATCGCCGCGCGGGCCCGATGAAGGTCATCGGCTTCTGCGGCTATTCCGGCTCCGGCAAGACGACCCTGGTGGAGCAGCTGATCGCCCGGCTGCGCCTGGCAGGACAGCGCGTCTCCGTGGTCAAGCACGCGCATCACGACTTCGACATCGACCAGCCGGGCAAGGACTCGTGGCGGCATCGACAGGCCGGTGCCTTCGAGGTCGTCGTCGCCTCGGATCGGCGCCTCGCGAAGATCCGCGAGTTCGAGGTCCATGCGGATCCGACCGTGCACCAGCTGCTCGCCGAGCTGGTGCCTTGCGACTGGGTGCTGGTGGAAGGCTTCAAGCATGCCGATCTGCTGAAGATCGAAGTCTGGCGCGCCGCCACCGGCAAACCGGCGCAGTATCCGTCCGACCCCTACGTCGTCGCCGTCTCCACCGACAGTCCGGAGCAGCTTCCGGAGCCGACCGGCTTGCCGCTGCTGGACCTCAACTCGGCCGATGCCATCGCCGATTTCCTGCTGGGCAACCCGGAGCGCTATGAGTACCTCGCCCCCGACGCCATCCTCGCCCCCGCTGCTGACGCTCGATGAGGCGCTGACGCGGCTGCTCGGGGCGGTCGGGCCGATCGCTGCGGCGCAGACGCTTTCGACCTTCGACGCGCTCGGTCGCGTCCTGGCCGCCGACGTGGTGTCCGCGCTCGACGTGCCTCCGGCCGACAACACCTCCATGGACGGCTACGCCGTGCGCGCCGCGGACGTGACCGGGGAGGCGACGACGTTGCCGGTGAGCCAGCGGATCGCCGCCGGTGTCGTCGGTGCCGCGCTGCAACCCGGGACGGCGGCGCGCATCTTCACCGGTGCGCAGGTCCCGGCCAACGCGGATGCGGTCGTCATGCAGGAGCACTGCGACGCGGTCGAGCCGGGCAGCGTGCGCTTCAATGTCCGGCCCACACCGGGGCAATGGATCCGGCGGCGCGGCGAGGACGTGCGCGCGGGATCGGTGGTGCTGGCGAGCGGCAGCCGCCTGACGCCGCAAGCGCTAGGCCTCGCCGCCGCGGTGGGTGCGGCGACGCTGCAGGTCGCGCCACGACCGCGGGTGGCCCTGTTCTCGACCGGCGACGAACTCGCCATGCCGGGCGAGGCGCTCAAGCCGGGTGCAATCTACAACTCCAATCGCTACACGCTGCGCAGCCTGGTGGAGTCGCTGGGCTGCGCCTGCGACGACCTCGGCATCGTGCCCGATCGGCTCGACGCGACCCGAGCGGCGCTGCGGCAAGCCGCGGAACGCAACGATCTCATCGTCACCTGTGGGGGTGTCTCGGTGGGTGAGGAAGACCATCTCAAGCCGGCCGTGCAGGCCGAAGGACGGCTCGATCTCTGGTCGATCGCGATCAAGCCCGGCAAGCCCCTGGCGTTCGGCCAGGTCCGGCGCTCCGACGGGACCTCGGCCTGGTTCATCGGGCTCCCCGGCAATCCGGTCTCGGCCTTCGTGACGTTCGTGCTTGCGGTGCGGCCGTTCCTGCTGCGCCTGCAAGGAGCCGCCGCGACAGCGTCTCGCGGCCTGCCGCTGCGGGCCGACTTCGACTGGCCCCGGCCCGACCGCCGGCGCGAATTCCTGCGCGTGCGCCGCAACGAGGCCGGCGGCCTCGATCTCTACCCCAACCAGAGCTCCGGGGTGCTGACGTCGGTGGTCTGGGCCGACGGCCTGGTCGACAACCCCGCAGGACGGGCGATTCGCGCCGGCGATGCAGTAACCTACCTGGCGTTGTCCGAACTGCTTGGAACATGAAGGTCGCGGTCCGTTATTTCGCCTCGTTGCGCGAGGCCCTCGGCACCGGCGAGTCCCTGAACGTGGAACCCGGAGCGACGGTCGGGATGGTTCGTGACGCCCTGATCGCCCGCGGCGAGACCCATGCCGCGGTGCTGGGTCGAGGCCGACCGGTGCGCAGTGCCCTCGACCAGGTCCTGTGCGAGGAGGGCGCAGCAATCTCGGAGAGCGCCGAGGTCGGCTTCTTCCCGCCGGTGACGGGGGGCTGAATGACTTCTCCGCGCGTCAGCGTCCAGGCCGCCGATTTCGACGTCTCGGCCGAGATCCAGGCCCTGCGCCGAGAGGACCCGGCCGTCGGGGCGGTGGCGGCATTCGTCGGCACCGTACGCGACCGCAACGACGGCCTCGGCGTCGTCGCCCTCGAGCTCGAGCACTACCCCGGCATGACCGAGCGGGCGATCGAGGCCATGATCGACGAGGCCCTGCGCCGCTTCGACATCCGCCGGGCGCGGGTCGTTCACCGCATCGGCCTGCTGGCACCCCTCGACCAGATCGTGCTGGTGGCGGTGACATCCGGGCACCGGGCCGAAGCCTTCCAGGCCTGCGAGTTCCTGATGGACTACCTGAAGACCCAGGCCCCGTTCTGGAAGAAGGAGCAGACGCCGGACGGCGCCCGCTGGGTCGACGCCCGCAGCGCCGACGACGCCGCGCTGGCCCGTTGGGGGATCGAGGTGCGCAATGCCCCGGCACCCACAGGGGCGCCCGGCTCCTGACAGGCCTCCCGCTTGCCTGAGCGCCGATGCAGGCCTCCGCCCTGCGAAGGGAGGCGGCGCCATCCTTGCGCGGGATCAACGGGCCGCTCGACGCTCGCGCTTGAAATGGCCCGGTTTCAGGCCCATCTCCTTCGCAACCGGAGGATTTCATGCGACTCGACAAGCTGACGACCAAGTTCCAGGAGGCGCTGGGCGACGCGCAGAGCCTGGCAGTGACCCGCGACAACCCCTACATCGAGCCGGTTCACGTGCTCGCCGCGATGCTGCGCCAGCCCGAGGGCCCGAAGGCTCTGCTCGACCGCGCCGGCGTCAACACCGGCAAATTGCTTTCCGCGATCGACGCCGAGATCGGGCGCCTGCCGCAGGTGCAAGGCGGCGAGCAGGTCCAGCCCGGGCGTGACCTCGGCGCGCTGCTGCAGACGGCCGAGAAGGAAGCCACCAAACGCGGCGACCAGTTCATCGCCAGCGAGATGTTCCTCCTCGCTGCGGCCGAGAGCCGGGGATCGATCGGCCCGCTCGTTAAGGAGCACGGCCTCACGCGCAAGGCACTCGAGGCGGCGATCGATGCCGTGCGCGGCGGCCAGAAGGTCGACAGCGCCGATGCCGAGGGTCAGCGCGAGGC
>JBBQCD010000102.1:0-9671 GCA_038318385.1 Burkholderiales bacterium | reverse complement strand
CGAGGTCAGCGAACTCGACGGCATCGGCCGGCGCATGCCGTGGACGATGGGCGCCTTCGCGATCGGCGCGCTGTCGATGATCGGCCTGCCGCCGGCCGCGGGGTTCATCTCCAAGTGGTACATGCTGTCCGGCGCGATGGCCTCGGCGCACTGGCTCGCGGTCGCGGTCATCGCCGTCAGCACGCTGCTCAACGCCGGCTACTTCCTGCCGATCGTCTATCGCGCGTTCTTCGTCGCCCCGGCCGACGGTCCGAGCCATGGCGAGGCGCCGCTGCCGATGGTGATCGCGCTGACGGCGACAGCCGCCGGCACGGTGCTGCTGTTCTGCTTCCCCGACCTGCCGCTGGCGCTGGCGCGCCAGCTGGTCTCCCCGAGGTGACCCGATGAAGCCCAGCGGACACTGGCTCGACGACCCGCGGCACGTCCAGCTGCTCTGGCGCCTCTTTCTCGGCGTGCTGGCCCTGACGGTGCTCGCCGAAGCGGTGGTCGTCCTGCACCCGCACTTCGCGGTCGAGGCGGTCTTCGCCTTCCATGCCTGGTTCGGCCTGGTCGCCTGCGTGGCGATGATCGTCGTCGCCAAGGGCCTGGCGCTGTGGTTGAAGCGCCCGGACAGCTACTACGAGGACCGCGCCGATGACTGACGGCCTGTTCGCGACCGGCCTCGTCGTCCACCCGGGCCTGCTGCTGATCGGCGGGGCCCTGGTCCTGGCCTGGCTGCGCGGCCCGCTGCGCTCGATCGCGGTGGTGGCGTTGCCGCTCGTGGCCCTCGGCGCGATCTGGGGAGTGCCGGACGGCGCCGTCTGGCAACTGCGCTTCCTCGACTACACGCTGACGCCGATGCAGGGCGACAAGCTGACGCGCCTGTTCGCGACGATCTTCGCGCTGATGGCCGCCGGTGGTGGCCTCTTCGCGCTCGGCCAGAAGAGCCGGGTCGAGGTGCCGGCGGCTTTCGTCTACGCCGGGGCGGCCATCGGCGTCACGCTCGCCGGTGACCTGTTCACCCTCTTCGCCTTCTGGGAGGTGATGGCGGTGGGCTCGACCGTCGTGCTGTGGAGCAACGGGACGCCTGCCGCCTACCGGGCCGCGCGGCGCTACCTGATGATTCACCTGCTCGGCGGCGTGATCCTGTTCGCCGGCATCACCGGCCACGTCGCCCAGACCGGCAGCCTGGCGTTCGCGCGGATGGCCCCCGACTCGCTCGCGCACTGGCTCATCCTCATCGGCTTTCTCGTCAATGCCGGTGGCCCGCCGGTGTCGGCGTGGCTGCCCGACGCCTATCCCGAGGCCTCCTGGAGCGGCACCGTCTTTCTCTCGGCTTTCACCACCAAGACTGCCGTCTACGTGCTGATGCGCGGCTTCCCAGGCACCGAATTGCTGATCTGGGTCGGCCTCTTCATGGCGTTCTACGGCATCGTCTACGCGCTGCTCGAAAACGACATGCGACGCATCCTCGCCTATTCGATCGTCAACCAGGTCGGGTTCATGATCGTGGGCATCGGCATCGGCACGGAAATGGCGCTCAACGGCGCCGCCGCGCACGCCTTCGCCCACATCCTCTACAAGGGCCTGCTGCTGATGTCGGCCGGGTCGGTGATGTACGTCACCGGGCGGCGCAAGTGCACCGATCTCGGCGGTCTCTTCCACACCATGCCGTTGACGACGATCTGCGGAACCATCGGCGCGCTCGCGATCTCGGCCTTCCCGCTGACGTCGGGCTTCGTCTCCAAGTCCATGGTCTCGCAGGCCGCCGCCGACGGTCACATGCTCGCCATCTGGCTGCTGCTGACGGCGGCGTCCGGCGGCGTCTTTCTCCACGCCGGCATCAAGTTCCCCTGGTTCGTCTTCTTCCAGAAGGACTCCGGACTGCGCCCGCCGGAGCCGCCCGCGAGCATGCGCTGGGCGATGGTGCTGTTCTCGTTCCTTTGTATCGCGTTGGGGGTGTGGGCCGAGCCGCTGTACCGGCTGCTGCCCTACGCCGTCGACTACCAGCCCTACACCGCCGCGCACGTGCTGACGCAACTGCAGCTGCTGCTGTTCTCCGGCCTGGCATTCTTCCTGATGCTGCCGTATCTGAAGCGGACGTTGACGATCACGCTGGACACCGACTGGGTCTACCGCCGACTGCTGCCGGCGCTGGCAGCTGCGGCTGGCTGGATGATCGAGCGCTTCACTGGCGCGCTGGCGCATGGCGCCGGCTGGCTCGAAGGCAGCGTGCGCAGCCTCTTTCTCCCGCACCCGCATGCCTTGCCGGGCCCGCCCCGGGTCTCGGCCATCCGCAGCATGGCGATGTGGGTGCTGGTGCTGCTGCTCGGCTACCTGATCGCGGCCTACGCCTGAGGCGACGGCGGGGTCCAGGGACCGTCGAGGGCGAGGTTCGCACCCCGCAGCGCGGTCCAGGTCGCGTCGAGGATGACCCACACGGGGATCGGTGCCAGGTAGGCCGCGAACCGGCCCTTGGCTTCGAAGCGTGCTCGAAACGCCGAACGGTGGATGGCGTCGCCCAGCCGGGGAACGATCCCGCCCGCGATGTAGACCCCACCCCGCGCACCCAGCGTCAGGGCGAGATCGCCGGCAACGCTGCCGAGGAAGCCAAAGAAACGGTCGACCGCGCACCGGCAATCGTCGTCGACATCGACCCGTGACGTGATGTCCGCCGGCGTGTAGTCGGCGGCCGGGCGGCCGGAGACGGCGCAGATCGCGCGGTACAGGTTGACGAGGCCTTCGCCGGACAGCACACGCTCGGCCGAGACATGACCGAGCGCGCGCCGCAGCGCCGCGAGGATCGCATCCTCTTCGACATCGCCGGCCGCCAGCGTCGTGTGGCCACCTTCGCCGACAACCGGAACCGGACCCCGCGCCGTCCTTAGCAGGCCCGACATGCCCAGGCCGGTGCCCGGCCCGAGCAGGGCGAACGCCGCCCCCTCCAGGCCGGCGGCGTCGCCCCCCACCTGCATCAGTTCGTCCGGCTTCAAGGTCGGCAGCCCGCGGGCCAGCGCCTCGAAGTCGTTCAGCACCTGGAAACGTCCGAGCCCGAAGCGACGCTGCAATTGCGCCGGCGTGAAGCTCCACTGGCTGTTCGTCATCTCGACCTTGCCGCCATCGATCGGCGAGGCGATTCCGATCGCACAGGCGGCAGGCGGCGGGCGACCCTCGTCGGCGAGGTACTTCGCCATCACGTCGCCCAAGCCCGCGTATTCGGCGTTGTCGTAGTCGGCGAAGTTCGTCAAGGGGTCGTCGGCCGCCTCCACCCAGGCGAAGCGCGAATGCGTGCCGCCGACGTCGCCGACGATGCGGGGAAAGGGAGCCGGCTTGTCGCCGCCCGAGCGCGAAGCCTTGTTCATGGCCCGATGATCCTCGGCCTGACCGCGTAGTGCCCGTGACGTGCGATGAATCCAGAGCGCGTTCGCCGCGGGCGCCGAGTTCGGCTATGGTGCCGGCATGCACCGCTTCCGCTCGCCGTCAGCAACCCGCGACTGCCCAAGCCCTCGTCCCCCGGAAGGAGCCGTGAGCTGACATGCAGCCTTTCTTCACTCCACCGGGAGAGGAGGCACTGCGGGGCGTGATGCAGCGCCGGCCGATCCTCGCCTTCGACTTCGATGGCACGCTGGCGCCGATCGTCGCCCACCCGGACGACGTCAAGGTACCCGACGTCATTTCCCGCGGGCTGGCGCGGCTGGCGCGCCGGCATCCGGTGGCCATCATCACCGGCCGCGCCGTGGCCGACGTGCGTCCGCGCCTGGGCTTCACGCCCCAGTACGTGATCGGCAACCACGGCGCCGAGGATCCGGAGTCCACCGGTCCCGCGATCAGCGGCGCGACGCTCGACCCGCTGCGCGCCCAGATCGAACTGCAGGCCGGAGCGCTGCGCGAGGCCGGCGTCGAGGTCGAGGACAAAGATTTCTCGCTTGCCCTGCACTACCGGCGTGCCGCCGATCCGCAGGCAGCCCAGGTGTGCATCGAGCGGTTGCTCGAGGGCCTGGACGCCAAGCTCGGGCGCTTCGGCGGCAAGTGCGTGGTCAACATCGTCGCCGCGGGCCTCCCGGACAAGGGCGACGCCCTGGTCGACCTGATGCGCCGCGCCCAGGTCGGCTCGGCCGTCTTCGTCGGCGACGACGTCAACGACGAAGCGGTCTTCGAACGCGCCGAACCCCATTGGCTGACGCTGCGCATCGGCCACGACCCGCAGTCGCGCGCGATGTTCTTTCTCGAGAACAACGATGCCCTGGCGCGCGTGCTGGAACGCATGCTCGCCCTGAACCGCAATCCCTGAGTCGCGATGCCGTCGGTCCATCACTGCGTGCTGTGACGCTGGACGCGGGCCTCGATGCGCTGACGCTGACGCAGGCGCCCGGCATCGGTCAGCATCCGACCGGCCCAGCGGTAGACGTTGTATTCGCGCACGGTCATGCGCAGGCTGGCCATGCGCTCGCGCTGTTCGGCCGGCGGCATCTTGAGGGCAAGCTCGATCGCGTCGGCGCATTCCTCGACGTGATACGGATTGACGATCAGCGCTTCGGACAGCTCGCGCGCGGCACCGGCGAAGCGGCTGAGGACCAACACGCCTTGCTCGTCATTGCGCGCCGCCACGAATTCCTTGCTGACGAGATTCATGCCGTCGTGCAGACTGGTGACGAGGCAGACGTCCGCGGCCCGATAGAGCTCGTTCAGGGCGTCGTGCTCGTGGTGCTTGGCCAGCAGGATCACCGGGTGATAGCCGGGTGAGCCGAAGCGCTTCTCGATGCGTTCGCAGGTCCGCTCGATGCGCTCCTGGAACGAGCGGTATTCCTCGAGCGAGCTGCGCGTCGGTGCGGCGACCTGAACGAAGGTGAAGACACCGACCCATTCCGGATGCTTCTCGAGCAGCCGCTCGACGGCATAGAGCCGCTCGAGGATGCCCTTGGTGTAGTCGAAGCGGTCGACGCCGACGGCCAGCCGCTGTCCGGGCTTAAGGCCCAGGCGTTCGGCGACGCGGCTGCGGCAGTCCTCGACGGAGGGCCAGCGGGCTTCGACCTCGGGCTTGGGCCACTCGATCGAGATCGGGTAGTTCTCGATGTAGGTCTCGGACTCCTTGAACGAGATCGTCGAATGCTCGTACTCGATCCGGGCCTCGAGATAACGGTCGGCGGTCTCGAGAAAATTCTTGCAGTGAAAACGCGTGTGGAAGCCGAGGATGGTGCTGCCGAGCATCCCTTCCAGGATCTCGCGCCGCCACGGGCAGATGCCGAAGGATTCGGGGTTGGGCCAGGGAATGTGCCAGAACGTCAGGATCGTCGCCGCCGGCAGCTTGGCGCGGACCATCGCCGGCAGCAGCGCGAAGTGATAGTCCTGGACCAGCACGATCGGGTCGTCGCTGCGGGCCTCGGCGACGACGGCATCGGCGAAGCGCTGGTTGACTTCCCGGTAGGCCTGCCAATCGCTCTCGCGGAACACCGGCCGGACGTGAGCCACGTGACACAACGGCCACAGCCCCTCGTTGGCGAAGCCGTAGTAGTAGCCCTTCTCCTCCTCTTCCGTAAGCCAGAGTCGGCGCAGGGTGTAGTCGTCCTGTCCCGGCGGCACCCGGATGCGATCGTGCGCATCGACCACCGCGCGATCGGCGCTGCCGCTGCCGTGCGCGATCCACGTGCCGGAGCAGGCCCGCATCACCGGCTCGACCGCGGTGACCAGCCCGCTGGCGGGACGGCGCATGACGACGCTGCCGTCGGGTCCTTCGTCGTGGATGTAGGGCTCGCGGTTGGAGACGACGATGACCTCGTCGCCGCGCAGTTGCGTGCGCAACAGGGAGCGCAGGCGCTCCGGGTTCCAGCCGGCATCGGGGCCGAGGGAGCGGCGGTACTCGTCCTCGAGGTCGCGCAGGCGCTGGCGCAGGTCGGCGGCCAGCGGCGCCAGTTCGCCCGACTGGGGGATCGGCCGGAACAGGCCCTCGCCACGAAGCAGTGCCCGCGCACCCGAGACCCAGCCGCGCCAGCTCAACTGGGCCACGACCACCATGATCAGGGCGATCACGGCCCCGAGCACCGCGATCATGATGATCAGGTACTGGCGCGTGTCCTGGCTGCGGCGCTCGATGAAGCTCAGGTCCTGCAGCAGCACGAGGCTGGCGACGGGGCCGCCCTCGCCGGTCACCTCGTGCACGCCGACATGCACGGGACCGCCGGCGATGCGGACGATGGGCGATGCCTCTGCGGCGGTCGCCTCCGCGGTCTTGCAGTCGAGCGTGACCGGATAGTTGTCGGTACGCCGCAGGAGTTGCCCATCGGGCGAACACAGGCCGATCGCGACCAGCCGCTCGTCCTTCAGGGCGCGATTGAAGAGGGCCTGCAGACGACCGCCGCCGGGGTCCTTCAAGGCCTCGTCGATCGAATCCGACAGGGCATTGGTGACCAGTACCCCGCGCAGTGTCAGGTCACGCGAAAACCAGCGCAGCGTCAGGCGATCCATCAACGGCAGCGCGAGATAGGCCGCAATCCCCAGCGTGAGCAGAAGCGGGATCAGGAAGCGGAGTTGAAGACGAAATGTGTTCATGCGCGGCCGCGGGAACGGCGCCGCGAATGCGCGACGCACGATCGATGGTACTGGTGATTGCAGGACGGCCCGCAGGCGATCCGTCGGCAGCGCAACGCGGTCCCGACGCTACAGATCGGCAAGCGGTATGCCGGCCGCCGTTTCGTCCACCTGCAGGACCGCGATGATCTTCGCGAGATCGACTTCAATTCGCTTGAGGGTCTTCGCATCGAGCGCCGCCAGTGCGTCCGGCAGCACACCCGCGAATGGACCGGGACTGCGCCGGAGCACCCGCGCTCCGGCCGGCAGCAATCGCAGCTTGACGGCGCGGCGATCGGTACTGTCCTTGAACGAGGCGATGAAGCCGCGCTCGACCAGCGCCCGCACCAGGTTGCTCGCCGTCGACTGGTGGATGTCCATGGCCTGGGCCAATCCTCCCACCCCCACGTCCGGCACGTCGCGGATCACGCTCAGCGCCCAGACCTGGGCGCCGCCCAGGCCCACGCGCTTCTCGACCTGCTGGAAATGGGTCTTGACGGCATTGAAGACCTGCCGGAACTGGCGCAGGACGCGATGGACGGGTTCCTCCGTCGGCGCGCCTTCAGGCGCCAGCCGACGGGAGCCGCGTGCGGTCCTAGTTGTCATCGGGCCATGCTCTCGGACAAAAAAGGGGACACCCGAAGGTGTCCAAGGTCTGGCCCCCAAACAATCGAAACCGGTCGGGCGCTCGAGGGAGCGCGATCGACCGCTCGAAACCTCGAGCCTGGCACCTCATGCGGCGCAAGGCCGGCTCCGGTAGCCAAAGCATACACTTCACACATTTGCACAAACATTATCGCTTCTCCCACCTGGGGAAGTCCCGCATGGTGCTGATTCCCGGCTGAGATCCCTTGGAGCAACAACCCGATTTCATCGCGTCGGCGCGCGGCGACCTGGGCGACTGGCGCCAATGGATGGGCCGCGCGGTCGTCCTGGCCTATGCTGCGCTAGCCGGCCTGGCGGTTGTCGGCTTCACCTGGCTGAGCGAGCGGGCGCTGCACGGCTTCGATGCGCTGGTGGCCTGGCAACCGTGGATGCCGCTGCTGTGGACGCCGGCGTTGACCGCCGCTCTCGCATGGCTGACCACGCGCTACGCGGCCGGGGCGGCCGGCTCCGGCATTCCCCAGGTCATGGCGGCGCTCGACCCCCGGGTCACGCCGCAGGAGCTCGGACTCTTCGTCTCGCTGCGCCTGTCCGTCGCCAAGGCCTTGCTGACTGCCGGTGGCCTTTTCGGGGGCTTGGCCATCGGTCGCGAGGGCCCTTCGGTGCAGATCGCGGCCGGCGTGATGCACCATGCCGCCCGCTGGCTGCCCAAGCGCAGCGCCATCACCCAGCATGGCCTCCTCGTCGCCGGTGGCGCGGCGGGCATCGCGGCGGCGTTCAACGCCCCGCTCGCGGGGGTGATGTTCGCGATCGAGGAACTGACGCGCAAGATCGAGCAGCGCAGCAGCGGCCTCATCGTCGCGGCCATCGTGCTGTCGGGCCTCATGGCCGTCTCGGTGCTCGGCAACTCGACCTACTTCGGCGTGATCCGGGTGCCGCAACTGGGCCTGGAATACGTTGCACCCGGCCTGCTGGTGGTGCTCGGCTGCGGCCTGCTCGGCGGATTGTTCTCGCGCCTGCTGCACGCCTCCATCGTCGGCACCGGCACCGACCGTTTCACCGCCTGGCGCCGACGCTATCCGGTCCGCTTCGCGGCCGGCTGCGGCCTCGTCATCGCGGTGATCGGCCTCGTCAGCAGCGGCGCGACCTTCGGCAGCGGCTACGACTACACCCGGCGCCTGATCGAGGGCCATACCGACATGCCGCTGCTGTACGTGACGCTGCGCCTGGTCGCGACCTGGCTGGCAGTGTGGTCGGGCGTACCGGGCGGTCTGTTCGCGCCGTCCCTGGCGATCGGCGCCGGGGTCGGCAACGACGTCGCGCTGCTGATGCAGATGGACCATGGATCGGCAGCGTTGATCGCGCTCGGCATGACGGCCTTCCTCGCCGCCGTGACCCAGGCCCCGATCACGGCGTTCATCATCGTCATGGAGATGGTCGACGGCCACGCCATGGTGCTCAGCCTGATGGCCGCCGCACTGCTGGCCAGCCTGGTCTCGCGCTGGCTCAGCCGGCCGCTCTACTCGACGCTGGCACAGGCCCAGCTGCGTCGCCTCGGCCCGCCGCCCGCACTGCCAGCGCCGCCGGTGGTGCCGACTGCCCCTGGCTGAGGGCAGTCCGAGGCGGCCGAGCGAGCCGCCGCAGCGGGTACGATCCGTTCGAATCGCCAAGGAGACCCTCATGCGCGCTCGAACGATCTTCCTCCTGCTCGTCATCGCCTTGCTGGCTGCGTTCGCCGCCCTGAACTGGGACGCCTTCTTCGCACCGACGACGCTCAGCCTCGGCGTCGCGACGGTCCAGGCGCCGCTCGGGTTGGTCATGCTGGGCATCGTCACGGCGCTGGTGATCCTGTTCGTCGCCTACATGGCGTTCTGGCAGGGCACCGTGCTGATGGACACCCGGCGCCACACCAAGGAACTGCAGGCGCAGCGCACGCTCGCCGACGAGGCCGAGGCCTCGCGCTTCACCGAGTTGCGCAGTCTCCTGCACGCCGAGCTCGACCGCCTGGCGAGCCGTGTCGAGCAGACCCAGGCCGGTCTGCGCACCGAGATCCGCGACAGCGCCAACTCGCTCTCGGCGATGATCGGCGAGATCGACGATCGCACCAGCCGCCGCGCCGCCGGTCCCTCGACCTGACGACGTCGAGCCGCTAGAGGACCTCGTTGATCAGGTAGGCGGCGTTGTCCTTGAGCTTGTGCCACCAGCCGCGCTGGCGCCAGCGTTCGAGTTCGATCTCGTTGCACTGCGGCGCGTAGCGCTCGAACACCGCGTCGAGACGGGTCGCCGTGGCGGTGTCGAGGATGCCGAGCGTGATCTCGTCGTTGGTCTCGAACGAGCGGTCGTCGAAATTGCTCGAACCGATCGCGCTCCAGGTGCCGTCGACGGTCATCACCTTCTGGTGCAGCAGCGTGTGCGGATATTCGAACAGGCGCACGCCGCAGCGCAGCAGCTTCTCGTAGTTGCGGTGGCCGGCGTGCTGCACCATCGGATTGTCCGAACCGCTGGTCGACGGCATCATCACGCGC
>JBBQCD010000101.1:0-9924 GCA_038318385.1 Burkholderiales bacterium | reverse complement strand
TCCGAGCGGCCCGGTCGTCACCTCGACGCCGGGCGTATGGCCGCGCTCCGGATGGCCCGGCGCCTTGCTGCCCCATTGTCGGAACTGCTTCAGGTCATCGATCGACAGGTCGTAGCCGGTGACGTGCAGCAGGCTGTAGAGAAGCGCCGAGCCGTGCCCGGCCGAGAGCACGAAGCGATCGCGATCGGGCCAGAGCGGGTCCGCCGGGTTGTGCTTGAGCTGCTTCGACCACAGGGCATAGGCCATCGGCGCGGCGCCAAGCGGCAGCCCCGGATGGCCGCTGTTGGCCTTCTGCACCATGTCGACGGCGAGAAAGCGAAGGGTATCGATGCATTGCTGGTCGAGGGGGTCGGACATGGCGGTTCCTTCAGCGTTCAAGAGCCGGGCGCCGCGCCGAGATCGACATCGGTGATGGGGTCGTAGCGGCCGCGCCGCGCCAGGCGATTGCAGTCGGCGCGATGAAAGAGCACCTGTTGCGCCGCGGGCACATTGGCGGCGGCTCCGCGCCATGCGTCAGGCGAGCCCTCGGGCGTCTAGAGCCGGGAAATCTCGGTCTCGCGTCGGGCATCCTCGGCCCAATACCCGGCCCGCCCGTAATGTTCGTGGAGACCCACCTCATGCGCGCGATCCGGCGCACTCGCCGGGTCATACACAGGCGCATCCTTGATCGCCTGTCGGGTCAGCTTGACGGACACCTTCGAGTCGAGCCAGCTCACGTCCTCGATCCATTGAGGAGCGACCAGCACCTGGTGACCCTGCCACCAGTTGCTGGTGTTGACAATGAGGTAACGAATCGCCCACGTCGCGTCGTCCACGAGCATGCCGTCGACGTGCCCGATGTCGCCATCGCTTGCGTGCACGTGATATTTCATGACGGCGCGGCAACTGCGCAGATGAGGATCTTCGTTGCGCCTGCCCTCCTCTTCAGCCCGGGCGTAGGCGGCCTGCTCTTCCGCGCGGATCGTCTGCTGCGAGCCGGAGCCGCTGTAGCCAGGCATCATCAGATAGGGATACATGCCGCCACCCCAGTATCCGGCGCCGCCCCAGTAGTACGGATAGCCGTAGTACCCCGCGTATTGCATTTCGTGCTGCCGCGAGACGGGCTTGTCGGTATCGATGTCGGGGCTGTTCCGAACCTGCTCCTTGGTCAAGCGCACAGGGAGAAGCCTCTCGGCCCAATCCGGGTCGCCGATGGCGATGGGCGAGACCAGTACCTTGCGGCTCGATAGCCAGGCACCGGCATCGACGACGAGATAGCGAACGACCCAGTCCCGATCGTCGAAATGGAAATCCTTGACGTGGCCGATCGTGCCGTCAGTGGCGTCGACCGCATAGCCCTCGAGATCCTTGACGCTTCGCAACATGCTCATGACTCCTGGAATGACATTCAAGGGCACTCTGCGTGTCCGCCGCGGGCTCGTCTGTACGCCACCGAACATCAGGCCTGGGGATCCCGCCATGAATGGCTCGAACTGGTGTAGGACGCGAAGCCCTGCGACGCACCTGCCGCTGCCGCGACATGGCGTCGTCACGGCAACGTCGCCACGTGATACCGAGACGCCTGTGAGCGCTGGCGCACAGGCGACAAGGCGCTTCGGTCCGTAGAACATCCGAACATGAAGACTCCCACGCTCGCGCCCGCTCTGCCCCGCAAGACAGACGCCTGCTGGCGAGCAGCCAACTACCTGCCGGTGGGGCAGATCTACCTCTATGCGAATCCGCTGCTGCGCGAACCGCTGACCCTGGCGCACGTCAAGCCGCTTGGTGGTGGGCCACTGGCGCACGACGCCTGGACAGGACTTCGTCTACGTCCACCTGAACCGCGTCATCAAGAAGTTCCCGAGCTCGAATGACGTGTGAAGGCAACCGCAGTCAGCGCCGAACAGCAGTCTGACCCGCCACAAGATTCCCTTCACGGTATTTCGCCAGAGCCGGACGCGACGATCGCGACGAGAAGGCGTCGGCCATCTCGACATCATCCGGATTTGAAATCGCCGACATGTCGGGCAGGAGCCGCCCGCATTCCTTCTTGACGACCGCATAGCACTCGCACGTTCGCTCTTCGAGCCCCTCGCGGTCGAGCACCGTGACGTGGCCGCGGAAGTACAGTATGAGGCCAGCCCTCTGCAGCTTGAGCGCACTCTCGGTTACGCTTTCGCGGCGCACGCCGAGCATGTTGGAGATCAGCTCCTGCGTCATCGCCAGCTCGTTGCCCTGCGCCCGGTCGAGTCTGAGCAACAGCAAACGGCACAGCCGCTGGTCGATCGAGTGGTGCCGGTTGCAGACCGCTGTCTGCGCAATCTGAGTGATCAATGCCTGCGTGTAGCGAAGCAGGAGGTGCTTCACCGGGCCCGAGCGGTTGAACTCCTCCTTGATGAACGCGGCCTTGAGGCGATAGCCCTGGCCGGCGCTCTGTACGACGGCTTGACTCGGCGTCGACTGGCCGCCCATGAAGAGGGAGATTCCGACCACACCTTCGTTGCCGATGACCGCGATTTCCGCGGACGAACCGCTTTCCATCAAGTAGAGCAGGGAGACAATCGCCGTTGTCGGGAAATAGACGTGCGTCTGCAACGTGCCGGATTCGTAGAGAGCCTGGCCGAGGGGCAGGTTGATCCGCTCGATTTCGGGCCGCCAGCGGCGCCACTCGGCGTCGGGCAACGTGGCGAGCAGGCGATTCGCATTCGGTTCACCACTGGCCTGCGGCCCCAAAGGTAAGGCGGCCTGGCCAATGGATCGACACGTGGGCACTGAAGGCATGGTCCCGGCTGTCGCGCAATTCATGAGGCACCGACCGACACGTTCCCGAGCCGCACACGGCGGCCGATGTTCGTCAAACTCATACTCGTCTCCTTCGCGGTCTGGGGGCACATCCGGCGGCGAATCGCCGCCTGTGCAAGGGAGACTAGCCGGAGGACGGCGCACAAAACAGTGCCGTCGGTCACGCCTCTGAAAGGGGAGATTGGTCACGATCCCGTCGATCTCGCTGGCGGCTTCCCTGGCGGCCATGAGAGAGGCCTTGGCGCGTCATGCATCGAAATCGAGCACGATACGACTGCCCTGGCCGGGCTTGCTGCGAATCTCGAGCTGTGCTTCGATCAACGTGGCTTGCTCCAGCATGCCTCGCAGCCCGTAATGGCCGGGTCGCGGCAATGCCGGGTCGAAGCCGACGCCATCGTCGGAAATCGCCATGCGGATCCGCACCGCGCCTGCGGCCCTGTCGGCGGCTGCTCCTGCTGTGGAGCTCGCTGTCAGACCCACTGTGACCTCGAGCCCTCGTGCCCGAGCATGCTGCTCAACGTTGCGCAACGCCTGCTCGGCGATGCGAAAGACCGTCTCCGCACACGCGTCGACACACGCCTCCGCCGCCTGCGGATCAACCTCCAACGACACGGCGATTCCCGTGCGCTCGGCCAATCTCGACACAAGATCTTGCAACGCGGGGCCGAGCCCCGAGTCTGTGACGCGGCTGCTGCGCATCTGCGTAATGGCCCTGCGCGCCTCGGTCAGGCCGCTGGCGGCGACGTCCTCGGCGCGTCCGAGTTCAGCGTCGAGCTCGGACGCGTCGAGACGGGTACGCAGCTTTCGCACGAGGCGGATCTGCGTCAGCAGCGCCATCAACGAGTGTGCCAGCGTATCGTGCAGGTCACGCGCCAGCCGCAGTCGCTCACGCGTGACCGCGGCATGACGGGCTTCGTTGGCCAGTCGCTCGACGCGTGCGGTGCGCTCCGCCACTCGGGCATCGAGCTCGCTGTTGAGGCTACGCAATGCCTCCTTCTCCTGTTGCAGATGCTCGACCACATAGGCAAGCGTTGCACCGATCCGGCTGACTTCGTCCCTCCCCGCGGGAGCAGTCAGGGTGCGCTGCGCACCGTGTCGAACCGCCTCGGCCTCGTCTGCAAGCGCCCTCAATCGGCGCATCAGCACGCGCGTCACCAGAGCGGCTGCTGCAGCGGACAGGAGGCCCGCGATCAGCACCACCAGAAAAACCGCATCACGCGTCTGCCGGGCGGGCGCCAAGGCCGCCGCCGTGCGCTGCCGCACGACCACAGTCAGCGTCAGACTGCTGTCGTCAGGTACGTTGACAGCGTGCGTTCCGACGACATAGGTGTCCGCGTCGGTGGGATCGGCGTACTCGGCCAGCTTGCGGCCCAGCCAAGCCGCGGGCGCGACGATCAGCGTGCCGTCCTCCGACGCCATCAACACCTCGAGTTGCCGGTTTGTGTCCAGCGCGCGCAGGATCTCGGACTGGAGCCGTTCGATCCAGGGCCATGACAGGTACGCTCCCAGCACCCCGACGCTTTGCCCGGTCGCCGAAACGAGCGGGGCTGCGGCGTCGACGACTCGCAGCGGCGCGTCGCCGCGTGCGCCCTGGAGCACGTTCTCGAGCGACGCGGCGGTCTTCACGTCACCCATGAACGGGCGCTGCATCCCATGCTGAAACCACCGCGTGGCCGACATGTTCGCGCCGCGCAACTGGCCTCCGCTGGCGCCCACGACGCGCCCCTCGGCATCGGCCACGCCCAGCCACACGAACTCGGGAAATTGCGATTGCACCGCCTCGAGATGGCGGCGCACCGCACCGCTGCCCCAATCACTGGAGGCCACGATCTGCGCTGCCGTGGCCTCGACGATGGACTTGCGGGTCTCGAGCTTGACCGACAGGGCGTCGCGGATCTGAGTGGCGAACTGCACCAGCGTCGCCTCGGCGTCCACACGGGCTCGACGCTCGGACTCTTCGGCGGCCAGGCCGGCCGCCGCCAGCGCGGCCAGCGACACCAGCACGAACACGGCCCAACCGATGGCCGCAGCAAGATGCAGCCGAGGGTCGAGTCGCTCCCTGAGGGTACTCCGCATGTCTATGCTTCAAGCACTCAGCGGCACCAAGGAGGGCGTGACCACAAAGTGCCTCGCGGCACTGTCCGCCGGGTGACGGTGACGGATATGCTGTCGGATGTGTGGGTTCCTTGTCACTGTGATCTTCAAGTGAGGCTCCTTGTCCTGCATGGATGAACTGATCGACTCGGTGGCCCGGGAGGCAGGTTTGCCTCGTGCACCCGCAGCGGTGGCCGTGGCGGCAACGCTTCGGTTCTTCACTGCCCGACTGCCGTCGGCACTCGTCGGCGAGTTGCATGCCCACCTGGGCGAACGGTCCCCAACCATGGAACCGGCGTTTCCTGTCGAGCCGGAGGAAGATGCATGAGCATAGCCTCGAGCGACGCCCCGGCCTCGAGATTGCGACTGCTCGTCGCCGATGACCAGGCGCTGATCCGCCGTGGCTTGGCGATGATGCTCGCGGCGGAGTCGGACATCGAGGTCGTCGGACAAGCGGCTGACGGGGTCGAGGCGGTCGAACAGACCCTGGCCGTGTCGCCCGACGTGGTCGTGATGGATCTTCAGATGCCGCGCGCCAGCGGCGTGGCGGCGACCCGCGAGATCACGGCGAAACGCCCGGCGACGCGCATCGTCGTGCTCACCACGTACGACGACGATGACATGGTCTTCGACGCCATCCGCGCCGGCGCTCACGCCTATCTCCTGAAGGACGCTTCGATCGAGACGGTGCTGGAGACCGTTCGGGCAGTCCATCGCCGCGAGTCACGGCTTTCACCGACGATCGCGCGCAAGGTGATGGAGCAGTTCCGAACCCTCTCGAGACGATCGTCGGAAGTCGGTGCCGGTTCGGCGGCAGCGGCCCCGACGCCAAGGCCCGCAGCACTGGGTTCGCTTGATGAGCCCCTGACCGACAAGGAGGGGCGCGTCCTGGACCTCCTGACGCAAGGCAAGAGCAACAAGCAAATCGCCGCCTCGATGTTCCTCGCCGAGGGAACCGTGAAGAACTACGTGAGCCGCATCATGGACAAGCTTCATGCAAGCAGCCGCGTGGAATTGGCGGTACGCGCCGTCGGCCGAGGAGGATGACCAACCTTGGTCCATTGACGCTTCGACCGCGCCGTGGCCAAGCGCGCTCAGCCCACCTCAGTTCTTTTTAGGGGGGCCGCTTGGTGGGCTGGCGCACAGACCGCGCTTCGGAGGGTCTCTACAAAGAGTCTCATGGCAAAACCTCGCCGCGATGCGGCCGCACTCCCAGCTAGACCGGCGCCGGGCCAGGGCAGCAGGTGCTCTCGTAGCCGCCCGCTCTCGAGCAGCTTCGCGCCTGCGCCGTGAAGGACGCTGTCTTCGACTGCGACGGAGGAGCGATACCCTCTGCTCTATCGACCGAGGAGTTCGACGTCCTGTTTGATGCTGTCAAGGCCAGGCTGCGAACTTCCGTGGGCGCAGGCCTCGCAGCCACAGTCGAGCCATTCCGGCCGACCTCGGTACGCCACGCTTTCAGCATCATGCTGGAATGTGTCGACGCGCTCGACAAACTGCAGACGATGGTGGCGTTGCAGCGTGCCTGTCGGGAAGCCTTGATGACGGCAGCGTTGCCAGGCATTGCCCGACGGCCCGGATCTGATCCGACACCAGGCACACAACCACGCTGAAGAACCGGAAGGCTCCATGCAGTGGGGGGCCAGCCTTCGGTGGAGCAGCCACGCGCGCGCCGTCGGGTCTGCAATGGTCGCGACGAGCAGATCGTGCTTTTCGCGAACCGAGATATCCCTCTCAGCCATGCCTGAGATGAATTCGCCGCCATCGCTTTGGGCACTGAGCGGCCTACCCCACGTCGTCGAAAAGCAGCTCGCCCCGTTTGACAGACGTCAGGCGCCTTCTCGCCAGTCCCGGCCGGCACACCAGGACCTGGCGAGTGCTCGATTCGTGATCTCAGCCGAGCCGATCGACGCAAAGAAGTCTTCAGCGTTTGCAAGGTGCCCGCGCGCTCAATCCGTGAAACACGCACGTGTGTGCGCTGCCGTACAGACTCGGTGTCGAGCCGCGTGAAAGATCGCCGTTCGCGATGTCGGGTCATCCCGTGCGGCGCTCCGCCGGGGGCTCGGCTCGCTTCCTTCGAGACCTGGACATGGCCATCCCGTATCACACGCTTTTCCACCTGCTGCTCTACAGCCCCGTCTTCGCCCAGGCTCCCGAGGGCAACGAGGCCCGGCTGATGCAGCGTCTGCTCGACGCGCTGGCCGGATACGACTACCGGACCGACGTGGTCCCGACGCTGACCGGAGCCAAGGTCGCCGCCGAGAGCGACATGGCAATTGGCTGCTTCCTGCTGGCCATCGACGGCCCGAACGAGAGTGAGGTGCAGGCGCTGATCCACACCATCCGGCACGAGCGCGGCCTCGATACGCCCATCTACCTCATCAGCGAACTCAAAGGCGTGGAATCACTGTCGCTTGCGCCACTCGGCGAAGTCACTGGATACATCTACCTCGACCACGAGACGCCTGCCTTCTCGGCCAAGGAGACGATCTTCGCGCTCGAGCGCTACGCCGCGAGCCTGAAGCCGCCGTTCTTCGGCGCCCTGATGGACTACGACTACGAGGGCAACCAGATGTGGACCTGCCCCGGCCACCAGGGCGGCGCCTTCTACCGGCGCAGCCCGGCCGGTCGCTTGTTCGTCGAGCACCTGGGCGAAGCGGTCTTTCGCAACGACATCGACAACTCGGTGCCCGAGCTCGGCGACCTGCTAACCCACGTCGGGCCGGCCCGCGCCGCCGAGATGGAAGCGGCCAAGGTCTTCGGGGCCGACCGCACCTACTTCATCCTGAACGGGACTTCGACGTCGAACAAGGTCGTGACGGCGGCGCTGCTCAAGCGCGGCGACCTCGTGCTCTTCGACCGCAACAACCACAAGTCGAACCACCAGGGCGCGCTGCAGCTGGCCGGTGCGATCCCGATCTATCTCGAGACCGATCGCAATCCGCAAGGCCTCATCGGCCCGATCGACTACGACGCTCTCGACGAGAAGAAGCTGCGCGAGCAGATCCGCACCCATCCGCTCGTCACCGACAAGGCGGCCTGGAAGCGCGAGCGGCCGTTTCGCCTGGCCATCGTCGAGCAGTGCAGCTACGACGGCACGATCTACAACGCTGGCCGCCTGATCGAGTGCATCGGCCATCTCTGCGACTACGTGCATTTCGACGAGGCCTGGGCCGGCTTCATGAAGTTCCATCCGCTGTTCGCGGGGCACTTCGCCATGGGTCTGGAGAACCTCGGTCCCGACAGCCCCGGCATTGTCGCGACGCAGTCCACGCACAAGCAGCTTGCCGGCTTCTCCCAGGCCTCGCAGATCCATGTGCGCGACGAGCACATCAGGGGGCAGGTGCGGCGCACCGGGCATCGGCGCTTCAACGAGGCGTTCATGCTGCATTGTTCGACCTCGCCCTTCTATCCGCTGTTCGCGAGCCTCGACGTCGATGCCCAGATGCACAAGGGACGCAACGGCCTGGCGCTGTGGGACGACGCGGTCCGCATCGGCATCGAGACGCGCAAGAAACTGCGCACGCTCAGGAACCAGTTCGTCGCCGCCGCGAAAGACGAGCGCACGGCATGGTTCTTCGACCCGTTCGTGCCCGACGTGGTGACGATCGAGGACTCGAAGTTCAGCCCGCCGTTGGTGCGCGTGCCATGGGAGGAGATCCCCACCGATGTGCTGGCGCGCGAGCCGGCCTGCTGGGCGCTGGCGCCCGACGCGCGCTGGCACGGCTTTCGTCATTCGTCGCCAGACTGGGCGATGACCGATCCGAACAAGCTGACGCTCATCACGCCCGGCTTCGACCGCAAGACCGGCGAGTACAGCAAGACCGGAATCCCGGCGACTCTGCTGGCGGCCTACCTGCGCGAGCACAACATCGTGCCTGAGAAGTGCGACCTCAACAGCATCCTCTTCCTGTTGACGCCGGCCATTGAGGCCGGCAAGAGCGCGTCGCTCATCTCCCGGCTGGTCGCGTTCAAGAACCTGTACGACTCCGACGCACCAGTCGAAGACGTGGTGCCGGCGACGCTGCTGGCGGCCTACCTGCGCGAGCACAACATCGTGCCGGAGAAGTGCGACCTCAACAGCATCCTCTTCCTGCTGACGCCGGCCATCGAGGCCGGCAAGAGCGCGTCACTGATCTCCCGGCTGGTCGCATTCAAGAACCTGTACGACGCCGACGCGCCACTCGAGGCCGTGCTGCCGACGACGCTGTCGCGCTATCCGCTGCGCTACGCCGGCTACACGCTGCGGCAGCTCTGCGATGAGATGCACCAGTTCTACAAGGAGCACGACATCGCGTCGCTGCAGCGCCTGTGCTTTCGCGCCGAGCACTTTCCCGAGCAGGCGATGACGGTACAGGAGGCCACCGAGGCCTTCGTCGGCAACCGCGTCGACTACCTTCCGCTGGCCGAATGCAAGGGCCGCGTCTCGGCGACGCTCGCGCTGATCTATCCGCCGGGCATCGGCATTATCGTGCCCGGCGAGCGCTACGACGACCGCGCCCAGCCGATGCTCGACTATTTCCTCGTCTTCGAAGAAGCCTTCAACCGCTTCCCGGGCTTCGAGTTCGAGGTGCAGGGCGTGTACGCCGACAACGTGGACGGCCGCGTCATGTTCCACACCTACGTCGTACAGGAGCCGAAGTGACCACCGCCGATCCCGTCACCCAGGCCGTGCCCGGCATCCTGTACCGGCGCCGGGTCCTCGTCGTCCACAACGGCCTCGACAACGCGACCGCCAGCGGCCGCGCCACGTCAGCCCTGGTCGGTGCGCTGCGCGACCGCGACATCGACGTCCTCGATGCCGCGTCGCCCGGCGAAGCGCAGGCGCAGATCGCCATGCATTCGCTGCTCCAGGCCGTGCTGATCGACTGGGATCTCGCCGGCTCGAAGGGCCACAAGGCAGCGCGTGGTGTCATTGCCGAGGTTCGCGCCCGGGCGGCACGGCTGCCGATCTTCCTGCTGGCGGCGAGCGGTGCGGTGGGTGACATGTCGGCCGACGTGTTGTCAGAGGTCAACGACTATGTCTGGCTGTTCGAAGACACGCCCGAC
>JBBQCD010000100.1:0-10556 GCA_038318385.1 Burkholderiales bacterium | reverse complement strand
CGCCTTGGCCTCGCCGCCGAACAGCTTGCTCAGCACCGTCGTGATCGCCGCCGTCAAGGTCGTCTTGCCATGGTCGACGTGTCCAATCGTGCCCACGTTGACGTGCGGCTTGGTCCGCTCAAATTTGCTCTTTGCCATTTCAGATACTCCGGATAAAGAACGATGCCAGTGGTGGGTTTAAGGTTTCCGCCGTCCACCTGGATCGCGCGCCACTGGCAGCGCACGAGGCGACGACGAAGACCGTTCCTTGAAGGGTCTCGCCGCTGAAGGCTACTTGGTGCCCCGTGCCGTGATGATCGCGTCGGCGACGTTTTTCGGCGCCTCGCTGTAGTGCTTGAATTCCATCGTGTAGGTGGCACGACCTTGCGACATCGAGCGCAGCGTGGTCGAGTAACCGAACATCTCCGACAACGGCACCTCGGCCTTGATGATCTTGCCGCCACCGCCGGAGATGTCTTCCATGCCCTGGACCATGCCGCGCCGCGACGACAGATCGCCCATCACGTTGCCCGCATAGTCTTCGGGAGTCTCGACCTCGACCGCCATCATCGGCTCGAGGATCACCGGCGAGGCCTTGCGGCAGCCGTCCTTGAAACCGAACGATGCCGCCATCTTGAAGGCGTTCTCGTTCGAGTCGACCTCGTGGTAGGAGCCGAAGGTGAGCGTCACCTTGACGTCGACGACCGGATAGCCCGCGAGAACGCCATTCGGCAACGAATCCTCGACACCCTTCCTGACCGCCGGGATGAACTCGCGCGGCACGACGCCGCCCTTGATCGCATCGACGAATTCGAAACCCTTGCCCGGCTCCTGCGGCTCGATCTTCAGGACCACATGACCGTACTGGCCCTTGCCGCCCGACTGGCGCACGAACTTGCCCTCGATATCCGAGACGGGCTTGCGGATGGTCTCCCGATACGCGACCTGGGGCTTGCCGACGTTGGCTTCGACGCCGAACTCGCGCTTCATCCGGTCGACGATGATTTCGAGGTGCAGTTCGCCCATGCCGGAGATGATGGTCTGGCCGGATTCCTCGTCGGTCTTCAGCCGGAACGAAGGATCTTCCTGCGCCAGGCGGCCCAGGGCGATGCCCATCTTCTCCTGGTCGGCCTTGGTCTTGGGCTCCACGGCCTGCGAGATCACCGGCTCCGGGAAGATCATTTTCTCGAGCGTGATGATGGAAGCCGGATCGCACAGCGTCTCGCCCGTGGTCACGTCCTTCAAGCCCACGCAGGCAGCGATGTCGCCGGCCAGAATTTCCTTGATCTCTTCGCGCTGGTTGGCATGCATCTGCAGGATCCGGCCGATGCGCTCCTTCTTGCCGCGAATCGGGTTGTAGACCGAGTCGCCCGACTTCAGCACGCCCGAATAGACGCGCACGAACGTCAGCTGGCCGACGTAAGGGTCGGTCATCAATTTGAATGCGAGGGCGGAGAACTTCTCGTTATCGTCGGCGCGGCGCTCGACCGGCTTGTCGTCCTCGTCGGTGCCCGGGACCGGCGGCACGTCGACCGGCGATGGCATGAAGTCGATCACCGCGTCGAGCATGCGCTGCACGCCCTTGTTCTTGAACGCGCTGCCGCAAAGCATCGGGTGGATCTCGCCGGCGATGGTGCGCGTGCGGATGCCATGGTTGATCTCGGCCTCCGTCAGCTCGCCGGTCTCGAGGTACTTGTTCATCAGTTCCTCGTTGGCCTCGGCCGCGGCCTCGACCATCTGCTCGCGCCACTTCTCGGCTTCGGCCTGCAGATCTGCGGGGATCGCCTCGTAGGTGAATTTCATTCCCTGGGAGGCTTCGTCCCAGAGGATCGCCTTCATCTTGATGAGGTCGACAACGCCCTTGAAATTGTCTTCGGCGCCGATCGGAATCACGATCACGACCGGATTGGCCTTCAAGCGGTCGATCATCATCTGGCGCACGCGGAAGAAGTCGGCGCCGATGCGGTCCATCTTGTTGACAAAGGCCAGACGCGGCACCTTGTACTTGTTGGCCTGACGCCAGACCGTCTCGGACTGGGGCTGAACGCCACCGACCGAGTCGTACACCATCACCGCGCCGTCGAGCACGCGCATCGAACGCTCGACCTCGATCGTGAAGTCGACGTGCCCGGGGGTGTCGATGATGTTGATGCGGTGCTCGGGAAAGTTGAGCTCCATCCCCTTCCAGAAGCAGGTCGTCGCTGCCGAGGTGATGGTGATGCCGCGCTCCTGCTCCTGCTCCATCCAGTCCATCGTCGCGGCGCCGTCGTGCACCTCACCGATCTTGTGGTTCACGCCTGTGTAGAAAAGGATGCGTTCGGTCGTCGTCGTCTTGCCGGCGTCGATATGGGCCGAGATACCGATGTTCCGGTAGCGCTCGATGGGGGTCTTGCGGGACATGGAGATGCTCCAAATGGGTACGCCGCTCGCGAGTTGCAGTCAACCCGTCGAGCGGAGGGAAAGGGCTGCGGGCCGAAGCCCGCGCAATCAGAAGCGGAAGTGCGAGAACGCCTTGTTGGCCTCAGCCATGCGGTGCACCTCGTCGCGCTTCTTCATCGCGCCGCCACGGCCTTCGACCGCCTCGAGCAACTCGTTGGCCAAGCGCTGCGCCATCGACTTCTCGCCACGCTTGCGCGCCGATTCCTTCAGCCAGCGCATGGCCAGGGCGACCCGTCGCACCGGGCGCACTTCGACCGGAACCTGGTAGTTCGCACCGCCGACGCGGCGCGACTTCACTTCCACCATCGGCTTGATGTTGTTCAGCGCGACGACGAAGATCTCCAGCGGATCCTTGCCGGACTTCTTCTCGACCTGCTCGAGCGCACCGTAGATGATGCGTTCGGCCACGGCCTTCTTGCCGGACTCCATGATCACGTTCATGAACTTGGAGAGATCGACCGAGCCGAATTTCGGATCGGGGAGGATGTCCCGTTTGGGGACTTCGCGACGACGAGGCATTTCACTTCCTTGGTTTCAGTTGGTCCGGGCCAGGGCCCGCACCGCGGAGGTCACTCGGACCCGAACAAGGGTCACCCGTACCTGCCACTTACTCGACGGCGCCCTGGGGCGCCATCGCGACATACCGGGTCCGGCAGGGCCGCACCCGGTGAATTTCGGTTCGACCCGGGTCAGGCCTTCTTCGGGCGCTTCGCGCCGTACTTCGAGCGCGATTGCTTGCGGTCCTTGACGCCCTGAAGGTCGAGCGAACCCCGCACGATGTGGTAACGCACACCCGGCAGGTCCTTCACCCGTCCGCCACGGACCAGCACCACGCTATGCTCCTGCAGGTTGTGGCCTTCGCCGCCGATGTAGGAGATGATTTCGAAGCCATTCGTCAGGCGAACCTTGGCGACCTTGCGAAGTGCCGAGTTCGGCTTCTTCGGCGTCGTCGTGTAGACGCGGGTGCAGACGCCTCGGCGCTGCGGGCCGCCCTGCAGCGCCGGCGACTTGGACTTCGTGATCTCGGTCTCGCGGCCATGGCGCACGAGCTGGTTGATGGTGGGCATTTGCGGTTTTTCCAGTGTGTTGCGCCGGTTGGTGCGCGCGGCTCCCGACGGAAACCGGGGCGCATCGAAGCGGGCCGTGGCCGAAGGGCGCAGGTCAGGGGGTGACTCGCGCGTCGGCCGCCCGACAAAGAGCGCAGCAGAATCTGCCGAAAAGCCTTCCATTGTATTGGCAGCGAGCGAAAGCTGCAAGCGACGCGGCCCCCCCCACGACGAAGCGACGCGCAAGGTCAACGCCCCTTCCGCCGTCCCGCACCGTGCAATTGCCTCTTGCGGGCACCGCGCACGGCCCGGATGATGCCCAGACTTCATTCGGAGGGTGTCTTCTCTATGCATTGTGGCCAATGCAACGGCGATAACCCCGCCGGCGCGCGGTTCTGCGGCGCCTGCGGCGCGAGCCTGGACCTGACATGCCCGCACTGCGGAGTGGCCGTGGCCGAGGGATTACGTTTCTGCACGACTTGTGGGCAGCCACTGAGGGGGGCCGCACCTTCGGCGTCCGACGCGGGCGAGCGGCGCCTCGCAACGGTGATGTTCTCGGACCTGGCCGGATACACCGCGCTCACCGAGTCCAGGGATCCGGAGGAAGTCGAAGCCCTGATGAACCGAATCAAGCTCGCGGCAATCGACGTGATCGAAGGCCACGGCGGCAGCGTGAACCAGTTCGTCGGGGATGAAGTCATGGCCCTGTTCGGCCTGCCGCTGGCCCACGGCGACGATCCCTTGCGCGCCATTCGTGCGGCGCGGGAACTGCATGGCAAGGTCGACGCGCTGGTGGCCGATTGGGGCGGTTGCGGCCTGGCGCTGCACACCGGCATCGCCACCGGGCTGGTGGTCGCGCGGCGCAGCGACGCCCGCGCCGGCGACTTCGCCCTCACCGGTGACGCCGTGAACACCGCGGCTCGGCTGCGGGGCCTGGCCGCGCCCGGTGAGGTCGTGGTCGGCGCAGAAACGTGGCGGCAAGTATCCGCGCACTTCGAGTCCGAAGCCCGCGAACCCGTTGCTGTCAAGGGCAAAGAGCGGCCGCTGGTGGCATATCGGATCTGCGCGGAGCGCAGTTCCCCCGTCGCCGTCGCGCTGTGCGGGCGGGACGAGGAACTGCACGACTTCGTCGCGATGGCACACGCCTGCGCCGAACGCGGACGCAGCCGCGTCATCATCGTCCGCGGCGATCCGGGGATCGGCAAAACGCGTCTGATTTCCGAGTTCGGAGCTGCCGCGAGCCGTCTGGGCTTTCGCACCCATGCCTCGACCGTGCTCGATTTCGGCGCGCAGACGGGGCGCGACGCGGTGCGCAGCCTGGCGCTGAGCCTCATCAACCTCACCGATCGTGCCGATGAGCCGACCCGGCGCATGGCCGTGGAAGCCATCACCGCAAGCCGGTCCCTGACACCGGAGGGCCAGCTGTTCCTGCACGATCTCGTCGACCTGCCGCCGCCACCCGCGCTGCGTGCGCTGGCAGCCGCCATGAGCGTCTCAGGGCGGGAGAAGGGCTCGATCCAGGCCTTGTTCGAGCTGGCTCGACAGGCGTCGACAGAGGCTGGGTTGCTCCTGCTTGTCGAAGACATCCATTGGGCCGACAGCTGGACGCTCGAGCGCCTTGCCGCGCTCGCCTCCCTTGCCTCCCGGGAACCGCTGCTGCTGGTGATGACGACACGCTTCGCCGGCGATCCCACCGCGGGAGACTGGCGAACCGCCTTGCACGGTGCGCCGCTGCTCATCCTGGACCTTGCCCCGCTCGGCGATGTCGACGCGTTGCGCCTTGCCGCCGCGCTGACTCGCGCCCCGGCAGAGACGGTCGGGCCCTGCGTCAAGCGCGCCGCCGGTAACCCCCTGTTCCTGGCGCAGCTTCTGCTCGATGTGGGCGAGGGGGAATCGCCGGACCTGCCCGGATCGATACAAGCACTGGTCCACTCGCGCATGGACCGGCTGCCCCCGGCTGACAAGGTTGCCTTGCAGGCGGCGTCCATCCTCGGCCAACGTTACTCGCTGGAGGTATTGCGCCACCTGCTGGACGACGCGACCTGCAACTGCCGAACGCTCGCCGAGAACTTCCTGGTTCGCGCGGAGGGTACGGACTTCCGCTTCTGCCACGCCCTGATCCGCGACGGCGCCTACGCCTCGTTGCTGCATTCGCGTCGCCGGCATCTGCACGTCCGCGCTGCAGAATGGTTCGCCGAACGCGATCCGGTGCTGGCAGCAGAGCATTTCGACCGCGCCGATGATGCCCGCGCCTCACGCGCCTACCTTTCGGCCAGCAGGGCCTTGGCGGCGCAGTCGCGATATGGGAACGCCCTGCCCCTGGTCGACCGAGGTCTTGACCTGTCAGCCGAGCGTCCTAACCGATTCGCGCTGCTGATGGAGCGGGCCGGCTTGCTGGTCGCGCTTGGACGCGCCGCCGACGCCATGGCAGCCTGCCGCGCCGCGCTCGCATGCGCAGACAGCAGCGCAGATCGCGCCCGCGCCCTGATCGAATTGGCGGCGGCCATGCGGATCAACGACCTCATTGACGATGGTCTCGCGGCTCTTGCCGAAGCTGAACCGTTGGCGCGCGAAGCCGGGCTGGCGCTGGAGTGCTCCCGCCTGCACCACCTGCGCGGCAATCTCCTTTTTCCGCTCGGCCGTGCCGACGAGTGCGTCCGCGAGCATCGGCTCGCTCTGGCATGCGCGGACGAGGCCGGCTCGCTGGAGGCACGGGCGACCGCGCTCGGCGGCTTGGGCGACGCCTATTACCTCGAGGGACGGATGGGTTCGGCTCACGAACAGTTCGAGCGCGCGGTCGACCTGGCGCGCGAGCATGGATTCGGCCACCTGGAAGTCGCGGTCCTGCAGATGGTCGGCTGGACCCGACTGCATCTTCTCGACCTGCAGGGCGCGATGGAGGCAGCGACCGCGGCCGCCGAGCTCGCCGTACAGGCGTCGCAGCCGCGCTCCGAGCTGCTCGCTCGCCTGATGATGGGGTGGGTCGACGGAATGATGCGCGGCCATGCCGAACCCGCTCGCGTGCAACTCGACGCTGCCCTGACGCTTGCCAGCGCGCTCGGGGCGAAGCGCTTCGAGTCGCAGATCTGGGGCTGTCGTGCCGTGCTCGACCTGCGCGCCGGTGACCGTGCCGCGGCGGGCGAGGCCGTCCGGAGGGCGCTGGACCTCAGCCAGTCGCAGGGAATGGGTCACATCGGACCCTGGCTCCGCGGCATCGAAGCGCGGCTCGCGACCGACGCGGCGGCCCGCGCCCACGCGCTGGCGCAGGGCGAAGCCGGACTCGTCGGTTGCGTCAGCCACAACCACATCTTCCTGCGCGACATGGCGATCGAGACGGCGCTCGACTCGCTCGACTGGGACGGCGTCGATTCCTGGGCCGACCGACTCGAGCGCTACACCGCCGCCGAACCGCTGCCGACGAGCACATTGCTCATCGCCCGGGCGCGGGCGCTGGCGCGCTGCGGCCGCGGCGAACGCAGCGCCGGGCTGCACGCCGAGCTCGTCGAGCTCGCCGCTCGCGCCCGGGCCGCCGAGATGAACGTCGCCTGTGAAGCCCTGGACGCAGCGCTCCGCGCCTTCCCGACAGAGTCGGCAGCGCCGGCTCCGACATGACAGTCGGGCCGGGGGTCTCAGCCGGGTCGCCACCGCGGTTGGTGCTCGACACCAATGTCGTCCTCGACTGGCTGCTGTTCGCCGATCCGCGCTGCGCACGGCTCGGGGATGCCATCACGACAGGGCGAGCGCAGTGGCTCGCCAGCCCGCCGATGCGCGCCGAACTCGAGCATGTCCTGGCGCGCGGAATCGCCTCGGCCCGCGCCGGCGATCCAGCCGCTGTTTTCGCCGGCTGGACGCGCTGGTGCGTGCAGGTCGACCCCTGGGACCAGCCTTCGGAGCGCGGCCTGCGCTGCACCGACACCGACGATCAGAAGTTCATCGACCTGGCCCTCCAGTGCGGTGCATCGGCGCTGCTCAGCCGCGACCGCGCTGTCCTGAAGCTGGCGCGTCGGGCCGCCGCCCGCGGCCTGGCGATCGTCGCGGTGCACGACTGGCGCGGCGCCTGAGCCGTCCTCGCGCCGGTCGCAAAAAAAAGGGCGGCCCTCAGGCCGCCCTCGATCTCACGCTTCGCCGGCTCTATTCGGCGTTGCTCTCGGTGCTGGCATCGACCGCGGCCAGCTGCACCGCAGCCAGTTCCTCGGCTTCCTGCACCGCGATGGCGCGCCGTTCCGCATCGTCCATGGCTTCCTTGGCCTTGCGGGCGTCGTGGAAGGCCATGCCGGTGCCGGCCGGGATCAGGCGGCCGACGATGACGTTTTCCTTCAGGCCACGGAGCTCGTCGCGCTTGCCCATGATGGCAGCCTCGGTGAGGACCCGGGTCGTCTCCTGGAACGACGCCGCCGAGATGAAGCTGTCGGTCGACAGCGACGCCTTGGTGATGCCGAGCAGGACGTCGGCATGCGTGGCCGGCAGCTTGCCTTCGGCCAGCGCCTTGTCGTTCTTGTCGAGCAGCTCCGAACGCTCCACCTGCTCGCCGAGGATGTAGCTCGTGTCGCCCGGGTTCGTGATCTGCACGCGGCGCAGCATCTGGCGAACGATCACCTCGATGTGCTTGTCGTTGATCTTCACGCCCTGCAGACGGTACACGTCCTGGACCTCGTCGACGATGTAGCGCGCCAGCTCCTCGATGCCCAGCAACCGCAGGATGTCCTGCGGATCCGCCGGACCGTCGACGATCGACTCGCCCTTGTTGACGACTTGGCCCTCGTGGACGACGATGTTCTTCTCCTTCGGCACCAGTTCCTCGTAGACCTTGCCCTCCGGATCGGTGATCTGCAACCGGACCTTGCCCTTGGTCTCCTTGCCGAACGAGACCGTGCCGGTCATCTCGGCGAGCGTGCCCTTGTCCTTCGGCGTGCGCGCCTCGAACAGCTCGGCGACCCGCGGCAGACCGCCGGTGATGTCGCGCGTCTTCTGGCCTTCGACCGGAATGCGCGCCATCACCTCGCCTGGAGCCAGGTCCTGACCGTCGCGGATCTGGACCAGCGAGCCGACCGGGAAGGCGATCGTCACCGAGTGATCGGTGCCGGGGATCTTCACCTCGTTGCCGGCCGCATCGAGCAGCTTGACCTGCGGTCGCACGACCTTGGTCGCGCCGCGCCGCTTCGGGTCGATCACGACCAGCGTCGACAGGCCCGTGACCTCGTCGAGCTGCTTGGCCACGGTGACGCCTTCCTCGACATTCTCGAACTTCGCCTTGCCGGCGAACTCGGTGATGATCGGACGCGTCAGCGGGTCCCAGGTCGCCAGCACGGTGCCGGCCTTCACGGCCTGGTCGGAACGGATGCCCAGGAGGGCTCCGTACGGCACCTTGTGGCGCTCGCGCTCGCGGTTGTGCTGGTCGGAAATGACGATCTCGCCGGATCGCGAGATCACCACCAGTTCCCCCTTGCCGTTGGTCACGTAGCGCATCGTCGGGTTGAACCCGACCATGCCGTCCGACTTGGCATCAACACTCGACGCGACCGCCGCGCGCGACGCCGCGCCGCCGATGTGGAAAGTCCGCATCGTCAGCTGGGTGCCGGGCTCGCCGATCGACTGGGCCGCGATCACACCGATCGCCTCGCCCATGTTGACCAGGCCGCCGCGACCGAGGTCGCGGCCATAGCACTTGGCGCAGATGCCGAAGCGCGTGGCGCAGGTCAGCGCGGTGCGGACCTTGACCTCGTCGACCGCGGCGCCCTCGAGCATGTCGAGGGTGTCCTCGTCGAGCATCTCGCCGGAGTCGAGCAGCGTCTCCTGGGTCTCGGGGTGCTGGACCTCGATGGCGGTGACGCGGCCGAGGACCCGGTCACGCAGGCTCTCGATGACCTCGCCGCCTTCGACCAGCGCGCGCATGTTCATGCCGTTGTGCGTGCCGCAGTCGTCCTCGATGACGACCAGATCCTGGGTCACGTCGACCAGGCGACGCGTCAGGTAGCCCGAATTGGCCGTCTTCAGCGCCGTGTCCGCGAGGCCCTTGCGGGCACCGTGGGTGGAGATGAAGTACTGCAGGACGTTGAGGCCCTCGCGGAAGTTCGCCGTGATCGGCGTCTCGATGATCGAGCCGTCCGGCTTGGCCATCAGGCCGCGCATGCCGGCGAGCTGGCGGATCTGCGCGGCGGAACCGCGCGCACCCGAGTCGGCCATCATGTAGATGGAATTGAACGACTCCTGGTCGACCTGCTTGCCGTGGCGGTCGGTGGTCTTCTGCTTGGACAGCTGGCCCATCATGACCTTGCCGACCTCGTCACCGGTCTTGCCCCAGATGTCGACGACCTTGTTGTAGCGCTCGCCGGCGGTCACGAGACCCGAGACGTACTGCTGCTCGATCTCCTTGACCTCCTTCTCGGCACGTTCGATCAGGCCCGGCTTCTCCTTGGGAACCAGCATGTCGTCGATGCAGATGGAGATGCCGGCGCGCGTGGCCAGGCGGAAGCCCGCCTGCAGCAGCCGGTCGGCGAAGATCACCGTTTCCTTCAGACCGCACTTGCGGAACGAGGTGTTGATGAGGCGCGAGATCTCCTTCTTCTTCAGCGCCTTGTTGATGTTCGAGAACGCCAGACCCTTCGGCAGGATCTCGGAGAGCAGCGCCCGGCCGACCGTGGTATCGACCAGCGTCGTCTGTGGCGTGAACTCGCCGGTTTCCTTGTCCTTGGTGTACTCGGTCAGGCGCACCGCGATCTTCGACGTGATCTCGACGGCGTCGTTGTCGAGTGCACGCTGCACCTCGGCGACGTTCGAGAAGATCAGGCCCTCGCCCTTGGCGTTGATGCGGTCACGGGTGGCGTAGTAAAGGCCCAGCACCACGTCCTGCGACGGCACGATCGAGGGCTCGCCGTTGGCCGGGAACAGCACGTTGTTGGACGCCAGCATCAGCACGCGGGCTTCCATCTGCGCCTCGATCGACAGCGGCACGTGGACGGCCATCTGGTCGCCGTCGAAGTCGGCGTTGAACGCCGCGCAGACGAGCGGATGCAGCTGGATCGCCTTGCCTTCGATCAGCACCGGCTCGAACGCCTGGATGCCCAGGCGGTGCAGCGTCGGCGCGCGGTTCAG
>JBBQCD010000099.1:0-10701 GCA_038318385.1 Burkholderiales bacterium | reverse complement strand
GCCCAACTCGCGGGCACGTCGCCCTGGTTCGCCGTCAACGCCGTGATGCCGGATCTGCAACGCAGCTTCGGCTGGCCGCCGGCCGCGGTGGCCACGCTGACGTCGGCGGTGCAACTCGGATTCATCGCCGGCGCCCTGGTCTTCGCCGTGCTGGCGCTGGCCGATCGCCTGTCGGCACGACGCGTCTTCCTGGCTTCGGCGCTGGCTTCGGCGCTGTGCACCTGGGCGGCGATGCTGGCGGCGGACTCATTTGCTGCGCTGTGGTTCTGGCGCGCTGCGACCGGCTTCTGCCTCGCCGGCATCTATCCCGTGGGAATGAAACTCGCGGCCCTGTGGTTTCCGCGCGGGCTCGGTGCGGCGCTCGGCTGGCTGATCGGCGCCCTCGTGCTCGGCAGTGCTGCGCCGCACGCATTGCGCGCCTTGTCGGTCGGCGCGCCCTGGACGGTGGTCTTCCATGGCGTGGCGCTGGCCTCGGCAGGTGCCGGCCTACTGGTCGTCTTCCTGGTGCCCGAGCCGCCGCAGCCGCCCGTCCGCGGCGCCGGGCTGCAGTTGAAGGCTCTCTGGGTGGCGGCCACCGAACCGAGGGTACGCGCCTCGGTGCTGGGTTACTTCGGCCACATGTGGGAGCTCTACACGATGTGGGTGCTGGTGCCGGCGATCCTCGCCACGCGACTGGCCGGTGCGGCCCTGTCGTGGGCCGCCTTCACGGTGCTCGGCGCCGGGGCGCTCGGTTGCGTTGCCGGCGGTGCGCTCGCGCGCCGTTTCGGCAGCGCGCCCGTCGCAGGCACCCAGCTCGCAGTGAGTGGCTTGTGCTGTCTCGGTGCACCGCTGCTGATGCGCGCGCCGGCACCGCTGTTCGCGGCCTGGTTGCTGCTCTGGGGCATCACGGTGGCCGGCGATTCGCCGCAGTTCTCGGCGCTGACCGCCGGCAACGCACCGGCGACGCAGGTCGGCAGCGTGCTGACGCTGGCCAACAGCATCGGGTTCGCCATCTCCATCGTCAGCATCCAGATCTTCGTGGCGCTCGCCGAGCACTGGCCGCTGACGTCGGTGCTGCCCTGGATCGCCGTCGGGCCCCTGCTCGGTGTCGTCGCCTTGCGTCCGCTGCTGCGAGCAGGCCGAACCTGACCCGGCGCCTTCCGCGACATCGAGGTTCGTCATATCCTCGTGCCGCGGCGCGCCGACGATGGGCGCGCGGACTGAGCGGAATCGGGAGCGTCAGCATGGAAGTGTCACCTCTTGCGGTTGCGGCATTCGCGGCGATGATGGCGCTGGGCGGCTGCGCCGCGACGACACCGCCTCCTCCAGCCTCGTCGCTCTACGAACGGCTCGGCGGCCTCGGCGCGATCAGCGCGGTGGTCGACGACGGCGTGGCCAACATCGCTGCCGATCCGCGCATCAATCGCCGCTTCGACGCTGCCGCGGTCCCGCGGCTGAAAGGGAGCCTGGTGGAGTTCGTCTGCGCGCGCACCGGAGGCCCGTGCGTCTATCGCGGGCGCAACATGGCCGACGCTCACGAGGGCATGTACATCCGCGACGAAGAGTTCAATGCGCTCGTTCAGGACCTGGTCATGTCCCTCGACAAGTTCAAGGTTCCGGCGCGCGAGCAGGGCGAGTTGCTGGTCCTGCTGGAGCGCATGCGCAACGCGATCGTCGGTCACTGACGGCGCGCAACAGGCGCCCCTGCTGCGGGGCGCCACGCTCAGCGCGCCGGCAGGGCCACCCCCGCGGACGCTTCGGGCGCGCGCCAACGCAGCGACAGCAGCGCGAAGCCGGTGCCGAGCAGGGCGCCGGCGGCCACGTCGAGCACGACGTGCTGCTTGGTGGCGAGTGTCGACCAGGCAATGGCGATGAACCAGACGGCGTTGATCGCTTGCAGGAGCGCCGGCGTGCCGATCTGGCGCAGCACCGCGCGCAGGCGGATCACGGTGAACGTCGCCACCGCGACATGCAGCGACGGACAGGCGTTTCCCGCGGCATCGACGCCCTGCAGCATCGCAAAGCCCGGATAGACCGCGGCGTCGAATCCGGGCGGAGGAACCTGGGTCGGCCAGAAGTAGAAGATGCCGAGCCCGACCAGGCACAGCGCGCTCAACCAGAACGCGTATTCCAGCAATTCGGCAAAGTCGAGCTGCAGCCCCGGCCCCACGCCGACGTACAACCACAGCGTCAGGTACGCATAGAGGGCCTGCGGCTGAAAGCCGATCCAGGCGTCGAGCGCCGTCAGCGGCATCGTCGTCACCGCATAGGCGGGGTGATGCAGCACATGCAGGTAGCCGACGAAGAAGACGGCAATGAACAGCGTCGTGCCGAGCAGCTTGACCAGGAAGTGCCGCCGCATTCGCAGCAGCAGGTCTTCGACCCAGGTGGGCGAAGGGCCAGACGCTGCGGGAGGATCGATGTCGTCGAGAGTGGCCATGGCGCGATCTTGCCTGAGCGCGACTGCCGCCGGCGCGACGCGGGTGTCACGCCTCTTTACACACCCGCTGGGAATCGACTTGCCTTCGGGACACGGTGAACTATTTTATGAAGTTCCAGTGCTGGGAGTTCGCAAGACGATGGACCGACGCAAGGCCATGATAGGGGTGAGAAAGGTATGGCGAATCACGAGCGAAGCACCGCTCGGCGAGATCGTGGATCTGGGCCCCAAGGCTGCTTCCTCGCAGGGCGTCGGCAAGGTCGGTGAGGCCGCGCCGATGCTGATCGACACGGCGCCCGTCGCCAACTGGCGCGCCTCGTCGCACGACCTGCTCATTGGCCTGGAGGTCACGGACCAGAGCGAATCGATCCCGGGCGAACTGTTCGACGAGCTGTTCAACCGCTGAGGCAGGTCGCTCGTCCTACGCGTCATTGTCGCGGTCGCCGACGCAGACCGCGCGGCGACCGCACTACTGTCGGGTCATGGATTCTTCCGGCAGCCATTCATTCTTCCACGAGCTCGCCCGCCTCCGTCGCGAATCCGGCGAGGCCCTCCTGGGTTCCCGCTGCGCGGTCCGCCTGCGGAATCGGGCACTGGCCGACGCCCAGGCCGCGCTCGACGACCTGCGCGCCTCCGGACCGATCCCGCGCCTGCGCAAGTCCTAGGCTTCATCCTCACCTCCGTCTTCACCCGCGAGCTGGCACTTGTCCGAGCCTCGGCGATGCCGACGGGTTCGCGCGAGGCATCCAACGGCGCCTTGGCCAGGGACGAAGGCTAAGATGTCCGCCCCATGAAGCCGACTTTTCGCATTCCGGGCGTGCGCCTTCTGCACTCGCCGGGCCCGACCCGTGTCCCCGATGAAGTGATCAGCGCGATGGCGCGTCAGCCGACGGACCTCGCCGATCCCCGCGTCGCCCAATTGGTCGCGGCCTGCGAGTCGGGCATGAAGGACCTGCTCGGGACCGATCGATCGGAGGTCTTCTTCTATGCCGCGAACGGGCACGGTGGCTGGGAGGCCGTCATCGCCAATCTCGTCGCGCCGGGCGCAGCGATCCTCGTGCCGGGCACCGGTCATTTTTCGGATGGCTGGGCCGAGCAGGTCGAGGCCTTCGGGGGCCGCGCCCGTCGGACCCCCTTCGTGGAAGGGCAGGCGATCGAGCCCGAAGCAGTCGAGGCGGCGCTGCGTGACGACCGCGCTCACGAGATCACCGCGGTCTTCGTGGTCCACACCGATACCGCCAGCGGCACCACCTCCGATCTCGAGGCCTTGCGCCGCGCCATCGACGCCGCCGGCCACCCGGCCCTGCTGGTGGTCGATGTAGTCGCCTCGCTCGGCGCCGCGCCGTTCGCCATGGATGCGCTCGGCGCGAACGTCGCGATCGGTGCCGCGCAGAAGGGCCTGATGCTGCCGCCCGGCTTGGCGTTCGTCGCCGCCGATCGCCGCGCCCTGGATGTCGCGGCAGGCAATCCGACACCGCGCTACTACTGGGACTGGCAGCGTCGCATCAGCGAGCACTCCTATCGCAAGTTCTGCGGCACGCCGCCGTTGGCGCACATGGCGGGGCTGCAAGCGGCGCTCGGCCTCATCGCCACCGAAGGGCTGGGAAACGTGTACGCCCGCCATGCCCGGCTGGCACGCTGTGTCCACGCGGCGGTGGAGCGCTGGGCCGAGGCCGGCGCACTCGCGCTGTTCACGAAGGCGCAGGCGGCGCGCTCGGTTTCGGTGACGGCGATCGAGACCGGCGCCGGAATCGACCCCGAGGCGCTGCGCACCGTGGCGCGCGAGCGCTTCCAGGTCGCGGTAGCCGGTGGCCTGGGTCCGCTCGGCGGCCGGGTGTTCCGCATCGGGCATCTGGGTGACATGAACGAGGCGATGATCCTCGGCTGCCTGGCGGGCGTCGAGGCGGCGCTGCAGGTGCAGGGCATCCCGCATCGCCGCGGCGGCGTCGAGGCCGCGATCGCGACGCTCGCCGGTTGAACCGCTCCGCCGCCGACGACTGCCCGTGAAGACCTATCGCATCGCCCTGGTCCCGGGAGACGGCATCGGCAAGGAGGTGATCCCGGCCGGGCGCCAGGTGCTCGAGGCACTGGCCGCCGCCGATTCCGGGTTCGCCTTCGAATTCGGTGCCTTCGACTGGGGCGGTGACCACTATCGGGCGCACGGTTCGATGATGCCCGCCGACGGCCTGGACGCGCTGCGTGCGTACGACGCGATCCTGTTCGGCTCCGCGGGCGACCCGGCGATCGCGGATCACATCACGCTGTGGGGCCTGCGCCTGAAGATCTGCCAGGGCTTCGACCAGTACGCAAACGTCCGTCCGGCGCGCATCCTGCCGGGGATCGAAAGCCCGCTGCGCAACTGCCGGCGAGAAGACCTCGACTGGGTCATCGTGCGCGAGAACTCCGAGGGCGAATACTCCGGCGTCGGCGGTCGGGTGCACCAGGGCCATCCGATCGAAGCGGCGATGGACGTGTCGATCATGACGCGTGCCGGCGTCGAGCGCATCCTCCGTTTCGCTTTCGGCCTGGCACGCTCGCGCCCGCGCAAGCTCCTGACCGTCGTCACGAAGTCGAACGCCCAGCGCCACGCGATGGTGATGTGGGACGAGATCGCGGCCGCCGTGGCGAGCGAGTTTCCCGACGTGCGCTGGGACAAGGAACTCGTCGACGCGGCGACGGCGCGGATGGTGAACCGCCCGGCGTCGCTCGACACGCTCGTCGCAAGCAACCTGCACGCCGACATCCTCAGCGACCTCGCCGCCGCGCTCGCTGGCAGCCTGGGCGTCGCGCCGACCGCCAATCTCGACCCGGAGCGCCGCTACCCCTCGATGTTCGAGCCGATCCACGGATAGGCATTCGACATCATGGGGCAGGGCATCGCGAATCCGATCGGCACCTTCTGGTCGCTGGTGATGCTGCTCGAGCATCTCGGCGAAGTCGCGGCCGCACGTCGCGTGATGCACGCGGTCGAGGCCGCCACCGCCGATGCAGCGCTGCACACCCGCGATCTCGGCGGCCAGGCGACCACCGCGCAGGTCACGGCGGCGGTCTGCAACACGCTGCGCAGCGCGCCGCAGCGCCCCGCGGACTGAGCCGGACGTGGAGCCTCGCGAAGCCTCGGGCGCGGACGGCGACTCGTTCTACGAACGCGTCACGGTACTCGAGTCTTTCGACAAGGTCGCACAGCCCTCGCTCTACCAGCCGCTGCCCGCGAGGTGGCTGGTCGGCAACGCCGACATCGTCCAGTCGACCAAGGCCAAGGCCGACGGGCGCGCCAAGGCCGTGAACATGGCCGGGGCCGCGGTGATCGCCGCGGTCACGAATGCGCTGTCGGGTCGGCAGTTTCCGTATGTATTCGGCGGCGACGGCGCCAGTTTCGCACTGCCGCAGCAGCACGCTGCGACCGCGGGCGCCGCGCTGGCCGCGGTCGCAGCGTGGGTCGAGGCCAACCTCGATCTGCGGATGCGCACGGGCATGGTGCCGATCGGCGCGATCCGCGAAGCCGGCTTCGATGTCTGCGTGGCCCGCTACGCCGCATCGCGCAACGTCCGATATGCGATGTTCTCGGGCGGCGGCATGCGCTGGGCCGAAGGCCAGATCAAGCTGGGGCGTTTCGCGTTGAACCCCGCGGACGCGGCGGCGGTGCCCGATCTCACCGGCCTGTCGTGCAACTGGGAGCCGATTCCGACGTCGCTCGGTGTCATCCTGACGCTCATCATCGTGCCGCAGGTCGGTTTCGAGGATCCGCGATTCATCGGCCTGGTCGAGCGCCTCAACGCGCTGCTGAACGACGACGCGCACTCGCGCTGTCCGTTGCCGTTGAAAGGCCCGCCGTTTCGCTGGCCGCCGTCGGGATTCGGCCTGATGGCCATCGTCACGCGGCGTCCGGGCGAATCGGTGGTGATGCGGCGGACCCTTCTGGCGCTGGAATCCTTCTTCGCCGCGCTGGTGCTGTGGACCGGCGTCAAGGTGGCCGGTTTCGACCCGGCGAAGTACCGGCGCGAGCTCGTCGAGAACGCCGATTTCCGCGGCTACGACGACGGCCTGCGGATGACGTTGGACTGCACCCAGGAACGCTCCGACCGGATCGAGCGGCTGTTGCAGGAGGCCCGCACCGCCGGCATCTGCCGCTTCGGCCTGCACCGCGAGAGCGAGGCGCTGCTGACCTGCATTGCGCCTCTGCCGACGCGCAGCGACCACGTTCACTTCATCGATGGCGCCACCGGCGGCTATTCGGTGGCGGCCCTGCAGCTCAAGCAGCTCGCCTGAGGCGCGCCGGGTCCTCGCAACACCCCACGCCCGCGCCGACCGGCGGATTCCCGGATACTGCGACGCTTCCCCTGAACCGGCTCCCATCCATGTACATCCGCGGCATCGGCACCGCCACGCCCCCCACGCGTTACACCAAGGCCGAATGCCTCGACGCGTTCCAGCGCTCCGCCTGGTTCGCCCGTCTCGACACGCGCTCGCACCTGATCGCCCGCACCGTCCTTCAGCGCGACAACGGCATCGAGGCGCGGCGCCTCGCGCTCGATGCACTCGACGACGTCTTCACGATCGATCCCGATACCCTCGACCGGCGCTTTCTCGCGCACGCGCCGGCGCTCGCCGCCGATGCCGCGAGGCGCGCTCTCGGCAAGGCGGGGATCGACGCCGCGGAGATCGATGCCGTCGTCGTCAGCACCTGCACCGGCTACCTCTGCCCGGGTCTCTCGGGCCACGTCGTCGAGCGTCTGGGGCTGCGCGCCGATGTCCAGGCCTACGACCTGGTCGGCCAGGGATGCGCCGCGGCGTTGCCGAACCTGCAGCTCGGTCGCAACCTGCTCGCCGCCGGCGCCGCCCGGCATGTGCTCTCGGTCTGCGTCGAGGTCAGCAGTGCCGCGATGTACCTCGACAACGATCCGGGCGTGCTGATCAGCGCCTGCCTGTTCGGCGACGGGGCCGGCGCGGCGGTGCTGTCGGCAGCGCCCGGCGCGGCCACGCGGCGCGTCGAATGGAAGGACAGCACCTCGCTGATCGAGCCGGGACGGCGCAAGGCGCTGATGTTCGAGCAGCGCGAAGGCATGCTGCGCAACATCCTGACGCGCGAGGTGCCGCAACTCGCCGCCGACTATGCGCAGCGCGTGCTCGAAACGGTGCTGGGGCGCGCCGGACTGAACAGCGGCGACGTCGCCGCGTGGATCATGCATGCCGGTGGCCGCGATGTCCTGCTGGCGCTCGAACGCCGCCTGGAGCTCGAGCCCGCGGCGTTGCGCTACAGCGCGGCGATGCTGCGCGAATACGGCAATCTCTCCAGCGCCTTCGTCTACTTCGTCCTCGAAGCGGCGCTCGCCGACGATGCACCGGGCGGGTGGTGGTGGCTGTCGTCCTTCGGCGCCGGCTTCAGCTGCCACGGGGCGCTGCTGGCGGTCGAATGAGAAGGCGCGCCCGTCGCACCGGACCGGGCAACCGGCGATGACGGCATCCGCGACCGGCTTCCTGCCGCGGCGGGTCCAGGCCGAGGTCCTCGACGAACTCCGCGCAGACGATCCCCGCGCCGTGCGCTCGCGTCGCGACCTGCAGCGCGTCAACCGCGTGATGGCGACGCGATCGATCTTCCTGCGTGCGCTGCGCGAAGCCGCGCCCCATCGCGCGCCGGGCCGACCGATCCGCATACTCGAACTGGGTTGCGGCGACGGCACGCTGATGCTTGGCGTGGCCGGTCGTCTCGGCCCGACCTGGGTGCCGGTCGAACTGACCTTGCTGGATCGCCAGGACCTGGTGGCTCCGACGACGCTCGCCGCCTACGGCGCGCTCGACTGGCGGGCGCGCGGCGAGGTCGCCGATGTCTTCGCCTGGGCCCAGGGCCTGCGGCCGAACCGGGATCGCTACGACCTGATCGTCGCCAACCTCTTCCTGCACCATTTCGAGCCGGCGGCGCTGCAGCGCCTCCTCGCCGGCATCGCCGGCTCCTGCGATGCCTTCTTCGCCTGCGAGCCACGGCGCGCTCCGCTGGCGCTCGCCGGGAGCCACCTGATCGGCGCCCTGGGCGTCAATTCGGTGACGCGCGAGGACGCGGTGCTGAGCGTGCACGCCGGCTTCCGTGGCAGCGAGCTCAGCGCCCTCTGGCTCACTGGGTCGGCGGGTTGGCAGCTGCGCGAATATGGCGCAGGGCTCTTCAGTCATTGTCTGCTGGCGCAGCGGCAGCCCACGACTTGATGCGCAGCGCTTTCGACGCCGTCATCGTCGGCGCCGGCCCGGCGGGGTCGAGCGCGGCGATCCGCCTGGCGCGTGCCGGCTGGTCGGTGGCGCTGGTCGAAAAGCACACGTTCCCGCGCCGCAAGGTCTGCGGTGAATGCATCGCCGCCAGCAATCTCGAGCTCATCGACGATCTCGGCATCGGCCCTGCGTTCGCCGCCGCGGCCGGACCGCAGCTGCGTCGCGTCGCGCTGTGGCGCGGCGAGGACGAGGCCATTGCCGAGCTGCCGGACGCCGAGGGCAGCCGACGCTGGGGCCGCGCGCTCGGCCGGGAAACGCTCGACACGCTGTTGCTGGAGCGCGCCCGGGACGTCGGCGCCGCGATCTTCCAGCCTTGCGCGGTGCTGGCGCTCGACGGCGCCGCCGGCGACTGGCACTGCAGGGTGCGTCCGATCGGCGCCGGCGCCGAAGCGACGCTGACGACCCCGCTGGTGATCGCCGCGCACGGGTCGTGGGAAACCTTGCCGGCGGAGCGGACCACGCGTCGACGCGGCCGGTCGGCCGGGGACCTTCTGGCGTTCAAGGCGAATTTCCGCGACGTCGCCCTGGCCGAGGGGCTGCTGCCGGTGCTGGCCTTCGACGGCGGCTACGGCGGCATGGTCATCGCCGATGGCGGCCTGGCGACGCTCGCCTGCTGCGTCCGACGCGACCGCCTCGACGCGCTCAGGGGACAGGCGCCCGGTGAGCGAGCCGGCGATGTCGTGGAGGCGATGCTGCGGCGGGTCTGCGGTGGCGTGCGCGAAGCCTTGCGCGGAGCTCGGCGCGAGGGACCCTGGCTCGCTGCCGGGCCGCTCGATCCAGGCGTGCGCCTGGGCGACGACGACGGCTTGCTGCGCATCGGCAATGCCGCGGGCGAGGCTCACCCGATCATCGGCGAGGGCATCAGCATGGCGCTGCAGGGCGCCGCGCTGGCCTGTGTTCATCTGCTCGATGCCCCCGATCGTGCCGCCGCGGTCCGTACCCAGCAGCGCCTCGCGACCGCCTACGCCGCGGCGTGGCGCACGCGCTTTGCATCGCGGCTGCGGCTGGCGGCGGCGTTCTCGCATGTGGCGATGCGCCCGGGCAGCGCCGCGGCCCTGATGCTGCTGGTGCAGCACTGGCCGGGCCTGCTGACCCGCGGCGCCCGCTGGGGCGGCAAGACCCGCCCGCTCGTCGTCGCGCCGTTCAACCCGCGCTGACGACGTCCTCCAGTCGCACGCTGCGGACGCCGGCGCCGTGGGACTCGAGGAAGTCGCACGTCAAGTGGGCGAGGGAGCGCAGGCCGAGCACCAGGCAGCCTTCATCGGCCTGGAAGCGCGGCGAATGGTTCGGCGCGGCCGCGGCGGTCTCGGTGCCGGGGGGCACGACGCCGACGAAGAAGAAGAGCCCGGGAACGACCTTCTGGAAGAACGAGAAATCCTCCGATCCCATGACCTTCGGCACCAGCTGCAGCTTGTCCGCGCCGGCCACGCGCGCGAGCGTCGGCGCCATCGCCGCCGTCAGCGCCGGATGGTTCACCGTCACCGGGTAGTTCTTGCGGATGCACACGGTGCAGCCGGCGCGCGAGCCGCGGGCGATCGCCTCGGCGAGGTAGGTGACGCGCTCGTGGACGTCGTCGCGCATCTCCTCGTCGAAGGTGCGGATCGTCCCCTGCATCGCCACCGAATCGGGGATGATGTTGCCGCGCACGCCGCCCTTGATGGCGCCGATCGTCACGACGGCGGGCTCGCGCGTGAGATCGACCTGCCGGCTGACGACGGTCTGCAGGCCGAGCACGACCTGGGCAGCGGTGACGATCGGGTCGACACCGAACCACGGCATCGCGCCGTGGGTCTGGCGGCCGTGCACGGTGATCTGCAGGCTGTCGGAGCTCGCCATCGTCGGCCCCGGCCGGTAGCCGAGCACGCCAAGCGGCAGGCGCGACGTGACGTGCAGGCCGAAGATCGCATCGGCCTTCGGCGCCTCCATCGCGCCTTCGTCGATCATCATCCGGGCGCCGCCGTCCTCGCCTTCGGGCGGCAGTTCCTCGGCCGGCTGGAAGATGAACTTGACCGAGCCGCGCAACT
>JBBQCD010000098.1:0-10726 GCA_038318385.1 Burkholderiales bacterium | reverse complement strand
CGACAACCCGCAGCGGCTGGTCATCGACATCGACGGCCTCGAGCTCAGCCCCACGCTGCGCGAACTCGTCGGCAAGATCAGCGCCGACGACCCCTACATCGAGCGCCTGCGCGTCGGCCAGAACCAGCCGCGCGTGGTGCGAATGGTGATCGACCTGAAGCAGCCGATCGCGCCGCAGCTCTTCACGCTGGCGCCGGTGGCGGCCTATCAGCACCGCCTCGTCTTCGACTTGCGCCCGCTCGAGGAACCGGACCCGCTGCTGGCGCTGATTCTCGAGCGTGAACGCACCGAGCAGCAGGCGGCGCGGGATGTCCGCGACGCCCTCGGCGACTTCATCGGGCGCATGGGTCGGCCGCGCTCGCCGCCGGTCGCCGCCGCACCGACGCTGCCGCCGCCGCCTGCGGTGCAAGACAAGATCGACCGGCTGATCATCGTCGCTCTCGATCCGGGGCACGGCGGCGAGGATCCGGGTGCGATCGGCCCGAGCGGCCTGCGCGAGAAAGACGTCGTCCTACAGATCGCGTTGCAGTTGCGCGACCAGATCAACGCCACGCCGAACATGCGCGCGATGATGACGCGCGACGCCGACTATTTCGTGCCGCTGCACGAGCGCGTGCGCAAGGCGCGGCGGGTGCAGGCCGACCTCTTCGTCTCGATCCACGCCGACGCGTTCATGACGCCGCAGGCGCGCGGTGCCTCGGTGTTTGCCCTGAGCGAGCGCGGCGCCAGCAGTTCGGCCGCACGCTGGATGGCCGAGCGCGAGAATGCCGCCGACCTGGTCGGCGGCGTCAACATCAAGGCCAAGGATCCGGCGATCCTGCGCGCGCTGCTCGACATGAGCACGACGGCGCAGATCAAGGACAGCATGAAGCTCGGCGACGAGGTTCTCGGCCAGATCGGCAAGGTCGGCCGCCTGCACAAGGGCAGCGTCGAGCAGGCCGGCTTCGCGGTGCTGAAGGCGCCCGACGTGCCGTCGATCCTGGTCGAGTCGGCCTTCATCTCGAACCCCGAGGAAGAAGGCAAGCTGCGCGACCCCGAGTACCAGGCGCGCCTCGTCGAAGCCCTCTCGACCGGAATCCGGCGCTACTTCGCGCGCAATCCGCCGCTCGCCCGAACCCGCCAGCTCTGAAGCCACCGCCGCGCGGGTGCGCGTGACCCCGGGCGCCGATGCTCGGTTTTTCCGGCCTAGCGGGGCTTGCCGAGATCCAGCGTCCAGTAGGTCTTGTACGTGTTGCTCGACGTTCCCGGGACGCAGGCCAGCCCGATGTCACGGAACGCCGGATTCATCAGGTTCGCGCAGTGGCCATCGCTCGCGATCCAGCCATCGACGACAGCGTTGACGCTCGGATAGCCCGCGGCGATGTTCTCGCCCAGGCTCGACCAGGAATAGCCGGTGGCAGTGACGCGGTCGACCAACGTGCGGCCGTCGGCACTGGTGTGCGAGAAGTAGTTGCGCGCCACCATGTCCTGCGAATGGCCGGCCGCCGCCTGCGTCAGCGGACTGTTCCACGTCACCGGTTCTGTCGGCGCAAAGCGGCCGGCGCTGCGGCAATCCGCGCCCGACATGCGCCATTGGTTGATCCGCGCCAGCGCGCTCGCCTGGAAGTCGGCGAGGCCGCAGGTGGGCCCGGCTGCGATCGGTGCTGGTGCTGGTGCTGGTGCTGGTGCTGGTGCTGGTGCTGGTGCTGGTGCTGGTGCTGGTGTCGGTGCCGGTGCCGGTGCCGGTGCTGGGCGACGGAGGCGCTGCGCGGCGGCGTCGGCTTCGGTGACGGTTGCGACCGGCATCGACGTGGGAGTGTCAACGGCGGCAGCGACCGTCGCCGTGCCGGTGCTGGCATCGCCACCGCCGCCCCCGCAGGCGGCGATCAGCGCGGCGCTCGAACCGACTGTGAACAGGAGGGCGCCACGGCGCGCAGAGGGTCGGATCGGCGGCAGGGATTTCATGAGCGGCGAGGCTACCGCGTCAACGCTTCACAGCGCGTAATGCGATGTAATCGACGCGTCATTTGGAACGCCCACGCTAAGCTTGCCGCTTCATCCATTTCCGGGAATCCCGATGCTGCACCCCGACGCGAGCGCGCTGCTGAAGCTGATTGAAGAGCGCGGCATTCCGCCGACGCACACGCTGAGCCCCGCCGACGCGCGCCGGTTCTACCGCGAACGGCGAGCTGTCACCCAGCCGGAGCCACCGCCGGTGGGCGTGGTCCGCGACCTCGAGGCCAGCGGCCCGCTGGGACCGATCCCGTTGCGGCTCTACCGCCCGCGGCAGATCGCGAGTCAGAAGGCGGGTACGGCCCTTCCCGTGCTGGTCTATTTTCATGGCGGCGGTTGGGTCATCGGCGACCTCGACACCCACGACACGCTGTGCCGCGAGCTTGCAAACGGATCGGGCGCTGCCGTGGTCGCCGTCGACTACCGCATGGGCCCCGAGCACCGGTTTCCCGCTGCCTTCGACGACTGCCTGGCCGCCACCTACTGGGTGAAGACGAACGCATCCGGGCTCGACCTCGACCCGGCGCGCATCGCCATCGGCGGCGACAGCGCCGGCGGCAACCTCGCCGCGGGCGTCGCCCTCGCGGCTCGCGATGCCGGCGACCTGCCGCTCGCCTACCAGCTGCTGATCTACCCGGCGACGGACATGCGCCGGATCGCTCCGTCGCACACGACGAACGGCGAAGGCTACATGCTGACGCGCGACACGATCACCTACTTCCACGATCACTACATCACCGATCCAGCGCACGACCTCGACTGGCGCGCATCGCCCTTGCTGCACGAGGATCTCTCGGGCCTGCCACCGTCACTGGTGCTCACCGCCGGATACGACCCGCTGCGCGACGAAGGTCTGGCCTACGCCGAAGCGCTGACCGCGGCCGGCAACCGGGCTCGCTACGTCTGCTTCGAGCGCCAGATCCACGGCTTCGTCCTGATGGGTCGGGTGCTCGACGAAGCCAACACCGCGGTCGCACTGTGCGCAGCAGAGCTTCGCCGAGGGCTGGCAACCGCTTGAGACGACGGGCAGGTGCGCCGGCTCACGGCGACCGCCTGGCTCGAGCGGCGGCGCCTTCAGAACGTTTAAGGCCCCTTTCAGGCGCGCTTCAGGAAGCTTGAGGACAGCTCGGTCCCTCCGGGCGGAAAGTCGCTCCATCGGCCCGCCCACCGGGCCGACGCACCCAGGAGCCCACCATGACCTCGATCACCGCCCGCACCGCCGCCGCCGTCGCCTCGGTCCTCATCACGCTGACCTTGGCGCATCAGGTCGCCCTGCTCGCCCAGCCCGTGTCCGAGGCCGAGCGCAGTGCCCACCTGGCTCGACTGCAGCGCAACGCAACCCCCGTCGTCGATCGCGAGATCGAACCTCACGCCGCGGCGACCGTGAAGCTGGCCGCGGCGGGCACGACGTTGCGCTGAACGCTCCCGGCGTCGGGGCGACGGCCTTCAGACCGTTTCCGACCCGGCGCTTCGGACGCGCCGCTTGCGCCCGGCGCGCCAGGCGCCGAACAGCACCAGCAGGCCCGGCAGCAGGATCGCGCCCCAGATGATCTTGTCGAGATTTGCCTTGACCCACGGAATGTTGCCGAACGCATAGCCGGCGAGCGTGACGCCGCAGACCCAGAGCAGCCCGCCGCTGATGTCGTAGAACGTGAACTTGCGCCGCGTCATCTGCGCGACGCCGGCGACGAACGGCGCGAAGGTTCGCAGGAACGGCATGAAGCGCGCGGCGACGATGGTGATGCCACCGTATCTCTCGTAGAAGGCGTGGGTCTGGTCGAAGGCCTTGCGGTTGAAGAAGCGCGAGTCCTCCCACTGGAACACGCGCGGACCGAAATGCCGGCCGATGGCGTAGTTGCTCTGGTTGCCGAGGATCGCCGCCGCGGTCAGCAGCGGCAGGACCACGCCGAGATGCATCAGCCCCGCGCCGCACATCGCGCCGACCACGAACAACAGCGAATCACCCGGCAGGAAGGGCATCACGACGAGACCGGTCTCGACGAAGATGATCAGGAACAGCAGCGCGTAGACCCAGGCCCCGTAGTGCGCGACGAACGTCGCGAGGTAGACGTCGACGTGGAGGACGAAGTCGACGATCTGCGCGAGCCATTCCATGGCATCGATTATGGCGGGCGCTGCCGCGCCGGCCGGCTCAGGCGCGGGTCGAAGCGTCGAGAGCCTTGACGTTGTCGAGCCACATCGCCATCAGCGGCGGATACGTCGCCTTGCCATCGGTCGAACGCCAGCGCCGCTGCAGCTGGTTCGCCGTGGCGCGCAGCTGCCATTGCAGCTCCTGGGCGAGGGTCCACAGCTCGACCCGCAGTCCCGGGTCGTTGGCGGCGTCGTCGGCGACCATGCCGAGCTGGTCCGGCGTGATGCCGGCCTCGTAGAGCATCCGCTGGAGGGTGTCGGTCTGGTCGTTGACCGGCTGCAGCGCGCGACGCTCGGCCGGGTTCAGGCGCGGCAGCATCGTCGCCACCGAGGAACGCCAGTCGGTCAGGAGGCCGTCGAGGCGTCGCAGGATTTCCACCGACTCGGCCGCGGGCACGCCGGCACCGTCCGCGGGGGGCGGCAGCGACCGCAGCAGGCGGTGGATCGACGGCACCAGCGCAGGGTCGTAGCGGCGCGGATTGATCCGCAGCAGCAGCGAGACGCGCTGTTCCGGATACTGCCGGTCGCCGTCGAACATCGCCGTCACGACTTCGGCGAGCGACAGCAGCCGCCCGAGCGGGCTCATCTGATCGCCCGTCAGCGCGCGCGGGTAACCCGAACCGTCGAGGCGCTCGTGGTGCTCGACCACCGCGCGCAGCACCTCCTTCGGATAGTCGGAGAAGCGCCCAAGCACCATCGACGCGGTCAGCGGGTGGACATAGAGCGGCTTCAACTGGTCGCCGCTCAGCGGATCGCCCGAATCGAACGGCGACTGGTCGATGTGCAGCATGCCGATGTCGTGCAGCAGCCCCGCTGCAGCGGCCAGCCCCATGTCGTGCTGCATGCCGCCACCTTCGCGCACGAGATGCGCGCACAGCAGGGCCATCAGGATGCTGTGCTGGTACAGCGCCCCCTGGTTGGTCCGCATCACCGTCAGGTGCAGCGACACCGGCTTGGGCAGCGGAATCCCGGAAACCGCCTCGAGCAGCATCTTGCCGATCCGCGTCGACGGTGCCATCTGGGCGAAGAAGGGCCAGCGCTGCATCGCCGCCTCGGCGGCCTCGCGCAGCGCCGCGCCGGTGACGCTGGCGTCGGCCTCGACGCATTCGTCCAGCGGAACCGACAGCTTGTGCGAGACCAGGCGTTCGTACAGGCCCTGGTCGACACGGGCGCCGCCGTCGAGCAGCATGACACCCTGGGCGTTGTAGATCGCCTGCGACGTGCGCAGGAGCTGGCGTGCGCCGAGCTCGGCGACGGCCTGGAGGAAGACGTCGCCCTCGGGTTCGGTCTGCAGGGGGGCAGTGGCGGGCGTGGACATCGGATCGGCGAGCGCCGAACAGGCGGTGGCGGGTATGGGCGAACTATACGGCCCGCATCGGGCCAGGCTGCGATGCGCGCGCCCGCGAAACTTGATCCGTGGTGCGCAGCGTGCATGGCCGCGCCGCGGGGTTACAGGGCCTTGGTCGAGGTTTCTACAATCGACCGATGAACGCCGTGCTCCAGCCTGCCGCGCGCCGGGCGATCCGCGAGCTTCCCGGCGAGCTGATCAGCCAGATCGCCGCCGGCGAGGTTGTCGAGCGCCCTGCTTCTGTCGTTCGCGAGCTGGTCGACAACGCCCTCGACGCCGGCGCCGGCGAGATCGTCGTGCGCCTCGGCGGCGGCGGCATCCGCTCGATCGTCGTCGAGGACGACGGCCACGGCATCGTCGCCGAGGAACTGCCGCTGGCCCTGCGACGTCACGCGACCAGCAAGATCGCCTCGCTCGAGGATCTGGAGGGCGTCGTCACGATGGGGTTTCGCGGCGAGGCCCTCGCCGCCATCGCCTCCGTCGCCGACCTCGCCCTGGCCAGCCGCACGCGCGAAACGGCCCACGCAATGCGGCTCGATGCCCGGACCGGCGAGTTGCGTCCTGCGCCACGCGCCGTCGGCACCAGCATCGAGGTCCGCGAGCTGTTCTTCAACACGCCGGCACGGCGCAAATTTCTCAAGACCGAGTCCACCGAGCTGGCCCATTGCCTCGAGGCCGTCCGCCGCCACGCGCTGACGCGTCCCGACGTCGGCTTCGAGGTCTGGCACGACGGCCGGGCGATGGCGCAATGGCGTCCCTGCGAGCCGGAGCGGCGCGTCGCCGACGTTCTCGGCAGCGATTTCCTCGCTGCCAGCCGTCCGGTCGCCCTCGACCTCGGCGTGCTGCGCCTGTCCGGGCGCGCCGGCACGCCCGAATCGGCTCGATCTCGCGCCGACCACCAGTACGTCTACGTCAACGGCCGCCACGTCCGCGACAAGCTGATCGCTCACGGCGTGCGCGCGGCCTACGAAGACGTGCTGCACGGCGGTCGCCAGCCAGCCTACCTGCTGTTCGTCGACATTGCCGCGGAACGCGTCGACGTGAACGTCCACCCGGCGAAGGTAGAGGTCCGCTTTCGCGACTCGCGCGAGATTCATCAGGCGGTGCGTCGCGCGGTCGAGGCGGCGCTCGCGGTTCCGCGCGCCACCGACAGCGGCGTCGGGCCTGGCGACGACGCGCTCGCGGCCGGTGCGGGCATGTCCCCGGCACCCCGGACCGCGGCGCCGGCGGGCGGCGTCTTCGGGCCGCAGCAGCCCCTGGTGCTCCGCGCCGAGGAGAACCTTGCGCACTGGGCCCCCACTCTGCCGCCGTCGGCGTCGCACACGAACGCGTGGCCCGATGCCGGGGACGGCGATGCGCATGCCGACGCCGCCCGCCGCGCCGCCTTGGACCAGTCCGGGGCCGATGCGCCACTGGGTCAGGCGATCGCCCAGCTCGCCGGCGCCTTCATCCTGGCCGAGAACGCGCAAGGTCTGGTGATCGTCGACATGCACGCGGCGCACGAGCGCATCGTCTACGAGCGCCTCAAGTCGACCCGAGCCGGCAGCGAGACGGACATGCAGCCCCTGCTGATTCCCGCGCTCTTCGCGGCGACGGCGCAGGAAATCGCGACCGCCGAGACCCAGGTCGAGGAGCTCCGAAAGCTCGGCCTTGACATCGCGCCGCTGTCGGCGACGACCCTCGCGGTGCGCGCGCAGCCTGCCGCACTCGCCGGCTGCGACGTCGTCGCCCTCGCCCGGGGCGTGCTTGCCGACCTGTCGCGGTACGGCGCCAGCGGCGCGATCGCGCGCGCCCGCGACGAGATCCTCTCGACCATGGCCTGCCACGGTGCGATTCGCGCGAACCGCACGCTGCGCCTCGACGAGATGAATGCGCTGCTGCGCGACATGGAGCGCACCGAGCGCGCCGATCAATGCAACCACGGCCGGCCGACCTGGCGACAGATCACACGCAAGGAACTCGACGGGCTTTTCTGGCGCGGTCGCTGAACCACGCCGCCGCCCTTCCGTTCGCACACCCGTCCCATGCTTTCACCCCCGGATCCGCCGTTGCACCCCGCCCAGCCCTCGCGCTCGTCGATCTCCCCGCTGTGCGGCGCCGTCCTCGCACTGGCACTGGGGAGCACGCTGGTCGGTTGCGACAGCCTCGATGTCCAGCAGCGCCGCTGGATCTTCCAGGCCCGTGCGATCCCGGTCGGCACCTCTCCCGGGCCGACCGTGACCGGCATGGAGGATGTCTGGATCGAACACGACTCGGCGGCGAGCGGCCGGAAGATCCAGCTGCACGGCGTGTGGCACCCCGCCCCGGACGCGAAGGCGCCGCTGCTGCTGTACCTGCACGGCGCCCGACGCAACGTGGAGGGAAGCGCCTTTCGCATCCGCCAGATGGGCGCGCTCGGCTTCTCGGTGCTGGCGGTGGACTACCGCGGTTTCGGCCTCAGCACCGACGAACTGCCTTCGGAGGCCGCGGTCTACGAGGACGCGCGCGCCGCCTGGGACTGGCTTGCGCGGATGCGGCCCGGCGCCGAGCGCTACATCTTCGGCCACTCGCTCGGCGGCGCGATCGCCGTCCAGCTGGCGACGGAAGCGCCGCAGGCGCGCGGCCTCATCGTCGAAGGCACCTTCACGTCGATCGCCGACGTCGCCCGCAGCATGAAATGGGGCTGGCTGCCATTCGCCCCGCTGCTGACGCAGCGCTTCGATTCGCTGGGAAAGATCGAGCGGGTGAAGATGCCCGTCCTGGTCGTCCACGGCAGCCGCGACACCCTGGTGCCGCCCGCGCTCGGCCAGGCGCTGTACGAGCGCGCGGCGGCGCCCAAGCGGTTGCTGCTGGTCGACGGCGGCTCGCACTACAACACCAACTCGCTCGGCGCCGCGCAGTACCGCGGCGCCCTTCAGGACCTTTTCAGACTGGGCACCCGCCCCGCGCCGATCGCCACCGTGGAGTAAGGTAGGCGATGGCCACCCTCAAGCTGAACAAGTCTCTCGCGGAGCGAGCCGCGGCGGCCGCCCCGCGCGCCCCGGTGCGCGGCAGCGGCGGCAAGTCGCGCCCGACGCTGTCGCAAGCCCAGGCCTACCGCGCCGAGCGCGATGCGAAGCGCCGCGAGGACCAGGAAGCTCCCGCGCGCCCGGAGCGGTCGACCGCGGCCCGAACCGACCGTCCCCGTTCCGCACCGCCCGACCGATCGCGTTCCGCGCCAGGCGATCGTCCGCGGCACTCGCCGCCCGACCGTTCCGGCGCCGCACCGAGCGAACGCGCCCGTACCAACGCTGCAGACCGACCACCGCGCGCCTCGCCAGCGGACAGGTCCCGACCGCCGGCCGTCAATCGAAGCGGCGCGGCGGCTCCGGACCGACAGCGCGCCAACCCCGGCTCCGATCGATCGCCTGGGGGAGAAGGCGATCGACCGCGCGCGGCGGTGGCGCGGCGCTCCGACCCCAAGCCCGGTGGCCCACGCCCGGCACGCGCGGACAGCGAACAGGCGACGCAGTCCGCGCGCGCGACGGTCCGGCGCGAACCGCTGGCTCCGCCGCCGCAGGATGGCGACGGCAGCCTGCGCCTTTCCAAGCGCATGAGCCAGCTCGGCCTTGCGTCCCGGCGCGAGGCCGACGAGTGGATCGCGCGCGGTTGGGTGCGGGTCGACGGCCGCATCGTCAGCGAGCTCGGCTCGCGCGTCCTGCCCGCACAGCACATCACGGTCGATGCCAAGGCGCGCAACCAGCAGGCCTTGCGTGTGACTGTCCTGGTGAACAAGCCGGTCGGCTACGTCAGCGGCCAGGCCGAGGATGGCTACGAGCCGGCGAGCGTGCTGGTGACCCCGCAGAACCAGTGGCGCGAAGACAGTTCCGGAATCCAGTTCGTGCGAGAACACATGCGCGGCCTGGCACCGGCCGGACGCCTGGACATCGACTCGGTCGGGCTCCTGGTCCTGACGCAGGACGGCCGCGTCGCCCGCCAGCTGATCGGCGAGGACAGCGAGGTCGAGAAGGAGTACCTGGTTCGTGTCGCGATGGCCGAAGGCGCGACGCTCGGCGACGATGCGCTCGCCCTGCTCGGACACGGCCTCGAACTCGACGGCGAAGCGCTCCGTCCGGCCCGGGTGGAATGGGTCAACAGCGACCAGCTCCGCTTCGTGCTGCGCCAGGGCAAGAAGCGCCAGATCCGGCGCATGTGCGAAGCCGTCGGCCTGCAGGTGCTCGGCCTGAAGCGGGTGCGCATCGGTGCGGTGATGCTCGGCGACTTGCCGCCGGGCCAGTGGCGCTACCTGCGCGCGGACGAGGCCTTCGCCCAGGCCTGAAGGCCCTCAGAGCCGCATGCCGCCGTGTCCGAACAGGCCCAGCAGTCCCATCACGATCAGGTAGATGGCGACGATGTAGTTCAAGAGTCGCGGCACGATCAGGATGAGGATGCCGGCGATCAGCGAGAACAACGGGCCGATGCTGAGGGAAAGGTTCATGGGAGACTCCGGAGGCTGAAAGCGGACGCGCAAGCGCGCCGACCGCCGCGACTGACAGCGTCGCGTCTGGATAGCGCAGCATGGGCCGACGCGACGCGCGGCGCGCGCGGACATCCACCCGACGCGCGCCGGCAGCAGGCCGCGCCCCACTGTGGGCAACCTCCTACGCCTGCGAGAGCGCCCTGCTAACCTCGGCCCATGGCCGTACCGTCCGCCGCGCCTCGGCACATGTCCCCCGTCACCGTCGTCGTCCTGCTGACCTTGCTGCTCGGCCTCCAGCCGATCACCACGGATCTCTACCTGCCGGCACTGCCGACCGTTCAGCGCGAGTTCGGTGCGAGCATCGGCGCGGCCCAGCTGACGCTTTCCGCGCTGATGATCTGCTTCGGCCTGTCGCAACTGGTCTGCGGCCCGCTGGCCGACCGCTACGGCCGGCGACCGGTATTGCTGGCCGGCCTGGCGCTTTACACCGTCGCCAGCCTGCTCGGCGCGGCGGCTTCCAGCATCGAAGTCCTGATCGGCTGGCGCGCCCTGCAGGGCGTCGCGATGGCCGCCGCCGTGACCAGCGGCCGCTCGATCGTGCGCGACCTGTTCGATCCCGGCGAGGGCGCGCGCGTGATGTCGCGCGCCCTCGGCGGGCTCGGCGTCATCGCCGCGCTGGCGCCACTCACCGGCGGGCTGCTGATCGAGTACACGAATTGGCACGCGGTGCTGCTCGCGCTGGCGGTGTTCGGCGCCGGCGCGCTCGCCTTCGTGGCGTTGCGCTTCAAGGAGACGGT
>JBBQCD010000097.1:0-10760 GCA_038318385.1 Burkholderiales bacterium | reverse complement strand
GCGCCTCTGGTCGACCACGCCGAAGCGCGCGAACGCACGCTGCAGCGCTACGCGGTCGTCAAGGGCCCGGCGAAGGCGCCCTGAGCGCCGCTCACGCGCGCGAGCGCTTGGCCGTGTAGCGTCCGACGAGGGCCAGCAGATCCTCTTCGGAGTAGGGCTTGCCGAGGTAGTGGTCGACGCCGAGCTCCAGAGCGTGGTCTCGATGCTTCTGCGCGATCCGCGACGTGATCATGATGACCGGCAGGTCGCGCAGTCGGGCGTCGGCGCGGATGTTGCGAACGAGGTCGAACCCGTCCATGCGTGGCATCTCGATGTCGGAGAGGACGATCCGCGGCAACTCCTCGGCAAGACGTTCGAGCGCGTCCAGCCCGTCCTTGGCCAGGACCACGCGATAGCCTTCGCGCAGCAGCAGGCGCTGTGTCACGCGGCGAACGGTGAGCGAGTCGTCGACGACCAGCACCAGGGGATCGAGCGGTGCCTCGGTCTCGGGCGATTCGGGCTGGAGCGGCGCGTAGGCCGTCGGCCGCATCGCCGCGTTCGTGACCGCGCGCGCGCCCTCGCCGTAGAGCGTGGCCAGCGCCACCGGGTTGTAGATCAGCGCGACGGCGCCGGACGCGAGCAGCGTCATGCCGGCAAGGCCAGGCAGCCGGGACAGCTGCGGGCCGAGGTTCTTGACCACGACTTCCTGGTTGCTGACGACTTCGTCGACGTGCACCGCGATGCGCTGCTGGGCGCTGCGGACGACGACGACACTGCGGCTGCGGCCACCCGCATCACCGGGGCGAGCGCTGATCTGCAACAACGCGCCGAACCAGAAGAACTGCAGCGACTTGTCGCCGAAGACGTAGGTCCCGCTGGCATAGGCGTCGTCGATCTCTTCGGAAGTTGCCCGACGCACTGTCTCGACCAGCGTCGACGGCACGGCCACGGTGGTGTCGCCGCAGCGCAGCATCACGACCTGCGTGACCGCGGTGGTGAGCGGCAGGATCAGCCGGAACGACGTGCCCTTGCTGGACTCGGTGGCGGTTTCGATGCGGCCACCCATCGCGACCACCTCGGATCGCACCACGTCCATGCCGACGCCGCGGCCGGAGATCTCGGTCACGACCGACGCGGTCGTGAAGCCGGGCGCGAAGATCAGGTTGGCGAGATCCGTCGCGCTGGGCTCGGCCGCCATGTCGAGCAGCCCCGCCTCGACCCCCTTGGCGCGGATGCGCTCCAGGTCGAGGCCGGCGCCGTCGTCGCGGAATTCGATGCCGACTTCGTTGCCTTCGTGCGTGAGCGAAACCACGATCGAACCGGCCGCTTCCTTGCCGGCGCGTTCGCGCTCCACGGGGGGCTCAATGCCATGGGCCACGCAGTTGCGCAGCAGATGCTCGAACGAGCCCGTCATGCGGTCGAGGACGCCGCGGTCGATTTCGATCGAGCCGCCGACGATGTCGAGGCGCACCTGCTTGGCGGTTTCCTTCGCCGCCTGCCGCACCACGCGGTAGAGCCGGTCGGACAGACCCTCGAACTCGACCATGCGGGTGCGAAGGAGGTCGTCCTGGAGGTCGCGCGTCATCCGCGCCTGGGCGACGAGTTCGTCCTCGGTGGTCTCCAGCGATCGCTGCAGCGTGCGCTGGACGGTGGCCACGTCGTTGACCGACTCGGCCATCATCCGCGTCAGCTCCTGGAACCGGGTGAAGCGGTCGAACTCCAGGGGATCGAAGGTCTGCGCAGCGGCCTTGGCGGCTTCGAGCCGCGAGCTCATTTGGGTCTCGCCCTGGATCTCGATGTCGCGCAGCTGCCCGCGCAGCCGCTCGAGGTTTTCGGTGAGATCGCCGAGCGAACCCTTGATCTGGCCGACGCCGGCCTCCACGCGCGAACGCGTGATGCTGACCTCACCCGCGAGATTGACCAGGCGATCGAGCAACGGCGCGCGCACCCGAACCGCCGCCTGCGACGCCGAGCTCGCGCGTTCGCTCGGCCGCTCGCGCTCCGGGCCGCGTGCCGCAAAGCGGGACCAGTCGATGTCAGGCTGATCGGCGACCGGCTCGCCCTGCTCGGCGGGCCGGACCACGGCGTCGGCTCGTGCGCGGGCGGCCGCGGCCGCCGACGAGACCGGCGCGACCGGTTCGGGGCGCACAGAGTGCTCCGTCACCGCTGCCGCTGCCGTCGTCGCGTCGCGAACCGTCGCGGCAGGCGACGGCGCGATGTCGGTCGATGCTTCGACAGCGGGTGGCGCACGACGCTGCAGCTCGGCGCTGCCGCTGACGGCGGCATCGGTGTGCCCCTCGCCGATCGCACCACCATCGGTCGGCCGCAGGCTGTCCAGGGTCTGCGCCATCGCATCGCAGCGGGCCTGCAGGCCTTCCAGCTCGGCCGGCTCTGCCGGCAAGTGACCGAGGATCTGTTCGATCCGCGTCTCCAGTCGGTGCGCCATCTCGCCCAGGCGCATCGCGCCGGCGAGCCGCGCGCCCCCCTTGAGCGTGTGCAGCGTTCGCATGCACGACGCCGGGTGCGTCGACTCTTGCGGATTGCGAACCCAGTCGCGCAACTGGGCCGCCAGCTTCGGAATCAGCTCGAGGCCTTCTTCCTCGAAGATCGGAAACAGCTCGGCATCGACGGCGTCCTCGGCATCGATGTCGTCGTCGATGTCGTCGGCCCGGCCGTGGTCCTCGACGGCCTTGAGGCCCTCGACCGGCATCGCCGCGAGAGGCTTCAGTTCGGCGATGCCGAGCGGGTCGAAGCGTCCGGGCAGCGCACCGAATGTCGAATGCGGCGAGTCGGCATCCCCTCCCGGCATCGCGCCGATGGCCAGGTCGGATGCGGGCTCGAAGGTTTCAACGAGGGCCGCCTCGTCCGCCTCCTCGGCTGGGGCTGCCGGGGGGTCGAGCGGGGCGGCCGCCTGAAAATCCGGGGGTCGAACCGGTGCGGCATCCGCAACCTCGACGGCGTCCAACAGCGCCGGCGCGGTCTCGATGCTGTCGGGATCGTTCGCCGGCTCACTCGAGGCCGGGGCATCGTGCAACGCCAGCAGCGTGTCCAGGGAGGACTCTTCGGCGGGACTGGCGCTGTCGGGCCCTCCATCGGGGGCGAGTTCGTCGGCGGCCGTGGCCGCTTCGAGACGTCGGGCCGATGCGACCTCGTGATCGGCCAGGCGCCGCAGCAGATCGGCCGAAGGTTCCTTCAGGAAGCCGGCCGCGAACTGGTGCAGCAGGCGCCGGATCTCCTCGGTGGCCTCGACGAAGAGCGCCGCCTCCTCGCGTGTGCCCTGGCCGATCGCCTGCGAGCGCATCTCTGCGTGCTCGAGCACGCGTGCCAGATGGGAGAGATCGGCGAAGCCGACCGTCGCCGAGCTCCCGGCCAATGAATGCGCGAGCGAGATCGGCGTCTCGCCGATCGGGCGATGCAGTTCCATCGTCCACTCGGCGATCTCGGTGGCCAGGCGGCGCGAGAGCTCGTCGGCTTCGTTGAGATAGATGTTGAAGAGCGGAATGCTGATGCGCAGCGGGCCGACGATCTTGACCGTTTCGTCGTCCCCGGCGTTGTCGCCAGAGTTGGCGTCGACACCGGCATCGGCATCGGCATCGGCACCCCGCGATGGATCCGCCGAGCCTGCGTTGTCGGTTGGCACCGACAGGGCGAGATCGATCGCCTCGCGTTCGGCGAACGTGGCGACATCGGACACCCGTGGGACGGCCGTTTCGGCGCCGGCCGCGGCCACGTCGAAATCGGCAGCCGGAAAGGTCGGCGCATCGCCGTCGGCCAGGTCGAGCTCGATGGGCGGCAACGCGGGGGCCGGCGCCATGTCGATCGCCGGGAAGACCGCGTCGGCGCTCGGCTCGAGGCTGCGGATGAAGGGCGCGGCCGCGGGCTCGTCGCCGAGGTCGAGATCGACGGGCCCCGATACCGGCTCCTCCGCATCGATACCGACGTCGACATCGACCCCGCGTGCGGAGTCGGACGCTGCCGTGCTGCCAGCATCGAAGGGATCGAAGAACGCCTGGACGTTCGGATCGAGATGGGTCTGGGCCGGCGAGTAAGCGGGGGTCGGAAGCGCCGACGGCGCATCCAGAGCCGAGAGGTCGAGTTCGAACGCCACCGCCTGCGGCGCCTCGGCGGATCCGGGCGACACCTCTTCAAGCGACTCGACCGGCGACTCGGTGCGCGTGTCGGCGAAAGTCGCCCGCGCAAGCGTCGGCGTAGCAAGATCGAGGTCGGCGGGACCCGGCAGGTCTGCCGGAAATCCGATCGGCAGGGCGATATCGGAGGCCTCGCCGCCTTGCAGCAGGTGCGCCAACGCCTCGGCCCGGGCCGTCACCGTCACCGCATCGTGGCTGGAAGGCTGGTGAGCAGCGATCTCCTCGCTCCAGGCGCCGAGGTATTCGAGCGCCCATGACGTGAAGTCGACGAGAGCCCGTTCGGCCGCGCGCTGATCGGCGAGGTGCGTGTTGTAGAGCTGCTCGCAGGTCCAGGCGGCATCGCCGAAGTCGGTCAGCCCGACCATCCGCGAGCTGCCCTTGAGCGTGTGGAAGGCGCGCCGCAGCGTCGTCAGCAGGGCGATGTCGGCCGGGGCGCGCGCCAGTTCGGCGCAAGCCCGGCGGGCATCGGCGACGACTTCGCGGGCTTCCTCGAGGAAGACCCCGCGCATTTCGTCGTCTTCCTGGAAGTCGTCCATCTCGACCGTCGGCATCAAGGTCTGACGCGGGGCGACGGCCGGTGCCGGCTCGAGGGTTTCCGCTTCCGAAGCGGTGGCGACGAAGTCGACGAGGGCCTCGGAAAGCTCGCCACGCGCACTGGCGAGGTCGGCGGCGTCCTCGGCGCGTTCGATCGCTTCCTGGGCTCTCAGCACCGCGGCCGCCAGGACCGGCTGGTCGGCGGCCTGGGCCTCGTGCGAGAGGCGTTCGAGCTCGCGCGTCACGTCGTCCAGCGGGACGTCGTCGCGCACCGAGCTGAACGCCAGCATCTGCGCCTGCTCGATCAGCCGCGGCTCGATGGCAGGCGCCAGCACCGGCGGGCCGAACGAAATGTGCTCGCTGTCGTCGGCACGTCCCATCACCGGGCTCAGCGTGCCGGCCGCGGCGTCGTAGACGAACAGCGACTTGGCCATCTGCGGCTGGACGCTGAGCATGTCGATCAGGAAACCGAGGGCGCTGAGGTTGCCGGCGAGGCGATCGAAGACGCCGGCCTGGACCACTCGCGCCGGATCCACTTCGGTCGAGGCCAGGCCGTCGACCTCGTCGCGCATGCGCAGCAGCGCGGTGGACGCGTGTTCCATGCCGAGCACCGACAACACGCCGCGCATCGCCGAAAGCTGCTGCGGGACCGCCATCAGCACGCCCGGGTCGGCCGGGTTGCGGAAGAACTGGTCGATCGACTTCTCGGCCTCGGACAGCGAAGCGCGCAATTCCTGCACGACGCTGCCCATCGTCTGGCGATCGGAGACCCGACGGTAAAGCTCCTCCATCCAACCCTCGAGGGGGTCGGGCGCCTGTCGCCGACGCACCCCCGCGAGCCGTTCGGCAAGGCGGCGCACGCGATCGGCATGGGCCGGATCGTCGAAATCCGCGTCCTCGAGTGCCGCTTCGATGTAGAGCAGGCTGGTCGCGACCTCCATCGCCAGTTGCGCCGGCGGCGCGGCGTTCGCCTGCTGCGTCTGCGCGACCGCCTGCTGGAGTTCGGCGGCGAAGGTCTCGCCGAGCGGAAAGAGCTTGCGCAGGGAGTCGCCAACGAGGGAGAACTGCTCCGTCAGGCCGGCGAGCCGGTGCATCTCGCCGCCGGCCACCGCCGACCAGGCCTCCTTCGCCGAGGCGACGCGCTTGCGCGCATGGAGGATCAGCGCGGGATCGAAGCGGCCGAGCACGCTGAGCGCGTAGTCGACGGGGACTTCGTCGGGCAGGCCATAGGCCTGGCGCGCGGCCGCCAGTCGAGGCGCTCGCTCGGCGGCCGGGGCGCTTTGCGCGCAGAAGAACAGCAGGTCGCGGGCGAGGCGCTCCGAGACGTCGGATTCGCCCCGCTCGAGGATGCGGTACTGCGCCAGCAGCCGGGAGGCGACGCGCTTGGTGAACAGATCCGGTGGCAGCAGGCCTTCTGCCTGGGCCTCGAACACGGCCGAGGCGAGTTTCCACAAGGTCGCGACCTCGCCATCGGCCGCACCCGCACCCAGACCGGCGCAAAGATCGCTGATGCGACGCGATGCGGCCTGCGGGTTGGGCGAGCGCATCAGCGCCAGCAGCTGATTCTCGAGCGCTTCGTGGATCGCGCCATCGGGTGCTTGCGGCGCGGCGTCCGGATCGGCCGGCAGCTCGCGCCAGCGCCAATCGACGGACCAGAGATCGGCCGGATGGACGCGCTGGGCCTCGGCTGCTTCTTGAACCGCGCGGTATTGCGGGAACAGCGAGAGCGGCGAGACCGTCTTGCCGCCCAGCATCCGCGCGAGATAGTCGAGGAGCGCGAACGACGCCCGCTCGATGTCGGCGATCACGACCGGGGTGAGACTCTGCGGCCGGGCGATCGCCCGCTGGATCAGGGTCTCGCTCGCGCGCAACACCAGTGCCGCGGCCGGAAGGCCGACGAGCTCGAGCGCGCCGACGCCTTGATGGACCTGGGCTCGCGCGGTGCGCAACACCGCCGGATCGACGGCGTCGACATCGGAGCCATGGACAGCCTCGGTCTCCTTGCCGAAGCGCCGCAGCGCCTTGTGGGCTCCCTCGAGCGAGCGTCGCAGCTCCTCGTGGACCCACGCCACCGCGCTCAGGTCATCGCCGGACTCGCTCATCGTTGGGTTCATCGCGAATCAGGCAATCTTGAATCGGGCCACGGACTGCTTCAGCTCCTCGGCGGTGCGGGAGAGCTCACGCACCATCTGCGCCGTAGAACGGGTACCTTCACCGGTCTGCTCGGTCACGGCGAAGATGTGCTGGATGTTGGCGGCGACCACGTTGGCCGACTGGGCCTCGCTCAAGGCCTGGTTGGAAATCCGCTCGATCAGCTCGGACAGCTGGCGGGTGACCTTGTCGATCTCGCCGAGTGCCGTGCCGGCCGCATCGGACAGCCGCGTCCCCTCGACCACGCCCTGGGTCGAGCGCTCCATCGCGCCGACGGCGTCCTGGGTGTCGGTCTGGATGGTCTTGACCAGCGCGGCGATCTGCCGGGTGGCATCGCCGGAGCGCTCCGCGAGACGCTGGACTTCCTCGGCCACGACCGAGAACCCTCGGCCGGCCTCGCCGGCGGACGCCGCCTGGATCGCGGCGTTGAGCGCCAGCACGTTGGTCTGTTCCGTGATGTCGGAGATCAGCTCGGTGATCTCGCCGATTTCCTGCGACGACTCGCCCAGGCGCTTGATGCGCTTGGACGTCTCCTGAATCTGGTCGCGGATCGAGTTCATGCCGCCGATCGTGTTCTGCACGGCGCGCAGGCCCTGCTCGGCGGCGTCCAGCGACTGCTTTGCGACGAGTGCGGTCTCCTGCGCCTTCGACGACACGTCATTGATGCGGCCGGCCATCTGCAGCACCGACTCGCCGGTGTCGCGGATCTCGCGGAGTTGCTCCGACGAGGTCGCCAGCAGCTCGGTCGAGTTGGCCTCGACCTGCTCGGTGGTATCGGTCACGCGACTCACCGTCCCCTGCACCTGCGACACCAGCGTGCGCAGCTCCTCGACGGTGTAGTTCACCGAGTCGGCGATCGCGCCGGTGATGTCTTCCGTGACGGTCGCCTGCTGCGTCAGGTCGCCCTCGGCAACCCCCTGCAGCTCGTTCATCAGCCGCAGAATCGCCGCCTGGTTGGCGTCGTTGACACGCTTGGCTTCCTGCTCCTGGGATTCGGCCTCCATGCGCCGGTTCTGCGCGAGCACCGCGCGCTGGTCCTGCTCGCTGACGCGCAGCCGCACCAGGCCGGCGCCACCGAGAATCACGATCAGTGCCGACAGGATGAGGAACAGCAGCGTCACGGCAGACAGTCCGGTTTCGCCGCCTAGGCGCTCCTGGACCGTCTCGAGACCCTTGCGCAGCGCCTCGCTGTCGGCGATGACCGAGGCCTGCGCCTCGCGCGCCGCCGTCAGACCCTGCAGGTTGCCGAGAATCGCCCCGGCCTCTCCCCGCGTGGCCTCGTAGAGCTTCATCAGGGTGCCGAGGCGCTCGCGCGTCTGCGGATCCTTGGTGCCCGGAAGGCGCAACTGCGCGTTGCCGTCGAGCAGGCCTTCGCCGAGGTCACGGAATGAGTTCAGGTCCTTGCCAAGCAGGAAGACGGCCTCCGGGCTCACCCCTTCGGTGGTCAGGAATTCGTTGGCCGACTTGCCGATGCGCTGCGTCAGCATGACGAGCTGACCCACCGCCGCCAGTTCGGCCGGCGCGGCTTCGCGCTGCAGCTTCAGCGAGGCGACCGTTTCGGCCACCTCGAGCAGATCGGCCGACTGGCGATTGATCGTGCGCAGCGACAGGCCGACCTGGGTCAACACCTTCTGCTGGGCCAGCACGGTGGTGGCGCTCTTCTCGGCGCGGTCGACGAGCGGCAGCACGGGCAAAAGCGCCGACTGCACGTTGTCGGGTGCCGCGGCGACATCGCCCTCTCCGGTCTGCAGGCTGCGCACGTTCTTGGCGAGAACCTCGGCGCTTTCCTTGACTTCAGGAAAGGCCTGCGCGCTTCCGATCAGCGCCTGCGACACCGACTTGGCGAGGCGCTGCGACTGCATCAGGGCCTGGCCGCTGGCCGCCACCTGGGCCGAGCCACGTCCCGCCGAGACGATCGACATGATCGTCAGCGCCACCAGCCCGAGGAGGCCGAGCCCGATCAGGCCGGTCAGGATGCGCTGCTGCTCGGCCAGCGGACGCGCGCCGATCAGCGGCAATGCCCCCGCAGCGGCTCCGTCGACGTCCTGCTGACGCGATTCGCTGAAATCGGCGATTTCCGAAGGCATCGCCTCGGAAATGATGGACTGGTCGACCGTGTCGGCATGCGCCGGCGCCGGTGCGTCGAACGCCGCCGCCCGGTCGCTGTCGCCATGCGGAAGGTCCGAAGGAAGGGCGAGGGCCGCCACGCCCGAAGGGCTGTAGGCGCCCTCGAACGCGAGGTCCTGATCGACCGGATCCGCGGACGAAGATGCGCCCTTCTGACCCCAACCCAGCTTGTTCAGGAAGCTCATATGGACCTCGTTCGCTCTCGTACTTATCGGCTCGACAGGGGACGGCTTAACCGACGATCCCCAGGAACGCCTCGTCGCCGGCCAGCGCGGACAGATTCAGTTCCTGCCACAGCCGCCTGGACGCATCTCGGTAGCGCGAGCCGACGAAGGCGGGACGCGCCCCGTCGTCATCCGACTCGGGCTCGAGTTCTTCCTCGCTGCGCAGCCCGGAAAGCCGGTCCACGAGCAGCACGCAATTGATGTCGAGCGCCTGGTTGAAGCCCACCAGCCGGGCCTGCTCGCGGCTCGCCTCGGCGGTCTTGAGGCCGAGAAAGCCGGCCAGGTCGACAACGCCGTGGAGGTGGCCGCGCAGATTCGACACGCCGAGGAACCAGCGGTGGCTGTGCGGCACGGGGGCCATCGGGGCCAGCGCGAAGATCTCGCCGGCATCGCGCAGCGGCAGCAGGAAGCCGCGCGAACTGCATTCCACCGCCAGCCAGGACCGCCCGCGCTCCTGCGTCCTCGCGGCCTGCAGCCGTTCGGCCAGCCGACTCTGGAGATCACGCAGCGCTTGCTTGTTCGCCATTGGAGGGTCCGATACGCGGCCTGCCGGGCTGCCGTGCGGGTCTCAGCCGAAGGCCTGGATCTTCGCCATCAGCTCGGCGGGGTCCACCGGCTTGACGATGTAGTCACGCGCGCCCTGGCGCATGCCCCAGACCTTGTCGGTCTCCTGGTTCTTGCTGGTGCACATGATCACCGGCACGCCCGCGAAACGCGGATCCCGGGTGATCGCGCGCGTCAACTGGAATCCGTTGAGGCCCGGCATCACGACGTCCATCAGGATCAGGTCGGGCGTCTCTTCGCTGAGCCGCCGCATGGCCTCTTCACCGTTGTGCGCCATCCGGACCGTGTAGCCGCGCTTCCCGAGCAGTTCGGAGAGGAAATGGAGTTCGGTCTTCGAGTCGTCGACCAACAGGATCTTCTGGACGGGCATGGTGGATCCTCAAACGGTTTCATCGGGGCGAGGCCGCGCGGCCCCGCTCCGGCGGGACCCTGGGCTCGCCATCAGGCAGCGCGGCGGTGCTGGTTCACCGCCTGCAGGAGTTGGTCTTTGGTGAAAGGCTTGGTCAGGTAGTCTTCCGAGCCGACCATGCGGCCGCGGGCCTTGTCGAACAGGCCGTCCTTGGACGACAGCATGATGATCGGCACCGTCGAGAACTTGGCGTTGCGCTTGATGATCGCGCAGGTCTGGTACCCGTCCAGGCGTGGCATCAGGATGTCGCAGAAGATCAGGTCGGGGCCGTGGTCATTGACCTTCGACAGGGCGTCGAAGCCGTCTTCCGCGAGCAGGACCTCGTAGCCGCCCTGCTTGAGGAAGATTTCCGCGCTGCGGCGGATGGTGTTGCTGTCGTCGATGACCAGCACCTTCAGACCCGTGGCCGGATTGCTCACCAAGCTTTCTCCTCGACGACTCGCGTGCTGGGTGGCGCGCTTTCTGCTGTCAGATCTGCACCATCTCGAAGTCTTCCTTGCGAGCGCCGCATTCAGGACAGGTCCAGTTCATCGGCACGGCTTCCCAAGCCGTTCCGGGCGCGATGCCGTGTTCCGGATCACCGGCGACCTCGTCGTAAATCCAGCCGCAGATCAGGCACATCCA
>JBBQCD010000096.1:0-10841 GCA_038318385.1 Burkholderiales bacterium | reverse complement strand
GCCGCGAGCGCGCCGACCGCCGCGGCCAGCGACCCGGCGAGCGAGTAGCGGGCGAACAGCGCGGTCCGTGCATGGCCGGTGGCCGCAGCGGCCAGTCTGGCATGCTCGAGCGGCAGGAAGACGCTGACATCGCCGGCGCTGGGATTGAGGGTGCCGACGAAGGCGACCAGCAAGAGCGGCCAGAACGACGTCAGCCCGGCGAACGCGACGCCGGTCGCGGCCATCAGCACCGCCGCCGCCTGGAGCAGTCGCCGGGCCGGCCAGCGATGGCCGAAGGCGCCCACCGCGAGCGTCGCGAAAGCCGAGCCGGCAAGCGTCGCGGTGCTGAGGAAGCCGACATCGAAGCGGCCGAAGCCGAGCTCCAGAAGGTACGCCGGCAGCAGGATGGCCACGTAGCCGTCGGCGAAGCCGCGGAGGGCCCGCGCCAGCAGCAGGCGCAGAGCCTGGGGGTCGACGTCCGCGGGCACGAGGGCGCGCGCGACGAAGCCGCGGCCCGGGACGGCGTCCGGCCGCGTCACGCGGACCTGCCGGCGGACGTGGCCGCCGGGTCGACTAGCGACATGCGTTGCATGAGCTCCCGTCGCGCCGACTGGGCGTCGGTCGCCTCGATTGTGGACCGTCGGTGGCGACGACCGGCCAGCCGACCGGGGCGGCAGGACCGCGGACCCGGACTGCCACGACGGGTTGCCGACCGGGACCGGCCCTGTGGGGCCGACCTACACTGGTGGGGCGGCTTGCGGCGACATCCCCGAAAATGGCCGTACGCCGCCGCCACGCCATGATCGACAAGACCGTCCCCTCGCTCCGCGCCGCCCTCGAGGGCGTGCGCGACGGCGCGACTGTGATGATCGGCGGGTTCGGGGGCGCCGGGCAGCCGAACGAGCTGATCGATGCGCTGATCGAGCAGGGCGCCGGCAGCCTGACCATCGTCAACAACAACGCCGGCAACGGCGAGCGCGGCCTGGCGGCGCTGTTGAAGGCCGGACGGGTGCGCAAGATCATCTGCTCGTTTCCGCGCCAGGTGGACTCGCAGGTCTTTGATGGCCTCTACCGCGCCGGCAAACTCGAGCTCGAGCTCGTGCCGCAGGGCAACCTCGCCGAGCGCATCCGCGCCGCCGGCGCCGGCATCGGCGGGTTCTACACCCCCACCGGCTACGGCACCGACCTGGCCCGCGGCAAGGAGACGCGCGAGATCGGCGGCCGCATGCACGTCCTCGAGTCGCCGATCCATGCCGACTTTGCGCTGATCAAGGCCGAACGCGGCGACCGCTGGGGCAACCTGACCTACCGCAAGACCGCGCGCAACTTCGGCCCGGTGATGGCGATGGCCGCGAAGGTCACCGTCGCCTCGGTGCACGAGATCGTCGCGCTCGGTGAGCTCGACCCCGAGGCGATCGTCACGCCGGGCATCTTCGTGCAGCGCGTCGTCCGGGTGCCGCGCGCCGCAACCGACCTTTCGAGAGCCGCCTGAACGGCCGGCGAAGACGATGCGCCCCCTCACCCGCAACCAGATCGCCGCGCGCGTGGCCCGCGACATTCCCGAGGGCGCCTACGTCAACCTCGGCATCGGCCTGCCGACGCTGGTCGCGAACTTCCTGCCGAAGGAGCGCGAGATCTTCCTGCACAGCGAGAACGGCCTCCTCGGCATGGGGCCGGCGCCGGCGCCGGGTGCCGAGGACGCCGACCTCATCAACGCCGGCAAGCAACCGGTGACGCTGCTGGCCGGCGGTGCCTACTTCCACCACGCCGACTCGTTCGCAATGATGCGCGGCGGTCACCTCGACATCTGCGTGCTCGGCGCCTTCCAGGTCTCGGTGACCGGCGACCTGGCCAACTGGCACACCGGCGGCGCCGATGCCATCCCCGCGGTCGGCGGCGCGATGGACCTGGCGATCGGCGCCAAGCGCACCTTCGTGATGATGGAACACCTGACCAAGGGCGGCGACAGCAAGATCGTCGCGCGCTGCACCTATCCGCTGACGGGCATCGGCTGCGTCAGCCGCATCTACACCGACCTGGCCGTCATCGACGTCACGTCCGCCGGGCTGAAGGTCGTCGAGATCGTCGGCGACCTGCCCTTCGAAGAACTCCAGCGCTTGAGCGGCGTGCCGCTGCAGGCCTGATCACTTGCTCCAGGAGACAGCAATGACTACACAACAAGCCTTCATCTGCGACGCGGTTCGCACGCCCTTCGGCCGCTACGGCGGCGCCCTCGCCACTGTGCGTGCCGACGACCTCGGCGCGATCCCCATCAAGGCGCTGATGGCGCGCAACCCGAAGGTCGACTGGCAGGCGGTCGGCGACGTCCTCTACGGTTGCGCCAACCAGGCCGGCGAGGACAATCGCAACGTCGCGCGCATGGCGCTGCTGCTCGCGGGCCTGCCGACCGAAGTGCCGGGAGCCACCATCAACCGCCTGTGCGGCTCGAGTCTCGACGCCGTCGGCACAGCGGCCCGCGCGATCCGCAGCGGCGAGGCGCAGTTGATGATCGCGGGCGGCGTCGAGAGCATGAGCCGCGCGCCGTTCGTCATGCCGAAGGCGGAGACGGCGTTCAGCCGCAGCAACGCCGTCTACGACACCACCATCGGCTGGCGCTTCGTCAACAAGCTGATGAAGGAAAGGTACGGCATCGACTCGATGCCGGAGACGGCCGAGAACGTCGCCACCGACTTCGGTATCGAGCGTGCCGCCCAGGACAAGATGGCCCTGGCCAGCCAGCAGAAGGCGGTGGCCGCGCAGAAGTCAGGCTTCTTCGAAGGCGAACTGACGCCGGTGACGATCGCCCAGAAGAAGGGCGATCCGATCGTCGTCTCGAAGGACGAGCACCCGCGCGAGACCAGCCTCGAAGCACTCGGCAAGCTCAAGGGCATCGTCCGCCCCGACGGCACGGTGACAGCCGGCAATGCCTCCGGTGTCAACGACGGCGCCTGCGCGCTGCTGATCGCGACCGAGTCGGCCGCGGCGAAGCACGGGCTGACGCCGCGGGCGCGCATCCTTGGCATGGCCACCGCCGGAGTCGCGCCGCGCATCATGGGCTTCGGACCGGCGCCTGCCGTCCGCAAGGTCCTCGAGCTGACCGGCCTCTCGCTCGCGCAGATCGACGTGATCGAGCTCAACGAGGCCTTCGCGGCCCAGGGCCTGGCGGTGTTGCGCGACCTGGGCGTCGCCGACGACGACGCGCGCGTCAACCCGAACGGCGGCGCGATCGCCCTCGGCCATCCGCTCGGCGCGAGCGGCGCGCGCCTGGTCACGACCGCGATGTACCAGCTGCAGAAGACCGGCGGCCGCCATGCGATCTGCACGATGTGCATCGGTGTCGGGCAGGGCATCGCGGTCGTGATCGAGCGGGTCTGAGACCGGGCCGGCGAATGCCGCTTCCTACATGACCTCGAAAAAGCGCATCACCACGTCGCTCGGGCGGCGCAGGCCGGTGCCCAGGAAGAGGCGCTCGCCGATCCAGGCCAGCGCCGGCGCGGCGACCTCGAAGGTCGGGACGCAGCGGAAGTAGACCGCGGCCGGGTCGACCAGCTCGCCGCGCACGAGGCGCGCCATGACCTCCGGGGCGGCGGTGCGGATGGCGTCGTTCCTCACATAGATGCGGTCACCGGCGTCGGTCTCGAGCACGTAACGCGCCTCCAGCCGCGCCATCCGCTCGTTGACGACGAGCTGGAAATCGGCGCCACCCGGCAACACCCGCGCCGTCCAGTCACGGGCGACGCAGGTGCCGCCGAGGATCGGGATCAGGCGCCGCAACCCGTGGCCGACGGCTCCCACTTCGATGGGCGCGCCGACATGTACCGTCAGGTCGGCAAAGGGACGCAGACCGGGCGCTGCGAGGGCGTCGGAGATTTCAGGCGTTCCCATGCGGGAGCTCCGCTCGGCGGCGCCGAGCCGAATCGGTCGGGCGTGGTAGTAGTGACGCGATTTGCATGTCGATTGCGGCCTTCTGATGCGGCCTGCCTGATTGCGGGCCCCCATGGCCGATCACACCGCCCTGGCGCGTCGAGCGCAAGCGGGGAAACACCGCGCCCCACGGCCTTTGGTCAGTCGCCGCCGGCGGCGGGGGCCGCCCGCTTCCGCGCGGCACGGGCGCGGATGTTGAGGGCCTCGACGGCCAGGGCGAACGCCATCGCGGCATAGATGTAGCCCTTGGGCAGATGAACGTCGAAGGCCTCGGCGGTGAGCGCCATGCCCACCATCACCAGGAAGGCGAGCGCCAGGACCTTCACCGAAGGATGGCGGTCGACGAACTCGCCGATCGGGCGGGCAGCGAACAGCATCACCCCGACCGAGGCGACGACCGCCGCCACCATCACGCCGATCTCGTCGACCATGCCCACCGCGGTGATGACGGAGTCGAGCGAGAAGACGATGTCGATGATGCCGATCTGAGCGATCGTGGCCCAGAAGGCGCCGCTCGCGGCAGCCCCGGCCGCAGGCGCCGTCGGTCCTGCGGGGTCGCCCTCGACCGTTTCGAAGATCTCGTGCGCGGCCTTGTAGAGCAGGAACAGACCACCGAACAGCAGGACGAGGTCACGCCCGCTGATGCCGATGGCACCGACCTGGAACAGGTCGGCAGTCAGCCCGATCACCCAGGTCAGCGAAAAGAGCAGCGCCAGCCGCGACAGCATCGCGAAGCCGAGCCCGAGACGCCGGGCCCGGTCGCGCTGCGCCGCCGGCAGGCGGCCGACGAGGATCGAGATGAAGATGATGTTGTCGACGCCGAGAACGATCTCCAGCGCCGTCAGCATCGCGAACGCGACCCAGAGGTTGGGGTCGAGCAGAACCTCCATCAGCGGCGATCAGTCGTCCGAGCCGCCGGCGATGCCGAAGATCGCGAGCATCGACTGGAAGACGTTGTACAGGCTCAGGTAGATGCCGAGCGTCGCGCTGATGTAGTTGGTTTCCAGGCCATCGCGCACGCGCTTCAGGTCGTAGAGGATGAAGGCCGAGAAGATTCCGATCGCCAGCACGGCGATCGTGGTCATCAGCGCGCTCGACTGGATGAAGAAGTTGGCGATGCCGGCCACCAGCAGCATCACCGCGCCGATGAACAGCCACTTGTCCATCCCGCCCAGATCGCGCTTGATCACCGACGACAGCGTGGCCATGCCGAAGAAGACCGTTCCGGTACCGGCGAAGGCCAGCATCACCAGACTGGCGACATTGCCCATGCCGAGCACGGCACCCAGCAGGCGCGACAGCATCAACCCCATGAAGAAGGTGAAGCCGAGCAGCACCGGGACGCCGGCGGCGGAATTCTTGGTCTTCTCGATCGCGTAGATGAAGCCGAACGCGCCGACCAGGAACACGACCAGGCCGATGCCCGGCGACATCGCCCGGACCAGGCCGGTGGACACGCCGATCCAGGCGCCGAGCACGGTCGGCACCATCGACAGCGCGAGCAGCCAGTAAGTGTTCCGAAGGACCCGGTTGCGCTCGGCCGGCGCGGCCAGAGCCGGGGAATCCAGACCCGATGCGGATTGGAAATGAAGTTGCGCCATGACGATCTCCTGGAAGGATGTGCACGCAATCTACGGCGACTATCACTTCGCGTAAAGTCGAATTTTTGGATCGCTTCTGTCGTCTTTTACGAACAATGAGCGTTCTCGCAGGGTGCGGACATGATGAACTTCAAGCATCTCTACTACTTCTGGGCCACCGCCCACGCCGGCGGCGTGACCCGCGCCGGCGAACAGCTGCACACGACCCCGCAGACCCTGTCCGGTCAGATCAAGCTGCTCGAGACGCGGCTCGGCTGCCGACTCTTCGCCAAGCGCGGCCGCCATCTCGAGCTGACCGACGCGGGCCGGGCGGCGCTGAAGTACGCCGACCAGATCTTCGCGCTCGGCGAGGAACTCGAGGCGGCCATGGGCCACGCGCGCGGCGGCGGCTCGAGTCTCGAGTTCCGGATCGGCCTGGCCGATTCGGTGCCGAAAGCGATCGCCTACCGGCTGCTCGAACCTGCGCGCGGCGTCGCCGGTCCGGTCCGGCTGATCTGCCACGAGGGCCGACTCGACGACCTGCTCGGCCAGCTCTCCGTGCACAAGGTCGATCTGGTGATCGCCGACGAGCCGATGAGCCGGCAGCTCAGCGTCAAGGCCTTCAACCACCCCCTGGGCACGACGTCGCTCAGCTTCTTCTGCGCCCCGAACCTGAAGAAGACGCTCGCCGGACCCTTCCCGACGAACCTGCACGGCGCACCGATGTTGATCCCGGGCGCGAGTTCCGCGCTGCGTCGGCGCTTCGATTTCTGGCTCGCGATGCACGGCATCCGACCGCAGGTCGTCGGGGAATTCGACGACAGCGCGCTCGTCACGGCTTTCGGACGCGAAGGCCGCGGCGTCTTCATGGCGCCGTCGGTGCTGGAGCGCGAGACCTGCACCCAGCACGGGGTGCGGGTCATCGGCCGGACCGAGGAACTGGTCGAGGAGTTCTACGCCATCTCGGTCGAGCGGCGCATTACCCACCCCTGCGTCGAGGCGATCACCCAGGCCGCTCGCGCCAGCCTCTTCCCGGTGTAGGCACGCGATCTGGGCCCGCGAAAGCCATGCGGGGTATTTGCGCGGTTTCGCGAAGCGCCCGAGGTTTCACAATGCCGGCATGAGTACCCCCTCCGAGACCCCCCGCGAGTTCGGCAAGCCTGCCTCCGGATGGCGACGCGACCTCTACACCATCATCTTCGAGGCCGACACGCCGGCGGGGATGGCGTTCGACGTCATCGTCATCGCCACGATCCTGCTGAGCGTGGGGGTGGTCCTTGCCGACAGCATGCGGCCGGTCACCCTGCGCTACGGCGGCGGCCTGGCGATGGCCGAATACGTCTTCACGGCGCTGTTCACGATCGAGTACATCGGCCGACTCGTCTGCGTGCGCCAGCCGTTGCGCTATGCGACGAGCTTCTACGGCGTCATCGACCTGCTCTCGGTGCTGCCGACCTACCTCGCGATCTTCTGGCCAGACAGCCAGCTGCTGATCGACGTGCGCATCCTGCGCCTGCTGCGCGTGTTCCGGATCTTTCGCCTCACCGCCTACCTCAACGAATTTACGCAACTCGGCCAGGCCCTGAGCGCCAGCCGTCGCAAGATCTTCGTCTTCCTGTCGTTCGTGCTGATGGTCGTGCTGGTGATGGGAACGCTGATGTACGTGGTCGAAGGTCCGGCCAACGGCTTCACCAGCATTCCGATCTCGATGTACTGGGCCGTGACGACGATGACGACGGTCGGCTTCGGCGACCTCACGCCCCACACGCCGCTCGGGCGACTGATCGCCTCGGTGATGATGCTGACCGGCTGGGGTGTCCTCGCGGTGCCCACCGGCATCGTGACCGCGGAGATGACCGCGCAGCGCCATGGCTGGGCCTCCATGCCCCCCGGGGCCATGACCTCCTCGACCTCCTCGACCTCCTCGACGCACGAGTGCGGCGCCTGCGGCGCAACCGGTCACGCGACCGACGCCGCTTACTGCGCCCGCTGCGGCAGCGCCCTGCCCCGACCCTGACGCCGCGACGGCATGGGTCTTGCTGGACTCGTGGCGTTGCCCCCGCGCGCGGCGGGACTAGGTTTTTCTTCCGGGGAGGCGTCAGCATGGCCGAGACGGCCGATCCGACGGCGCCGCCGACCCGGCTGCGCGTTCTGCTGGTGGATGACGGCGCCCGCCACGTCCAGGCGATCCAGCGCGAACTGGTTCGACAGGGACACGCGGTCGTCGGCGTCATCGACGACGCGGCGCTGGTGCACGACTGCGTGCAGACGCTGCAACCCGACGTGGTCATCGTCGACACCGATTCACCCACGCGCGACACCCTCGAGAACCTGGCGACGTTGTCAGCGCGCAATCCGCGGCCGGTCGTGGTCTTCACCGATGACGACAGCCGCGCACCGATGCAACGTGCGCTGCGCGCCGGTGTCAGCGCCTACGTGATCGCCGGGCTGCAAGCCGAGCGGCTGGAGCCGGTGCTGCAGGTCGCGATTGCGTGATTCGAGCAGGAGACGGCGCTGCGTGCGCAGCTCGACAAGGCCGAGCAGCAGCTCGCCGGGCGCCGGCTGGTCGAACGTGCCAAGGGCGTGCTGATGGCGGAAGCCGGGCTCTCCGAGGACGAGGCCTACCGCCGACTGCGCAAGCTGGCGATGGATCGCGGCAAGCGTCTGAACGAGATCGCGGCGCGCGGCGAGGTGAAGGCGCTGTGGATCGCCTGCAGCAACCCGGCGCAATCGATGCCCGACCAGGCGCTCGTGCGCGCAGCGCTCGAGCGCTGCGAACTGGTCGTGCTCCAGGAAGCCTTCGGCCACACCGCCACCGCGCGCTACGCCGACGTGCTGCTGCCGGGGGCCACCTGGGCCGAGAAGAAAGGCACCGTCACCAACAGCGAGCGCCGGATCAGCCGCGTCCGCGCCGCCGTCGCGCCGCCGGGCGCGGCGCGTGACGACTGGCGCATCGTCGTCGACTTCGCCCGCCTCCTCGAGTCTCGGCTGCGACCGGGAACGCCCAGCCTCTTCCCCTACGAATCGATCGAGTCGATCTGGAACGAGCACCGCGAGACGACGCGCGGTCGCGACGCCGCAAGGGCTCGCGCTGCGCAGTCCGCAGGTCTGCAATTGCTTCGACATCGAGGAGCGCCGAATCCGCGACTGCCTGGGCCTGCTCGCCGGTCCGGCGCCGGCGCGCCTGGCCACCCTCCAGGCCGAACTGCGGTGCGGCACCCAGTGCGGCTCGTGCCTTCCGGACCTGCGCCGGCTGGAGCGTGAAGTGCCCGAACCTCTCGTGGCGCTGGCCTCATGAACTCCCCCATCGTCCCGCGCGTCTGGCTGGTCGGCGCCGGTCCCGGCGATCCCGACATGCTGACGCTCCGCGCGCTGCGTGTGCTCGAGACGGCCGACGTCGTCCTCTGCGACGATCTCGTCGACCCGCGCATCCTCGATCACGTGAGCCCGGACGCCCGCATCCTGCAAGTCGGCAAGCGCGGCGGGCGCGCGTCCACCGAGCAGGGCTTCATCCACCGCGTGATGATCCGCGAGGCGCGGCGCGGGCTGCGGGTGGTGCGCCTCAAGGGAGGTGACCCTTTCGTCTTCGGCCGCGGCGGCGAGGAGAGCGACGCGCTGCGCGGCGCCGGCATCGCCGTCGAAGTCGTGCCCGGCATCGCCGCGCCGGCCACGCTCGGCATCCCCGTCACCGACCGCCGGCGTTGCCTTCGTCACCGGCCACGCCAGCGTCGGCGGGCCATCACCGAACTGGGAAGCCCTGGCGAAGAGCGGCCTGACCCTGGTCGTCTACATGGGCGTGGCGCGCTGCGCAGAAATCGTCGAGGCACTGATGGCGGGCGGTCTGGCGCCTGCCACCCCGGCCGCCGCCATCGCTGCAGCGCATACGCCGCGGCAGCGCCAGGCCTTGTGCACTCTGGCCACGCTGGCGGTGACGCTCACGGCCGAGAAGATCGAGAGCCCGGCGATCCTCGTCATCGGCAACGTCGTGGCCGGCGCGCTGGCGGCTGGGGCGGCCGCACACCGATCGCCGGGGGATCACCCTTGCAGCCCGTCGCCGCTCGAGATGTCGAAGTCGCCGCTGACGGTCGCCGCCTGAGCCGTCGCAGCCGGTCGCAGCCCTTGCCGCCCCACCGGTCGCTGCCGGGGGGGAGTGCGGGCCCTGCACCGCTGGACGATACTCACACAGGAGGTCGCCGACTGCGACCCTGAAGGGACCGACATGAAGTTTCAGGTGGCGATCATCGGCGCAGGACCCTCGGGGCTGCTGCTCGGCGCGTTGCTGCACAAGGCCGGCATCGATGCCATCGTCATCGAGCAGCGCAGCGCCGACTACGTGCTCGGGCGGATCCGCGCCGGTGTGCTGGAACAGGTCACCGTCGACCTGCTCGAGGAGGCCGGCGTCGCCGAACGGCTGCATGCCGAAGGCCTGCCGCACGGCGGCATCGAACTGTGCTTCGGCGGCACCCGACACCGCATCGACATGAAGGGCCTCACCGGCGGCAAGCAGGTCATGGTCTACGGCCAGACCGAAGTCACGCGCGACCTGATGCACGCGCGCGAGGCCGCGGGGCTGCGCACGGTCTACGAGGCCGCCGACGTGACTCCGCATGATTTCGACGGCGCGCGCCCGAGCGTCAGCTACGTCAAGGACGGGCGCACCGAGCGCGTGGAGTGCGACTACATCGCCGGCTGCGACGGCTACCACGGCATCAGCCGCGCGAGCGTTCCCGAAGACGCGCTGCGGACCTACGAGCGCGTCTATCCGTTCGGCTGGCTCGGCGTGCTGTCGGACACGCCGCCGGTCTCGCACGAACTCATCTACTCGAACCACGCCCGCGGCTTCGCGCTCTGCAGCATGCGCTCGGCCACGCGCAGCCGCTACTACGTGCAATGCGCGCTCGACGACAAGGTCGAGGCGTGGAGCGACGCCGCGTTCTGGGACGAGCTGCGCCAGCGCCTGGACCCGGCGGCCGCCGAGGCGCTCGTCACCGGTCCCTCCATCGAGAAGAGCATCGCACCGCTGCGCAGCTTCGTCGCCGAGCCGATGCGCTTCGGGCGCCTCTTCCTCGCCGGCGATGCCGCCCACATCGTGCCGCCGACCGGCGCCAAGGGGCTGAATCTCGCGACCGCCGACGTCGGTTACCTCGCGCGCGCACTGGCCGAACACTACGCTGAGCGCAGCGACGCCGGCATCGAGGCCTATTCGGACCGCTGCCTGCGCCGCATCTGGCGCGCCGAGCGCTTCTCGTGGTGGTTCACGTCGCTGATGCACAAGTTCCCCGAGACCGGCGCCTTCGGCCAGAAGATGCAGACCGCCGAACTGGATTACCTCGTCCACTCGACCGCGGCCTCGACCGC
>JBBQCD010000095.1:0-11160 GCA_038318385.1 Burkholderiales bacterium | reverse complement strand
CGTTCAGGTTGTGCGCATCCCAGAACCAGGCGGCGGTCAGGCAGGCATCGGCGGGCTCGAGCACCAGGTCGGGTTGCTCGACATACGGCCGGCCCAGGGCCGCTGCGGCTTGCGAATAGTTCGCGCGCCCGGTGAGCTGGATCAGCCCGCGGCCCCGATAACGCCAGCCGTCGCCACTGGCTTCGTCGCGGTTGCCGTTGCGGTTGGCGTAGACGTGATTGGCGAGTGCCTTCGGGTTGCAGGCCAGGGGTTGGGCCACGCCTAGGTTCGGCACCGTGCTGCGGAATATCTTGCAGAGGCGCGCCGGGTCGCGGTAGTAGAGGCCCTCCTCGAGCGCGGTGAACAGGCGCGACTCGTGCGCGACTTGGGCCAGGAAGGCGGCCTCGCGCTGCGGCGTGTCGATGCCGAAGCGCGCGCACGCCGCGGCCAGCGGCGCTTCGAAGATCCGCGCCTGCGTGGGGCCGATGCCGGCGGCGACGAGGGCGGCGATCTGGATCATCGTGGGCTTCCTGCGGGTAGGTCCGCGCCATCATCCTGCGCCTGGGCGCGGACCGCAAGCGGCTGAGCGGGCCTCGCGGCTATCGGGCGCCGCATGCCAGCGCCGGGGGCTAGCGGGCGGCCCGCGTCCGCGCCTTGGCCGGTGTCCCGCCGGGATGGGCGGCGGGCTCGCGGATCGGCAGGGTCGTCTCGGCCTTCACTTCCTTCAGCACCACGCTCGAGCGGATGTGGGTGACGCCTGGGAGCTTGAACGCGGTGTCGTGCAGGAAGGCCTCGTACGATTTGATGTCGGCCGCGAGCACCTGGATGATGTAGTCGGCGCCACCCGTGGTGCTGTAGCAGCTGATGATCTGCGGGCAGGCGGCGACGGCGCGCTCGAACTCGCGCACCGTCCCTTCGTTGTGCTGCGTCAGGTTGACTTCGGCGAGCACGCACAGCTGCAGCCCGACCTTCTCGCGGTCGATGGAGGCGCCGTAGCCGCGGATCACGCCGGCGGCTTCCATGTCCTTGACGCGCTTCCAGCACGGCGTCGCCGAGAGGCCGACGTGCGCGGCCAACTGCTGCACGGTCTGACGCGAATCGCGCTGCAGTTCGGCAAGGATGTCGACGTCACGTCGATCTAGAACGTATGACATGCATTTCTCCTGAACTCGTCATTAATATTCTATTAATTGCCGTCAACGAGGGTTGAAAAAGAATCCCGATTCGGCCACGACGGCGTAAATTGGACTTCCCTGATTCGTCGCGGAGATTCCCATGACGTCGACGACGACCACTCCCGAACTGCGCCGCTACCGGCTGGCCGACAACCTCGAGGCGACCTCGGGCCAGGTCTTCCTCACCGGCACGCAGGCGCTGATCCGGCTGGCGCTGATGCAGGCCGCGCGTGACGCCGCCCGCAGGATCGCCAGCCGCGGCTTCGTCAGCGGCTATCGAGGCTCGCCGCTCGGCATGGTCGATCAGCAGGCGTGGAAGGCGCAGAAGCTGCTCGACTCCGCCGGCGTGCACTTCCTGCCGGCGATCAACGAGGAACTCGCGGCGACGGCGGTGCTCGGCACGCAGCGGGTCGAGTCCGACCCCGAGCGCACGGCCGATGGCGTCTACGCGATGTGGTACGGCAAGGGCCCGGGCGTGGACCGGGCCGGCGACGCGCTGAAGCATGGCAACGCCTATGGCTCGTCGCCGCACGGCGGCGTGCTGGTCGTCGCCGGCGACGACCATGGCTGCGTCTCCTCGTCGATGCCGCACCAGAGCGACGGCGCCTTCCAGTCCTGGCACATGCCGATCGTCGCGCCGGCGAACGTCGCCGAGTACCTGGAGTTCGGCCTCTACGGCTGGGAGCTGTCGCGCTTTTCCGGCAACTGGGTCGGCTTCACCGCGCTGTCCGAGGTCGTCGAGAGCGGCTCGACTGTCGACCTCGACGAAACCGCAAGCCGCGTCGGCACCTGGAAGGCAGCAGCCGAAGTCGAGGCGCTGACCGGGTACCAGCGCCCCGCCGACGGGCTGCACTACCGCTGGCCGGACCTGCCGTCGCTGAAGATCGAGGAGCGCGCGCTGCACAAGCTCGAGGCGGTGCGCGCCTTCGCCCGCATCAACAGCATCGACCGCGAGATCGTCGCCGCGCCGCAGGCAAGGGTCGGCATCGTCACCTGCGGCAAGGCGCACTACGACCTGCTCGAGGTGTTCCGCCGCCTCGACATTCCGCTGGAGGCCCTGGCGACAGCCGGGGTTCGGCTCTACAAGGTCGGCCTGTCGTTCCCGCTCGAGCCGACGCGTGCGGCAGCGTTCGCGGCCGGGCTCGAGGAGATCCTCGTCATCGAGGAAAAGGCCGGCGTGGTCGAGGCCCAGCTTCGCGACCTGCTCTACAACGCCGCGCAGCGACCGCTGATCGTCGGCAAGCGCGACGCCGCCGGACAGCCGTTGATCTCCGAACTGGGCGAGCTGCGCCCGTCGCGGCTGATCGAGTCGGTGGCCGCCTGGCTTGCCCGGCGTTTCGCCCAGCTCGACCGGCGCGACCTGGTGGTCGACTTCACCGCGCCACCGCTGCTCGCCAATGACAGTGACGCCGTCAAGCGCCTGCCGTACTTCTGCGCCGGCTGCCCGCACAGCACATCGACGCGGGTGCCGGAGGGTTCTCGCGCCCAGGCCGGGATCGGCTGCCACTTCATGGCGTCGTGGATGGACCGCGACACCGCCGGGCTGATCCAGATGGGTGGAGAGGGCGTCGACTGGGTCTCGCATTCGCGCTTCACGAAGGCGCCGCATGTCTTCCAGAACCTCGGCGACGGCACCTACTACCACTCGGGCTATCTCGCGATCCGCCAGGCCATCGCCGCCGGCGCGAACATGACCTACAAGATCCTCTTCAACGACGCGGTCGCGATGACCGGCGGCCAGCCGGTCGACGGCATCATCTCGGTGGATGCGATCGCACGCCAGGTCGAGGCCGAAGGAGCCAAGGAGGTCGTCGTGGTCAGCGACGACATCTCCAAGTACGCGGCGATGCACAGCCGCTTCCCCACCGGCACCGAGTTCCACGACCGCGCCGAACTCGACGCGGTGCAGCGGCGCCTGCGCGAAGTCCCCGGCGTGACGGTGCTGATCTACGAGCAGACCTGCGCCGCCGAGAAGCGGCGCCGCCGCAAGAAGGGCGAGCTCGTCGATCCGGAACGCCGCATCTTCATCAACGAGCAGGTGTGCGAAGGCTGCGGCGACTGCTCGGTGCAGTCGAACTGCGTCGCCGTGCTGCCGAAGGAGACGGCCTTCGGGCGCAAGCGCCGGATCGACCAGTCGAGCTGCAACAAGGACTATTCCTGCGTGAAGGGGTTCTGCCCGAGCTTCGTCGGCGTGGAGGGCGGGCGCCTCAAGCGTCGCATGGGAGCGCTGGCCGGCGAAGGCGCGCGCCGCTTCGAAGAAAAGGCATCGGCGCTGCCGCTGCCCGCGGTCCACTGCTGGACCGGGCCGTACGACCTGCTCGTCACCGGCGTCGGCGGCACCGGCGTCGTCACGGTCGGCGCGGTGATCGCGATGGCCGCCCACCTCGAGGGCAAGTCCGCCAGCGTGCTCGACTTCATGGGCTTCGCGCAGAAGGGCGGCTCGGTGCTGTCTTTCGTGCGCCTCGCCGAGCAGGCCTCAGCGCTCAACCAGGTGCGCATCGACACCCAGCAGGCCGATGCGGTCCTGGCGTGCGACATCGTCGTCGGCGCGTCGGCCGAGGCGCTCTCGACGGTGCGCCACGGCCGCACGCGCGTGCTGGCGAACCTGCACGAGATCCCGGTCGCCGAATCGGTCCGCAACCCCGACGCCGACCTGCAGGTCGACCTGCTTCTGGAGAAGGTGCGCCACGCCGCCGGCGACAACCGCGTCGAGACGCTCGATGCGCAGACCCTGGCGGAAGACTTCCTCGGTGATTCGATCGTCTCCAACATCGTGGCGATGGGCTACGCCTGGCAGCGAGGCCTGATCCCGGTCGGCCTGGAGGCGCTGCAGCGGGCGATCGAGCTGAACAACGTGGCGGTCGAGAGCAACCTCAAGGCGTTCACGCTCGGCCGGCTTGCCGCCGCCGACCCCGTCGCCTGCCGCGAGCTGCTGCACGAGCCCGATCCGGCCAGCCTGCATCCGGAGACGGTCGACGAACTGATCGCGCATGCGATCGAGCACCTGACCGGCTACCAGGACGCGCGCTACGCCGAGCGGTATCGAGCGCTGGTCGAGGCGACTCGGGTGGCGGAGACGGCGCTGCGGGAGGCCGGCGGCGTCGGCATGGCCGGCGGTGGCATCGCCCGGCCGACAACAGACGAAGATGGCCGCGCTTCGGCGCCCGGACCGCTGCCCTTGACGCGCGCGGTCGCGACCCAGATGCGCAGGCTGATGGCCTACAAGGACGAGTACGAAGTCGCCCGGCTCTACACCGACGGCACGTTCATGCGCCAGCTGAACGAACAGTTCGAAGGTGACTTCGCGCTCGAGTTCTACATGGCGCCACCGGCGCTGGCCAAGCCCAAGGGCAGCGCGGCGCCGCGCAAGGTGCGCTTCGGGGGTTGGCTGTTGCCGTTGCTGAAGGTGCTCGCGAAAGGCAGACGCCTGCGCGGAACAGCGTTCGATCCCTTCGGGCGCACCGACGAGCGGCGCCTCGAGCGGCGTCTCGTCGACGACTACGAGGCGCGCGTGCGCGAGCTGCTGTCGGCACTGACCGCCGAGCGGCTCGTGCTCGCGGTTGCGGTGGCCCAGGTGCCGCACACCATCCGCGGCTACGGTCATGTCAAGCTCGCCAACCTGGCGATCGCCCGGGCGCGCGAGAGCGAGTTGCTGCACCGCTTCGACCCGGCCCGCTACCCGCGGCCCGCCGCCGCGGCCGTGGCCGGTCAGTTCCGCGGCATCCCGGTGACCTCGGCATGAACGTCGCCACAGGGCTGCCGCATGGATCGACCTGCGGCATCGATCGAACGGCCACGCCAGTCCGATTGCCATGCCGGTCGAGCTGCCGCCGATCACGCGATCCGGCTGCTACACTTTTGCCGATGTTCACACCGCGCACGCACGCCTCGAGGTCGCCAGACCGGGGAGCCTGGCCCTGGCGGGGCCCCGCCGCCCACGCCTAGGCGGCGTGCTGCGATCGGTCGCGCCTGGCGCGTACCGGCTCCTTCGCCGCGCCGCCGTTCGTATCGCCTGAACATTCGGCCGATGCCCGCGTCGCGCCGCACGGCCTGTGGAGGGCCGATGCCATGATCACCGAGCTTGAGTTCAAGAGCCTTGCCGCGCAGGGTTACAACCGCATCCCGCTGATCGCCGAGGCGTTCGCGGACCTCGAAACGCCCCTCTCGCTGTATCTGAAGCTGGCCTACACCGGCGGTGGCACGTCGGGCGGCGGACGCCTCAGCTTCCTGCTCGAGTCGGTCGTCGGCGGCGAACGCTTCGGGCGCTACTCTTTCATCGGCCTGCCGGCGCGGACGTTGCTGCGCGCGACCGGCACCTGCATCGAGGTGGTGACCGACGGTGCGGTCGTCGAAACCTCCGAGGGCAACCCGCTCGACTTCATCGCCGCATATCAGCAGCGCTTCAAGGTCGCGCTGCGGCCCGGGCTGCCGCGCTTTTGCGGCGGCCTCGCCGGCTACTTCGGCTACGACGCGGTGCGTTACATCGAGCCGAAGCTGGCGAAGACGACGAAGACAGGCGGCATCGACACGCCCGACATCCTCCTGTTGCAGTGCGAGGAACTCGCCGTCATCGACAACCTGTCAGGGCGGCTCTACCTGATCGTCTACGCCGACCCGGGCGAACCGGAGGCGTTCTCGCGCGCCAAGCGCCGCCTCAACGAACTCGCCGACAAGCTGAAATACAGCGTCACGGCCCCCGCGGTCCGGCGCGGGCCCTCGCACGGCGTCGAGCGCGAGTTCGACAAGCGCGACTACATCGCCGCGGTCGTGCGGGCCAAGGAGTACATCGCAGCTGGCGACATGATGCAGGTGCAGATCGGGCAGCGGCTTTCCAAGCGCTACACCGAGTCGCCGCTGAGCCTCTACCGGGCGCTGCGCTCGCTCAATCCTTCGCCCTACATGTACTTCTACGACATGGGCGATTTCCAGATCGTCGGCGCCTCGCCCGAGATCCTGGTGCGCCAGGAGGCCACGCCCGAAGGGCCGAAGGTCACCATCCGTCCGCTGGCCGGCACCCGCCCGCGCGGCGCAACGCCTGAGCAGGAGAGGGCGCTCGAAGCCGAGCTCTCCACCGATCCGAAGGAGCGCGCCGAGCACGTGATGCTGATCGACCTGGCGCGGAACGACATCGGCCGGATCGCGAAAACCGGCAGCGTCAAGGTCACGGAAGCCTTCACCGTCGAGCGCTACTCGCACGTGATGCACATCGTCAGCAACGTCGAAGGCCTGCTGTTGCCGGAGATGACGAGCCTGGACGTGCTCAGGGCGACGTTCCCGGCCGGCACGCTGACCGGCGCGCCGAAGATCCGCGCGATGGAGATCATCGACGAGCTCGAACCGGTCAAGCGCGGCATCTACGGCGGCGCCGTCGGCTACCTGAGCTTTGCCGGCGACATGGACGTGGCGATCGCGATTCGTACCGGCATCGTCAAGGACGGGATGCTCTACGTGCAGGCCGCTGCGGGTGTCGTCGCCGATTCGGTGCCGGAGCTCGAGTGGAAGGAGACCGAGGCCAAGGCGCGCGCGCTGATACGGGCGGCTGAACTGGTCGAGGAAGGGTTCTGATCATGCTGCTGATGATCGACAACTACGACAGCTTCACCTACAACCTGGTGCAGTACTTCGCCGAACTCGGCGAGGAGGTCCGGGTGTTCCGCAACGACGAGATCACGGTCCAGGGCATCGCCGGCCTGCAGCCAACGAGCCTGGTGCTGTCACCCGGGCCGTGTTCGCCCGCCGAGGCTGGGGTCTGCGTCGAGGCGGTCCGGCACTTCGCCGGCAAGCTGCCGTTGCTCGGCGTGTGCCTGGGTCACCAGGCCATCGGCGCGGCGCTCGGCGGTCGGATCGTCCGGGCGCAGACGCAGATGCATGGCAAGACCAGCGTCATCACGACCGATGAGCGCGGCGTCTACCGCGCGCTGCCGCGCCATTTCACCGTGATCCGCTACCACTCGCTGGCGATCGAGCGGGCGACGCTGCCCGACGCGCTCGACGTCACAGCCACGTCGGAAGACGGCGAGATCATGGGCGTGCGCCATCGCGAGCTGGCGGCGACGAAAGCTCCGCTCGAAGGCGTGCAGTTCCACCCCGAATCGATCCTCACCGAGCACGGACATGCGATGCTGAAGAACTTTCTCGAGGTGGTTGCATGAACGTCGTCGACCTCCGCAGCGACACCGTGACCCGGCCGACCGCAGCCATGCGTGCCGCGATGGCCCGGGCGGAGGTGGGCGACGATGTCTTTGGCGACGATCCGACAGTCAACGCGCTGCAGGAGCGCATCGCCTCCATGCTCGGCAAGGAGGCGGCGCTCTTCGTGCCGAGCGGCACGCAGAGCAACCTGGTGGGGATCATGAGCCACTGCGGCCGCGGCGACGAGTACATCGTCGGCCAGATGGCGCACACCTACCGCTGGGAAGGCGGCGGTGCGGCGGTGCTCGGCAGCGTGCAGCCGCAGCCGCTGGAGCACCAGCCCGATGGCACGCTGGCTCTGGCGGCGATCGAGGCGGCGATCAAGCCCGACGACGCCCACTTCGCGCGCAGTCGGCTGCTGTGCCTCGAGAACACCATCGGCGGGCGCATCCTGCCGCTCGACTACCTCGCCGCGTCGACCGCGTTGGCACGCCGCCATGGTCTGGCAACGCATCTCGATGGCGCGCGTCTCTTCAACGCGGCGGTCGGCCTCGGCGGCGACGCCGTCGGTCGGGCGCGCGAGATCGCCGGGCATTTCGACAGCGTTTCGGTGTGCTTTTCCAAAGGGTTGGGCGCGCCACTGGGATCCGCGCTGGTCGGCTCGCGCGCGTTCATTCGCAGCGCCCACCGCTGGCGCAAGATGCTCGGCGGCGGCATGCGCCAGGCCGGCGTGGTCGCCGCCGCGGCGTTGCACGCGCTCGACGCCCATGTCGAGCGCCTCGCCCAGGACCATGCGCTTGCCACGCGCCTGGCGGAGGGTCTGCGCGGCCTGCCCGGGCTGACGCTGGAGATGCCGCAGACCAACATCGTCTTCGCCGATCTGAGCGGCGAGCGTGCCGCCGGCCTGGTGGAACACCTCAAGTCGCGCGGCGTGCTCGCGACCGGCCTCTACCGGCTGCGCTTCGTCACCCACCTCGACGTCGACGCCGCCGGCGTCGATCGCGCTGTCGCGGCGGTGCGGGAGCACCTCGCCGCCTGATCCTCGCCGCCTGATTTCACGCCTCGAATCCACTGCCCGGATCCCGCGCCTGCCCGAACGGAGAACCCCATGCCGATCACGAACCTCGATGCCCTGACGCGGACCATCGACCATCGCGAGATCTTCCACGACGAGATGCTCGCTCTCGTGCGCCGCATCATGAGCGGCGAGATGTCGCCGGTGATGATGGCCGCGGTGCTGGTCGGCCTGCGGGTGAAGAAGGAGACCATCGGCGAGATCACCGCGGCGGCGCAGGTGATGCGCGAGTTCGCGACCAAGGTCGACGTCGCCGACCGCACCCACCTTGTCGACATCGTCGGCACCGGGGGCGACGGTTCGCACACGTTCAACATCTCGACCTGCTCGATGTTCGTGGCCGCCGCCGCCGGCGCGCGCGTCAGCAAGCACGGCAACCGCAGCGTCTCGAGCAAGTCGGGGAGCGCCGACGTGCTCGAGGCGCTCGGCGTGCCGCTGAACCTGACGCCGCAGGCGATCGCGCGCTCGATCGCCGACACCGGTATCGGCTTCATGTTCGCGCCGAACCACCATCCGGCGATGAAGAACGTCGGCCCGGTGAGGAAGGAACTCGGCATCCGCACGATCTTCAACATACTCGGCCCGCTGACGAACCCGGCCGACGCGCCGAACATCCTGATGGGCGTCTTCCACCCCGACCTGGTCGGCATCCAGGTGCGCGCACTGCAGCGCCTCGGCGCGGTCCACGCGGTGGTCGTCTACGGCCGCGACGGCATGGACGAGGTCTCGCTCGGCGCCGCGACCATGGTGGGCGAGTTCCGCGACGGCGCGATCGAAGAGTACGAGATCCACCCGGAGGACTTCGGCCTGACGATGGCGAGCAACCGCGCCCTCAAGGTCGAGACGCCGGAGCAGTCCAAGGCAATGCTGATGGCAGTGCTCGAGAACGAGGCCGGTCCGGCGCGCGACATCGTCATGCTGAACGCGGGTGTGGCCCTCTACGCTGCCGATGTCGCGCCGACGATGGCCGACGGCATCGGTCTGGCACGCGAGGCCATCGCCTCCGGTGCGGCGCTGTCCAAGCTGCACCAGTTCGTCGCCCGGACGAAGGCGCTGGCGACGCCATGAGCGACATCCTGCAACGCATCGTCGAGGTCAAGCGCGACGAGATCCGCGCGGCGCGGGCGCACCGCAGTCTGGCATCGTTGCGCGGCGATGCGGAAACGATCGGCGGGCAGCGCGACTTCGTCGGCGCCTTGCGCAAGAAGATCAGCGGCGGCGCTGCGGCGGTGATCGCCGAGATCAAGAAGGCCAGCCCCAGCAAGGGCGTCCTGCGCGAGCGCTTCGACCCTGCCGCCATCGCCGAGAGCTATGGACGTCACGGCGCCGCCGCGCTGAGCGTTCTGACCGACGTGCGGTTCTTCCAGGGTGCGCCGGCGTATCTGGCGCAAGCGCGCACCGCGTCGGCATTGCCAGCGTTGCGGAAGGACTTCATCGTCGATCCGTACCAGGTCTACGAATCGAGGGTGCTGGGGGCCGACTGCATCCTGCTGATCGCCGCAATCCTCGACGACGCCTTGATCGCCGACCTGGAAGCGCTCGCCGTCGAACTCGGCATGGCCGTGCTGGTCGAGGTCCATGACCGTGCCGAACTCGGCCGAGCGCTGCGCCTGCGCACGCCGCTCGTCGGCATCAACAACCGCAACCTGCGCACCTTCGACGTCACGCTCGAGACGACGCTCGGCCTGCGCGCCGAAGTACCTGCCGAGCGTCTCCTCGTGACCGAAAGCGGCATCCTCGGGAAGGACGACGTGCGCCGTATGCGCGAATCGGGCGTGCACGCGTTCCTCGTGGGTGAAGCCTTCATGCGCGCGTCGGAGCCCGGGATGGCGCTCGCCGAGCTCTTCCGGTGACGGCCGACGACCTGCCCGCCGCGTTCGCATCGCTGCCGCGCCCCTGGGCCACGGCCCTGCCGGGTTGGACCCCGGCGCGGGAGGAAGCTGTCGTCGCGAACGTCCGTCGAGTCTCGGGGACACGTCCGATCGGTCCCCCGGATCCGTTTCGAGCGCTGCGCCTTGTCGCCCCCGACGCCGTCAAGGTGGTCGTCTTCGGGCAGGATCCTTATCCGAGCGCGGGCCACGCCGACGGCCTGGCGTTTTCCGCCGGGCGTGGCAAACCCCGTTCCCTGGCGAGGATTTTCGAGGTGCTCGCGCAGGATCGGCCGGGATTCGAGGCCCCCGCCACCGGATCGCTGGACGCCTGGGCGGCGCAGGGGGCGCTTCTGCTCAATCCTGTTCTGACCGTCGAAATCGGCAGGTCCGGGAGCCATGCGGACTGTGGTTGGCAGGCGCTCACTCGCCAGATCGTGCAATTGCTGTGCGCCCGTGACAATCCTCCGGTGTTCCTGCTGTGGGGTTCGAAGGCGCAAGACTTCTTCGCTTCCGCGCTGCCGCCCCATGCGACGCCGAAGGTGTTTGCGACCCGCCATCCCTCCCACGACTTCAAGCGAGAGTTCATGGCCGATGCACCGAGTCATTTCGAATCAACCTCGACGCTCGTCGACTGGTGGCGCTTCGACTGACGCGCAAAGGCCGTGCTATAGTCCCAGGTTCGTCTCGGAGGGGTGCCCGAGTGGCTAAAGGGGGCAGACTGTAAATCTGTTGGCTTACGCCTACGCTGGTTCGAATCCAGCCTCCTCCACCAGGCGACCAGTGTTCATTTTCGCAAGTGCCCGTGGCTTTGGTGGATGTGAATCGGGCTTCTGAGAGGTTTCGCGCGGGAGTAGCTCAGTTGGTAGAGCTTTTGCCTTCCAAGCAAAATGTCGCGAGTTCGAGTCTCGTCTCCCGCTCCATCTTTTTT
>JBBQCD010000094.1:0-11620 GCA_038318385.1 Burkholderiales bacterium | reverse complement strand
TGCGCAGCTCGGTGATGATGTCCACCACCTTGCTGTTGCGCAGGTCGGCGCAGTCTTCCTTGAAGGTCAGGCCGAGGACGTTGACCTTGGCGCCCTTGATGTAGCTGCCGCTGGCGATCATCTGCTTGACGGTCTGCTCGGCGATGTACTTGCCCATGCCGTCGTTGATGCGCCGTCCGGCGAGGATCACCTGCGGGTGGTAACCCAGCATCTCGGCCTTGTGCGTCAGGTAGTACGGGTCGACGCCGATGCAGTGCCCGCCGACGAGGCCGGGCTTGAACTTAAGGAAGTTCCACTTCGTGCCGGCTGCCTCCAGCACTTCGGCGGTGTCGATGCCGATCTTGTCGAAGATGATCGCCAGCTCGTTCATCAGCGCGATGTTGAGGTCGCGCTGGGTGTTCTCGATCACCTTGCAGGCCTCGGCCGCCTTGATGCTGGAGCAGCGGTGCACCCCGGGCTCGACGACCAGTTCGTACAGCGCCGCCACCTTCGCCAGCGTGTCGGGCGTGTCGCCGGCCACCACCTTGATCACGTTCGTCAGCATGTGCTGCCGGTCGCCGGGGTTGATGCGCTCCGGGCTGTAGCCGACGAAGAAGTCGCGTTTCCAGGTGAGTCCCGAGGTCTGCTCGAGCACCGGGATGCAGACTTCCTCGGTCGCGCCCGGGTAGACCGTCGATTCGTAGATCACGGTTGCGCCGCGCTTGAGGTGCGGGCCGACGGCGCGGCTGGCGCCGATCAGCGGGCCGAAGTCGGGGATGTGCGCGTCGTCCACCGGGGTGGGCACTGCGATCAGCACGAAGTCGGCTTCGCGCAGCGCCGCCGGGTCGCTGGTGTATTCGGCGTGCACCGCCAGGGCCATGTCGGCGTCGGGAATCTCGCGCGACGGGTCGGTGCCGGCGCGGCACTTCGCCACCTTCTCGGCGACGATGTCGAAGCCGATCGTGCGCACGTGCTTGCCGAACTCCACGACCAGCGGCAACCCGACATAGCCGAGGCCGACGACGGCGACGATCTTCGAATCTTTCCCTTTTGTCATTTCAGGCGACCGTATGTGTCTTCGTAGCGGACGATGTCGTCTTCGCCGAGGTAGCTGCCCGACTGGACCTCGATGATCTCCAGCGGCACCTTGCCGGGATTGGCGAGGCGGTGCACCTGGCCGAGCGGGATGTAGGTGCTCTGGTTCTCGCCGAGCAGCGTCACCTGGTCGCCGTTGGTGACCTCGGCGGTGCCGCGCACGACGATCCAGTGCTCGGCGCGATGGTGGTGCTTCTGGAGGCTGAGCGATGCACCCGGCTTGACCATGATGCGCTTGACCTGGAAACGCTCGCCGGCATCGATGCCGTCGTACCAGCCCCAGGGCCGGTGCACCTGGCGATGCACCGTGTGCTCGCTGCGGCCGGCCTGGTCGAGCGCGGCGACGACGTGCTTCACGTCCTGGCTGCGCTCGCGCCGCGTCACCAGCACCGCATCGGGGGTCTCGACCACGACGATGTCGTCCAGGCCGATCACGCTGACGAGTCGGCTGGTGGCATGCACGAGGGTGTTGCGACTGTCGTGCAACATCGCGTCGCCGACGCTGCAGTTCCCGGCCGCGTCCTTGGCGCCGACCTGCCAGACGGCGTCCCAGGCGCCGAGGTCGGACCAGCCGGCATCCAGCGCCACCATCCGCACGTCGATGGCGGCAGCATCTCCCTGCGCGGCGGTCGCGGGCTCCATCACCGCGTAGTCGATCGATTCGCTCGGCACGCGCATGAACGCCGCGGCATCCGGGCGCACGAAACTCGCGTCGGTGGTGCGGCCGTCCCACGCCGTGCGCGTGGCAGTGGCGATGTCCGGCCGGAACCGCTCCAGCGCGGCCAGCCACACCGATGCCCGAACCACGAACATGCCGCTGTTCCAGTGATAGCCGCCCTCCTGCAGGTATCTCTGGGCGGTGGCGAGGTCGGGCTTCTCGACGAAGCGCTCGACCTTGCGGGCGCCGTCGGCGACGCTGGATCGGATGTAGCCGAAGCCGGTTTCCGGCCGGTCTGGGGTGATGCCGAGCAGCACGATGGCGCCGCCCGCGGCCACGCGCACGGCCTCGGCGACGGCGCGTCCGAAAGCTTGCTCGTCTGCGACTGTCTGGTCCGCCGGCGTGACCACGAGAACCGGGTCGGCGCCGTCCTCCACGCCGCGCAGGGCGGCGAGCGTCATCGCCGGTGCCGTGTTGCGCGCGGCCGGCTCGAGCAGCACCGTCGGCGGTGCGACACGCAATTCGCGCAGCTGGTCGAGAACGAGGAAGCGGTGCTCCTCGTTGCCGACGACGCACGGCGGCGCGATCGCGAAGCCCTCGGCGGCCAGCGCGGCGAGGCGCGAGGCGGCGTGCTGGAAGAGGCTGCGGTTGCCGTGCAGCACCAGGAACTGCTTGGGGTGCTGGGCGCGCGACAGCGGCCAGAGCCGCGTGCCGCTGCCGCCCGCCATGATGACCGGCTGGACCGCGATCGGTTTCATGCCGGAACGCTCGCGTAGCCGTCGGGGTTGAGGCGCTGCCAGCGCCAGCTGTCGGCGCACATCGCGTCGAGGTCGCGCCGCGCCTGCCAGCCGAGGACCTCGCGAGCCAGCGCCGGATCGGCGAAACAGGCGTCGATGTCCCCCGGGCGCCGCGCGACGATCTCGCACGGTACGGGGCGCCCGCTGGCCTTCTCGAATGCCCGCACCAGTTCGAGGACGCTGTGGCCGTGGCCCGTGCCGAGGTTCGCGGTGATCGAACCCTTGCCATCGAGCAGGTGGCGCAGTGCCGCGACGTGGCCTTCGGCGAGATCGAGCACGTGGATGTAGTCGCGCACGCCGGTGCCGTCGGGCGTGTCGTAGTCGTTGCCGAAGACCTGCAGGCGCTCGCGCTTGCCCACCGCAACCTGGGTGACGTAGGGCATCAGGTTGGTCGGTGTGCCGCGCGGGTCTTCGCCGAGCGTGCCGCTCTCGTGCGCGCCGACCGGGTTGAAGTAGCGCAGCAGGGCGATCGCCCAGGCCGGGTCCGACTTGCGGAGTTCGCGCAGGATGTCCTCGCTCATCAGCTTGGTGGCGCCGTAGGGATTCGTCGTGGCGAGCGCGGCGTCCTCGCGGATCGGCAGGCGTTCGGGCTTGCCGTAGACCGTGGCGCTCGAGCTGAAGACCAGCGCCTGCACGCCGTGCTGCTGCATCGATTCGAGCAGGTCGAGGAGGCCACCGACGTTGTTCGCGAAGTAGGCGAGGGGCCGGGCTGTGCTTTCGCCGACGGACTTCAGTGCGGCGAAGTGGACGACGGCATCAACTCTCTGGCGAGTGAAGACCGCGTCGAGCGCGGCCCGGTCACGGACGTCTGCCTCGACGAAATCCGGGCGCTGCCCGCTCAGGGTCCGCAGGCGCTCGAGGACCTGCGGAGAGCTGTTGCAGAAATTGTCGATCCCGACGACCCGGAAGCCCGCTTCCAGCAGCGCCAGCCAGGTGTGCGAGGCGATGTATCCGGTGGCGCCGGTCAGCAGGATCGAGGGCTGCGTCATGGCCAGGTGTAGCGCCCCAGGCAGCCGACCGTGTGGGCGGAATAGGAGTACGACAGGCCGCCCGAGACATCGCGCTTTTCATAGGTGAGCGAGCACGACGCGCCCCAGTTGCGTGCGATCGCCCAGTCGGCCGCCAGGTAGGCGCTCTTCAGCACGTCGGTGGTGTCGGGATCGTTCTGGCTGTTGAAGCTGGTAACCAGCTTCGCCCGGGCGTAGCTCAGCCCGGCCTTGGCGGTGATCTTGCCGGTGGCGGCGTAGGTCACGCCCAGCCCCGTCGAGTCGGTGATCTGGTTGTTCTGGTACACGCCGGTCACCGACGTCAGCAGCGGGATGGGCCCGAAGAAGGTGACGTACTGCCGGCTCGCGACCGAACTGTCGAAGCTCGAATTGCGCGCGACATTGAAGCTGATCCCGGTCTTGCCGGTGATGCGGTAACCGAGGTTGAGGTTTCCGGTCAGTCCGGAGAAGTCGGCGCCGCTGCCGGCCGAATTGGTCTGCCGGGTGTAGCTCAGGCGGCCGCTGGCCGTGACCAGGCCGCTCGGCGTGTAGTCGGCGAGCAGGTCGATGTTCTTGCCGCGGGTGCTGTTGCCGACCAATGCACCGCCGGCGCCCGGCGCCTGCGGGATCTCCTTGCGGTCGGCCCGCAGGCCCAGGCCGAGGCGCAAGGACGCCCCCGGGCGGTAGTACATCGCCACGCTCGCAGTGTCGCCGGTCGAATCGAGCGAATTGAACTGGGTGTTGGAATAGTCGACCTTCGAGTGCCCATAACCGGCCTCGAGGGAGAGCAGGCCGTCGCCGCCCCAGCGAACGCGGGTGTCTATGCTCTGGGTCTTCGACAGATTGCGGCTGGTCGTGGGCTGCGCCCCGGCGACCGGCGCGGCGCGGTTTTGGCCCAGGGCCAGGTTGACGTTGCCCGAGAGCTTCTCGACCGTCTGCCAGTCGAGGCCTGCGGCCAGGTTGTAGCTGGTGTTGTTGAGCTGATCCGAGTCGCGGTAGCGATTTTCGCTGACAGAGCCGCTCGCATAGATCCGCTGCCGGCTGATGGGCTGGTTGAAGCCGCCGAAGAGGCTGGTGATCGAGTACACGTCGCTGTTGGCGTTCGGCGTGCGCGTCGCGTTCGAGTCGTAGGTCAGGCCCTGGCTGACGCCGACGTAGTACGGGTTGGTGCTCAGCGCCGCCGGCGTTCCCGGGGCTTCGAGCGATCCCGGACCTTCAGGTGCGGGCGTCGAGACGGCCGCCGGGGACGAGGTGGCGGCGCCGGAGCCCGAGCCCTGCGCATGCGCCGAGGTCGCCGCCAGGCCGAAGAGGGCGGCCATCGCGGCCAGGACGGGGCCGGACATGATCGCGCCGCCGGCGCATCGCATCGCTGGGTTCATCGGATGCCTCCTCGGTGATTCGGGTTGTAGGAAGAATGACTGGGACACCGCCGCTCAGTACGCCTGCCGGTCGAAGAACAGCACACGGATGGTCCCGGCGATGATCCGCAGGTCCAGCCCGAGCGACCAGTTGCGCAGGTATTCGAGATCGTATTCGACGCGGGCGCGCATTTTCTCGACCGTGTCGGTTTCGCCGCGCTGGCCGTTCACCTGGGCCCAGCCGGTGATTCCCGGCTTGACCTTGTGGCGCACCATGTACGCCTTGATGATGCGCCGGTACTCCTCGTTGTGGGCGACGGCGTGGGGTCGCGGGCCGACGATGCTCATGCGCCCCTGCAGGACATTGAAGAACTGCGGCAGTTCGTCGAGGGAGCGCCGCCGCAGGAAGGCGCCGAACGGCGTGATGCGCGGGTCGTCGCGCGTCGCCTGCTTGACGACGGAGCCGTTGTCCTGCGTCGTCATGGTGCGGAACTTGTAGACCGTGATTTCGCCGCCGTCCAGGCCGTTGCGACGCTGCCGGAAGATGACCGGCCCCGGCGAGCTCAGCTTCACGCCGATGGCGAGGACCAGCAGCAGCGGCGAGATCAGCACGAGGATGATGCTGGCGAGGACGACGTCGCTGACGCGCTTGACCAGATCGTTGGTTCCGGTGAAGGGCGTCTCGCAGATCCCGACCACGGGCACCCCGTTCATGTCCTGCAGGCGCCCCTGGATGATGCTGATGCCGAAGACGTCTGGCACGAAGAAGAGCGACGCAGTCGTGTCCTGCAACTGCTCGAGGAGTTCCACGATCCGCGGTTGCGAGCCGAGGGGCAAGGTGATGTAGACCTCGCGGATGCCCCGGTCGATCACGTACGCGGCGACGTCCTTCAGCCCGCCGAGTATCTTCGGGCTGGCTTCGGCATGAACGCGGCCGTCGGCCCGGTCGTCGAAGTAGCCTGCGAAATCGATGCCGCGGTCCTCGCTTTCGATCACGGCGCGCGCGACCTTGTAGCCCAGCGCTCCCGCGCCGACCACCACGGCGCGCTGCCGCAACTCAGGTCGCGACGCCTGGTGCTTGAGAATCGCGCGACCGATCCAGACCGCGACCCATTGCGCCACCGGCGTGATCAGCACCCAGGCCAACAGGACATCGTTCTCGAAGTAGTGCAGGCTCTTGGTCGCGTAGCCGCACAGCGCGAGGATCGCGATCAGCATCACCCAAGATGAGAGGATGTCGACGGCGGCGTTCAGCAGCTTCTCGTGGAAGCGGTTCGGTCCGGGGAAGGTCAGCGCGAAGACGAGCAGGCACAAGGTCAACGCGGGACGGTCCATCCACTCGTCGGCGCTCCTCATCACGAGGAAGAAGATCAGGACGCTCAGACCCGGCTCGAGAAACGCGGCGACCAGCGACGTCACCGATTGGGGCGCGCTGTAGAACGTTCTCTTGTAGGTGCGGTCTTCGAACATCGATGAGTGCTTCGCAGCGCGCCGAAGCGCTATCGGAAAGGCCGGTGCTCGCCAGTTCCCCGCCAAGGGGTCCGGACAAGCAACTGCCATACCCGCGACGACCGGTGCTTCGTGCGGCCTCGCATTTTGCGTCACGAATCCGGGCTGCCGAGTCCTTCGATTCAGGGGGCGGTCCCGAACGGGAAAAGCTACCGCTGCATGCGTATACGTAACCAATGATTACGGGTCTCACCTCTACAATCCGTGCATGCTTCACAGTCTGCAATCGCTCGTCGAGAGCGCGGTCATGGAGCGCGCGGTGCTCCTCGCCAATCACGTCATTTCTGCCGAGCCGATCGCGATGGAGCGGCTGCGTCGACACAGCGGGTCGACGCTGGAGGTCCGCTTTGCCGGCTGGCCGTCGCTGCTGCCCGACCTGCCGACGGTCGCGTTGCGCATCACCCCGGCGGGTCTCGTCGAATGGCTCGGCGAGGGTTCGGGCGGCGAATCGGTGGCCCTGCGCATCGAAGTCGATGCGTCGAACCCGGCGATGGCGTTCGTGCAGACCCTCTCGGGAACACGGCCCAAGGTGGAGGTTTCCGGCGACGCGGCGTTCGCCGCCGACGTCGATTGGCTGGCCGAGAACCTGCGCTGGGATGTCGAAGACGACCTCGCGCGTTTCGTCGGCCAGGGGCCCGCGCACGCCGTCGCGCGCGTCGGCCGCGCAGCGGCCTCGGGCCTGCGCACGGCGGTGCGCACCCTCGACGGACTCGTCACCAAGGTGGCGCCGGGGGCGTCCGGGGGCTCGCGGCCCCGATGAGGCACGTCGCCAGGCTCCTCTTCATCTATCTCACGGTTCTGCGGTTCGGGCTGGACGAGCTGGCGCTGTCGCGCTTTCGCCAGCGGCCGGTGCGGTTGCTGGTGCGGGTGATGACGATCGGCAGGCGTCTGGATGCGCCACGCGGCGAGCGCCTGAGGCTGGCGCTGGAGCGTCTGGGGCCGATTTTCGTCAAGTTCGGCCAGGTTCTGTCGACCCGTCGCGACCTGCTTCCGGCCGACATCGCCGACGAACTGGCCCGCTTGCAGGACCGGGTGCCGCCGTTTCCGGCGGTGGTCGCCCGCGGTCTGGTGGAGCGCGCGTTCGGCCGGCCGATCGATGCGGTGTTCTCGAGCTTCGAAGCCGAGCCGGTGGCCAGCGCCTCGATCGCCCAGGTTCATTTCGCGGTGCTGCGCGACGGCCGCGAGGTCGCCGTGAAAGTGCTGCGTCCGGGCATGCTGCTGGCGATCGACGACGACCTGGCGCTGATGCGGACCGTCGCGCGCGTGGTCGAACGCGCGTCGGCCGATGGCAAGCGACTGAAGCCGCGCGAAGTCGTCGCCGAGTTCGACAAGTACCTGCACGACGAGCTCGACCTCGTCCGCGAGGCGGCGAACGCCGCCCAACTGCGGCGCAACATGCAGGGACTCGATCTGGTGCTGGTGCCCGAGATGGTGTGGGAGCTCTGCACCCAGGGCGTGATCGTCATGGAGCGCATGAAGGGCGTGCCGATCAGCCATGTCCAGCGCCTGCGCGACGCCGGCGTCGACATTCGCAAGCTGGCCCGCGACGGCGTCACGATCTTTTTCACGCAGGTCTTTCGCGACGGCTTCTTCCACGCCGACATGCACCCCGGCAACATCCAGGTGTCGATCGAGCCGGCGACCTTCGGCCGCTACATCTCGCTGGACTTCGGCATCGTCGGCACGCTGACCGAGTCCGACAAGGACTACCTCGCCCAGAACTTCGTCGCCTTCTTCCGCCGCGACTACAAGCGCGTGGCCGAACTCCACGTCGAGAGCGGCTGGGTCCCGCCGTCGACCCGGGTCGACGAACTCGAAGGCGCGATCCGAGCCGTCTGCGAGCCGCATTTCGACCGTCCGCTGCGGGAGATCTCGCTCGGGCAGGTCCTGCTGCGGCTGTTCCAGACCTCGCGCCGCTTCAATGTCGAAATCCAGCCCCAGCTGGTGCTGCTGCAGAAGACGCTGCTCAACGTCGAGGGGCTGGGACGCGATCTCGATCCCGAACTCGACCTGTGGAACACGGCCCGGCCGTTCCTCGAGCGCTGGATGAAGGAGCAGGTCGGCTGGCAAGGGCTGGTCGAGCGCCTGAAGAACGAGGCCCCGCGCTATGTCCACCTCCTGCCGGAGCTGCCGCGGCTGCTGCATGCCGCGTTGCGGCCTACGCCGCTGCAACTGCAGCAGCAGCGCGTGATGGAGGCGCTGCTGGTCGAGCAGCGCCGGACCCAGCGCTGGCTCGTTGCCATCGTCTGCATCGCCATCGGTTTCGTCGCCGGGCTGCTCGTCGTGCAGATGTTCGGGGGCCATTGACGGGGCTGTCGAGTCCAGGCGTGCCGACGGCGTGGCGCACGGGTCGGATGGCGGGACGCAAGGCGGTGTGAAGCAGTTCGCGCGTGCGGCCCTGATCGGGCGAGCCAGCCTTTGCAGACGTCCGCGCCCCGTTTCACAATCGGACAGTCTGGATTCACACCGCGCCCGCGGCTCCGCATGATCAGGTACCTGGCTCTTCCGCTGATCGTCGTGACGACGAGCGCGGCCGCATTGGCGCCGGTGCCGACCGATGCGCAGGCACAGCAGGCGCACGCGAAAGGCTCCTGCGGCAGCCTGGGTCCGGGCACGGGCCTGCGCGACGGCAAGGGCTGGGTGGTGTCGATGCTTCCCGGCCGGCACGCATTTCGCATGCACGGCGGCGGCACGGTCTACGTCACGGTCGCCAAGGAGACCACCCTCGATCTCGACGCCGGACGTCCGTACTACATCGTCATCGAGGGTGCTCCGGCCGGTGCGACGCTCGAATGGAAGGTTCCGGGGAGCGAATGGGGCCCGGTTTCGAAGTACTTCCTCTACCCACTGCAGGGCGTGAGCTACCGCTGAGGGGACGGGGTCCGCATCCCCGGCCGCTTATACTGCCGGGTTTCCCCGGGATCGAGCAGCAGCCATGCCAATCTACGCCTATCGGTGCGAGAACTGCGGACACGCCAAAGACGTGTTGCAGCGCATTGCCGACCCGGTGCTGACGGACTGCCCGGTCTGCGGGAAGTCGACCTTTCGCAAGCAGGTGACGGCTGCCGGATTCCAGCTCAAGGGCTCGGGTTGGTACGTCACGGACTTCAAGGGCGACAAGAAACCGGCGTCCAAGGGCGATGGCGGCGACAAGAGCGACGCGCCCGCGGCAGCCGGTGGCGCCGATGCTTCCAAGGCGCCGACCCCTGCCGACAAGGGCGAAGGATCGGCCGCCCCTGCCGCGCCCAGTGCCGACTCGACCGCCAAGCCCTCGGGCACCCCGAAGGGCGCCTCCACGGCGTCTTCCGCCTCTCCCGCGCCAGCGCCGACGCCACCTTCGGGCGCCAAGCCCGGCTGAGCCGTCGGGAGGTCCCCTTGAAGAAGTACCTGCTCGCCGGACTCCTGGTGTGGCTGCCGATGGCAGTCACGATCTGGGTGCTGCAGGCCGTGCTCGGCCTGCTCGACGGCGTCTTCGTCTGGCTGCTGAACGCGTCCCAGGCGGTGCTGCCGGCTGCGGCCCATTCGACCATCGAGTGGTTGCGCGGCGTTCCGGGACTCGGCGTGCTGGTGATGCTGCTCGGGCTCCTGATCACCGGCATGTTCGCGACCAACATCTTCGGCCAGTGGTGGTTGCGCCAGGGCCATCGGGTGCTCAACAAGATCCCGATCGTCAAGTCCATCTACAGCTCGGTCAAACAGGTCTCGGACACCTTGTTCTCGAGCAGTGGCAATGCCTTTCGGCAGGCCGTGCTGGTGCAGTACCCGCGCAACGGCTCGTGGACCATCGCCTTCGTGACCGGCCGCCCCGGTGGCGAGGCGGCGCACCACCTGGTCGGCGACTACCTGAGCCTCTACGTGCCGACGACGCCGAATCCGACCTCCGGCTTTTTCCTGATGGTGCCGCGCACCGACGTGATCACGCTGGCGATGAGCGTGGACGAGGCCCTGAAGTACGTGATCTCGATGGGCGTCGTGGCGCCGCCGATGCCGCGGGTGGCCCTCGGTCGCGCGGCCAGCGAGGCCGCCATCGGAACGGCGCGAAATCCGATCGGCTGAGTTGCCGGAGCGTCGCAAGCGCGGCGCCCTCCGGCGCCAGCCTGCCGTTCTCTGAACGCCCCGGTTTCGCCCGGCATCCAGCACTTCCTGAACAATCCTGTCGACATCGATTGGAGTATTGATGAGAACTACATATTGCGGTCTCGTATCCGAGACCCTGCTCGGCCAGACCGTCACGCTGATGGGCTGGGCCCATCGCCGCCGCGACCATGGCGGGGTGATCTTCATCGACCTGCGCGACCGCGAGGGGCTGGTCCAGATCGTCTGCGATCCGGATCGCGCCGAGCTGTTCGCGATTGCCGAAGACGTGCGCAACGAGTACTGCCTGAAGGTGGTCGGCCGGGTGCGCGCTCGCCCCACCGGCACGGACAACGCCAACCTCACCAGCGGCAAGATCGAGGTGCTGTGCACCGAACTCGAGGTTCTGAACCCCAGCGTTTCGCCGCCGTTCCAGATCGACGAGGAAAACCTTTCGGAAACGACGCGCCTCACGCACCGGGTGCTCGACCTGCGCCGCCCGTACATGCAGCGCAACATGAAGCTGCGCTACCGCGTGGCCATGGAGATCCGCAAGTTCCTCGACGCCAACGGCTTCATCGACATCGAGACGCCGATGCTCACCAAGAGCACGCCCGAAGGGGCGCGCGACTACCTCGTGCCCAGCCGTGTCCACGAGGGCATGTTCTTCGCGCTGCCGCAGAGCCCGCAGCTGTTCAAGCAGCTGCTGATGGTGGCCGGCTTCGATCGCTACTACCAGATCACCAAGTGCTTCCGCGACGAAGACTTGCGCGCTGACCGTCAGCCCGAATTCACGCAGATCGACGTCGAGACTTCGTTCCTCACGGAAGAAGAAATCCGCACGATGTTCGAAGGCATGATCCGCAGCACGTTCATGAACGTGAAGGGCATCGACATCGGCGCTTTCCCGGTGATGACGCACACGGATGCAATGCGTCTGTACGGCTAGGACAAGCCCGACCTGCGCGTGAAGATGGAATTCACCGAGATCACCGATGTCATGAAGGACGTCGACTTCAAGGTGTTCTCCGGCCCCGCCAACGCGGAAGACGGCCGTGTCGTGGCACTGCGCGTTCCCGGCGGTGCCGAGAACACCTTGAAGTCGACGTCCTTCATGACATCGGTGATCTCGGTGAATTCCATCTTCACGCGCAGGTCGGGCTT
>JBBQCD010000093.1:0-11890 GCA_038318385.1 Burkholderiales bacterium | reverse complement strand
AGAGCACCACCTTGACATGGTGGGGGTCGATGGTTCGAGTCCATTCGCGCCTACCAAATTCGGTAGACGAAGAAAGCACCTTGCGGCAACGCAAGGTGCTTTTTTCTTCCAGTGGGACAGCACTGGGGCAAAAAAGGGGCTGCGCAGCAGCCTGTCCGCCCGCCCCAGCCGCCATGCTCCCGGCCGAAAGATCCCCGTGCCAAGCGGTTCGCGACTCAGCACGAATTGCTGGCCGAGAGGATCGTCCGACGCGTCGACCGAACCCGCGGCTGGCGCTCCCCGTCTATGAGTTCGGACTCCGGCTTTGTCCTGCCAGGATCTTCAAAGGCAGGCTGCGCAAGCTCGACACTGGCGTGCCGAACTTGAAAAGCCATGCGCGCGGTGCAACTGATCGCGTCCATGACACTGGTGGCCGGGTTGCGTGACTTCCTTCGCTTTGGGAACCCGCGCCAACTCATGGCCTACGTCGGCCTGTTGCCGTGCGAACATTCCTCGCGTCCCAAGTGTCGCGAGGGCAGCATCACCAAGGCCGGCAACAGCGTGGCGCGGCGCATGCTGGTGGAAGTCGCCTGGCATGACCTGCGCCGCTCGCGGGTCAGCCCGATCATTGACATGCATGTGTTGGCACCGGCGGTGCACGCGCGGCGGCAGCTCCAGCAGCGGCCGCGCAAGCGCCGCACTGGCTGCGCCAGATCACTCGACCCGCAGGTCGTGGCCTCGCAAACGCAGTGCATTGGTGATCACCGACACCGAACTCAGGCTCATCGCCAGTGCGGCGAACATCGGTGACAGCAGCCAGCCGGTGAACGCGTACAGCACACCGGCGGCCAGCGGCACGCCGATCGCGTTGTAGACGAAGGCGAAGGCCAGGTTCTGTTTCATGTTGGCCACCGTCGCCACCGACAGCGCCCGCGCCGTGGCGATGCCGCGCAGATCGCCCTTGATCAGCGTCAGCTGGGCGCTGTTCATCGCCACATCAGTGCCAGTGCCCATGGCGATACCGACATCGGCGCGGGCCAGCGCCGGCGCGTCGTTGATGCCGTCGCCGGCCATCGCGACGGTGCGGCCCTCGGCCTGCAGCTTCTCGACGAGCTTGAGCTTGTCGGCCGGCGTGACCTCACCGTGCACTTCGTCGATGCCCAGGCGCTTGCCGACCGCCTTGGCTGTCGTCACGCCATCGCCGGTGGCCATCACCACACGCAAGCCGGCGCCGCGCAAGGACTTCAAGGCATCCGCCGTGGTCGCCTTGATGGGATCGGACACCGCGAGCAGGCCGGCCAGCTTGCCGTCGACCGCGAGGTGCATGACGCTCGCGCCCTGGCCGCGCAGTTCCTCGGCCTCGGTCTTCAAGGCGTCGACGGCCACGTCGAGCTGCGCCATCAGCGCGGTATTTCCAAGCGCCAGCGACTTGCCATCGACCGTAGCGCGCACGCCGATGCCCGACTCGGAATCGAAGTCTTCGGGCTTCGACAGCTTCAGCTGCTGATGCGTGGCCGCCGCGACGATGGCCGCCGCCAGCGGGTGTTCGCTGCCCTGGTCCAGGCTGGCCGCCAGGCGCAGCACCTCCTGTGCGTCGAAGTCGGGGGTCGGCACGGCGCGCTCGAAGGTGGGCCGGCCTTCGGTCAGCGTGCCGGTCTTGTCGATGATCAGGGTGTCGACCTTGCGCAGGTTCTCGATGGCCGCGGCATCGCGGAACAGCACGCCGTTGGTGGCGCCCTTGCCGGTGGCGACCATGATCGACATCGGCGTGGCGAGGCCCAGGGCGCAGGGGCAGGCGATGATCAGCACCGACACGGCATTGATCAAGCCGAAGACCCAGCTCGGCTGCGGGCCGAAGAAGCCCCAGGCGAAGAAGGTCAGCAGCGCCACCGACACCACCGTGACGACGAAGTACCCCGCCACCACGTCGGCCATGCGCTGCATCGGCGCGCGCGAGCGCTGGGCCTGCGCCACCATCTGCACGATCTGCGACAGCACCGTCGCCGAGCCGACATGTTCGGAGCGCATCACCAGCGCGCCGCTGGTGTTCAGGGTGGCGCCGATCAGCTTGTCGCCGGGGCGCTTGGTCACGGGCAACGGTTCGCCTGTCAGCATGGATTCGTCGACCGCGCTGCCGCCCTCGACGACGACGCCATCGACCGGCACCTTCTCGCCGGGACGCACACGCAGCCGGTCGCCTTCGTGGACGTGGGACAGCGGTACGTCCGCCTCGCTGCCATCGGCATCGATGCGCCGGGCGGTCTTGGGAGCCAGGCCGAGCAGGGACTTGATCGCGGCCGAGGTCTGCGAGCGCGCCTTCAACTCGAGGATCTGGCCGAAGAGCGTCAGCGAGATGATCGCGGCTGCGGCTTCGAAGTACACGGCCACGCGCCCGTGGACCACGAAGGTATCCGGGAAGACCTGCGGCGCCACCGTGGCGACAACGCTGTAGACGAAGGCCACGCCGGTGCCCAGGCCGATCAGCGTCCACATGTTGGGACTGCGGTTGATGATCGATTGCGCGCCGCGCTTGTAGAAAGGCCAGCCGGCCCACAGCGCCACGGGCAGGGTCAGCCCGAACTCGACCCAGTTCTGGCCCACGCTGCCGAACAAGTCTTCCAGTTGAGGCAGACCATGACCTGCCATGGCCAGGGCCACGACCACCACCGTGAAGGGCAAGGTCCACCAGAAGCGGCGCTTGAAGTCGGCGAGCTCGGGGTTCTCGTCCTCCCGCAGCGTCGGCATTTCCGGTTCGAGCGTCATGCCGCACTTGGGGCAGTTTCCCGGATGGTCCTGGCGGATCTCCGGGTGCATCGGGCAGGTGTAGATGGCGCCCGGCTCGGCGGCCCCGACGGGCTCGGGGGGAGCCCCCGGTTTCGACGGCCCCGTGTACTTTTCGGGGGTTGCCTCGAACTTCGACTTGCACTTGGCGCTGCAGAAGTAGTAGGGCCGGCCAGCATGCTCCAGCCGGTGTTGCGATGCCGTCGTCACGGACATGCCGCAGACGGGATCCTTCAAGGGGTCGTCCGAGCCCGAACCGGCGTCGCTCCCCGCGTTGCCTTGATGGGTGTGGCTCTTGTGGCTGTGTCCTGAAGCCATGTCCATCGCATTGCTCCTGGCCTGCATTGGTCGGTCGTTCTTCGGTCTCAGGACTCGACGCCGTCCCGATCGAGCAACGCCTTGCGCTTCTCGTATTCCTCGGGCGAGACTGCACCGCTGGCCAGCCGACGCTGCAGGACGTCGAGCGGCGTCTCGCGTGGCCGCCCTCGTATCCCGCCGCGGCGGCCCCATCCGTAGAACACCAAGACGCCGATCAGCACGACCCAGAAAATCCACCACAGGCCGTGCATCCCGCCCATCGCGTAACCGCCGTCGTAGAACATGTGCATCCCCTTCAACCCTGGGCGCTTGCCGTCGTGGTCAGCAGCGAAGCCCTGACGCGTTGCAGCCGCTCGTTCACCTCCCGCGCGACCTTGGCCACCGCCGCGTTGCCGGTCATCTGCAGAACTGCCATCGGATCCATGAAGGCGACGACCAGTCGGCCGTCCGCCTCCTCGCGCACGATCACATTGCACGGCAGCAGCAAGCCGATGTCAGGCTCGGCCTGCAGCGCCTCGTGGGCCAGCGGGGGGTTGCAGGCACCGAGGATGCGGTAGGGCAGGCCGTCGATGCCGAGCTTGGCCTTCATCGTCGCCTGCACGTCGATGTCGGTCAGGACACCGAAGCCTTCAGTCTTCAATGCCTCGGTGACACGTGTGATCGCGATGGTGAAGTCCCGCTCCTGCAGGTTGCAGCCGAATCCATAAGCGGGGACCTCGGCGGGGCCTGGTCTTTGAGGTTGCTGAGTCATGTCGAGGCTCACTTCTTCGCTGGTTCCGGCGGCATCCGGTCGACCATCAACTGCATCATGGACTGCATCATCTCCATCCGCTTTTCCATCCACTGCTGCCGAGCGGCCCAGTCCGGGGGCACTCCGGCATTGCCAGGCTTGGCACCCGCGCCGGCACCGCCGGAGCCCATGCCCGGAGCCCTTCCGGGCATCATGCCGGGTCCCATGCCGGGTCCTCCCATGCCGGGGCCCATGCCGGCCATGCCGTGCGGCCCCACCCCCGGGCCCATGCCGCCCATCATCTGCATGCCGCTGTGCATCATCGCCTGCTGGGCGGCCATCAACGCATTGCGCTCCTCAGTCGTTTTGGCATTTGCCATCTGTTCATGCAGGCCGCGCATCGCAGTCATCTGCTGATCCATACGTGCCGCCCATTCCGATGGGGTGGCCGCAGGTGTCTGTGCGGTGGCTGACATGGCGGCACCGGAAGCGATGGCGACGGCGATGGCGAGTTTGCGAAGGTGGATCATGGTGGACTCCTGGAGGTCAATCGTGGTTTGGAAGCGAGGAAGGCGCCTCGGCGAACGATTCGCCGGCGCGACGCGAAGCGATGGGTTTCTTCCGGGCACGAACGGCGTCCGCACCGAAGGTCACCCGCGACGTGGCTAGATGGTCAACCGCGGGAAGCGGATGGTCACCGGGGGACCCGGTGGCGGCTCCCGACAGGCCGCGATCGATACCGACGTCGCGGCCCGTGTCGATGGCGCCGGCCAGGGGTCAGCCTGCGGCAAGGGCGCCGAATCGATGTCCGGGCCAAGGGACGCATCGGACTTGAGGATCGTTCCTTGTTCGCGGTCGCAAAAGCTCTTGCATGCCGCCTTGGTCGCCCCGTGCTCGTGATCGTGATGCGACCCCACGCCGACGATCCCGACGTCCGATCCACCTGCAGCGATGTGCGGATGTCCGAAGCTTTTGGCAGGTGCGCCGCCGCCCAGGATGCAGGCGTTGGCGAAACTGGTCATCAACGCGAACATCCACACGAAGACCATCATCCGGGCGATGCCCTTGTGGTGCGGAAAGCGGAATGGTCGTTGCATGGCGGATAGACGGGGGCACCGATGCGCCCTCGTTCACATCATCGTCCGCGCGCTTGCATGGTCATTGATCCACGTCAATGTCTGACGAACGGCCGGACGGGAAGCATGCTGCGCCAGCCGGTCTCGACGCCGTCCGGTCTGGTTCGTGGCGATTCCCGGGCGAAGATTTCGCGCGGGGGCGCGCTTCAGCAGTTGCGCAACGCCTCTTCCGCGTCGGTGGACGGGGTCTGGCTCAACAGCGCGGTGGCTGCCTGGCGCGGCGTGAGACCGCGCTTTTCGGCCAGGTCGGCGGCGCGCGTCGCCTCGGCCTCGAGCGTCGTGCCCGTCGTTGCGCCGCTGCACGCCATGAGATAGACCAGCCGTCGGGACGTGCCCAGCGTCGCGCCGCTGCGTGAGGCGACACGCGCACCCATGACCGTCAGATCGTCGGCCTTGAGTCCGATTCGGCCGGCGACGACGTCGAGCGGTCGCGATTCTCGCCGCGACTGGAAGAAGAAGACGATGCAGGCCAGCACCACCAAGGCCGCGACGAGAGTCGCCACATGCTTGCGGGGGACTCGGACTGGCATGAACGGCATGAATCGATTGTGGCTCATGGGTTCTCGAAGCGGGCGAGTGTGGCGCGCAGAATACTGTATAAATGAACAGTATGTCCAGGCAACCCGATCGACCTTCAGCAAAGCCTTTCCCGGCGCCCTCGTTGCCGCCGGGAAAGGCGGCTGTCGGCAAGGGCCGCGGAACGGTCTGGGCGATCGAGAACCGCTTCACTCGAGATGCACACGAGGCGTACGACGACGGCTGGGGAACGCTGGAGCAGGCTGCGCAAGCGGAAGACATCGCACCGACCACCCGAATCATCGAGGAGAACGTGCGCTCGATCGTCGCCAGCAACGATTCACCCGACATCCATTTCGATCTGTCGATCAACCCGTATCGCGGCTGCGAGCACGGCTGCATCTACTGCTTTGCGCGGCCCACGCACAGTTACCTCGACATGTCGCCCGGACTCGACTTCGAGACCCGCATCATCGCCAAGATGAATGCCGCGCAGCGGCTGCGGGAGACCTTCGCAACGAAGGCCTACCAGCCGAAGCTGCTGAACATTGGCGCGGCGACCGACGCCTACCAGCCGATCGAACGCAAGCTGGGGATCACCCGCTCGGTGATCGAGGTGCTCGCAGAGTGCCGCCATCCGTTCTCACTCGTCACCAAGTCGTCGGGCGTCGAGCGCGACCTCGACCTGATCGCGCCGATGGCAGCCGATCGGCTCGCGGCGGTGTATGTATCCGTCACGTCGCTGGATCCGGCCCTGGCTCGCATTCTCGAGCCGCGGGCGGCGGCGCCCCACCGGCGGCTCAGGACCATCGAGACGCTGGCGCGTGCCGGCGTGCCGGTAGGGGTCAGCGTCTCGCCCATCATCCCCTTCATCAACGAACCCGAGATCGAGCGCATCCTCGAGGCCGCGGCGGGCGCCGGGGCTTCGGCGGCATTCGGCATCGTCCTACGCCTGCCCTGGGAGGTGAATCCGTTGTTCCAGCAATGGCTGGCCGATCACTTCCCCGATCGTGCGGCGCGCGTGATGGCGCGCGTGCGCGAGATGCGCGGTGGCCGCGACTATGAGGCGAAGTGGGGGACGCGCATGCGGGGAGAGGGGGTCTGGGCAGACCTGCTCGCACAGCGCCTGGCGAAGGCATTCCGTCGCCACGGCCTCAACCGCGAACGCTTGGAACTCGACCTCACCCACTTCCGATGTCCTGTTCTCGCTCCCCACGACGGTCAGCGAGACCTGTTCGGGTGAGTCCGGCGCCGGCCGGCGTCGAGGATCCAGCGCTGGTGCGCGCGTTTGCTACCGAGAGGGTCGCGCGCCTCTTTCATGTCCCGGGGTCGCGGCGCGTGTCGAAGCCCTCAGGATCCCCGGCAGGGTGCGAACGCGTCCAGCGCCGGCACGTACTCGCTGGCCTCGATGCCCAGAAGACCGAGCACGGTGTGGAACAGGTGGTCGTGGCGCAGTGGCATGTCCTTGCGCCTTCGCAGGCAATCGAGTTGCGAGCTGCGCTCGCCGAGCCAGGCGATCATCGGCACGTGCGTCTGCTCACGGGGCGCCCAGGCGAATGGCAAACCGTGGAGAAAAAGATTGTTCTCCCCCAGCGACTCGCCGTGGTCGGAGACATAGAGCAGCGCCGGTGCGTGGCCTTCGGCATGGCGTTGGAGCCAGCGTATCGTTTCGGCGAGGACGTGATCGGTGTACGCGATTGAGTTGTCGTAGGCGTTGACAACGTCGGCAATGGGACATTGCTGCAGCACCGTCGTCTCGCATTCGGGCCGGAACGGCTTGCGCTGCGGCGGCGATCGCTTGTAGTAGGCCGGTCCGTGGCTGCCCATCTGGTGCAGCACGACGAGCACACCGCGCTCACGCCGCTCTTTGGGCAACGCCGCCAGTCGAGCGTCGAGGTCCACGAGCAGGGCCTCGTCGAAGCATTCGCCGTCGCCGCACAGTCCGGCGGGCCACGGCGCCGCGCCTTGCGGACGTTGGCTCGCCATGGCATGCGTCACGCGGTCGCACAGGCCCTTGCAGCCCGACTGGTTGTCCACCCAGAGCACCGCGATCCCGGCTCGCTGTGCGAGGTCGAGCAGGTTCTCGTGATCGCGGTCGCGAGCCGCGAACCCCTGCCGGTCGAAGGCCGAGAACATGCACGGCAACGACGCCGCGGTACTGGTCCCGCACGCGGTGACATCGGTGAAGCTGACGATGCCGGGCTCGTTGGCAAGTTCCGGATTGGTCGGCCGCGCATAGCCGTTCAGCGAGAAGTGATCCGCACGGGCGGTTTCGCCGATCACCAGCAGGACCAGCGGAGGTTGCGTGCCGGGCGCGCGTGGCGCCAGCCTCGCATCGTGCCCGATCGCCTGGAGCGCCAGGGTGGGCTGCGCCGTCGCCTGTACCGCCAGGACACCGAGGGAAAAGTATGCATTGACCGGGTTGATCAGGTAGCGCAGCGTCCGATGGTTGCGCATCGTCGCCGACAGGTCGGCGAACAGCGCGAAGATCAGCAGCGCGAGCAGCGCCATGCAGGCGACGATCGTGCCGCCGTTGCGCAGCGCCTGCATCGGCCACGAGGGTGCGCGCACGCGCGCCCGCATCAGCCAGACGATCGGCAGCAGGCCGAGTACGACGAGGTTGACCAGCAGCCGCCAGCTCAGCAGCTCCCCCACTTCCCGGGGGTCGGTCTGCAGGACGTTGGTCATCATCGACGGATCGAGGACGATGCCGTACGTGCCCATGAAATAGGCGGCGATCGCCGAGGACAACAGAAAGAAAGCCAGCGTCGGCTTGATCGTGTAGCGCCAGGCGAACAGTCCCAGCAAGGCTGCCGTCAGCGCCGCCACCATCACGGCAAAGCCGATGATGAAAAGAGCGCCACGCGTCGAATTCATTTCCGGCAGGCGTGTCAGCGCGAGCCACAGCGGCCAGTTGCCGACGGTGGCGATCCATGTCGCACCGAACAGGGCCAGCGTGAGCGGGTTCCAGCCTGCGCTCTGCAGCGGCGCGGGCTGCGCCTTCGAGTCAATCATGGGCCGAATTGTCGACGCTCTCGTCCAAGACCTCGAGCATCGTCTCGGCGGGCGCTCTGGCTACGCCCAGGCGCGAGCCCGGGCGGCGTCCGGTCGCGCCCGCTGGCTCAGGCCTTGAACAGGTCCTTGACGCGGTCGCTCCAGGTCTTGCTGGTCGGCGAATGGCGGTCGCCGGACTTGCGGAAAGACTCGTCGAGCTCCTTCAGCAGCTTGCGCTGGTGTTCCGTCAGCTTGATAGGCGTTTCGACGCTGACGTGGCAATAGAGGTCGCCGGGATAGCTCGAGCGCACGCCCTTGATGCCCTTGCCGCGCAGACGGAAGGTCTTGCCGTGCTGAGTGCCCTCCGGCAACTCGATCTCGGCTCGGCCGCCGAGGGTCGGAACCTCGATGTTGCCGCCGAGCGCCGCATTGGTCAGCCCGACCGGCACGGTGCAGTGCAGGTCGTCGCCGTCGCGCTCGAAGATCTCGTGCGGCTTGATGCGGATCTCGATGTACAGGTCGCCGGGCGGCCCGCCGTTCGGTCCGGGCTCGCCGTTGCCGCTGGAGCGGATCCGCATGCCCTCGTTGATGCCGCCTGGAATCTTGACCTCGAGCGTCTTGTTGCGCTTGATCCGGCCCTGGCCGGCGCAGGTGATGCACGGTTCCGGAATGATCTTGCCGCTGCCGTGGCAGTGCGGGCAGGTCTGCTGGATGCTGAAGAAGCCCTGGCGCATGTGCACCGTGCCGCCGCCGTTGCAGGTCGAGCAGACTTTCGGGCTCGTGCCCGGCTTCGCGCCGCTGCCGTGGCAGGTCTCGCAGGCGTCGTAGGACGGTATGCGGATCTGCGACTCCTTGCCCTGCGCCGCCTCATCCAGCGTGATCTCCATCGCATAGCTGAGATCGCTGCCGCGGTAGACCTGCTGGCCACCCCGCCTGGCGCCGGCGCCTCCGGCGCCGAAGATGTCGCCGAAGATGTCGCCGAAGGCCTCGGCGAAGCCGCCCTGGAAGCCCTCGGCCCCGGGACGGCCACCGAGATTCGGATCCACACCGGCGTGACCGTACTGATCGTAGGCGGCGCGCTTCTGCGCGTCCGACAGCATCTCGTAGGCTTCCTTGCACTCCTTGAACTTTTCCTCGGCCTTCGCGGTCGAGTCGCCCTGGTTGCGATCGGGGTGGTGCTTCATCGCATGCTTGCGATAAGCCTTCTTGATGTCCTCCTCGCTGGCGTTCTTCGAAACGCCGAGGACTTCGTAGTAGTCGCGCTTGCTCATCGTGCTCCCGCTGCCGCCTCAAACACCATCGCCGGCGCGGGCGGGGACGGACCCCGCTTGCGCCGGCGACAGATGAACGAAACGTCAGTTCCTCTTGACTTCCTTGAACTCCGCATCGACCACATTGTCGTCGGCTTCGGCCCGCGCGCCGCCAGCATCGCCCTGCGGTTGCTGCGGCTGCGCCGCACCTGCCGCGGCACCGGCCTGCTGCGCCGCCTGAGCCTCCGCATAGACCTTCTCGCCGAGGGTCTGGCTCGCCGCCATCAGCGCCTCGGTCTTGGCCTCGATGGTCGCCTTGTCGTCGCTCTTGAGTGATTCCTCGGCTTCCTTCAAGGCGGTCTCGATCTTGCCCTTGGCTTCCGCGTCGAGCTTCTCGCCGTGTTCCGACAGGCTCTTGCGGACGCTGTGGATCATCGCGTCGGCAGCGTTGCGCGCCTGGATCACCTCGAGCTTCTTCTTGTCGTCGGCGGCATTGAGTTCCGCGTCCTTCACCATCGCCTGGATCTCGGACTCCGAGAGACCCGAGTTCGCCTTGATGGTGATCTTGTTTTCCTTGCCGGTGGCCTTGTCCTTCGCGCCGACGTGCAGGATGCCGTTGGCGTCGATGTCGAACGTGACCTCGATCTGCGGCATGCCGCGCGGCGACGGCGGGATGCCCTCGAGGTTGAACTCGCCCAGGCTCTTGTTGCCCGTCGCCATCTCGCGCTCGCCCTGGTAGACCTTGATCGTCACCGCCGGCTGGTTGTCGTCGGCGGTCGAGAAGGTCTGCGAGAACTTGGTCGGGATGGTCGTGTTCTTCTTGATCATCTTCGTCATCACGCCGCCGAGGGTCTCGATGCCGAGGGACAGCGGGGTGACGTCGAGCAGCAGCACGTCCTTGCGGTCGCCGGCCAGCACCTGGCCCTGGATCGCGGCACCGACGGCGACGGCCTCGTCGGGGTTGACGTCCTTGCGCGGCTCCTTGCCGAAGAATTCCTTGACCTTCTCCTGGACCTTGGGCATGCGGGTCATGCCGCCGACCAGGATGACGTCGTCGACCTGGCCCACCGAGACACCGGCGTCGGTGATGGCGGTCCGGCACGGTGCGATGGTCCGCTCGATCAGGTCCTCGACAAGGGCCTCGAGCTTGGCGCGCGACAGCTTGATGTTGAGGTGGCGCGGACCGGATGCGTCGGCCGTGACGTACGGCAGGTTGATGTCGGTCTGGGCGCTGGAGCTGAGTTCGATCTTGGCCTTCTCGGCCGCTTCCTTCAGGCGCTGAAGCGCCAGCACGTCCTTGCCGAGGTCGACGCCTTGTTCCTTCTTGAACTCGGAGATGATGTAGTCGATGATGCGCTGGTCGAAGTCTTCGCCGCCGAGGAAGGTGTCGCCGTTGGTCGACAGCACTTCGAACTGCATCTCGCCGTCGACGTCGGCGATCTCGATGATCGAGATGTCGAACGTGCCGCCACCGAGGTCGTAGACGGCGATCTTGCGGTCGCCCTTGCCGTGCTTGTCGAGGCCGAAGGCGAGCGCTGCCGCCGTCGGTTCGTTGATGATGCGCTTGACGTCAAGCCCGGCGATGCGTCCGGCGTCCTTGGTCGCCTGGCGCTGGGCGTCGTTGAAGTACGCCGGGACGGTGATGACGGCCTCGGTGACTTCCTCGCCGAGGTAGTCCTCGGCGGTCTTCTTCAGCTTGCGCAGGGTTTCGGCCGAAACCTGCTGCGGCGCGAGCTTCTTGCCGCGCACCTCGACCCAGGCATCGCCGTTGTCGGCCGAGGCGATCTTGTAGGGCATCAGGTCGATGTCCTTTTGCACTTCCTTCTCGGTAAATTTGCGACCGATCAGGCGCTTGACCGCATACAGCGTGTTCTTCGGATTGGTGACCGCCTGGCGCTTGGCCGATGCGCCGACCAGCACTTCGCCGTCTTCCTGGTAGGCGACGACGGAAGGCGTGGTGCGCGCGCCCTCGCTGTTCTCGATGACTTTGGTGGTGTTGCCTTCCATCACGGCGACGCACGAATTCGTGGTGCCGAGGTCGATGCCGATGATCCTTGCCATTTCTTGCTCCTGGACTGAAAACTTGTTGTTGGTGAGGTGTGGATGCCGGCGCGGCTTTCAAGGCATCGAAGGCACTACGTGGCCCGCCGATGCGCGATCCGTTAGGCCGATGCCGAGACCGTGAC
>JBBQCD010000092.1:0-11954 GCA_038318385.1 Burkholderiales bacterium | reverse complement strand
GATCCGCTCGACGCAGGGCCGCGGCCTGATGCCCGATGCGACCAGCCGCTTCAGCCTCGGCGGCAAGCCGCTGCTGCACTACATGGGCACGTCGACCTTCAGCAACTACATCGTCGTGCCGGAGATCGCGCTGGCCAAGGTCCGGCCGGACGCGCCGTTCGAGACCATCTGCTACATCGGCTGCGGCGTGACGACCGGCGTCGGCGCCGTGATCTTCACGGCCAAGGTCGAGGCCGGCGCGAACGTCGCCGTCTTCGGGCTCGGCGGCATCGGCCTGAACGTCATCCAGGGCGCCAAGCTCGTCGGCGCCGACAAGATCATCGGCGTCGACATGAACCCGGCGCGCGAGAAGATGGCGCGCGAGTTCGGCATGACGCATTTCATCGATGCCAAGTCGACCCCGAACGTCGTCGACGCGATCGTCGAGCTGACCGACGGCGGCGCCGACTACAGCTTCGAATGCATCGGCAACACGAAGACGATGCGCCAGGCGCTCGAGTGCTGCCACAAGGGCTGGGGGCAGAGCATCATCATCGGCGTCGCCGCCGCTGGCGAGGAAATCGCGACGCGACCGTTCCAGCTCGTCACCGGGCGACAGTGGAAGGGTTCGGCGTTCGGCGGGGCGCGGGGCCGCACCGACGTCCCGAAGATCGTCGACTGGTACATGGAGAAGAAGATCCGCATCGACGAGCTGATCACCCACCGGCTCGCGCTCGAGGACATCAACGAGGGCTTCGAGCTGATGAAGCGCGGCGAGTCGATCCGCTCGGTGGTCGTCTACTGACCGCGCCGATGGCTGCGACCGTCGCCCCCTTCGGCAGCTGGGCCTCCACCGTCAGCGCCGAGGCCGTCGCCGGGGCGACGCTCAGGCTCGGGCAGGTCGTGGTGGTCGGGCAGCACCTGTTCTGGACCGAAGGCCGGCCGCAGGAACAGGGCCGCAACGTCATCGTCGGCGCCGGCATCGGGGGCGATGTCCGCGACCTGATCGGCGCACCCTGGAACGCGCGCAGCCGCGTCCACGAGTACGGCGGCGGGGCCCTCGCGGTCGGTGCCGGCGCGGTCTTCTTCAGCCACTTCGACGACCAGCGGCTCTATCGCCTCGATCCCGAAGGCGAGCCGATCGCGCTGACCGCGGCGGGCGACCGGCGCTTCGCCGATGTCGTCGTCGACGCGACGCGGCGACGCCTCGTCGCCGTCCGCGAGGATCACAGCGTCGAAGGTGCCGAGCCGACCAACGCGCTGGTCTCCATCGACCTGGCCGATGGCGCCGAGCGCCTCCTCGCCGGTGGCCACGACTTCTGCGCCAGCCCGTGCCTGAGCCCCGACGGCACGCACCTCGCCTGGCTGACGTGGGACCATCCCGACATGCCGTGGGACGGCAGCGACCTCTGGGTCGCGGCAATCGACACCGACGGCGCCCTTGCCGCGCCGCGCCACGTCGATGGCGGCCGCGGCGTCTCGATCTTCCAGCCGGCCTGGTCACCAGCCGGGGACCTGCACTTCGTCTCCGACCGCAGCGGCTGGTGGAACCTGCAGCGCGAACGCGCCGGCATCGTCGAAGCGCTGTGCCCGATGGCTGCCGAGTTCGGCGTGCCGCAGTGGGTGTTCGGCATGAGCACCTACGGCTTCGACGGCCGCGGCCGGATCGTCTGCACCTTCATCGAGGCCGGCCTGTCCCGCCTCGCCGTCATCGACGAGGCCGGCCTGCATCCGATCGAGACGCCGTTCACCGCCATCCGCGACATCCAGGTCGGCGCCGATTTCGCCGCCTTCTTCGCCGGCTCGCCCGACACTCCCGAAGCGCTGGTGCGGCTCGATCTGCAGAGCGGGCAGACGGTGCAGGTGCGTACCAGCGGCAAGGCCCCGGACGACGCCGCCAGCATCTCGCGCGCCGAGGCGATCACGTTCGCCGGCGCTGGCGACGTCGAGGCGCACGCGTTCTACTACGCGCCGAAGAACGCCGCCTTCGCGGCACCTCCGGGCGAGCGCGCGCCGCTGATCGTCATCGACCACGGCGGCCCGACCGGCGCGACCAACGCCACCCTGCGCGGGTCGATCCAGTTCTGGACCCAGCGCGGCTTCGCGCTGGTCGACGTCAACTACGGCGGCAGCACCGGCTACGGCCGCGCCTACCGGGAACGGCTCGACGGGAGATGGGGCATCGTCGACGTCGAGGACTCGATCGCCGCGGCGCGCTTCCTCGTCGAGCGCGGCGACGTCGACCCGGCCCGCATCGTCATCCGCGGCTCGAGCGCCGGCGGCTACACCACGCTGGCGGCACTGACCTTCCACGACTTCTTCGCCGCCGGCGCCAGCCACTACGGCATCGGCGACCTGGAGGCGCTGGCCCGCGACACCCACAAGTTCGAGGCGCGCTACCTCGACGGACTGGTCGGCCCCTGGCCGCAGGCCGCTGCGCTGTACCGGGCGCGCTCGCCGATCCACCACACCGAGCGCCTGTCGAGCGCGCTGATCCTGTTCCAGGGCGCCGAGGACCGGGTCGTGCCACCGGCCCAGGCCGAGGCGATGCACGCCGCGGTGAAGGCCAAGGGCCTGCCGGTGGCGTACGTGCTGTCCGCGCACGAGCAGCACGGCTTTCGCCGCGCCGAGAACATCCGCCGCGCGCTCGAGGCCGAGCTCTACTTCTACGGCCGCGTCCTCGGCTTCGAGCCGGCCGACCGGATCGAGCCGGTGCCGATCGACAACCTGCCGGCGCCGGGCTGATCGCGGGAGAGTCGCTTCGCACGCGAGCGCGCACGACCCCAAGCCGCCACGACCGCCGCCGTGGGCATTTCCTTGCTTCGACAGCGCACCCGCAGCCGCGTTTGCTTGCACTTCGAAGCGTCTCGTCACCGGCCGTTGCCCGGTGTACGCGCTACCGTTTCACTTTCTAGCGGAGGTGGGCATGGGCGCGTTGTGGCACACGCTGTGGCAGGGGCAGGACATCGCGGTCTTTCGCGACGAGGTGGAGGTCGACCGGGTCGCCGCGGCGGAGATCGAGCGTGTCTTCCAGTTGCATCGCGGCAGCGGCGACATGCCCGGCGACGTCGTCCAGGTCCTGGTCGAACTCGGCGAGACCTGCCTGCTGTTCGGCGCCGAGACCGGCTTCGCGAGCCGGGTGAACTTCGAGCGCCAGGCCTGGTGGGCCGAGCGCGCCTGCGTGCACTGGCTCAGTCAGTCGCGCGCGCCGCTGCCGCTGCGGCTGCGCACGGGTCATGGCTTGTTGCGCCTGTCGCCGCCGCCGTTCGCCCGGGTGCCGAAGGCGGACATGGCCGCGACGCTGGCGAGCTGGCCGATCCAGGGTCCACAGACCTGGGAAGAGCGCAAGCGCCGGCGGATCGAGCGGGCCCAGCCGTTCAGCACGGAAGCGGCCTGAGGGCGGCCCAACCGCCGGGAGCGCCCGGTGCTCAGCCGGCCTCGGTCAACCAGTCCGGCGAATCCCACTCCAGCAACTCGGCCACCCGCCGCGTGACCCAGCCGGCTTCTGCCGGCGATGTCGTCTCGGGCGTCGCCAGCAGGCCCTCGAAGCAGCGCCGCAGCGCGACGTCCTCGGACACGTCGGCGCCGGCCCGGGTGCGACAGAACTCGGCGACATGCTCGGCCAGGCTTTCGCTGAGCTCGTAGCGTCCTTCGAGTTCCTGGCGGCCGAGCGTAGGTATTCCGTTCCTGGCGTACAGCGCTCCGAACGAATCCGGCACGAGGGTCTGGTTGTGGTCGTAGGTCATCTCGGCTCCGCCCCCATTTTGATGCGGGCGCGGAGTGTCCGAACCGGGCTAGCCTTTTGCTGCTGCCGGCAACTCGTGGCGAGGCAGGCTCATGGTGAAGACACACCCCATTCCCGGCTTGTCTTGAACGGTCAAGGTGCCGCCGTCTGCCTCGACGTTGCGCCGGGCGATGGACAGACCGAGCCCCAACCCGCTCCTGTCGGTGCTGCGCTGCGTGAAGGGCGTGAATATCGTGTCGATGGCGCCGGGAGGGAGACCGCCGCAGTGGTCCTTGACCTCGATCAAGACCTTGTCACCCACGACGTAGGCATTCAACACGACTTCAGAGTGGCGGTGGGTGAACTTGAACGCGTTCTGCAGCAAGTTCGTCAGGGCGGACAGGAGCCGGTCCCGGTCGCCTTTGAGCGCTGCCTTCGAATCGACCGGCATGACGACAAAGTCGCACTCTCGGGAGCTGGCGTCCAGGGAGGCTGTGTCTCTTGCCTCTGCCACGAAGGACGAGAGTGCGAACAGCTCGTGCTTCTGCGGCTCGCCTGCCGCGGCCCTGACCTCGACCAGCGAACGGGTCACGAGCGCCGAGAGGGTCACGAGACTCCTCTTGAGCAGCGCACCGGTCGAACCGGCAATCGACAGCTTGCCCGATTCGAGTGCCGTGAACGCCATGGTCGCGGTCTGCAGCGAGTTTCGCAACTCGTGGGCGAGAACCCCGAGCGCCTGCGTCACGTCGGCCGAGTGCTGGACGGCGGCATTGGCGTCGTGCTGGATGACGAACTCGGTGACGGCATCGGCAATCGCGTTGTCCAGGCAGCGGTTGAGCGTGCGGAACTGGTCGACCGAGAACGGCGCATCGCGTTCGACCGCCAGGTCCGTGATGGCCTGGCACAAGTCGCCATAGTCATGCACCACCTGGTCGACGGAATAGCCGAGCTGCAAGAGCTGCTTTCCGTGCGCGGTCGCGGTCACGCCCATTTCGGACAACCGAGTCACGTCGCCACCGGATGGCCCGGAGATCAGGACGCTCTGCGCGTCTTCGCCTTCATCCTCGGCCTGGAGTGTCCGGGTCAGCTGAGTCAGGAACAGCGGGACTCCGTTCGCGAGTTGCTCCGTCGTGGCAGCACGCCTGGGCCGCTCCGCGACCTTCGCCTTGCACCGAGCGATGAGTTCGTCTCGGTTGTGCAAAAGAAAACCATGCATGAAACATCCAGTCGAGGGGCGCGCAGTATTGCCTGCTATGCCGGGAGGGCACAGAGCTACGCTCCAAGTCTCGCCTGTTCGCGGGATTCTGGATGTGCGGCAGCGCACATAGGCTGAGCAATAGTCATGAAACCCGCCGGGCCGCCTTCTGCCGGGCGCACGGTTCACCTAGTGTGCGGTAGCGCGCAGACGCGATTCGATGCGCGTGGGAGACTGCGCTTTCACTGTTGGCCAGCGACACGCGAGGTTCCCTATGCCTGAAAGCTCCGAGTCCTTCGCCTCCGCAGAAGCCGTGGGCTTTTCCTGCGAGAGGCGCCCCCCACACCCCGAGGACGACCATGTGCTGACGCAGACGCAGAGCTGGCTGAACGGGATGCCCCAGGGTGCTCGTCCCGTGCATCTGCAGGAAGACTTTCCGCGCATCGCCAACGAGATCTCGCGGCTCTGGAGCGTGGCCGCTGCGCTGGACCACTACTTCGAAGACCTGGAGTTCAGTCCTCGACCCGAGCGGACCGGGTTTCCTGCCATCATCAAGGAAGAGTTGCTCGCCATCCACCTTTTTTCGCTGCGCAATCGAACGAGGTTCGCGAGAGACCCAGCCGCAGAGCAGGTGTCGTTGCTAGGGACCGTCGGCGTTCTGTCGTCTTTCCGGGTCGTTCAGGCCCGGGCCGGTCCGTGATGCTGCATTCCTCACGCGCTCTCAAGGTCCTTGTCGTGGACAGCGACGAGCTACATGGCTACGCCTGCGCCCTTTTGTCGTCGCGTGAGGATGTCGCTTCTGCATTCGGCCCCGAAGCGGTGAGTTTCCAGTTCGGTGCGCACGCGTACGACATCGCGCTGATGGCCGTGGGCAAGTCGTTGCTCCACACCATGGTCATCGCGGCCGGCATGCGCGCCATCGAGCGACAGCAGCCGCTGCGTCGACGTGTGACCATCATCGCGTGCACGGCAACTTCCTGCGACTACGAGGACAGCCTGGTCTCCGCGAGCGCCCTGTCGGGCGCGTTGAGCTCTCCGTGGAGTATCGAGACCGTGCATGCGTGCCTCGACCGCTGGCGCGCCGGGAAGTACCTGTGCCCGCTGGGCCACCCTGACTCGCAGGCGCACGCTATCGCCGGCAGCGGGCAGACGACGTCGGCGAGTACCGGCGGGCTGGACGGGCGATGGCTGTAAGCGACTCTGTTTCCCCAAGGGGCCGCAGCTCGTACAGAGACCACCGCACGGGCGGCGGGAAGCGGAAAACCCGGCCGAAGCCGGGTTTTCAGAGCGGTCGCCGGCCTAAGCCGGCAACCTTCAGCGCGGCCCTGAAGCTCAGGCAGCCGGCTTGGCGGTGTGCTTCTTCTTGGCGACGTGGTGCTTCTTGGCGGCCGACTTCTTGGCCATCGGCTTGGCGGCGTCGCTCTTCATGGCGCCGTCTGCCTTGGCCGACGGGGCCTTGTCCATCGGGGCAACAACGGGCGCGGCAGGAGCGGCAGGCGTCGCCGGGGTTGCGCTTTGCGCCGAGGCGCCCAGAGCGAAGGCAGAGGCGACGAGCGCGGCGATGAGGTTCTTCAACATGGTGGATTTTTCCTGCAGGGAAGTGATTGAGAGCGACTGCTCGGCCTCACAACGCCGGCCGCGACCGCGGCGTTGACAGCACGTCGATCGACTCGTCAAAAAGCGGAGAAAGTCTCGCGCGTCAGTCGAAACGGCGTTCGCGCACCCACTTCGTCGCCACCCACTTCTCGCCGTCGACGACCGGGGCGCCACCGTGCAGCGTGCGCGTGGAGGGGTCGGCCCGCTCGTAGCTGAAGAAGACGGCATTGCCCTTGATCGGCGCGACCTCCAGGCCGATGTCCGGGAAGATCGTCGCCCCGCCCTTGGCCGGCGTGTTGAGGTAGCAGATCAGCGAGGCGACGCGCTGGCCACCCCGTTGCAGCAGGGCCGGCGTGCCCGGCTGGGCGGGGTCGAAGTAGTCGTAGTGCGGCTTGTATTCGGCCCCGGCGCGGTAGCGCAGCACCTGCAGGCCCTCGCCGTTCTCGACCGGCCAGCGCAGCAGCGCGGCCATGCGCGCCTCGATGCGGGCGCACAGGTCGAACTCGGCGCGGTCGAAGAACATGCCTTCGGAGGTGCGGGCCGAGTTGACCTCGCTCGAGCCGGTGTCGGTCTGGACGGTCTCGGACCGGGCGAGGCGCTCGCGGGCGAGATCGATCATCTGCTCGCACTCGGTGTCGTCGAGCAGGCCGCCGAAGACCACCACCCGCGGCACCTGCAGGGTCGCCAGCACCGCGACCTCGCGGTCGGCCAGGGTGAGAACCGATCCGGCTGCGGCATCCGCCAACGGGTCGGGCACCGGCACCGGCGTGGACGGTGGTGGCAGGAACGGCGTGGGGTCGACGTCGGTATCGAGCGTGGCGCGCAGCGCAGCGCGGGCGGCATCGGCGCCCCAGCCGCTGGCCAGCATGCCCTTCAGCAGGGCCTCGGGCGGCTGGCCGGCGGCCGCCTGGGCGAGGATCCAGGCGCGCAGCTCGGGGGTCAGGGGCTGGGCGGTCATGGCGTCATTCTGCCGCCAAGCCGTGCCGTGTCGGAACGACGCCTCCGCGACGCGGAGATGGAAATCCGCTCCGCCCGCCGAGAAATCGAGTCCGCCCGGGAGGTCAGTCCGCCCCGGCGGCGACTCAGCGGAAATCGCGACTGCGACTCACCAGGCCCTGCAGCAGCGCCGAATGGTCGATCATCTTCATCGCCAGCAGGTGCATCACCGGGTACTCTTCGTCGCCCTGGCGCTGCCACTGGCCGTAGACGGTCAGCAGGGTCGCGCCGAGCAGCGGCTTGCGCTGGGCTTCGGCCACCGACGCCCAGACGATGACGTTGACCGCGCCGGTCTCGTCTTCGAGCGTCACGAAGACCGTGCCCTTGGCGGTCTCGGGCCGCTGGCGGTGGGTGACGAGGCCACTGGCGCGGGCCAGCCGCCCGTTCGGGTAGGTGCGCAGCACGGCGGCCGGCTGGATCCTGAAGCGGGAGAGCTCCTCGCGCAGCAGCGCCAGCGGATGGCGCTTCAAGGTCAGGCCGAGCGCACGGTAGTCGGCCTGCATGTCCTCGGCCTCGCTCGGCGCCGCGAGCGCGGCCGCGGCTTCGTGGACGCGGGTCTCGCGCAGCATCGCCGTCGGCCGGGTGTCGATGCCGGCGACCGACCATGCCGCCTGGTGACGGTGGCCGGTGAGGCCCCGCAGGGCATCGGCCTGCGCCAGGGCTTCGAGTTCGTGGGCGTTCAGCCGGGCGCGACGCGCCAGGTCTTCGGTGGAGGCGAACGCTGCGGCATCGCGAGCAACGACGATGCGTTCGGCGGCCTCGACCGAGAGGCCGCTGATGCGGTCGAACCCGAGCCGCACCGCATGCAGCGGCGCGCCTTCGCCGAGCCCCGCCGCGCGCGGCGCCGAGCCACCACCCGCAGGCGGCACCAGCGTGCTCTCGGCGGCGCTCTCGCGCACGTCGACCGGCAGCACCTCGACGCCGTGCTGGCGCGCGTCGCGCACCAGCTGCGCCGGCGCATAGAAGCCCATCGGCTGGCTGTTCAGCAGGCCGGCGAGGAAGGCGTCGGGGTGGTGGCACTTGATCCAGCTGCTGACGTAGGCCAGCAGCGCGAAACCGGCGGCGTGGCTTTCCGGGAAGCCGTATTCGCCGAAGCCCTCGATCTGCTTGAAGATGCGCTCGGCGTAGTCACGCGGGTAGCCCTTCTCGACCATGCGGCCGACGAGGCGCTCGTGAAACGGGCTGAGGCCGCCCTTCCTCTTCCAGGCCGCCATCGCGCGGCGCAGCGCGTCGGCCTCGCCGGCGGTGAAGTCGGCGGCGAGCATGGCGATCTGCATCACCTGCTCCTGGAAGATTGGCACGCCCTTGGTGCGCATCAGCGCGGGCTTCAGCTCCTCGGGGCAGTGGATCTCGTCGTCGCGCAGGGTGCGGTTCTTCAGGTACGGGTGGACCATGCCGCCCTGGATCGGACCGGGGCGGACGATCGCGACCTCGACCACCAGGTCGTAGTAGCAGCGCGGCTTCAGGCGCGACAGCATGCTCATCTGCGCGCGGCTCTCGATCTGGAACACGCCCACGGTGTCCGCGGCGCAGATCATGTCGTAGGTCGGCTGGTCGTCGTCGGGGATGTGCTGCATCAGCACCTCGCGGCCGAGCTTGGCGCTCATGAATTCCAGCGCGCGCCGGATCGCGCTGAGCATGCCGAGGGCGAGGATGTCGACCTTCAGCAGGCCGAGCTCGTCGAGGTCGTCCTTGTCCCACTGGATCACGCTGCGCTCGGCCATGGCGGCGTTTTCCACCGGCACCAGCTCGGCCATGCGCTCCTTGGCGATGACGAAGCCCCCGGGATGCTGCGACAGGTGGCGCGGGAAGCCGACGAGCTGCTGCGTGAGCTCGGCCCACAGGCGGCAGATCGGCGATTCCGGGTCGAAGCCGTTCTCGCGCAGCCGATCGGGGTTGACGCGGCGGCCGTCGTACCACTGCTGGCTCTTGGCGACCGCGTCGATGCGCTGCAGGTCGATGCCGAGCGCGCGGCCGGCGTCGCGCAGCGCCGAGCGCGGCCGGTAGCTGATGACCACCGCGGTGAGCGCGGCGCGGTGTCGACCGTACTTGTTGTAGATGTACTGGATGACCTCTTCGCGGCGCTGGTGCTCGAAGTCGATGTCGATATCGGGCGGTTCGTTGCGCTCGACGCTGATGAAGCGGCCGAACAGCAGGGTGGCGCGGCGCGGGTCGACCTCGGTGACGTGCAGGCAGTAGCAGACCAGCGAGTTGGCCGCGCTGCCACGGCCCTGGCAGAGGATGTTCTGCGCGCGTGCCCAGGCGACGATGTCGGCGACGGTGAGGAAGTACGGCTCGTACTTCATCTGCGCGATGAGGGCGAGTTCGCTCTCGATCTGCAGACGGTACGGCTCGGGCAGGCCTTCGGGAAAGCGCAGCGGCACGCCGGCGTAGGTGAGCTTCCTCAGGTGGCTGGCCGGCGTTTCGCCGAGGGGCACGATCTCCTGCGGGTATTCGTAGCGCAGCTCGTCGAGCGAGAAGCCGCAGTTGCCGGCGAGCGCGATCGTGCGCTCCAGCCATTCGGGCTGCTCGTAGATCGCCGCCAGGCGCTGGCGCGAGCGCAGGTGCGCCTCGGCGTTGGGCTCCAGGGCGAAGCCGCATTCGGCCACCGGCCGGGCCAGCCGCGTGGCCGTCAGCGTGTCCTGCAGCGGCTTGCGCGAGCGGACATGCATCAGCACGTCGCCGGCGGCGACGATCGGCAGGCCGGTGTAGTGGGCCACGCGCTCGACCAGCTCGAGCAGCACGTCGTCGCCGCCGCGATGCAGCAGCTCGAGCGCCAGAGCGGCGCGCTCCTGGAACCAGGTCTTGACCCACATCGCCTGCGCGAACGCGTCTTCGAAGGTCATGCCGGCGTGCAGCACCAGCAGCCCCAGGCAACCGGGCAGGCCGGCGAGCATCGGCGCGCTCGGCACCTTGCCTTCGACGTCGCCCGGGTGGGCGAGGTAGGTGCCCTTCTCGGTGCGCCGCCGCGCGACGGTGATCCAGTGCGAGAGGTTGCCGTAGCCGCGCCGCGTCTGCGCCAGCAGCACCAGGCGCGCATGCGACTCGCCACTGCCCGGCAGCGTGAGCTGCATTTCGCTGCCGACGACGAGGTGGAGCTTGCGCGACTTGGCCTCCACATGCGCGCGCACCACTCCGGCGAGGGAGCACTCGTCGGTGATGGCGAGCGCCGCGTAGCCGAGCTGAGACGCCCGCGCCACCAGTTCCTCGGGGTGCGAGGCCCCGGTCAGGAAGGTGAAGTTGCTGCGGCAGTGCAGCTCGGCATAAGGCGGGAGCGACATGAGGGCATCGATTCAGCCGAAGGCGCGAGGCCGGGGCGCTGTCATCACCGAAACACGCGACTCCCGCATCGCAACAGCGCTGGCCCTGCCGGCCGCGCCGGTCACGTAGATCGCGTCGGACATGAAGACGCCGGGGCGGCCGCAGGCCCGGTCTTCGGCCCAGAGCAGGCGCGCCGCGGCGAGCTGTTCGCGCAGCGCCGGCACCAGCGACAGCGGCAGCATCACCACCCGGTCCTTCGCGCCCTTGCCTTCGCGCACGACGAGCGCGCGGCGCGCGAAATCGATGTCCTTCACCCGCAGGCGCAAGGCTTCCATGATGCGCAGGCCGGTGCCGTAGAGCAGCTGCGCCAGGACCCGATGGCCGGCATCGATGAGCAGCAGCAGGCGCGCGACCTCATGGTGGGTGAGCACCTCGGGCAGGCGCACGCGGCTCTTCGGACGGCCGATCTCGCCGAGCCACGGCAGGTCGAGCCCCAGCACCTTCTGGTACAGGAACCCGATGGCCGCCAGCGCCTGCTGGTGCGTGGCCACCGCCACGCGGCGCTCGTTCGCGAGCCACGAGAGGAACGCCTCGACCTCGGGCGCGCCCATTTCCGCCGGATGCCGGGGGGCGTCGTGAAAGCGCACGAACGCCCGCACCCAATGGACGTAGGCCTGCTCCGTCCTTATGCTGTAGTGCAGATAGCGGATGCGCTCGCGCACCTGGTCAAGCAGGCGAGAAGACTGCAACGCCGGCAAGGAACCCGTGACGCTTTTCATGGCGAATTAGTACTGTATGGACATACAGCATAATCACCCTAAAGCCAGAGCACAAGGGCCATCCTGGGCGATGGACCGCGCCCGGTTACGCAACGTCAGAACGGATGACGCGGCGGGGTTGCGGTCGATATCACGTTAGGCCTCTGAACCAAGCGAGGTGAGTGCCGTGCGAATTCTCTACATGCCGCTGCTCCTCGCACTCCTGAGTTCTTGCGGTGGTGGAGGCGACTTGCCGCAGACACTCGACGGTGCGTGGGTTGCGACCTCTCAGCCAGTTGGCAATGAAACGAAATTCACGCTGAAAGAGCAGAACTCTCAAATCGTTGGCGCCGGAACGTATCGCGAACTGGCTGGCAATACTGGCGTGCTCGCTGTCGCGGGCGTGCACAGTGGTTCAGTGGTAACGCTCGAGCTTGCTTACGAC
>JBBQCD010000091.1:0-12167 GCA_038318385.1 Burkholderiales bacterium | reverse complement strand
CCGCCGGCCGCCCCCCGCCCGGCGGCGGGGTCGACGCGGGTCGGGGCCGTGCGCCCGCCCTGTGGCCGGGGGGCGGCGCCGCGCCCCCCCACGACGCTGAGGGTGGCACTCGCATCGCCGGCCTTTGCCTCGGCGCTGCGGATCTCGATGCGCGTCGGACTCGCGGTCGCGTCGAGCCGCAGCTGCACCGCTCGCGCCGGACCCCGGTCGGCCACCTTGCCGCTGAGATCCGCGCGGATCTCGACCGGCGTCACCGGGGGCGTGACGTTCGACGTCGAAGTGGACGGGGTCGGGGCGGCGCCGCTCAGGGCCACCGTGCCGCCGATCGTCATCGGCGGTGCGCGCGCGTCCAGGCGTGCCGGCTCCACATCGGCCAGCCGGGCCTCGACGTTCCAGCTGCCATGCGACCAACGCCCGCGGCCCTCGATGCGCCCGCCGCTGCGAGCGGCCGAGCCCAGGTCTGCTGCGAAAGTCTGCACATCCAGGACCTCGAGGTCGTCGGGACGAGCCCGGACTTCGAGGTCGAGGCTGCGCAGCGGCAGCCGGGCATCGCTCCAGGGCCCGGCCAGTGCATTGCGCAGGCTCGCGCTGACGACGCTCGGCCGGTCGGCACCCTCGGTCGTCGCGGTGGCCTCGCCGCTGAGTGCCGTCAGCGGCAGCGCGGGGTCGAAAGCCGACAGGTCGAGCGCCTTCGCTGTCAGGTCCAGGGTGCCGAGCGGCCACGTTGCAAAGGGGCGCAGTGTCGCGCGCACATCGAGCGACTGCTCGGGTCGGTCCGCGCTCGCGGGGGCATGCACCGTTGCCTGCACCAGCGGCTCGGCCAGCGGGCCGACCGCGCTCGCCTTCGCGCGCCAGGCGAGTCCGCCGCCCGCGTCCGCACCCGGAACCGCCTCGACGCGCGCTTCGAGCTGCAACGGGGCGGCCGTCGCGATCTGCGCACTGCCGCTGATGCGCAGGTTGCCGCGGCTCAGCGCGAGCCCGTCGATGCGGTGCACGCCGCCGTTGTCGGCGCCGAGGTGCAGGCTGGCGGCGACGTCGCGCAGCGGTGCCGCATCGGCGGGCCCGATGCGGATCTCGCCGACCCGCAGCGCGGGGACATCGAGTTCGACCGGCAGCTCGAGATTCGCCGGCGCGCCGCCAGGGCTCGAAGGTGCTTGCGAAGCTGCCTGCCATTCGATGCGCGACGCGCTCAATTCGGCGATCGCCACGCGCAGCCAGAGGCGACTGCCGGGCGCGCGCCCGATGTCCAGGCCCCGCCACTGCAGGCCGAAGATGTGCAGCCGACCGCTGCCGTCGATCCGCAGGTCGACCTCGTCGGCGGCGAAGTCGCCGAGCAGCGCGCCGCGCACGCCGGTGACCTCGAGACCGGGCACCTTCGACAACAGCCAGGCGCTGCCCGAAGCGCTGCCCAGCGCCCACCATGCCGAGCCGACGACCGCGGCGACGAGCAGCACCAACAACGCCAATGTCGCCGCGACCCAGCGTCCGGCACGGCCGCGCCCCTTGGCGGGTGGCGCCGGCACGGCCTGCACGTCAGAGGGTTCTGCCATGCCGTCAGAAGGTGACGCCGACACTGACATGGAGTCGGAACTGGCGCACCGCCTGTCCGTAGGCCAGGTCGACGCTGAGCGGCCCGACGGGACTGCGCCAGCGCACGCCCGCGCCGTAGCCGACCACCGGGCGCAGGTCGCCCCAGCGGTCGGCGGCATTGCCGGCATCGATAAAGGTGGCCCACCAGACCGCTGGAAGGCGTGGAGAGACGGGGCGCGCGATCTCTGCGCTCGCGGTCATCATCACGCGCCCGCTCGCCGTCTCGCCGAATATCTTCGGGCCGAGGGTTCGATAGCCGTAACCGCGTACCGAGCCTTCGCCGCCGGCACGAAAGAGGATCGTGTCGGGAACAGCGATGCGGCTCTTGGCGAACACCTGCCCGGCCTCCAGGCGCACGGTCGAGTGCCAGTCGTCGCCGAAAGGCCGGTACCACGTCAGGCGGCCATAGGCGCGCACGAACGGACCGCGGGCGTCGGTTTCGATGGCGGCCGCGCGTTCGAACTGGGTTCCCCGCCCGTAGCCGAGGGCGCCCTGCGCATTGAGGGTGATGCCGCGGGTCGGCAGCAGCACGCTGTCGACGTCGCGCAGGATCCAGTTGTAGTTGCCCGAAACCGCCTCGCTGCTCGTCACGAAGGTGTTGCCGTCGATGCGCGTGTGGACGGCTTCGAGGTAGTAGAGGCGCTGGATGCGCGCGCGGTCCTGGGTGCGCCCGACGCGGGCCGTGAAAGCGGTGCGCACCTCCTCGGTGGTGCGCAGCGTTTCGCCGTTGGCAGCGAGGAGGTTGCGGTACTGGTCCTCGAGCGGGTACGACGTCAGCTCGGTCCCGAACGACTTCAGCGACGGGCCGAGCTCGAACTTGTTGTGCGCGATCCAGGGCTGGCCGAAGACCCGCCGGTGGTAGTGCTCCAGCGTGAAGCGCGGCCCGGTGTTGGCGCTGTAGCCGACGCCCAGCGTGGCCTGCTGCAGCGTCAGTTCCTTCACCTTGACGTGGACCGGGGTCGCGTCGGACTTGTCGGTCTCGGGCTCGATCTCGACGGAGGCTCCTTCGAACAACCCCGACTTGACGATGCGTTCCTGGTAGTCGAGCAGCAGCTTCTCGCTGTACGGTTCGCCGGCATGAAACGGCGCCAGACGCCGCACCGCGCCGTCGTCGTAGCGCTCGATGCCTTCGACGTCGATGGCGCCGAACCGGAAGAGCGGCCCGCTGTCGGCGACGACGTCCAGCTGAACCCTGTTCTCCACGGCATCGACCTTCGCCGCCGTGCTGGCCCAGGTTGCGGTTGGGTAGCCTTCAGCGCGCAACTGCGCCAGGGTCTTGTTCTTCGCGTCGCTCCACGCTCCCTGGCGAAACGGATCGCCGGGCTGCAGCGACCAGTTGCGCCGCAGCGACTGGATCTCGCCGGCGGCCGCTGCATCGCCCGCTCGAGCGGCTTCGGCCACCCGCCCGGTCGCGTCGAGGGTGAAGTCGCCGATCAGCGCTCGCGGGCCAGGGACGACGCTGACCCGCAGGACCTGGAGGTCCGCCGCGTCGGTGCTGCGCTCGACCGTGACCGAGGCGTTGAAATAGCCCTCGGTCTCGAGCAGACCCCGGGACTGTGCCGGAACTGCGGCGGCGAGACGATCGAGCTCGCTCGGCGTGATGGCGTCGCCCGCCGGCGCCTTTTCGAAACGAGAGATGTCGAGGTAGTTGCGCAGCAACTTGTCGAGCGGCGAAGGCGCCTGGATCTCGACACGGTAGAGGGCCACCTGCACCTCGGCGGGCGCATCGGCGCTCGTCTTGTCCTCCTTGGAGCCGAAGAACGGCAGGTTCGCGCAGCCACCGAGCGCCGCGGCGAGCGGCAGCCAGCGCGCCGCGCGCAGCAGCGCCGCGGACCTCATTTGCTGAGGAGTCGCATGGCGCCCTCGAGCCCCGGCAAGGTCAGAGGAAACATGCGCTGGTTCATCAGCTGCTGGATCACTGCGATGCTTTGCCGGTAGCCCCAGACCCCCTGCGGCTCGGGGTTGATCCAGGCGAACTTCGGGAATGCCTGCGTGAGGCGTTGCAGCCACTCCGCGCCAGGCTCCTCGTTGTTGTATTCGACGCTGCCGCCGGGCTGCAGGATCTCGTAGGGGCTCATCGTCGCGTCGCCGACGAAGATCAGCTTGTAGTCCTTGTTGTACTTGCGGATGATGTCCATCGTCGGGAACTTCTCGCTGTACCGACGCCGGTTGTTCTTCCACATGAAGTCGTAGACGCAGTTGTGGAAGTAATAGAACTCGAGGTGCTTGAACTCGCTCTTGGCGGCGGAAAAGATCTCCTCGACGCGGTGGATGTGTTCGTCCATGGTCCCGCCCACATCCATCAGCAGCAGCACCTTGATCTTGTTGTGACGCTCGGGAACCATCTTGATGTCGAGCCAGCCGGCGTTCGCGGCGGTCGAGCGGATGGTGTCGTCGAGGTCGAGCTCCTCCGCTGAGCCTTCGCGCGCGAAGCGCCGCAGGCGCCGCAGCGCGACCTTGATGTTGCGGGTACCGAGCTCGAGGTTGTCGTCGTAGTCCTTGAACTGGCGCTGGTCCCAGACCTTCACGGCCGACTTGTTGCGGCCCTTGTCCTGGCCGATGCGGATGCCCTGCGGGTTGTAGCCGTAGGCGCCGAAGGGCGAGGTGCCGCCGGTGCCGATCATCTTGCTACCGCCCTCGTGGCGCTTCTTCTGCTCCTCGAAACGCTTCTTCAGCGTTTCCATCAGCTCGTCCCAGCCCATCTTCTCGATCGCTGCCTTCTCCTCGGCGCTGAGCTCGAGCTCGAGCTTCTTCTGCAGCCACTCGAGCGGAATGTCCTGGGTGAAGTCGGTCAGCATCTCCACGCCCTTGAAGTACGCGGCGAAGGCGCGGTCGAACTTGTCGAACTGGGCCTCGTCCTTGACGAGCGCGGTGCGGGCGAGGTAGTAGAAGCGCTCAGTCGTCGGGCCCTCGTCGTCGTCGTCGATCACGCCGGCCTTGATCGCCTCGAGCAAGGTCAGGTATTCCTTCACCGAGACCTTGAGCTTGGCGGCGCGCAGCGTGAAGAAGAAGTTGATCAGCATGATGCGTCCCGAGGCCGGCAGCGGGCCGGTGTTGCAAGGATAGCCGTCCGAGTTGCAGTCTCGGCCTGAAGGGACTCCCTCGGCGGCGAGGAGCGGGCATGGCGAATGCCGGGGAGAGCTGGTCCCGTCCCAAGGAGCTGACATGACCTCACGCCGAACATTCCTGAGCCTCGTCCCGGCCGCCGGGGCGGCCCTCGCCACCGCCCGGGTGGCGGCCCAAACGGCGCCGTCGGGGCCGATGGTCGACGAGAAAGACCCGCAGGCCGCTGCCCTCGGATATGTGGCCGATGCCAGGCGCGTCGACAAGGCGAAGTTTCCGAAGTACTCGCCGTCGCAGCACTGCGCGATCTGTCAGTTTTACCAGGGGCCTGCCGCTGCGGCGACGGCACCGTGCACCATCTTTGCCGGCAAGCGGGTCTCGGGCGCGGGTTGGTGCAGCGCCTACGTGGCGAAACAGACGGGCTGAGAGCGCGGGGGCCAAAGCCCCGCAGTTCGCGCTAGGTGCGCGGGCGGTCGAGTTGCCAGCGCAGGTGCGCCTTGACCTCTGGCCATTCGCCGAGGGTCACGCTGTACATGAACGTGTCGCGCACCGTGCCGTCGCGTCGCAGACCATGGTGCCGCAGGACGCCGTCGCGCTTGGCGCCAAGCCGCTCGATGGCGCGCTGGCTGGCGAAATTGAAGTTGTCGGTACGCCAGCCGACGACCTGCGCGCCGAGAACCTCAAAGGCATGGCTCATCAGCAGCATCTTGCATTCGCTGTTGACGTGGCTGCGCTGGCGGCTGCGGGCGTACCAGGTGTAGCCGATCTCGACCCGTTCCACCGCCGGAACGATGTCGTGGTAGCGCGTGCTGCCGACGACGCGCCCGTCGGCGCGATCGACGACCGCGAACGGCAGCATGTGGCCGGCGGCGAGGCCGGCGAGGGCCGCATCGATGTACGCCGCGGTCTCCGCCGGTTCGGGCACCGACGTCACGCGCAGGTTCCAGAGTTCACCGTCGGCGGCCGCGGCCTGCAAGGCATCGGCATGGGCCGGCTGCAGCGGCTCGAGCCGGATCCGCGGCGATTCGAGGACGACGGGTTCGGGCTTCAGCACGGGCGCGCTCCTTCGGCAGGCGTCGGGCGGGGCGACGCCCCGGTCAGGACTAGCGGTTGTGGCGCTGCATGAAGACGAGCTTCTCGAACAGCGACACGTCCTGCTCGTTCTTCAGCAGCGCGCCGACCAGCGGCGGCACCGCGACCTTCTCGTCCTTGCTCTGCAGCGCTTCGAGCGGGATGTCCTCGGCGACCAGCAGCTTGAGCCAGTCGAGAAGTTCACTGGTCGAGGGCTTCTTCTTCAGCCCCGGCAGGTTGCGCACGTCGTAGAAATTCTTCAGCGCCGCTGCCAGCAGTTCCTTCTTCAGTCTGGGGAAGTGGACGTCGACGATGCGCGTCATCGTCTCGGCGTCGGGGAACTTGATGTAGTGGAAGAAGCAGCGGCGCAGGAACGCGTCGGGCAGCTCCTTCTCGTTGTTCGAGGTGATGAAGACCAGGGGGCGGTGCGTCGCCCGCACGAGTTCCCGGGTCTCGTAGACATAGAACTCCATTCGGTCGATCTCCCGCAGGAGGTCGTTCGGGAACTCGATGTCGGCCTTGTCGATCTCGTCGATGAGCAAAACCACCGGCTTTTCCGCCGTGAACGCCTGCCAGAGCACACCCTTGACGATGTAGTTGTGGATGTCCTTGACGCGCGCGTCGCCGAGCTGACTGTCGCGCAGGCGACTCACGGCGTCGTATTCGTACAGGCCCTGCTGCGCCTTGGTGGTGCTCTTGATGTGCCATTGCAGGATCGGCATGTCGAGCGCCTGGGCGACTTCCTCGGCCAGCATGGTCTTGCCCGTACCGGGCTCACCCTTGACGAGCAATGGCCGCTTGAGGGTCGCCGCGGCGTTTACCGCCAGCATCAAATCGGGCGTGGCGACGTAGTTTTCGGAGCCTTGGAACTTCATGCGATGGGCCTGCGCGCGGGATCGGGTCAGTATATAGGCCCCCTATAATTGAGGGCTGACCGAATCACGCTGCCGCAAAACATGAACAAGCTGCTTTCCTCGACGCTCGCGCTGGCTGCCGCTGTGCTTTTCGTGCTCCCGGCGCAGGCGCAAGAGGCCAAACCCGGCGACAAGACCGCTGGCTCCACGAAGGCACAGATGTGCATCGGCTGCCACAACATCCCGCGCTACCAGGCGAGCTTTCCGGAGGTCTACAAGGTTCCCAAGATTGCCGGACAGAACGCCAGGTACATCGTCTCGGCCCTCACGGCCTATCGCAAGGGAGACCGCAAGCATCCCTCGATGCGGGCGATCGCGACCACGCTCTCCGACCAGGACATGACGGACATCGCGGCGTTCTACGAGGACCTCGGCAAGCAGGGCGAGTCGGCGCCGGCGCAGCTCGCTGAGCAGCCTTCGGCGCCGGTCGCCAAGCTGCTGGCCCAGGCGAATTGCGCCTCCTGCCATGGCGCCAACTTCAGCGCGCCGATCGATCCGAGCTATCCGAAGATCGCCGGCCAGTACGCCGACTATCTATACGCCGCACTGAAGGCCTATCAGACCACCGCCAATCCGCACATCGGCCGCAACAACGCCATCATGATGGGGATGGCACGGCCGTTCTCGCATCAGGAACTGAAGGCGCTCTCGGCCTACTTCGCCTCGCTTCCCGGCGATGTCAAGACCGTGCCGGAATCGCGCTTTCGGGCCGGGGCCCAGTTCTAGGCGCGCAGCCCTTACGCCGCGACCGGCGCCGCTTTCCTACTGGAAGTAGGAAAGCATCCGTTCCAGCGCCATCGTGAACGGCACCTGCATCAGCGGCAACGTCAGCAAAATGCCGGCGAGGCCGACGGTGACGGTGATCGGAAAGCCGATCGCGAACACGTTCATCTGCTGGGCCACGCGAGAGACGATGCCCAGCACGATGTTGACGAACAGCAGCATCGCCACCAGCGGCAGCGCGATCCACAGACCCAGGCGGAAGACCTCGGCGCCCCAGACCTGCGGCTGGACCGCGCGCAGGAAGGCGAAGGGCTCCGGACCCACCGGGAACGCCTGAAAGCTCTGCACCACCGCCGCGATCAGCAGCAGGTGGCCGTTGATGACGATGAAGAGCCAGCTCACCGAGACGCCGAAGAACCGGCTCGTCGCCGTCGCTTCGCCGCCGGTCATCGGGTTGAAGAATCCGGCGAAGTTCAGGCCCATCTGCAGGCCGATCAGCTCACCGGCGAACTCGACCGCGCTGAAAACGATGCGCACCGCAAAGCCGAGCGAGATGCCGATGACGAGCTGCTGGACGATCATCAGCATCCCAGGCGCCGAGTCCAGCGCCACCACCGGCATCGGCGGCAGCGTCGCCTGGGCACAGACCGCGATCAGGAAGGCGAGAGCGACGCGCAGGCGCATCGGCACGCCGCGCTGGGCGAAGAGCGGCAATGCGCCGAACAGCGCCAGCACGCGCAGGAACGGCCAGAGCAGCGGCGTGATCCATTCCAGGACCTGCGCTTCGGTGAACGTCAGCATGGCGCGCGGCTCGGCGCCGCTTCAGCCGACGACGCTGGGGATCGCCTGCAGCGTGCGCTGCAGGTACTCGACGAGCGATGTCAGCATCCACGGGCCGGCGATCGCCAGCACCGCCACCGCGGCGACTATCTTCGGCACGAAGGACAGCGTCGCCTCGTGGATCTGCGTTGCCGCCTGGAAGATGCTGACGACGAGGCCGACCCCGAGGACGGTGAGCAGGATCGGTGCGGCGATCATCAGCAGCATGTAGAGGCCCTGCTGGCCGAAGGTGAAGACTTGCTGGGCATCCATGCGCGCAGGCGGTTCAGGTGGCGAAGCTCGCGGCGAGCGAGCCGAGGAGCAGGTTCCAGCCGTCGGCCAGCACGAACAGCATCAGCTTGAACGGCAGGGCGATCAGCACCGGTGACAGCATCATCATGCCGAGCGACATCAGCACGCTGGCGACGATCATGTCGATGATGAGGAACGGCAGGAAGACGAGGAAGCCGATCTGGAAGGCGCTCTTCAGCTCGCTGGTGACAAAGGCGGGCACCAGCACCTTGAACGGCACGTCGGCCGTCTTCACCGCCGGGTCGATCTTGGCGAGCCGGGCGAACAGCATCACGTCGGTCTGCCGGGTCTGCTTCATCATGAAGGCGCGCAGCGGTGTTTCGCCGCGCTTCAAGGCCTCCTCGAAGCCGATGCGGCTTTCGGCATAGGGCTGATACGCGTCGGCATAGATCTTGTCGATGGTCGGGCCCATGACGAAGAACGTCAGGAACAGACTCAGGCCGACGACGACCTGGTTCGGCGGCGCGGCCTGGGTGCCGAGGGCCTGGCGCAGCAGGCTCAGCACGATGACGATGCGGGTGAAGCTGGTCATCAGCAGCAGCACCGCCGGCAGAAAGCTCAGCGCGGTGAAGAACAGCAGTGTCTGGATCGGCACCGAGTAGCTGGTGCCGCCGGCGCCCTGGCCGACGACGAGCGGCAGCGCGCCACCCGCCTGGGCCGAGGCCGCTGCCGGCAGCAGCGCCATCAGCAGGACGAGTAGCGCGCAGCAGCCCGGCGCGCAGCGGCGGCGGGGACGGGTCTCATTGCGCACCGGGTGTTTCCTTGTTGCCGCGCATGCGGGCCAGCAGCTGGGCAAAGCCCGGCGGCGGCGGCAGCGGCGTCGGGCCCGGCAGGTCGACCTGCGGAGCCATCTCGTGGAGTGTCGTGATGCTCTGCGGCGTCACGCCGAGAACCAGCCAGCGTCTGGACTCGCCGTGGCCGACCTCGACTGTCACGATGCGTTGGCTCGCCGACAGCGGCAGCGCCGCGACGCTGCGCAGGATGCCGTGCGCGGCGGCGCCGCCCATCGGCGTGCGCTTGAGCAGCCACAGCGCCAGCGGAATCAGCGCGATGATGAGCGCGAACCAGAGGAGGGACGTCAGTCCTTGGGAGATCATGTGGGGAGTCGCGCGAGAAAGGGCGCCTCGCGGCGCCGCATGGAGATCGGATTCGTCTTCAGGCCCGGCTCAAGCGCCGCATGCGCTCGCTCGGAGTGACGATGTCGGTGAGGCGGATGCCGAACTTCTCGTTGACGACGACGACCTCGCCCTGGGCGATCAGGTAGCCGTTGACGAGCACGTCCATCGGCTCGCCCGCCATGGCCTCGAGCTCGACGACCGAGCCCTGCGCCAGTTGCAGGATGTTCTTGATCGCGATCCGGGTGCGACCCAGTTCCACGGTGAGCTGCACCGGGATGTCGAGGATCATGTTGATGTCGTTGCCGGCCGTCGACCCCGCTGTCGGCGCGAAATTCGCGAACGGCGCCGGCGAGACCTGGTCCGCCGGCCCCTGCAGTTCCGAGGCGCTCTCGGTCCTCGTTCCGGCAGCAGCTGCGGCCCAATCGGCGGCTGCCGGGTCGCTCGGGCCGGCAGAAGGCGCGGTCTGGTCAGTTGACATGGTTCTCTCCGATCCAGCCGTTGTTCAGGCTGGTCAACAGTTGATCGACCTTGAGCGCGTACTTGCCGTTCGAGGTTCCGTAGTGGCAGTCGAACACCGGCACACCGGCGACCTTGGCCTGGATGCCGCGATGCAGGTCGAGCTCGATGAAGTCCCCCGGCTTGAAGGCGAGCATCTGCTCGACGGTCGCGGGCGCATGGGCGAGTTCGACGACGAGCTCGACTTCGGCTTCCTGGATCTGGCCCTTCATCAGGCTCACCCAGCGCCGGTCCGGCTCGTTGCCGTCGCCCTGCACGGTCGAGTAGAGGACATCGCGGATCGGCTCGAGGGTCGAGTACGGGATGCAGAAATGGATGCTGCCGCTGGTCTCGCCGATCTCCATGGCGAAGGAGGTGCAGACGACGACCTCGCTCGGCGTCGCGATGCTGGCGAACTGCGGCAGCATCTCCGAGCGCTGGTACTCGAGCTGGAGCGGGTAGACGCCGTGCCAGGCACGCTCGTATTCGTGGGTGACGACCTCCACGAGTCGATGGATGATGCGCTGCTCGGTCGGCGAGAAGTCGCGGCCCTCGATGCGGGTGCGGAACTTGCCGGTGCCGCCGAAGAGGGCATCGACGATGGCAAAGACCAGCGAGGGGTCGCAGACGATGAGGCCGCTGCCGCGCAGCGGCCGCACCGACATGATGTTGAAGTTGGTCGGCACCACGATCTCGCGCAGGAAGGCGCTGTACTTCTGCACCTTGATGCCGCCGATCGAGATCTCGGGATTCTTGTGCACCAGGTTGAACAGGCCGATCCGGATGTTGCGGGCGAAGCGCTCGTTGATGATCTCCAGATTGGGCATGCGCCCGCGGACGATCTTCTCCTGGCTCGAGATGTCGTAGCCGCGCACGCCACCGGCGCTGCGTGTCTCCTCGGCGTCCGGCGTCTCGGCATCGCCGGCGATGCCCTGCAGCAGGGCATCGACCTCGTCCTGCGAAAGGATCTGCTCGCTCATTGGATGATGAAGTTGGAGAAGTGGACGTGGCGCACCGGGTTGTGGACGCTGGCCTTGCGGGCCGGCCGCGACCGGCCCTCGTCGTCCCGGCCAGCCCGGCCGTCTGCGGCCTTCTCGTCGATCGGTTCGGGGCGGGGGATCTCGATGCCCATCGGTCGGACCGTCTCGCGCATGATCTCTTCGGCCAGCTCTTCCTTGCCGCTGCGCTCGAGCAGTTCGCGCGAATTCTTGTGGGCCAGGATCATCAGGATCGAGTTGCGGATCGCCGGCATGTAGGCCTTCATCTGGTCGGCGAAGACCGGGCTGTCGATCTCCAACACGATGCCGATCTGGGCGTAGCGGTCGGCCTCGCGATCGGCGAGGTTGACGACGAACGGATCCAGCGGCAGGAAGGTCGGCGGGTGCGCAGGATCGGCCTTGCCCGCTGCGTGGGCAGTCGTCGCGACGGGTTCGTCGCCGGCGTCGGCGGCGGCGCGAGCCGCCTTGTTCTTGAGGTACAGGAGCCCGCCCGCTCCGGCAAGCACGAGCAGCAGGACCACGATGCCGACCATGAGGATCAGCTTCTTCTTCGAGCCCGATTTGGCCGGCGGGACGATCGGGGGACTTGCGGATTCGGCGGCGGCAGCGGACATCTCGATTTCCTCGGGCATGAAGCGCACGGCCCTCGGTGCGAGAGGCCTGGCGTCTGGAGGAAATTATGGAAAGGCGGCTCCGTGGCGAAGCCGCGATAAGCGGGGCATTTCCCTGCCAGTCGAGGCGCCCCCGCCGCCGCACCGACCTAGGCGTAGAGGTCGACCCGTCCCGGCACGGCGATGCGGGCCTGCACCCGTTGCGGTGCTTCGCGCTCGAGCGCGTGGCGCGGCTCGCGAGGTCCTTGGCCGGTGCCCGGATCGCTCTCCTCGCGGCTGCGCGAATGTTCGGAGACCCCGCCGCCGCTGAGCGTCAGTCCGGCGTCGCGAAGGGCGCCCGCGAGCTCCGGAATCCCGGCCTCGATCGCTCGGCGGGTGTGGGCCAGATCGGCGCCGAAGTCGATACGCGCCTGCGTGCCGTCCATGACGATCTGCACCGAGACCGGTCCCATG
>JBBQCD010000090.1:0-12585 GCA_038318385.1 Burkholderiales bacterium | reverse complement strand
CGCTTCGACGAGGTCGGGCTCGTCGTCCAGGGCGGCCTCTATAACACCCTGATCCGCGCCCTGCAGCAACTCGACCTCGCCGACGCGTTCGGCGCCAGCGCGATTCCCATCCTCGCGCTCAACGTCACCTTCCCGCTGGTGCCCGACGAGATCTCCGCCTTTTGCGCCGGCAAGCGCGCGGTCCTGGTGCTCGAGGAAGGGACACCCGAGTACATCGAGCAGGACATCCTCGCGGCACTTCATCGCCTCGATGTCCAGACCGCGCTGCACGGCAAGGACATGCTGCAAGCGGCCGGCGAGTACACGGTGGAGGCGATCACCGCGGGGCTCGCCAGCTTCGTCGAACGCCACCTGCCGCAGGCTCCGACCGCGAGCGCGCGCGCCTGGCTCGCCGGCAACACGGCGCGCCGCTCGGCGGTTGCGACCGCGCTCGGTGCGCCGCTGCCGGCACGACCGCCCGGGTTTTGCGTCGGCTGCCCGGAAAGACCGGTGTTCGCGGCGCTGAAGCTCGCCCAGCAGGACGTCGGCCCGGTGCACGTCGCCGCCGACATCGGCTGCCACGCGCTCGCGACCTTCGAACCGTTCTCTTCCGGACACTCCATCCTCGGCTACGGCATGAGCCTGGCGAGCAGCGCCGGCGTCTCGCCGCTGATGCAGCGGCGGGTGCTGTCGATCATGGGCGACGGCGGCTTCTGGCACAACGGCCTGCTGACCGGGGTCCAGTCTGCCCTCTTCAACGGCGACGACTCGGTGCTGCTGATCATGAAGAACGGCTACACCTCAGCCACCGGCACGCAGGAGATCATCTCCACGCCGGACGAGGAGGCGAAGGAGCGCGCGCCGGACCGACAGCAGAGCCTCGTGCACCGCAACACCACCATCGAATCGACCCTGAAGGGGCTCGGCGTGCAATGGATGCGCACCGTCCACACCTACCGCGTCGCCGAGATGAGGAAGACGCTGGAGGAAGCGTTCACCACCCCCTTCAACGGGCTCAAGGTCATCATCGCCGAAGGCGAATGCCAGCTCGAGCGCCAGCGTCGCATCCGGCCGTGGATCGCGTCGTTGCTCAAGGCCGGCAAGCGCGTGGTACGCGTGCGTTACGGCGTGGACGAGGACGTCTGCACCGGCGACCACGCCTGCATTCGGCTCTCCGGCTGTCCGACGCTGACCCTGAAGGACAACCCCGACCCGCTGAAGGTCGACCCGGTTGCCACCGTGATCGACGGCTGCGTCGGTTGCGGCCTGTGCGGCGAGAACGCGCACGCGGCGACGCTGTGCCCGTCGTTCTACCGCGCCGAGGTCGTGCAGAACCCGAGGTGGCACGAGCGCCTCGCCGGCGCGCTGCGCGCCCCGCTGCTGCGCATGCTGCGCACCGCCTGAGGAGGCATCGCATGGATGCAGCTGCACCGACCCGCGCCGCCGACGGCCGCGCTCCCTTGGCACCAGATGCGGCCATGCGCGAGCGTCCCATCGCCATCCTCCTCTGCGCCCTCGGCGGCGAGGGTGGCGGCGTCCTCGCCGAGTGGCTGGTGGAGACTGCGATCGCCTGCGGCCATTCGGTGCAGAGCACATCCATTCCCGGTGTCGCCCAGCGTACCGGGGCGACGACCTACTACGTCGAGCTGTTCCCGCGTCCGGATACCGAACTCGGCGGGCGCCGTCCGGTCTTCAGCCTGAATCCGGTGCCCGGCGCGATCGACCTGCTGGTGTCCTCCGAGCTGCTCGAAACCGTGCGCCAGATCGGCAACGGCATGGCGACGCCGGAGCGCACCCACGTCCTCAGCTCCCGGAGCCGCACGCTGACGACGGCCGAGAAGATGCGCCTGGGCGACGGCCGCGCCTCCACCGAGGCCTTGCTGCAGATCGTTCGCAGCCACAGCCGCGAGGCGCAGGTGATCGACATGACCGCCGTCGCGCAGCAGGCCGGCACCGTCATCAGCGCGGTGCTGTTCGGCGCCATCGTCGGCAGCGGCCGCTTGCCGTTGCCGCGCGCGGCCTGCGAAGCCACGATCCGCCGGTCGGGCAAGGGCGTCGAGGCGAGCCTGCGGGGCTTCGCCCTGGCGTGCGAACGCGTGCAGGCGCTGCGCGGCGAACGTGCCGCGGTCGACGAGGCCCTGGCTGCGGTCTCATCCAGCCCCGTCGCCGTGCCGGCGTCCGACGCCATGGCAGAGCCGGCGCTGCAGACCCTGCCCCAGTCGGTGCGCGACATCGCCGCGCTCGGGCATGCCCGCCTGGTCGACTACCAGGATCGCGGCTACGCCGAACTCTATGTTCGCCGGCTGGAGCGCATCGTCGCCGCGGAGCGCGCCGGCGATCCGTCGGCCGCCAACGGCCATGCCACGACGCGGGCCGCGGCGCGTTACCTGGCGTTGTGGATGGCCTTCGACGACATCGTGCGCGTCGCCGAACTGAAGTGCCGCGCGTCGCGCATCGAGCGCGTCCGCGGCGAGGTCCGCACGGCCCCGGCCGACCTGCTCCGCGTCTACGACCACTTCAAGCCGGGCGTGCCCGAGTTCGCGGCCTTGCTGCCGACACGGCTCGCCGATGCCCTGACCCGCTGGGACCGGCGGCGCATTGCACGCGGCCGTGGCCCGTTCGCGCTGCCGCTGAAGGTCGCCACGCACACCGTCTTCGGCGCGCTCGCGTTGCGCACGTTGGCAAGCCTCAAGGGCCTGCGCAGGCGCGGCAGCCGCTACGCCTTCGAGCAGTCGATGATCGAACGCTGGGTCGCCGGAATCGAGCGCGGCGCCCGCGAGGCGTGGAGCCTCGGTCACGAGATCGCCGAATGCGGCCGCCTGATCAAGGGCTACGGTGCCACCAACGAGCGCGGCAAGGACAACCTGCTGCACGTCCTCGACCACCTGGCAATGCCGTCGCCGACCCGCGACGCCGGCCAGCGCGCCGAGGCGATCCGGGCCGCACGCCTGGCCGCGCTGGTCGACGACGCCGGCACCGCGTTCGACCAGATGCTGCGCAGCCACGGCGCGCCGCCCAGACCCGTGAAGGAACAGCCGATCCAATGGGTGCGATCGCGCCCCGGAGGCCCGGCCGGCGCCCGCAGCACCTAGCAAGGGACGGAGCGGCGGCCGCGTCAGCGCCCGCTCAGGATCCGGACAACCGTTACCCCGCATCACAGACGAAAAAGGAGACTCATGATGAACACCCAGACCTCGCGCCGCGGCTTCGCGACCTCACTCCTCGGAGCGGCCTGCGCCGTCGCCGCGCTCGCCAGTGCCCTGCCCGCCGATGCCCAGGACAAGCCTGTCCAGCTGAAGCTGTCGAGCTGGGTGCCGGCACAGCACCCCCTGAACCCTTCGCTGATCGCCTGGGCCGAGGACATCAAGAAGGCGTCGAACGGCAGCATCACCGCGACGCTGTTCCCGTCCGAACAGCTGGGCAAGGCCTTCGACCACTACGACATGGCCAAGGACGGCATCGCCGACTTCGCCTACGTCAACCCGGGCTATCAGCCCGGACGTTTCCCGGTGATGGCCGGTGCCGGACTGCCGTTCATCTTCGCCAACGGCAAGGGCGGCAGCGCAGCGATCGACGCCTGGTATCGCAACTACGCCGCGAAGGAAATGAAGGACGTGAAGTACTGCTTCGCCTTCATCCACGATCCCGGCACCTTCCACAGCAAGAAGCGCCTGCCCTTGCCGAGCGACATCAAGGGCCTGAAGGTGCGCCCGGCCACCAGCACGATCGGCCAGATGGTGACCTTGCTCGGCGGCACGAACGTTCAGGCGTCGGCGCCGGAGTCGCGCGACATGCTCGAGCGCGGCGTCGCCGACGCGATCACGTTTCCGTGGGGGTCGATCAGCCTGTTCGGCATCGACAAGGTCGTCACCCACCACATGGACGCGCCGCTCTACACGACGCCGTTCGTCTGGGTCATGAACAAGGACAAGTACGAGGCGATGTCAGTGGCCCAGAAGAAGGTCATCGACGACCACTGCACGACCGAGTGGGCCGAGAAGGTCGCCTCGCCCTGGGCCGATTTCGAGTACGCCGGACGCGCCAAGCTCGCGGGCCTGCCCGGCCACGAGTCGTACAAGCTCACGCCCGAGCAATTCGACGCCTGGCAGAAGGCGGTCGCGCCGACCGAGGCGCAGTGGGCAGCCGATGTCGGCAAGGCCGGCTACGACGCCAAGGCGGTCATGGGCGCGCTGAAGGCTTCGGTGACCAAGTACAAGGCCGGCCTCTGAGCCGATGACGAGCCGGCGATGACAATTCGACGATGAACTCAGTCGCGACGACGCCCGACCGGCCGCGCCGCCAAGCCATGGATCGCATCATCGATGCGATCGAATGGTGCGCCGCGACCTTCGTGGGCATCGTCGCCGCGAACATCTTTCTCGGCGTGGTGCTGCGCAAGTTCTTCGCGTGGCAGATCCCCGACAGCTACGACCTGGGCAAGATGCTGCTCGGCACGCTGATCTTCTGGGGCATCGCGGCGACGAGCTACCGCGGCGGGCACATCACCGTCGACCTGCTCTGGACCGCCGCCAACGCCCGCTGGAAGCGCGCGATCGACGTCTTCGCGACGCTGGTGCTGCTGTTCGTCGTCACTGTGCAGACGATCATGCTGTTCGACAAGGTGCGGGCGACCTATGTCGACCACGTCCTGACCTACGACCTCAACATCCCGACCTGGCCGTTCTATGCCGTGGCGTGGCTCGGCGATGTCTCGGCGGTGGTGCTGATCGCGATCCGCACCTACCGGCTGGTCTTCCACCCCGAGGACCTGGTCGAGGCCGCCGACGGCAAGGTCGCGGAGTGAGAAGAAGCTGATGAGCAACGACCTGATCGCCCTCGCGGGGTTCATCGCCCTCTTCGTGCTGATGATGCTGCGCGTGCCGGTCGGCATGGCGATGGGGCTCGTCGGGGTCACAGGCTATGGCGTCATCGTCGGTCCGGGGCCGGCGCTGAAGCTCGTCGGCCAGACGTCGCTGCGCACCGTCACCGACTACACCTTCGGCGTGATTCCGATGTTCATGCTGATGGGCGCCTTCGTCTCGGTCTCGGGCCTGAGCAAGGAAATGTTCAAGGCGGCCGACGCCTTCCTCGGCCATTTGCGCGGCGGTCTCGGGATCGCGACCGTCGTCGCCTGCGGCGGCTTCGCCGCGATCTGCGGGTCCTCGGTGGCGACGGCGGCGACCTTCGCCGCGGTCGCCTACCCGGAGATGCGCCGCTTCGGTTACCCCCAGTCGTTCTCGACCGGCGTGATCGCCGCCGGCGGCACTCTCGGTGCAATGCTGCCGCCATCGACGGTGCTGGCGGTCTACGCGATCCTCACCCAGCAGGACATCGGCAAGCTCTTCATGGCCGGCGTGCTGCCGGGCCTGCTGGCGATGGCGATGTACGTCCTGACGATCGCGCTCATCGTGCGCCTTCGCCCGGGATTCCTGCCGGCGGGCACGGCGCGTTCTTGGCGCGAGCGCCTGCAGGCGCTGCGCCTGGTGTGGGCGCCGCTGGTGCTCTTCCTGTTCGTCATCGGCGGCCTCTATGGCGGCTTCTTCACGCCGACCGAAGCCGGCGGCGTCGGCGCGAGCGGCGCCTTCATCCTCGGCGTGCTGCGACGCCGCCTCAACCGCAGGAACACCCGCGAGGCGCTGCTGCAGGCCACACGCACCGCTGCCGCGGTGTTCACCGTGCTGATCGGCGCACTGCTGTTCGGCTATTTCCTGACGATCACGCAGACACCGCAGAAGCTGACCGAATTCCTGACCTCGCTCGGTGTCGGCCGCTACGGCGTGCTCGCCCTGATCATGCTGATGTATCTCGTCCTCGGTTGCCTGATGGACGCGATGGCGATGATCATCCTGACGGTGCCGATCATCTTCCCGGTCGTGACGGCGCTGGGGTTCGATCCGATCTGGTTCGGCATCGTCATCGTCATGACCGTCGAGCTCGGACTCATCCATCCGCCGGTTGGGATGAACGTGTTCGTCATCAAGAGCGTCGTCAAGGACGTGTCGTTCACCACCATCTTCAAGGGCGTGCTGCCCTTCGTGGCCACCGACCTCCTGCGCCTGGTCATCCTGATCGCGTTTCCGGTCATCGCCCTCTGGCTGCCGGGACGAATGGGCTGAACGGGGCGCCGCGAAACGCCGGGTTGTCCCTCATTGCGCGTTCCAACGTGGAACACGATTCAGCCTTCGAGAAGGGTCGCGCGCGAGCGATTGATCCGTCGGCGCCGCTGCCCCAGAATCGGCCGCGCTTCTGGCGTCGTCAATACTGAAGGAGACCGTCATGTCGAAATTTCGCCTCGTCGCATCGTTCGCAGCGCTGTGCGCGGTGGGTGTTGCCTCAGCCCAGCAGTCACCGCCTCCGGCCGAGGAACCCGGATGGGCCAAAGGCCGACCGAAGACCGAAACCGCGATGAAGATGGCGCCGGTCGCGGCCTTTCCGATTCCGACCGCGGCCGACAAGTTGCCGACGAGCAAGTTCAAGCTGCCGCCGGGCTTCAAGGTCGAGACCTGGGCGTCCGGAGTGCTCGATGCCCGCGAACTGCGCCAGGGCGCCAAGGGCAACATCTTCGTCAGCTCGCTCTTCGTCGCCAACAAGGTCTACGTGATTCCCGAGCAGGGAAAGCACGAGGCCAAGGTGCTGATCGACAAGATGCCGATGGCCACGGGCATCGAGTTCTACAAGGGCAACCTGTACCTGGCGACGAACACCAAGATCATGCGTTACGACAACATCGAGGACAAGCTGGACAACCCCGGCGAGCCCAAGGTGCTGTACGACAAGCTGCCGGGCGGGAACGACCACAGCTGGAAGTTCCTGCGCATGCACAAGGACAAGCTCTACTTCCCGATCGGCGCTCCCTGCAACATCTGCGATCCCGGGGAGTACGCCAAGATCTACCGCATGGATCCCGACGGCGGCAACATCGAGACCATCGCCTCCGGCGTGCGCAACACGGTCGGCTTCGACTTCGATCCGAAGACCGGCGATCTCTGGTTCACCGACAACGGTCGCGACTGGCTCAGCGAGGAGTTCCCCAACGACGAGTTGAACCACGTCACCAAGCCCGGGCAGCAGCACTTCGGCTTCCCGTACTGCCACCAGGGCAACATGCCGGATCCCGAGTTCGGCTGGGGCAAGTCGTGCGATGACTACACCAAGCCCGCGGCGTTCCTGGGGCCGCACGCCGGCTCGCTGGGCCTCAAGTTCTACACCGGCAAGATGTTCCCGGCGAAGTACCAGGGCGCGATGTTCATTGCCCGCCACGGCCCCTGGAACCGGACCAAGAAGTACGCCGACATCTCCGTGGCCTGGCCAGACGGCAAGGGCGGCGCACGAGTCGAGCCCTTCATGACAGGCTTCGTCGAGAACAACAGCTACCTCGGACGGCCGGTGGACTTCCTGGTGATGAAGGACGGTTCCCTGCTGGTCAGCGACGATCACGCCGGCGCGATCTACCGCATCAGCTACGGCAAATGAGCCCCTGGCGCAGCCTCGGCGCCGGCCTGGCTGCGCTGGTAGCAACCGTGTCGACGGGCACGGTCGGTGCGCAGCAGAAGCCGGCCAGTACGCGCCCGGCCGGCGGTGCGGCGCCGCGCCCGGTCGCTGCTGCGCCCGCGCCGGCTTCCGGGGGCAACTACGCACAGCGTTTCGCGACGCTGTGCGCGGCCTGTCACGGGGCCGATGGCCGCAGCGAGATGCCCGGCACGCCGGTGCTCGCCGGTCAACATTCCTTCTACGCCATCACCCAGCTCTTCCTCTTCCGCGAAGGCCGTCGCGGCAACGAGGCGATGACCGCCGTGGCGAAGACGCTCAAGGACGACGATCTGCGCGGCTTCTCGGACTACATCGGGACGTTGCCTCCCGTGCCACCCCCGTCTCCTGCGGCGCCACCGGATGCGGCGCGCATGGCCCAGGGACAGGCGCTCGCGCACCAACACAAGTGCGTCTTCTGCCACGGCAACGACCTCACCGGCGGCCAGCAGGTTCCACGAATCGCCGGCCAGCGCGAGGACTATCTCCAGGCGAGTCTGCAGGGCTTCAAGAGCGGCACACGTCCGGGATACACCCAGGCCATGGGCGAAGCCGTCAGCCAGGTCTCCCCCGCCGAACTCGACATCCTGGCGTACTACGTCGCGCGCTTTCGGCTCGCCTCGCCGTCTCGCTAGGGCATCCTCCACGACGCGCGCCGCTGCCGTGGCCGAACCGGCGGATCGGGAACGACGATTGCCGAATCCCGGCAACTCGACGCTTTCCGGAGGTGGGATTCGATGCTTCGCGACCGTTTGCCCGTGGCCGAACAGGGTGACGCGCAACTGATCACCTCGACTGCGGAAGCCAGGGACGGATTCGTGAGGGTCCGCGGGGCCCGCGAGCACAACCTTCGGAACTGCGATGTCGACATCCCGCGGGATGCGCTGGTCGTCTTCAGCGGCATCTCCGGTTCGGGCAAGTCATCGCTGGCCTTCGGCACGCTCTATGCGGAGGCACAGCGACGCTATTTCGAATCCGTCGCGCCGTATGCGCGCCGCCTCATCGACCAGGTGGGTGTCCCCGATGTCGATTCGATCGACGGCCTGCCGCCGGCGGTGGCGCTGCAGCAGCAGCGCGGCACACCCGGTGCCCGTTCATCGGTCGGCAGCGTGACGACGCTCTCCAGCTTGGTGCGGATGCTGTACTCGCGCGCGGGCACGTATCCACCGAAGCAGCCGATGCTCTATGCCGAGGACTTCTCGCCCAACACGCCGCAGGGCGCCTGCCCCAACTGCCATGGCCTGGGCCGCGTCTACGACGTCAGCGAGAAGGCCATGGTGCCCGACGACAGCCTCACGATCCGCGAGCGCGCGATCGCCTCGTGGCCGCCGGCCTGGCATGGGCAGAACCTGCGCGACATCCTGGTGACCCTGGGCTACGACGTCGACAAGCCGTGGCGCGAGTTGCCGAAGAAGGATCGCCACTGGATCCTCTACACCGATGAACAACCGACGGTGCCGGTCTACGCCGGATTCACGCCGGCAGAGACCCGCGCCGCGCTGCGCCGCAAGACGGAGCCGAGCTACCAGGGGACCTTCACGAGCGCGCGCCGTTACGTGCTCCACACCTTCGCGACGACGCAGAGCGCCCTGATGAAACGCCGCGTGACGCGCTTCGTCAGCGGCCAGTCGTGTCCGGTCTGCGCGGGCAAGCGCCTGAAGCGGGCCGCCTTGTCGGTGACGTTCGCAGGGATGGACATCGGCACGCTGGCGTCGCTGCCGCTCGATCACGTCGCGGAGCGGCTGCGCGCAGCTGCGAACGGCCGCTTTGACGTCGAAGCGGCAGACGATAGGCCTCAGTCCATGCTGAGTCGCCGCGCCGCCCGCAAGGACACCGCGCGTCGCGTCGCCGCCGGCGGCTCTTCGCACGCCGCTGCCCCGGACGTTCGGCGGACACCGAACCTTTCCGAGGAGAAGCGAATTGCCGCACAGCGCATCGCCGGTGACATCGTGGAGCGTATCGCAACGCTGCAGGGGCTGGGCCTCGGCTACCTGTCGCTAGAGCGGACCACGCCGACGCTGTCTCCCGGAGAACTCCAGCGCCTGCGTCTGGCCACGCAGATACGCTCGAATCTCTTCGGCGTGGTCTACGTGCTCGACGAGCCTACGGCGGGGTTGCATCCGGCCGACAGCGAGACGCTGCTCGCCGCCCTCGACCAGCTCAAGCGCGCCGGCAATTCACTCTTCGTCGTCGAACACGATCTGGACACGATGCGACGCGCCGACTGGCTCGTCGACGTCGGGCCCGGCGCGGGCGAAGGCGGAGGAGAGGTCCTCTACAGCGGGCCGCCCGCCGGACTCGGAGCCATCGAGGCCTCCGTCACGAGGCGATACCTCTTCGATTCGGGCACTCGCAAGTCGGTGCGGCCGGTGCGCAATCCCTCGGGATGGCTCGAACTGCGAGCCATCACCCGCAACAACCTGAAAGGTCTCGACGCACGCTTTCCGCTGGGCACGCTGACAGCAGTGACCGGTGTATCGGGGTCGGGCAAGTCGAGTCTCGTCAGCCAGGCGCTGGTCGAACTCGTCTGCGCGCGTCTCGGTCACCGGGCCGACAACGATGCAGAGATCGAGGACGAGGATGAGCACGGTCCGCCCACGACCCTCGAAGCAGTCGGCGGCCGCATCGAGTCCGGCCTCGAAGGAATCCGTCGCCTCGTGCGCGTCGATCAACGACCCATCGGCCGCACGCCACGCTCGAACCTGGCCACTTACACCGGTCTTTTCGATGCCGTGAGACGCCTCTTCGCGGCGACGCCGCAGGCGCGGGCGCGCCGCTTCGACGCGGGCCGCTTCTCCTTCAACGTCGCCAAGGGGCGCTGCCCGACCTGCGAGGGCGAAGGCTCGGTCAGCGTCGAACTGCTCTTTCTGCCGAGCGTGTACGCGCCATGTCCCACCTGCCACGGCGCCCGGTACAACGAGCAGACCCTGAAGATCCGCTGGCAGGACCGCAACGTTGCCGAAGTCCTTCGGATGACGGTCGACGAAGCCTGCAGCTTCTTCGCCGGCGAGGTGGGGGTGCGCAAGCCCCTGCTTCTGCTGCGAGACATCGGCCTCGGCTACCTGCGCCTGGGCCAACCGGCAACCGAGCTGTCCGGCGGCGAAGCGCAGCGCATCAAGCTGGCGACCGAGCTTCAACGCCGGCACCGCGGCGACACCCTCTACGTTCTCGACGAGCCGACCACCGGCTTGCATCCGGCGGACGTCGAGCGCCTGATGGTGACGCTTCAAGAGCTCGTGGACAGCGGCAACACGGTCATCGTGGTGGAGCACGACCCGCGAGTGATCGCCGAGTGCGACTGGGTCATCGATGTCGGCCCCGGTGCGGGCGACCGCGGCGGAGTTGTCGTCGCCTGCGGGACCCCCGAAGCGATCGGCTCGATCAGCGCGAGCCGCACGGGCCGCTACCTTCGCTCGTTTCTCGAGGGCAGCGAGCGCCGGCCGTGAGCATGCATTTCCAGACTCGCCTGTTCGCTTGGGCGGGCCAGAAGCACTCTCGCGGATGACCGCTCCGGCCCGGCGGTCATCGCCGCGCCGTTCCACCGCGCTGTCCGCCCGACAGGCTCCGACGACCCCACGTCAGCCGAGCGGTTCCAAGAGCATGCTCATCACCTCTGACCTGACAGTCGGGTGGTACGCCATCTGGACATGGGCGGTCGCCCCGAGTTCCCTGTTGTCAGCGCCGGGAAGAATCGCCGAGGAGACTGGGAAAACGATGTTGTCGCAACGGCCGTAGTAGCAGATCTGCCGGCGGCGGTCTGCGAGGCGTTCTCGCTCAGCAAGCGCAGCGAGCCAGCGACTGTCCAAGCGCATTTGTCGTCCGTTCGCCGACACCGCGAAGCGCGCCAGCCAGGTCCCGTGGTGCGGGCTCGCGATGGATATGAAGCGATGGACTCTTTCCATCGACGGCTGCCCCGCAAGCCATGCGCGGAACGCCAGTCCGCCCATGCTGTGCGCAACAACGATGGGCGGAGCGCCGGTGGACGCCTCGAGGCGTGCCATGCCGCCCTCGATGGTCGAAACATAGGCGTCAATCGATCCGAAAGGAGGCTCGAGGGTGATCGCAAGGAACGGAACCCCGGCTGTGCGCAGGTCATGCATCCAGGGATTCCAGAGTCCCCGATTGCAGAAGAATCCATGAACGAAGAGAACGCCTCTGCAGGGGCTGGTCCGGCGAGGCAAATGGTTCGGCTCCCGATGGGAACGAAACGGCTGCCGCCAGAAGAAGACCAAGGGAGTGAAGAACACTTCGCCCGCCCAGGCCCTCAGAACTTGACCGATTCCGGGGCGCAGTGCGGAATCGTCCTGGTCCATGGTCATCAGCAATACGAACTCGAACGCGATGAAAAGCGCGTACGAAAGCCCGATCACGATGACGCCGCTCGCCGCGAGCGCGTAGTGGCCGAGCGCCGCGAAGTCGAGAGCCCAGACGATCGCAAGACCTGCGAGCGTCAGCGTGATGAGTTGCTGCAACCGAGCGATCAACCCAGAGTTCCTTGGCGACTCGCAGGCGCGAGATTCAAGCCTTCAACCGCAGCACAAATAAAAGAGATTCCAGAAAGCAGAAAGCCCTCGTCTTGCGACGAGGGCTTTCGAATAATAGCCTGACGATGTCCTACTTTCACACGGGAACCCGCACTATCATCGGCGCTGAGGCGTTTCACGGTCCTGTTCGGGATGGGAAGGAGTGGGACCACCTCGCTATGGTCATCAGGCTTAACCGGTCACCGCCCTGCATTATTGCAGGACAGCCAATTCGCAGAGTCGACTCGAGTCCATGGACTCGAGAGTAATCAGTATTTGATTGCGCCGCCTCACTTGAAGATCGGCATAACTGCTAACACCCGAACCACCCTGACGCTAGGTCAAAGTTATAGGGTCAAGCCTCACGAGCAATTAGTACTGGTTAGCTCAACGCATTACTGCGCTTCCACACCCAGCCTATCAACGTCCTGGTCTAGAACGACTCTTCAGGGGGCTCAAGGCCCCGGCAAGACTCATCTCGAGACGAGTTTCCCGCTTAGATGCTTTCAGCGGTTATCTCTTCCGCACTTAGCTACTCGGCAATGCCACTGGCGTG
>JBBQCD010000089.1:0-14255 GCA_038318385.1 Burkholderiales bacterium | reverse complement strand
CATCCAGGCGGTCGGCACCGAGGCCAAGGCCATGCTCGGCAAGGTGCCCGGCAACATCGAGGCCATCCGGCCGATGAAGGACGGCGTCATCGCCGACTTCACCGTCACCGAGCAGATGTTGAAGCAGTTCATCAAGATGGTCCATCCGCGCTCGGTGCTGCGGCCGAGCCCGCGGATCATCATCTGCGTGCCGTGCGGCTCGACCCAGGTCGAGCGTCGCGCCATTCGCGAATCGGCGCTCGGCGCCGGCGCCAGTGATGTCTACCTGATCGAGGAGCCGATGGCCGCGGCGATCGGCGCCGGCCTGCCGGTGTCCGAAGCCAGCGGCTCGATGGTCGTCGACATCGGCGGCGGCACCACCGAGGTCGGCGTGATCTCCCTCGGCGGCATGGTCTACAAGGGTTCGGTGCGGGTCGGCGGCGACAAGTTCGACGAAGCCATCATCAACTACATCCGCCGCAACTACGGCATGCTGATCGGCGAGCCGACCGCCGAGTCGATCAAGAAGAACATCGGCTCCGCGTTTCCCGGGTCGGAGGTCAAGGAGATCGAGGTCAAAGGCCGCAACCTCTCTGAAGGCGTGCCGCGCAGCTTCACGATCTCCAGCAACGAGATCCTGGAGGCGCTGACCGACCCGCTGAACCAGATCGTCTCGAGCGTGAAGAACGCGCTCGAGCAGACCCCGCCCGAACTCGGCGCCGACATCGCCGAGCGCGGCATGATGCTGACCGGCGGCGGCGCCCTGCTGCGCGACCTCGACCGGCTGCTGGCCGAGGAGACCGGCCTGCCGGTGCTGGTTGCCGAGGATCCGCTCACCTGCGTGGTTCGCGGCTGCGGCATGGCGCTGGAGCGCATGGAGCGCCTCGGCAGCATCTTCACCTCCGAGTGAACGTCCCACGCCTCGCAAGCCGGCACGCCGCCCGCGTGGCCGGCTTTTTCACTTCGATTTCCTGAAGGCGCCCGGGCGTGGCCATCGGAACGATCGACAGGACGCCGCCGCCGTTCTTCCGCCAGGGCCCCTCGGCGCTGACGAAGTTGATGTTCTTCTCGGCCCTGGCCTTGCTGCTGATGGTGGCCGACACGCGCTTTCGCATCACCCAGCCCCTGCGTGCCGCCGCCGCCGCGGTGCTCCAGCCGATACAGCGGGTGCTGCTGCTTCCGGTCGAAGGGGTGACGGGGGGGCGCGACTACTTCATGGGCCTGCACGGGGCGTTGTCGCGCGAGGAAGCTGCGCGGCGCGAGCTTGCGCTCCAGTCCGAACGGGCCATGCGCACCGAGCAGCTGTCGGTGGAGAACCGGCGCCTGCGCGCGCTGCTGGAGCTGCGCCCGGGTCTCGAGGTCCGGTCCCAGGCGGCGCAGATCCTCTACGAGGCGCCCGATCCGTATTCGCGCAAGGTCATCATCGACCGCGGTTCCAGCCAGGGGATCGCCATCGCCTCGCCGGTGGTGAACGAGGCGGGGGTCCTCGGCCAGGTGACCCGCGTCTACCTGGCCTCGGCCGAGGTCACGCTGCTGGCCGACAAGGACGCCGCGATCCCCGTGCTCAATGCGCGCACCGGCAAGCGCAGCGCCGCTTTCGGCGGCATCGCGGCGCAGGGTGGCGCCATGGAGCTGCGCTTCATGGCGGGCAACGCCGACGTCCAGGTCGGCGACCTGCTCAGCACCTCGGGCGTCGACGGCGTTTATCCGCCCGGCCTCCCGGTCGCCAAGGTCGTGGCCGTGGATCGCAAGGCCGATTCCGGTTTCGCGCGAATCCTCCTGACGCCGATGGCAACCGCCGACGGCGTGCGCCACGTGCTGGTGCTGGATCCGCTCGCCCTGCAGATGCCGGCGCGGCCCGAGGCGCCGGACGACGCGGCCTCGAAACCGGGCGCCAAGCGCGGGGGCAAGCGATGATCATGCCGCGCCGTGCCGACCAGCTGCTGATGCCGCTGAACCCATTCTTTATGTGGTTCACGCTGCTCCTTGCTTTCGCCCTCAATCTCGTGCCGCTGGGCCGCGTCCCGGCGATGCCGGATTTCCTCGCCCTGGTCCTCGTCTTCTGGAACGTGCACCAGTCGCGGCGCATCGGCGTCGGCGTGGCCTTCGTCTTCGGGCTGCTGATGGATGTGCACAGCGGCGCGGTACTGGGCCAGCACGCGCTGGCCTATACCCTGCTCAGCTTCTTCGCCATCACGGTGCACCGCCGGCTGCTGTGGTTCTCGGTGCCGTCGCAGGCCCTGCAGGTCCTGCCGTTGTTTCTTGCCGCCCACGCCGTCTCGATGCTGGTGCGCATCGTCTCCGGCGGCATGTTCCCCGGCTGGAGCCTGCTGCTGGCGCCGGTTCTCGAAGCGCTGTTGTGGCCGGTCGTGACGCTTTTGTTGCTGGCGCCGCAGCGCCGCGCGCCCGACCCGGATCAGAATCGTCCCCTGTGATGGAGTTGAAGAACATCGAGCGCGAACTCTCGCGCTTCCGCTTCCGTCTTCTGGCGGCAGCCGGCTTCGTGCTGTTCGCGTTCGGGCTCCTGGGTGCGCGGCTAGCCTACCTGCAGATCTGGAAATTCGAAGAACTCTCGACCCAGGCCGAGAACAACCGGATCGCGGTGGTCCCGGTGGTGCCCAACCGCGGCCTGATCCTCGACCGCAACGGGATCGTCCTGGCGACCAACTATTCGGCCTACACGCTGGAGATCATGCCGACGAAGGTCCGTGACCTCGAAGCCACGATCGATCGCCTCGCCGAGATCGTCGACATCCAGCCGCGCGACCGTCGCCGGTTCAAGCGGCTGATGGAGGAGAACCGGAACTTCGAGTCGCTGCCGATCCGCACCAAGCTCAGCGACGAGGAGGTCGCGCGCTTCACGGCGCAGCGCTTCCAGTTCGAAGGCGTCGACATCAAGGCCCGGCTTTTCCGCAGCTATCCGCTGGGCGAGGTCGGAAGCCACCTGATCGGCTACATCGGGCGGATCAACACCGCCGAGAAGGAAAAGATCGACGATTCCGACGAGGCGGCCAACTACCGGGGCACCGAGTACATCGGCAAGCTCGGCGTGGAGCAGAGCTACGAGGCCGAACTGCACGGCGCCACCGGTTTCGAGGAAGTCGAGATGAGCGCCGGGGGCCACGCGGTGCGGCGCCTCAAGAGCAATCCCGCGACGCCCGGCAACGCCGTCGTGATGTCCATCGACATCCGCCTGCAGGCGATGGTCGAGGAGCTCTTCGGTGACCGTCGCGGCGCGCTGGTCGCCATCGATCCGCGCAATGGCGAGGTGCTCGCCTTCGTCAGCAAGCCCAATTTCGATCCCAACCTGTTCGTCGACGGCATCGATGTCGAAAGCTGGAAGGCCCTGAACGAATCGCCCGACAAGCCGCTGCTGAACCGGGCGCTGCGCGGCAGCTATCCGCCGGGGTCGACCTACAAGCCTTTCATGGCGCTGGCCGCCCTGACGCTGGGCAAGCGCACGCCGCAGCAGACGATCAGCGATCCGGGCTACTACTGGTTCGGCAACCACAAGTTCCGCGACGACAAGGAAGGTGGGCACGGCTCGGTCGACATGTACAAGTCGATCGTGCAGTCGTGCGACACCTACTACTACATGCTCGCCAATGACCTTGGGGTCGACGCGATCCACGACTTCATGAAGCCCCTCGGTCTGGGTCAGCTGACCGGCATCGATGTGCAGGGCGAGCTGCGCGGGACGCTGCCGTCGACGACCTGGAAGCACAACGCCTATCGGCGCAAGGAACAGCAGAAGTGGTATCCCGGCGAGACGATCTCGCTCGGCATCGGCCAAGGCTACAACACCTTCACGATGCTGCAGCTCGCGCAGGCGACGGCGGCCGTGGCCGCCGGCGGGCGGCGCCACACGCCGCACGTCGTCAAGGCGATCGAGAACTACGAGACGCGCGCCCCCCGGCGCCTCATCGGCGACGAACTGCCGCCGCTGCCGTGGAAGGCCGAGCACGTCGCCTTCATCCGTCAGGCGCTGTACGGCGTGACCCAGGAGGGGACGTCGCGGACTTCGTTCGTCAATGCCCCGTACAAGTCGGGAGGCAAGACGGGCACGGCCCAGGTCATCGGCATCAAGGCGGACGAGAAGTACAACGCCAGCCGGATGGAGGAGCGCCACCGCGACCATGCCCTCTACACCGCCTTCGCGCCGCTCGACGACCCGCAGATCGCGCTGGCGATCGTGGTCGAGAACGCCGGCTTCGGCGCCGGAGCGGCAGCCCCCATCGCGCGCCGCGTCTTCGATTTTGTGCTGCAGGGGCTGTACCCCAGCGAGGCCGATGTCGAGGCGACGAAGATCGGCAAGTCGACCGCGCCGATCGGCACGCCGCGGCCGATCGCCAGCGTGCCGCTGCCCGGCATCGTGATCGACCGCGGCGCCGGAGCGATGGCGCCGCCGCCCTTCACCAGCGCACTGGCACCGACGCCGTCGCCGCCGCCGAACGAGCTCGAGGTGAAGCCGCGATGAACTCCGGATTCGGATCCCCGACCCCGTGGCAACGCCTGCGACCGGTGTTCGTCGGGTTCGACTGGGTCCTGGGATTCGCGGTGCTGCTCCTCGCCACGGCCGGACTGGTCACGATGTACTCGGCCGGGTTCGACAACGGCTCGCGCTTCGCCGACCACGGCCGCAACATGCTGCTGGCGCTGGTGGTGCTGTTCGTCGTCGCGCAGGTTTCGCCGCAGACCCTGATGAAGCTCGCGATTCCGCTCTATGTCGCCGGCGTAGTGCTGCTGGTGATGGTGGCCCTTCCGGGGCTGGGCATCACCAAGAAGGGGGCGACACGCTGGCTCAATGTCGGCATGGTGATCCAGCCGAGCGAGATCCTGAAGATCGCGATGCCGCTGATGCTCGCCTGGTGGTTCCAGCGCCGCGAAGGGCAGTTGCGCGCGCTCGATTTCGCGATCGCCCTGGCGCTGCTGCTCATCCCGGTGGGGCTGATCGTCAAGCAGCCCGACCTCGGCACGGCGATCCTCGTGCTCTCGGCCGGCTTCTACGTCATCTTCTTCGCCGGACTCTCGTGGCGACTGATCCTGCCGGTGTTCGTGATGGGAGCGCTCGCGATCACGGCGGTCGTGGTCTCCGAAGACCGGATCTGCCAGCCCGACGTGAAGTGGCCGATGCTGCGCGACTACCAGAAGAACCGCGTCTGCACCTTGCTCGACCCGACCACCGATCCGCTCGGCAAGGGCTTTCACATCATCCAGGGCGAGATCGCCATCGGCTCCGGCGGCACCACCGGCAAGGGCTTCATGAAGGGCACGCAGACACACCTCGAGTTCATTCCCGAGCGCACCACCGACTTCATCTTCGCCGCCTACGCCGAGGAGTTCGGCCTGGCCGGAGCGGGCGCCCTGGTGCTCGGCTTCATCTTCCTGATCTTCCGCGGGCTGATGATCGCCGCCGAGGCACCGACCGTGTTCACCCGGCTGCTCGCCGGGGCGATCACGCTCAGCTTCTTCACCTATGCGTTCGTCAACATGGGCATGGTGAGCGGCATCCTGCCGGTCGTCGGCGTGCCGCTGCCCTTCATCAGCTACGGCGGCACGGCGATGGTGTCGCTCGGACTCGGCCTGGGGATCCTGATGTCGATCTCGAAGAGCCGCCGCCTCGTGCAGAGCTGAGGCGGACCCTCTCGGCCCGATTCCTCAAGCCGATCGTCCGGCACTTCCCGGGGCTGGACCAGACGGACTTCTCAGGCCGAACACCTCGGGCCAAACACCTCAGGCCGTGCCGCGAACGGCACCGGGCGGTGATTCGCCCGCCGCGGTCGCGTCGGCCGCTGCGACCATGGCCGTCGGCAGCGGCGCCAGCGCCGCGAATCGCAGCGTGAACAGGGTCCCCGGGCTCGCCCCGGAAACGGTGCGCGTCCGGGCATCCGTCAAGGTGATTTCCGCGTGGTGCCGATCGGCGATCTCGCGCACGATCGCCAGGCCGAGCCCGGAGCCGTCGACGTTGGTGCCGAGGGAACGGTAGAACGCCTGGAAGACCTGTTCGCGTTCGCCCGGGGCGATCCCCGGCCCCGAATCCTCGACCTGCAACACGACGACCTGGCCGAACGGGTCGTCGAGCACGCGCACGGTGACCGTCCCGCCCGATGGCGTGTAGCGCAGCGCGTTGTCGACGAGATTTCGGACGAGCTCGCGCAGCAGGACGGCGTTGCCGCGGACGCGCAGCGCCGGCGTCCGGCCGCCCTGCCAGGCGGGCCCTTCGTAACCGAGGTCGATGCGCTTGTCGAGTGCCCGTGGCACGAAGTCGCGGACGGTTTCGGTGGCGAGCGTGGCCAGGCTGACGGCTTCGCGCGGCGCGCCCTGCTCCTCATCCTCGGCCCGCGCCATCGCCAGCAGCTGGTTGACCATGTGAGCGGCGTTCTGGCTCGAGCGCGCGATCTGCTGGAGCGAGGCCTTCAGCGCCATCGGGTCGTGGTGGCCGGCGTCGATCTCGCGTTGCGCGAGCTCGGCCTGGGTGCGCAAGCCGGCCAGCGGCGTCTTCAACTGGTGCGCGGCGTCGGCGAGGAAGCGCTTCTGCGCCTTGATCGACTGATCCAGGCGCGCCAGCAGGTCGTTGATGGCGCGCACCAGCGGCGACACCTCCTCGGGTGCGGCGTTCTCGTCGATTGGACTGAGGTCGCTGCTTTCGCGCCTGCGGATGCGCTGTTGCAGCTCGTTCAGCGGCTCGATGCCGCGGGCCAGCGCGAGCCACACCAGCAGCACGGCGACCGGCAGGATGACGAACTGCGGCAGGATCACGCCCTTGATGATCTCGGTCGCCAGGCGCGAGCGCTTGCCGAGTGTCTCGGCGACCTGGATCAGCGGCGTCGCGCCGGTGTTCGGTTCGGCACCCGCGATCCACATGTAGGCCACGCGCACCTCGGTGTTGCGAACCGACGCGTCGCGAAATCGCACTTCACCCGGCGGCGCCTCGTCGCGCGGCACGGGAATCGCGCCCTCGCCCGCGAGCGACTCGCCGCCGGAGCCGAGAACCTGGAAATAGATCAGGTCGGTATCGTCCGCGTGCAGGAGTTCCGCCGCTGCGGGCGACAGGCGAAACGTCGCCTCGGCGCGGCCGCTGGCCAGTCGCTGGAAGGTGACCTCCTGCGCGAGCTGCCGGACCTTCGTGCCGAGCTCGCGGTCGTAAGGCTGGTTGGCCAGCCCCTGCGCCACCAGCCACGTCAGCACCACGCTCATCGGCCAGAGCAGCAGCAGCGGCGCCAGCATCCAGTCGAGGATCTCGCCGAAGAGCGAGCGGTGGCGGCGCGCCGGCAGCGTATCCGGCGCGGGTTCGCGAGTCTTCACGTTGCAGGGCGCGCGGGAGGAGTCGACCTACGCCGGGATCTTCTCGAGGCAGTAGCCGAGGCCGCGGACCGTCGCGATCCGCACCGCGCCCTGCTCAATCTTCTTGCGCAGCCGATGGATGTAGACCTCGATCGCGTTGTTGCTGACCTCCTCGCCCCACTCGCAGAGCCGGTCGACGAGCTGGTCCTTGCTGACCAGGCGGCCGGCGCGCTGCAGCAGCACCTCCAGCAGGCTGAGCTCGCGCGCCGACAGGTCGATCATCTGGTCGTTGATGTAGGCCACGCGCCCGGTGGCGTCGAAGGTCAACGGGCCGTGCCGGATCACGCTCGACGCGGTGCCGAGACCGCGCCGGGTGAGCGCACGAACCCGGGCCTCGAGCTCCTGCAGCGAGAACGGCTTGGCCATGTAGTCGTCGGCGCCGAAATCGAGGCCGCGCACGCGTTGCTCGACGCTGTCGGCGGCCGTCAGGATCAGGACCGGTACCGCAGAGCCGCGCGCCCGGAGCTTGCGCAGCACTTCCAGGCCGTGCATTCGCGGCAAGCCCAGGTCGAGGATCAGCAGGTCGAACTCGTGGGAGGTGAGGGCGGCATCGGCTTCGCTGCCGCTGCCGACCTGGTCGACCGCGTAGCCGGCGTTGCGCAGAGATCGCAGCAGGCCGTCGGCCAGCACCTGGTCGTCCTCGGCGATCAGTATCCGCATGCGGTGTCTCCTCGGCTTCACGGGGGGCCGGCGCCCGGGGCCTTCAGCCCCTCTTCGGGGCCCCTCTTCAGAGGGTACCCGCCGGTCATCGCCGGCCTTCGATGGCGCATTGAAGGATTGTAGGGATGGCCTGCGACAACACTTTGCAGGCCACTGTACAAACATCCAGCTTTTGGGATAATGCGTCAACTCGAGGAGAAGCCATGGAAGCCACCGCAAAGCTCGCCCCCCCCGCCCTCAACACCGAAAAGGCCAAGGCATTGCAAGCCGCCCTGGCACAGATCGAGAAGCAATTCGGCAAGGGCACGATCATGCGCCTGGGAGTCGGCGAGGTCATCGACGACATCGAGGTCGTCTCGACCGGCTCGCTCGGCCTGGACATCGCGCTCGGCGTCGGCGGTCTGCCGCGCGGGCGGGTGGTCGAGATCTACGGCCCGGAGTCCTCGGGCAAGACCACGCTCACCCTGCAGGTCGTGGCGGAAATGCAGAAGCTCGGCGGCACCTGCGCCTTCATCGACGCCGAGCACGCGCTCGACATCCAGTACGCGCAGAAGCTCGGCGTGAACCTGCAGGAGCTGCTGATCTCGCAGCCCGACACCGGCGAGCAGGCGCTCGAGATCGTCGACGCGCTGGTGCGCTCGGCCTCGGTCGACCTGGTCGTGATCGACTCGGTCGCGGCGCTGACGCCCAAGGCCGAGATCGAGGGCGAGATGGGCGATTCGCTGCCCGGCCTGCAGGCGCGACTGATGAGCCAGGCGCTGCGCAAGCTCACCGGCTCGATCAAGAAGACCAACACCATGGTCATCTTCATCAACCAGATCCGCATGAAGATCGGCGTGATGTTCGGCTCGCCCGAAACGACCACGGGCGGCAATGCGCTGAAGTTCTACGCCTCGGTGCGCCTGGACATCCGCCGCATCGGCTCGATCAAGAAGGGCGAGGAAGTCATCGGCAACGAGACCAAGGTCAAGGTCGTCAAGAACAAGGTCTCGCCACCCTTCAAGACCGCCGAGTTCGACATCCTCTACGGCCAGGGCATCAGCCGCGAAGGCGAGATCATCGACATGGGGGTCGAGGCCAAGGTGCTCGAGAAGAGCGGTTCCTGGTACGCCTACAACGGCGAGAAGATCGGCCAGGGCAAGGACAACGCCCGCGAATTCCTGAAAGAGAACCCCGAGCTCTCGGTCGAGATCGAGAACAAGGTCCGCGAAGCGGTCGGCATCCGCATGCTGCCGGGGGTCGACTCCGCAGACGACGCCAAGCCGGCCAAGCTGAAAGTCGTCAAGGAATAGCGGGTCCGTGCTGCCGTGAAGCAGCCGCGCACGCTCAAGTCCAGGGCGCTCCAATTGCTGGCGCAGCGCGAGCAGAGCCGGTTCGAACTGCGTCGCAAGCTGCTCGCGCATGCGCTGCCGCGGCGTGTCGGCGCCCCAGCCGGTTTCGATGGCACGGGCTCCGGCGGCTCGGGGGCCGACGATCCTGACGCCGACGTCGAAGGGGCTCGGATCGCTGCGGCCGTCGAAGTCGACGAGGTCCTCGCCTGGCTCGAAACCCAGGGCTTCCTGTCTGCCGAACGTTTCGCGGAGTCCCGCGTCAACGCGCGCGTCGGGCGGTACGGGAACCTGCGCATCCGCCATGAACTGTCGCAGCACCGCATCGCGCTCGCTCCCGAAGCCGAGCGGACGCTGGCCGACACCGAACTCGACCGTGCCCGTGCCGTTCGCGCCCGGAAGTTTCCGCAGCCGCCCGCCTCCGCGGGCGAGCGCGCGCGGCAGGCCCGGTTTCTCGGCGCACGCGGCTTCTCGGCCGATACCGTCCGACAGGTGCTGCGCGAGGCCTCTCGCCCCCCGCGATCCGACCCCGCCTGAAGCGGTTCTCGGCGAGCCCCGAGCCGCCAGGGAGCGCCCGACCGCGTGCTACATTCTTCGACTGTCGCGCTTCTGCCCGGCCCGGTTCGCCATCGATCGGGTGGTGTCTGCCGTCGACCGCTCCCCTCAACGATCAAGACCGCGACTCCCTTCCATGGCACTGCCGACCGCCCGACCCGGGCGCCGACTCCATCACCGCCGCCAGATCGACGTTCAGGTCTATGCCCGGGGCGATGGCCTCTGGGATGTCGATGCGCGCGTCAGCGACGTGCGCGCTGCCGATGTCGAACTGGCGAGCGGGCGGCGGAGCGCGGGCGAGCCCATCCACGACATGCTTGTGCGCCTGGTCGTCGACCGGCATTTCGCGATCGTCGAAGCCGGGGCCGAGACGTATGCCATGCCCTACGACGGCGCTTGCGACACCTATGGCGACCTGTACGCAGGCCTCGTCGGGATGAACCTGATGAAGGGCTTCCGCCATGCCGTGGCCGAGCGCTTCGGCGGGGTTCGCGGCTGTACCCACATCAATGAACTGGCGCAGGTCCTGCCGACCGCCGTGGTGCAGGCGCTCGCCGGCGAGGTGATCGACACGCGCGGAGACGGGCCCGAGGCCACGAAGCCGTTCCAGATCGACCGCTGTCGCGCCCTACGCGCCGACGGACCGACGGTGCTCGCCCACTATCCGCGCTGGCACCACCCTGCGGCGCCCCCCACCATGATCCCGGCTCCGGCCGAGGGAGCGAACAAGCCATGAAGATCCACGAGTACCAGGGCAAGGAAATTCTGCGCCAGTTCGAGATTCCGGTGCCCCGAGGCTACCCGGCGTTCAGCGTCCTCGAAGCCGGCGAAGCGGCGCAGAAGCTCGGCGGATCGGTCTGGGTGGTGAAGGCGCAGATTCATGCCGGCGGACGTGGCAAGGGCGGGGGCGTCAAGCTGGCGCGCTCGCTCGACGAGGTCAAGAAGCTCGCCGGGCAGATCCTCGGCATGCAGCTCAAGACCCATCAGACCGGGCCGGAGGGCCAGAAGGTGCGGCGGCTGCTGATCGAGGAAGGCGCCGACATTAAGAAGGAGTATTACGTCGCGGCGGTCACGGATCGGGCGACTCAGAAGGTGGCGATGATGGCGTCCAGCGAAGGCGGGATGGACATCGAGCAGGTCGCACACGACACGCCCGAGAAGATCGTCAAGGTCTTCATCGATCCCTCGGAAGGGATGACTGACGCGCAGGGCGAAGAACTCGCGCGTGGCATCGGCGTGCCCGAGGGCTCCCGGACGCAGGCGATCGATGTCTTCAAGAAGCTCTACGCCTGCTACATGGCCACCGACGCCGCGCTGGCCGAGATCAATCCGCTGATCCTCGAGGGCAACGGCGGGATCCGCGCCCTCGACGCGAAGTTCAATTTCGACGCCAACGCATTGTTCCGGCACCCCGAGATCACGGCCTACCGCGACCTCGACGAGGAGGACCCGGCGGAAATCCTGGCAAGCAAGTTCGACCTGGCCTACATCCAGCTCGACGGCAACATCGGCTGCCTCGTCAACGGCGCCGGCCTGGCGATGGCGACGATGGACACCATCAAGCTCTTCGGCGGGGAACCCGCGAACTTCCTCGACGTCGGCGGCGGGGCCTCGGCGGAAAAGGTCACGGAAGCCTTCAAAATCATGCTCGGCAATCCCAAGGTGAAGGCGATTCTCGTCAACATCTTCGGCGGCATCATGCGCTGCGACACCATCGCCGAGGGCGTGATCGCTGCCTGCAAGGCCGTCAACCTGAACGTGCCGCTGGTCGTGCGCATGAAGGGCACGAATGAGGAGATCGGCAAGAAGATGCTGGCCGAGAGCGGCCTGCCGATCATCAGCGCGGACTCGATGGCCGAGGCCGCCCAAAAAGTCATGGCTGCGTTGAAGTAGCCCACCGCGCCTCGAGGAACCGCCATGTCCATACTGATCGACAAGAACACCCGGGTCATCACCCAGGGAATCACCGGCAAGACGGGGCAGTTCCACACCCGGATGTGCCGTGACTATGCCAACGGCCGCGAATGCTTCGTGGCCGGCGTGAATCCGAAGAAGGCCGGCGAGGACTTCGAAGGCATCCCGATCTTCGCCAGTGTCCGCGACGCGGCGCGCGAGACCGGGGCCACCGTCAGCGTGATTTACGTGCCGCCGGCCGGCGCCGCCGCGGCGATCTGGGAGGCGGTCGAGGCCGAACTCGACCTCGCCATCTGCATCACCGAAGGCATCCCGGTGCGCGACATGCTCGAGGTGAGAAGCCGCATGCGGGCGCGCGAAGCCGCGGGCGCCAAGAAGACGCTGCTGTTGGGGCCGAACTGCCCGGGCCTGATCACGCCGGACGAGATCAAGATCGGCATCATGCCGGGGCACATCCACCGCAAAGGCCGGGTGGGCGTGGTCAGCCGGTCCGGAACGCTCACCTACGAGGCGGTGGCGCAGCTCACCGAGGTCGGGCTCGGCCAGTCGAGCGCCGTGGGCATCGGCGGCGACCCGATCAACGGGTTGAAGCACATCGACATCATGCGATTCTTCAACGACGATCCGGAGACCGACGCGGTCGTCATGATCGGCGAGATCGGCGGGCCCGACGAGGCCGAAGCGGCGCGCTGGTGCAAAGCAAACATGAAGAAGCCGGTCGTCGGCTTCATCGCCGGTGTGACCGCGCCCGCCGGCAAGCGCATGGGCCATGCCGGCGCCCTGATCTCGGGCGGTGCGGACACGGCCGACGCGAAGCTCGCCGTGATGGAGGAATGCGGCTTCACGGTGACGCGTGACCCGTCCGAGATGGGTCGGTTGATGAAGGGCCTGCTGTAGTGGACTGGGGATCCGGAGCGCTCTGGGGCGCCTTTTTCGCCATCGTCGTCGCCAACATCCTCCTGTCGGGAGACAACGCCGTCGTCATCGCCATGGCGGCGCGCTCGCTGCCTGCGCACCAGCAGAAGAAGGCGATCTTCTGGGGCAGTGCCGCGGCCATCATCCTGCGGATCGTCCTGACGGTTGCCGCCGTCCAGCTCTTGCAGCTGCCGTATCTGAAGATCATCGGCGGCGTGCTGCTGCTGTGGATCGGCGTGCAGCTGCTGACCGAGTCCGACGACGGCGGCGAAGTGCAGGCCCACGGGACTCTCGCCGCGGCGATCCGCACGATCCTCGTGGCCGACCTGGTGATGAGCCTGGACAACGTCATCGCCGTGGCCGGAGCCGCCGACCGGGCTCCCGAAGCCTACCGCCTGACGCTGGTGATCATCGGGCTGGCGATGTCGATCCCGCTGATCATCGCCGGCAGCACGCTGCTGATGAAGGTGATGGACCGCTTTCCAGCCATCATCACCCTGGGTGCCGCGTTGCTCGGCTTTCTGGCCGGCGAGATGTTCGTTACCGACCCGTCCGATGCGGCCTGGTTCCATGACCACGTGCCCCACGCCGAGTTGATCGCGGGTGTGCTGAGTGCCTTGCTGGTGGTCGTCGTCGGCAAGTGGCTTCAGGGCCGCCGCGAGGCTGCCGCCGCGCCCTGAGGAGCCCTGGGCTCGCCGCGCACGCGGTTGCCACCGGTCCCCGCCGGGGCCCGGGGCGATCCAAGGCACAATTCCGGGGCCCGCACCGACCCGCACCGCGCCCCGCTTCCGCGGCATCACCATGATCCTTGAGTTCCACTGCGCCACCGACACCGGACGCGCACGCACCAACAACGAGGACTCCGCCGCGATCGACGAGGAGACGCACTTGGTCGTTCTGGCCGACGGCATGGGGGGCTACGCCGCCGGCGAAGTGGCCAGCGGGATGGCGACTTCCTTCATCCGCTCCGAACTTGGTCGCTGGCTGGCGGAGGCTTCCGCGAGCGCCACTGATGCCGACGTGCGGCGCGCGATGGAGATCTGCGTCGACAACGCCAACCGGGCGATCTTCAACGCCGCCAATTCGAATCCGCAGTACGCGGGCATGGGGACGACACTCGTCGTCGGCGTCTTTCGCGACAGCCGTCTGCTGATGGGTCATGTCGGCGACTCGCGGTGCTACCGCCTGCGGGCAGCACGCCTTGTCCAGATCACGCATGACCATTCGCTGCTGCAGGAGCAGATCGACGCCGGACTCATCACCGCCGAGCAGGCGGCATTCTCGGCCAACAAGAACCTCGTCACGCGGGCGGTCGGCGTCGAGGACACGGTGCTGCTCGAGACCCATCTGCACGACGTGATGCCCGGGGACCTCTACCTGCTGTGCTCGGACGGCCTCTCGGACATGATCGACGACCAAACGATCGGGCAGCTGTTGCAGAGTTGCGACTTACTGCCGGAAGCCGCGGCCGCGCTGATCGATGCGGCCAACGAGGCGGGCGGAAAGGATAATATCTCCGTGGTGCTCGCAAGGGTGCGAGGCTCGACGGGTTCGGCACGC
>JBBQCD010000088.1:0-15004 GCA_038318385.1 Burkholderiales bacterium | reverse complement strand
TCACCGGCCGGCCGGCTCGTCCACAGCCACGAGGCGCCGGCGCGCTTGGCGGCGGCCGAGTCGCGCCAGTGCGACTCCCAGGTGCCCGCGGGGGCGATGCAGTCGATGGTGTCGGGACCTGTCAGAGCCTCGGCCTGCGGGGCAGTCAGTGCCATCGGCGGGACGCCGCCGGCCCGGACCGTGTCGATGGCCTTCAGCAGCGTCCGGCGATTCGCCATGATGACCTTGTCGGTCGTGCCGAGGTGTTCGCGCGTGCGGTCCTGTATCGGGCCCATGCCCTCGACCGCCCACTGGTCGTGCAGGTTGATGTCGTCCTCGCCCATGCCCAGGTAGGTGCGCGTGCGCTGCTCCTCGGGATCGAAGCCCCAGGCGTTGTGGCGACCCTGCTTCGGCACGTAGTCGGGCAGGTCGACGCAGGCCAGGCGCTGGGCGCGCATCGCCTCCTTGTCGAGCGGCTCGCCGAAGCTGGTGAAGAAGGAGTACCAGTAGGTGTGGGTGTCGTCCACCGGCACGTGGAACTGGGTGATCGTGATCGATTCCGACAGCGGGATGACGAAGGTTGCCGGGAAGGCCGCGTGGGTCACACGCACATGCGTCAGCGCGTCCGTCATCGGCCGCAGCGTCGTCAGGCGGACGAGACCATCGGCCACCGGCTCGAAGCGGATCTCGGGCCGATGGAACTCGCGCATCACCCGCGTCATCGGCCACCGCTCGCCGCCGACGTCGCCGGCGCTGGCGGCGCGGAACTGGCGGCCGTAGGCGCCATCGAGCGACTCGTCCTGCAGGTAGCGGTGCAGGAACGACGGGTGCGCCGGGTCGATGCCGACCTCGAAGGCCTGGAGCCAGTTGCAGTGCCACAGCCCCTTGAAGGCGAAGCTGTGGGTCGAGGGCGCGGTGAAGCAGTCGAAGCGCGGCAGTTCGGGCGGCGTCGAACCCTCGGGTCCGAGCCAGGCGAAGAGGACTCCCGACTGTTCGCGCACGGGGTAGCTGCGCGCGCGCACCCGCTGGCACAGCGTGGAGCCGACGGGTTCGGCCGGCGTCTCCAGGCAGGTGCCGTCGACGGCGAACTTCCAGCCGTGGAACGGGCAGCGCAGGCCCTCGGGCTCGTGCCGGCCGAACGCCAGGTCGGCGCCGCGATGCGGGCACTGCCGATCGAGCAGGCCGAAGGCGCCGTCGGCGCCGCGAAAGAGAACCAGGTCCTGACCGAGGAGGCGCAGCGCGCGGACCGGTCGTCCGGCCATGCGCGGATCCAGGCGCGGCTCGAACTCGTCGAGCAACGCGGCCGGCTGCCAATAGTGGCGCATCAACGCTCCGCAGTCCGTGCCGGGACCGATGCGGGTGACGAGATCGTTCTGCTCAGCGTGCATGGGTGCCACTCTACAAGGACGGGCCGGTCCCCGGCAATCCGCCGGGTAAGCCCTCAGCGGACCTCGGGGACGCCGCGCGCGACCTTCAGCAGCAATTCGATCAGCAGGGCCCGCTCGGCGATGGACAGCATGCGCAACTTGCCGTCCTCCATCGTCGCGGCGATCGCGCGAGCACGCTGCACCACCTCGACGCCCTTGGCGGTGAGATGGATGTGCTGGGCACGGCGGTCCTTCTCGCTGCGCACGCGCAGCACCCAGCCGCGCTCGACCATGCGGTCGAGCGTGACGGCCAGGTTCGGCGCGGACAGGTCGAGCGCCTGCCCGAGCTGCTTCTGGTTGACCTCGCGATTCGCGGCGACGAGCATCAGGATGCTGAACTCCACGACCTTCAGGCCGAGGGGCTTCATGTGGCGCGCAAAGACCTTGCGCATCTCGATCGCAGCCCGGCTCGCGCCGTAGCCGACGAGGTGCGTCAGCAGCGACGCGTCGAGGCCGGCGTCGGTGGCGTCGGCGGCCGGCTGGACACGCCGGGTCGCAGCGACCGGGGGCCGCTCCATCAGGGCGCCGGCGCCTTCTGCTGCGCGCCGAGGTAGGTCTCGATCACGCGCGGATCGCGTGCCAGGTCTGCTGCCGGACCCTCGATCGCGATCTCGCCGGTTTCCAGCACGTAGCCGTAGTCGGCCACCTCGAGCGCGGCGCGGGCGTTCTGCTCGACCAGCAGGATCGTCACGCCGGTGGCGCGCAGGCCGGCGATGGTGGTGAAGATGTCGCGCACCACCAGCGGCGCCAGCCCCAGGCTCGGCTCGTCGAGCATCAGCAGCGTCGGCTTGCCCATCAGCGCGCGCGCCACCGCGAGCATCTGGCGCTCGCCGCCCGACAGCGTGCCGGCGAGCTGGGCGCGGCGTTCCTGGAGGCGGGGGAAGAGTTCGTAGACGCTGCGCAGCGCTGCGCCGCCGTCCTTTTTTCCGAGGCGCACCTGGCGGTAGCCGCCGAGCAGCAGGTTGTCCTCGACCGGCATGGTGGCGAAGAGCGCGCGCGTCTCGGGAACCAGGGCGATGCCGCGCATGACCCGCTCCTCGAGCGTCAGGCGGCCGATCGGCACACCGTCGTAGGCGAGCGCCCCGCGGGCCGGCAGCACACCCATCAGGGCGTTCAACAGCGTCGACTTGCCGGCGCCGTTCGGGCCGATGACGGTGATCACCTCGCCCGGCCGAGCGCGGATGTTCAGGCCGTGCAGGACTTCCGCGCGGCCGTAGCCGGCGTGCAGGTCGCGAACTTCGAGCAGGTACTCGGCCATGGCGCGCTCAGTGCTCGGTGCCGAGATAGGCCGCACGCACCGCCGGACTCGCCTGCACCTCGGCTGGCGTGCCCTCGATCAGCTTGGTGCCGAATTCCATCACGACGACCCGGTCGACCAGGCCCATCACCAGGTCCATGTCGTGCTCGACCAGCAGGATCGACAGACCCTCGTCGCGCAGCTGGCGCAAGACCTCGGCCAGGCTCTGCTTCTCGAGGTGGCGCAGCCCCGCCGCAGGCTCGTCGAGCAGCAGCAGCAGCGGATCGGCGCAGAGCGCGCGGGCGATCTCCATCAGGCGCTGCTGGCCGAGGGCCAGGTTGCCGGCGAGCTCGTGCATCATGTCGCCCATGCCGATGCGCTGCAACTGGCGTTCGGCCTCGCGCATCAGGCTGCGCTCCTCGGCGCGGTCCTGGCGGAGCATCGCGGCGATCATGCCGCGCCGGCCGCGCAGATGGGCGCCGAGGGCGACGTTCTCGAGCACGGTCATGCCCTCGATCATCTTCACGTGCTGGAAGGTCCGGGCGACGCCGCGTGCGGCAATCCGCCGCGAGGCCAGCGAATCGATGCGCTGGCCGAGCAGGCGGACTTCCCCCCCGGTGGCTGGCAGCACGCCGGTGACGAGGTTGAAGGTCGTCGACTTGCCGGCGCCGTTCGGCCCGATGAGGCCGAGGATCTCGCCGGCGCGCACCTGAAAGCTGACGTCGTTGACGGCGACGAGGCCACCGAACTCCTTGCGCACCTTGGCGACGTCGAGCACGACCTCGCCGAGCGACGGCCGCGAGCGTGCCGGCAGCCGCGGCGCGGCGGCCCAGTCGACCCGGCGCTGCACGCGCGGCAGGCGCGCTTCGACGAAGGCCCAGATGCCGTCGCGCGCGTACTGCAGCACCAGCACCAGCAGGATGCCGAAGACGATCATCTCGTAGTTGCCGCTGGTGCCGAGCAGCCGCGGCAGCCAGACCTGGAGCTGGTCCTTGAGGATCTGCACCGCGCCGGCACCGACGAGCGCGCCCCAGACGTGGCCGATGCCGCCGATCACCGCCATGAACAGGTACTCGATGCCCATGTTCAGGCCGAATGGCGACGGGTTGACGGTGCGCTGGAAGTGCGCGAACAGCCAGCCGGAAACGCTCGCCAGCAGCGCCGCCAGGACGAAGGCCGACACCTTGATGCGGAAGGTATCGACCCCCATTGCCTCGGCCATCGTCGTGCCGCCCTTGACCGCGCGCAGCGCGCGCCCGGCACGCGAATCGAGGAGATGGGTGACGGCGACTGCGGCCAGCACGACCAGCGCCCACAGCAGGTAGAAGAAGGTGCGCCCGGTGTTGAGCTCGATGCCGAAAAACTCGAGTGCCGGAATGCCGAGGATGCCGTCGTACTTGCCCAGGCCCTGGATGTTGCCGAGCAGGTAGTAGAGGGAAAGTCCCCAGGCGATCGTCGCGAGCGGGAGGTAGTGGCCGGACATCCGCAGGGTGAGCCAGGCGAGCACCAGCGCCACCAGCGCGGTCACGACCAGGCCGATCCAGACCGTGAACCACGGCGAGACGCCGTGGCGCACCGTCAGGTAGGCCGCGGTGTAGGCGCCGAGGCCGACGAAGGCCGCCTGGCCGAAAGACGTGAGCCCGGCCACGCCGGTCAGCAGCACCAGGCCGAAGGCCACGAGACTGTAGAGGCCGATGTAATTGGCCTGCGTGATCCAGAACTCGGGAACCGGCAGCTGCGGCAGCACCGCGAGCGCGGCGACGAACGCGACGAGCACACCGCGCCGGATCGTCGCGGCGCGCGCCGGTTCGTCGCGGTCACGGGCCTGGACGGCTTCCATCACTCCTCCTCGTCGGCGTGGCCGTGCTGGAACGAGCGCCACAGCAGCACCGGCAGGATCGCCGTGAAGACGATGACTTCCTTGAACGGACTGGCCCAGAACGAGCCGAAGCTCTCGAGCAGGCCGACGAACAGGGCACCGATCGCCGCTGCCGGATAGCTCGCCAGGCCACCGAAGATCGCGGCGACGAAGCCCTTGAGGCCGATCAGGAAGCCGGAGTCGTAGAAGATCGTCGTCATCGGTCCGATCAACAGACCGGAAAGCGCGCCGATGAAGGCCGCGAGGCCGAAGCTGAGGTGGCCGGCGCCGGCCGTGGAGATGCCCATCAGGCGCGCCCCGAGACGGTTGACGGCCGTGGCGCGCAGCGCCTTGCCGCGCAGGGTGCGCTCGAAGAACAGGAAGAGCGCCAGGATCAGCACGATGGAGACCGCGAAGATGATGATCGTCTGACCGGACAGCGTCAGCGCGCCGGTCGAAAAGCGCGCATCCCAGAAGCTCGGGTTGCGAAAGCCCTCAGCGCCGAAGAACACCAGGCCCAAGCCCGTGAGCGCGAAGTGCACGCCGACCGAAACGATCAACAGCACCAGCACGGTCGCATCGGCGAGCTTCTCGTAGGCCAGGCGGTAGACCAGCGGGCCCAGCGGCGTCACGATCGCCAGTGTCAGCAGGCTCTGGAACACCAGCGGCAGCCGTCGCGGCGCCGCCCACAGCGTCACCAGGACGACGAGCGCGGGTATCCACAGATCGCGCGCGGCGCGCAGGGCCGCCTGAGGTGCACCGAGGCCGCGACGCAGCGCGCCGACGAGGTCGAGCGCGGCGGCGAGCACCGCCAGCCCGATCAGCAGCCACACCGTCCCCGGCACCTTGCCGAGCTGAAGCAGCGCCAGGGTCAGCGCACCATAGGCGACGAACTCGCCCTGCGGGATGAAGATGACACGCGTGACCGCGAAGACGAGAACGATCGCCAGCGCCAGCAGCGCGTAGACGGCGCCGTTGGTGACGCCGTCAAGCGTCAGGATGCTGGCGATCGAAAGGTCCATGCGGTATCAGGTCGGTAGCCGGCCGCGCCGGCCTCGGCGGCGATTGTCTCCTGCGATTCGAGGGATTCGCGGGATTCGCGCGCGACGCGTCACTCGACCTTGAACTCGCCGTTGACGACCTTGAGCATGACACCGGTCTCGTTGGTGAAGCCCCAGTGGTCGTCCTTGGTCCAGTTCATCACGCCGTGCGAGAACACGGTCCGGCCCATCGTCTCCATGCCGTCCTTGATCGCGGCGCGAAACTCCTTGGTGCCGGGCTTGGCCTTCTTCAGCGCGCCGGGCAGCACCTTCTCGAGCACCACCAGCATGTCGTAGGCGTGCCCGGCGAACTGGTTGCGCGAGCCCGCACCATAGGCCTTCTCGTACTTCTGCACGAAGTCGATCGAGAGCTTCTTCGACGGGTGGCTCTCCGGCAGCTGTTCGGCGATCACGGCCGGCCCCGAAACGACGTAGGTGCCCTCCACGTCCTTGCCGCCGATGCGCATCAGGTCGCGCGTGACCGCCGCGTGGGTCTGGTAGATCTTGCCCTTGTAGCCGCGCTCGACCAGCCCCTTCTCCGGCATCGCCGCGCCGCTGCCGGAGGCAACGACGAGGATGGCGTCGGGGTTCGCGCTCACCAGCTTGAGGGCCTGGCCGGTGACACTGGTGTCGGAGCGCGCGAAGCGCTCGGCATCGGTCACCTTGATCCCGGCCGGCGCCGCCACGGCGGTGAAGTCCTTCAGCCAGCTTTCGCCGTAGGCGTCGGTGTAGCCGAGGAAGCCGACAGTCTTGACGCCGTTCTTCTTCATGTGCTCGACCATCGCGTGCGCCATCACCGCCGTCGACTGCGGCAGGCGGAACGTCCAGGCATCCTTGCCGGGCGGCAGGGCGACCGGCGAGAAGGCGATCTGCACGGTCTGCGCCTCGGCGGCGACGTCGGCCATCGCCGCGGCGACCGGGGTCGCTGCCGAGCCGCCGATGATGTCGACCTTGTCCTCGGTGACGAAGCGCTTGGCGTTGACGACGCCCTTGGTCGGATCGGTCGCGTCGTCGAGGATGATCAGGTTGACCTTCTCGCCGGCGATGGTCTTGGGCCAGAGGTCGAAGTAGTTCTTCATCGGAATGCCGAGGCCCGAGGCCGGTCCTGTGAGCGGCAGGCTGATGCCGATATTCACGTCGGCCTGGGCGGCTCCTGCGGACAGTGCGACGAGGGCGGCAACGAGAGGCTTGAGCGTATGCATGATGTCTCCTGACGGTTGGTGGAGGGTGAAACGGTGGGACTTCCGGCGCGCCGCTAGGCGCACAGGGCCCTGATGTCTTCGGGCACGGGCAGGGCCCGCAGTCGGTCGGGATCGGTGGCGTCGCGCTGCACGAAGGCACGGACCTCGCGGCCTTCGCAGATCAGGTCTTCGCCGCCGTCGTCGCGCGCGCGCGTGATGCGGTGCACCTGAGTGAAGGTCTTCGCACGCCACTCGTCGACGTGCGTCGCGATCACCAGTTTCTCGCCGTAGGTCGCGGCCTTCTTGAAGGTGGTGTTGATCTCCAGCAGCGGCGTGCCGACGATGCCGCGCGTCTTCACGAGCTCGCGCCACGGCGGCAGGCCGGCCTGGGTGAAGAACGCCAACGAGGCTGCGTCCATCCAGCGCGAGAAGTTCGGGAAGAAGACGATTCCCGCCGGGTCGCAATCGCCGAACTCGATCGTCACGCGGTACAGGGTGGTGCGCGGCCTCGGCGGCGGGTGCGCGCTGGGGTTGGGCTGCAGCAGGCTCATCGCGGCAGCAGCACGTCGACGCCGCCCTCGAACAGCCGTTCGACCTCGGCAGCGCGATGACTCAGCACGGCGCGCTGGTTGATCGAGCCCTTGTCGGTGACCTCGCCCAGGTCGATGCTCGGTGGCTCGCGCAGCACGACGGCGCGCGCCACTCGCGTCGCGCTGCCGGTGCCGCTGCGATAGAGCCCGTCGACCAGGCGCTGGAAGAACTCGCGCACGGCCGGTGCGGCGAGCACGGCGTCGACCGGTGCCGAGGGCCCCAGGCCGGCCGCATCACGGCACGCGTCCAGGCGCGGGAACAGCAGCACGCCGACCTCGTCGCGGTTGATGCCGGCGATGACGACGTCCTGCACGCACGGATCGCCGGCGGCGATGATCTTGGCGCGCAGCGGACCGACGGAAACGAAGGTCCCGGTGGACAGCTTGAAGTCCTCGGCGGTGCGCCCGTCGAAGGCGAAGCCGCGCTCCGGATCGGCAGGGTCCATCGGCTTGACGGCGTCGCCGCTGCGGTAGTAGCCCTCGGCGTCGAAGGCCTCGGCGGTCTGCGCAGGCGCGCGCCAGTAGCCCGGGGTGACGTTCGGGCCACGGTAACGCACCTCGACCTTGTCGCCTTCGGGCACGAGCTTCAACTCGACCCCCGGCGCCGGCAGGCCGATGTGTCCGGACTTGACCTCGTGGGCGTTGGCGCAGATCGCGAACGGCGCGGTCTCGGTCATGCCGAGTCCGGTCAGCATGCGGATGCGCTCGCCGCAATGGGCCGCGGCCACGCGCTCGAGTTTGTCCCACACCGGCTGCGACAGGCCGGCACCGGAGAAGAAGAACATCCGCACCCGGCTCAGCAGGGTCTTGCGCAGGGCGGCGTCCGTCTCGAGCGCGTTGGCGATCTCCTCGAAGCCCTTCGGCACGTTGAAATACAGCGTCGGCGCGATCTCGCGCAGGTTGCGCAGCGTCTCGCCGATCAGCGCCGCGGTCGGCTTGCCTTCGTCGATGTAGAGGGTGCCGCCGTTGTAGAGGGTGATGCCGACGTTGTGGTTGCCGCCGAAGGTGTGGTTCCACGGCAGCCAGTCGACCAGCACCGGCGGCTCCTCGCCGAGGTGCGGAAAGCACTGCAGGATCATCTGCTGGTTGCTGCACAGCATCCGCTGGGTGTTGATCACGCCCTTGGGCAGCTTTGTCGAGCCGGACGTGAACAGGAACTTGGCGATGGTGTCGGGACCGACCGCGGCGTGGGCACGCTCGACGGCGTCGGTGGGCACGGTGGCCAGCAGGTCGGCGAAGGCGATCGTCTCCCGGCCTTCGACGCGTCCCGAGGTCAGCACCACCGGCGTGGCCGCATCGACCGTCGTCGCGATCGCGCGCCCGTACCTGGCGCCGTCGGCGGCGAACACCAGGCCCGGCGTCAGCAGGCCGAGGATGTGGCGCAGCTTGCCGTAGTCCTGCGAGACCAGCGAGTACGCGGCCGAGATCGGCGCGAAGGGCACGCCTGCCAGCATCGCGCCGAGCGCGAGCAGCAGGTGCTCGATGTCGTTGTCGGAGAGGATCGCCACCGGCCGTTCCGGCGAAAGGCCGCGGTCGAGCAAGGCCTGGGCAATCGAGCGGGCGCTGGCGAGGGCCTCGGCGTAGCTGACGCGGCGCCAGTCGCCACCGTCGACGCGCTTGGCCACGAGGGTGCGCTCGGGCGCGACGGCGGCCCAGTGCAGCAGACGATCGGTGATGCGCTCCGGATACGCGCCGAGCGGCTCCTTGGAAACCACCACCGTGGCGCCGTCGGGTCGCGTCGTGAAGCGGGCGGCCAGCGAACCGGCGAGCGGCACCGGCCGGTAGCGCGGCGCCCCCGACGCAGCGCCGCCCGCGCGGCCGGCATCACGTTCACCCGCCGACCCTGGCATCGCGTTGCCCGCCACGCTCATCCCTTGGAGACCTTGGCCGCTCGGCCCTGCAGGAAAGCCTGGATCCTGCCCTTGGCGGCATCGTCGCCCGAAGCGATGGCGGCCATCAGCGACTCCAGGAAGAGGCCCTCGGCCTGGCCCATGTCGGCGATCCGCGGCAATGCATGGAGCACGGCGAAATTGGACAGCGGCGCATTCGCCGCGATCTTGCGGGCGAGCTCGACCGCCTTGGCGAAGCCCTGCCCCGCCTCGACGACGTACTGCGACAGGCCGATCCGCATGCCTTCCTCGGCGTCATAGACCCGGCCCGTCAGCATCATGTCGGCCATGCGTGCGGCGCCGATCAGGCGCGGGATCCGCGCCGACCCGCCGCCACCGACGAAGATCCCGCGCTGGCCTTCGGGCAGCCCGTAGAACGCGCTGGTCTCGGCGACGCGGATGTGCGCGGCGACGGCGAGCTCCAGGCCGCCGCCGACGACCGCGCCGTGCAGCACGGCGACGACCGGCACCCGGCCGAACTGGATGTGCTCGAAAGCCGCGTGCCAGGAACGCGAATGCAGCACCGCCTCCGAGACGTTGCGCTCGGAGAGTTCGGAGAGGTCGAGGCCGGCGCTGAAGTGATCGCCTTCGCCGCTGAGGACGACGGCGCGCGTTTCCTCGGGCAGCCCGGTGAACACGGTCTGCAGCTGCGCCACGAGCGTGTCGTTGAGGGCGTTGCGCTTGGCCGGCCGGTTCAGGCGTACGTGGGTCACGGCATCGGAATGCTCGATGCGCAACAGATCGAGATCGGCGAGGGCGCCGCCGGCGGGCTGAAAGGAAGCATCCATGGGAAGACTCAAGACTTAGTTCATCATTGTAACGATGTGACGACACCCGATACTCGGGTTTTCCCGCCCGGAAAGAGTCCCTCCCATCTAGGACCAATGGCCATACTTCTCCTCTTGCAATGGGAGCAACCAGGAAGCAGCTGCCAGCGCTGAGCCGGGCTCGGGAAATCCCGTATGGGAAGGTTCAATTTGGTTACTACAGTTAACTAAGTTGACCGCCTCTCGTTCTGGCTCCCACCGGGCCGGACCCCTGCGACCCACCCCCAAGGAGCTTCCTCCATGCAACCGTCTTCACGCCGTGCCGGCTTGACCATCCTGGCCGTCGCAGCTCTGGCTGCGCTCTCGGCCTGCGGGGGGAACGACGATCCCGTCGCCATTCCGCAACTGGCGCCGGCAACCGGAGCCAACCTGGCCTCATGCACCGCGCTGGCAGGCTTCACCTATGCCAACGCCACGGTGACCGCCGCCAGTGCAGTGGCTGCAGGGACGCTGGCGGTGGCCGGCACGCCGATCCCGGCGCACTGCCAGGTGACGGGTACCATGTACCAGCGCACCAGTCCCGTCGACGCCAAGAGCTACGCGATCGGCTTCGAGATGCGCCTGCCGAATGCCTGGAACGGACGCTTCTTCCACCAGGTCAACGGCGGCACCGATGGCAGCGTCGGAACGGCGACCGGCGGGGCAGGCGGCGGCGGATCGACGACCAACGCCCTGCTCCAGGGTTTCGCCGTGATCAGTTCGGACGCCGGCCACAACGCGGCGCAGAACCCGACCTTCGGCATCGACCCGCAGGCGCGCCTCGACTATGGCTACCAGGCGGTGGGCAAGCTGACGCCGATGGCCAAGGCGCTCATCGCCACGGCCTACGGCAAGGGGCCGGACCGCTCGTACATCGGCGGCTGCTCGAACGGCGGGCGCCACACCATGGTGGCGACCTCGCGCTACGCCGACCAGTACGACGGCTTCCTGGTCGGGGACCCGGGCACCGTGCTGCCGCGCGCCGCCGTCGCCAACATCGCCGGCGCCCAGACCTACGCCACCCTGGCGACGAATCCCGCCGACATCTCGACGGGCTTCACGCCCGCCGAACGCCAACTGGTGTCGAATGCGGTCCTCGCCAAGTGCGACGCCCTGGACGGCGCGACCGACGGCCTGATCCAGGCAACCCAGACCTGCCAGGCGACGTTCGACCTCAGCCGTGACGTCCCCACCTGCGCCGGCGCACGGGACGGAACCTGCCTTTCGACGGCCCAGAAGACCGCCATCGCCGGCCTCTTCGCCGGCGCCAAGACCAGCAACGGAACCCTGATCTACTCGAGCTGGCCCTACGACTCCGGACTGGCGACCTCGGGCTGGGCCTTCTGGAAGTTCACCGTGCCGGTCATTCTCGACTCGGGCGCCGTCGGCTACATCTGGCAGGTTCCCCCCGCCGATCCAGCGACCTTCAACGGCGCCACCTTTGCACTGACGAGCAACATCGACACGCTCCTGGCGAAGATCCAGGCCACCAATGCCACCTACATCGAGGACTCGCTGAGCTTCATGTCGCCGCCGAACCCGACGCGGGTCGACACCCTCCGCGGCCGCGGCGCCAAGGTGATGCTGTACCACGGCACGAGCGACCCGATCTTCTCGAGCGACCACACGGTCTCGGTCTGGCAGGGCTGGGATCAGACCTATGCCGGCACGGCGTCGAACTTCGCCCGTCTCTACCTCGTTCCCGGCATGAACCATTGCAGCGGCGGTCCTGCGACCGACCAGTTCGACATGCTCACGCCGCTGGTCAACTGGGTCGAGAAGGGTCAGGTGCCGGGTGCCGTGATCGCATCAGCGCGGGGCGCCGGCAACGTCGGTGGCGTCAATGCCGACGTGCCCGGCACCTGGGCGGCCAACCGGACGCGCCCGCTGTGCGTCTATCCGAAGGTCGCGAAGTACAACGGCAGCGGCAGCATCGAGGACGCGGCAAACTTCACCTGCCAGTGACAGGAGCGGCGGCGGTCGAGCCGTCTGGCCAGTAAATCGGTCCGGACGGCTCGCGAGCAACAACGGCCGCAGCGTGCGGCGGCGGTCATTCGGGTTTACAAGCTCGTCTGAGACGCCCCGCACGCGAGTTCACCCGCGGGTCGCCCCCGAAAGGCCACCGATGAACACCGCCGACCTGATCGCCATCGACACGCACACCCACCTCGAGGTGTCGTGCCGGAATCCGTTCGACAACTACGGCGAGGAATACGACCGCGCCGCCGACAAGTACTTCCGCTCGAGCAAGCGGCCGACGATGGACGAGACCATCGCCTACTACCGCGAAAAGAAGATCGGCTTCGTCAACTTCACCGTCGATGCCGAAACCCAGATGGGACGGCGGCGCATCCCGAACGAAGAGATCGCCGAGGCGGCACAGGCGAACAGCGACATCATGATCGCCTTCGGCTCGATCGACCCGCACAAGGGCAAGATGGGTGGCCGAGAGGCCAGGAAGCTGGTCGAGGAGTACGGCGTGCGCGGCTTCAAGTTCCATCCGACGGTGCAGGGCTTCGAGCCGGCCGACAAGATGGCCTGGCCGATCTACGAGGTCATCGCCGAGCACAAGCTGCCGGCGATCTTCCACAGCGGCCACTCCGGCATCGGCTCGGGCATGCGCTGCGGCGGCGGCCTGCGGCTGCAGAACTCGAATCCGATGTTGCTCGAGGACGTGGCCATCGCCTTCCCCGACATGCAGATCGTCGTCGCGCATCCTTCGTGGCCGTGGCAGGACGAGGCCATCTCGCTGGCCATGCACAAGCCCAACATCTGGATCGACCTTTCGGGCTGGAGCCCGAAGTACTTCCCGCCGCAACTCGTGCAGTACGCCAACACGCTGCTGAAGGACCGCATCCTCTTCGGCTCGGACTTCCCGCTGATCACGCCGGACCGCTGGCTGAAGGACTTCGCGGAAGCCGGCTTCAAGGACGAGGTCAAGCCGCTGATCCTGAAGGAAAACGCCAAGCGGCTGCTCGGGTTGGCATAGCGATCTCCTTCCTGTTCCGGTCCCGACCGCGCGTTTCCCCGGGGGCAGATACCCCCGACTCCGGGGGGAGGAGCCGCGCACGTTGCCGCCTAAGCTCAGGCACCTCCTTCGGTTGGGTTGACGGGGCGGTGTGCCCCAGAACCCAAGTGAGGAGTCGCGCATGCGTCCCTGTTTCCCTTCGCTGGCGCGAGTCGCCGGCGTGTTCCTGCTCGGTCTTGCCGGCCAGACCCAGGCGCAGACCTCCTACTACCAGCGAGCGTTCAGCGTCGACATCGGCTACACCGTCGTCAATAACCAGCAGACGTCGCCGACTGCGCGCTTCGAGGACAAATTCAACAACCTCGATCCGCTCACCGGTGGCCAGTACGTGAACCGGACCAATCCGGCGCCGATCTACTCGCTGCGCAACAACGGCTTCTCAGCGGGGTCTGAAACCTCGCCCGGCGACATGTTCAACCAAGTAGCCGGCGTCGGCCTATTGCGCTACTCGCTCGCCGACGCCATCGCTTCGCCGAGCGTGCTCGACCAGCCCGGCACGGTGGCGATGACAAACCGCATCACGCTGCGCGATCCGACGGAAGGTGCGTTCATGACGAGCGCCCAGTCGTTCTCGGTCGACGGCGCGTTCATGTTCGCCACGCCGGACATGAACAGCTACTACGGCATCCGGGTCAGCGACAGCACGGGCGTCGGCAGCGCCTTCAACGACCTCATCGACCTGCGCGTGACGAACAACTCCGGCGTCGCCTCTCTCAACCTCCGGCGGCTCACCTCCGCCGGCGGCCTCGACCTCGTCAACCAGGGGTACGGTACGGCGCCGATCGCCAGCCACCTGAATGCCGGAAAGTTTCTGACCGACATCTTCGTCGTCCTGCTCGAGCTCACCTACGTCCCCGGTCCGGCGAACGCACCGCAGAACGGTCTGAGGGCCAGCAGCTGGTTCCTCGATGCGGGCGGGAGCCAGATCGGTTCCTATGACTTCTTCGATGCCACCAACGGCGGCACCTATCCGCTGATATTCCATGGCGAGGACTTCACCCATGCCAGCGCCGGTGCGACCTGGACCGTCTCCAGCGTGCCGGAACCTGAAACCTGGGGGATGATGCTGGCCGGCCTCGCCGCCCTCGGCGCAGTCGCGCGCCGCCGCCAGCTCCGCTGATCTGCCCCGGTCGCGCCGGTCGCGTCCCCCCGACGGGAACGCGACCGGCGTGACTTTTGCCGTGACAACCGGCACGTCGGGCCGGCTCTTGGCGCGCATACTTTGCGCACGAGCGAGAGCCCAGGGGGGGCGACCTCGCCACGACCCCAGAGTCCATGAACGCGAGCGATTCTTCCGTCAGCGTCACGTTGCTGGCTGCCCAGCAGCTGATTCGCGCCACCGCCGCGACCGCGCTCGCCGTGGTCGCCCACAACCTCCTCGACCTGATGCGCTCGGCGAGCACCTTTCGCTCGCGCGGCGAGTTCGCCGCCGCGCAAAGCGAATTGCTGCGCTCCGAGAAGCTCTTCCTGTCCCACTTCACCGCGGCCCTCGAGGAGCGCATCAGCGCCGACATCGATCCCAAGGAAGAAACGAAGACCCCACGCGGCCAGACCGACTGGCAGTCGGTCAGCCTGGTCGATGAGGACCAGATCGACGAGCGCATCGCCTTCGACCGCATCGGCCAGCTGATCGCCCACGACTGCGAGGCCGAACTGCGCGAACTGAGCGCGTACACCAGCGCGGTCCTCGGCCACGGCCGGGCGGACCCGGAGCGCAACCCGCTGCGCGGGGAGATCCTCGGTTCTGCGGTCCACATCGCGATCGAGAAGACCAGCAGTGAGGCCCTGACGCAGTCGATCCTCGCGCGCGAGATCGGCCGGGCGATGGCGCAGGAGATGCCGGCCTGCTACCGCGCCGTCATCGCCGACATGAAGCAGCGCGGCATCCGCCCCGCCGAGCTCGTGGCGCGGGCGGTGGAGAACTCTCCCGCCCGGTTGCAGGGCGCGGCCTTCGACGACGCCCGAAAGG
>JBBQCD010000087.1:0-15474 GCA_038318385.1 Burkholderiales bacterium | reverse complement strand
CGTCCGGCCCCGCGCCCGGTCTGGCTGCTGCAGCAACCCCAGCCGCTGCCCGAGCGCCAGTCGCGTCCGATGCTCGACGGCGAGCCACTGCAACTGCTGAGCGGCCCCGAGCGCATCGAGGCCGGGTGGTGGGACAGCGCCCTGGCCGAGCGCGACTATTTCATCGCCCAGACGGCCGACGGCGCCCTGGTCTGGATCTACCGCGCCCGGTTGCCGCTCTCGACCGCCGGGGACGCTCAGGGCTGGTTCATGCAGGGGCGGTTCGGTTGAATCCGGATTGAAACCGGGGGGATCGGAACCGTGGCGACCGAGGCCGTCGAGAGCGATGCCGTGTAACGATGCCATCGAGAACGCGGCAGCGCCCGAAGTGACGGGTCGGCCCGGACTGCGTTCCGGGAATGCTTAGTCACTCCGTCCGGGCCGACCCGCCACTTCGGGCTCGGGACGCTCGACGCAAGTTGAATTCGATCCGAGCGATTTGAGCGATCTAGCGATCTAGCGACTCGACTCGACTCGACTCGACTCGACGTCGCGACCGTACGAGCCTCCTGTGCACAGCGAAAGCGGCGGGCTGGCGTGGACGGAGTGACTAAGCATTTCCGGAACGCAGTCCGCGCCAGCCCGTCGCTTTCGCGTCCCCGAGGCACGCGGACCGAAGCGCGTTTCCGAGGCACGCGCAACGAAGCGCGTCCCCGAGGCGCGCGCAGCGAAAGCGCGTCGCGCAGACTTGCGAAGCGGGACCGGATCAGGCCGCGAGCAACTGCCGCAGCACGAACGGCAGGATGCCGCCGTGCTTGTAGTAGTCGACCTCGATCGCGGTGTCGATGCGCAGCACCAGTGGCACGCGTCGCGACTTGCCGTCGCTGCCGCGGATCACCAGTGTCGCGTCCTGCTGGGGTCGGATCTTGTCGGCGAGTTCGACGTCGAACTGCTCGTCGCCGCGGATGCCGAGCGACTGCCAGCTGTCGCTGCCCTTGAACTGCAGCGGCAGCACGCCCATGCCGACCAGGTTGCTGCGGTGGATGCGTTCGTAGCTGCGCACGATCACTGCCTTGATGCCGAGCAATTGCGTGCCCTTGGCGGCCCAGTCGCGACTCGAGCCGGTGCCGTATTCCTCGCCGCCGAAGATGACGGTGGGCGTGCCATCGGCGATGTAGCGCATGGCCGCGTCGTAGAGGAACATCTTCTCGCCGCTCGGCTGGAACAGCGTCACGCCGCCTTCCTCGCGCGAGCCGTCGGCGTCCGGCGGGATCATCAGGTTCTTGATGCGGACATTGGCGAAGGTCCCGCGCATCATCACTTCGTGGTTGCCGCGGCGTGACCCGTAGGAATTGAAATCGACCTTGGGAACGCCGTGCGCCTTGAGCCACGCGCCTGCCGGCGATGACTCCTTGATCGAGCCCGCCGGCGAAATATGGTCGGTCGTGATCGAGTCGCCGAAGAGCGCTATCGCGCGGGCGCCCTGGACGCCGCGGCCCGGCGGCTTGGGCGTCATCGTGAAGTCGTCGAAGAACGGCGGCTTGGCGATGTAGGTGGAAGTCGGCCAGTCGTAGACCTGTCCGGAGACGCCTTCGATGCGTTCCCAGAGCTTGCCGGGCGTGCTCGAGACCTTCTCGTAGTTCTGCCGGTAGGCACGACCGTTCATCGCATAGCGCATCAGGTCGTTGATCTCGGTCGAGGTCGGCCAGATGTCGCCGAGCCAGACATCGCGCCCGCCCTTGCCCTTGCCGACCGGCTCGGTCATCAGGTCGCGCAGCACGTTGCCGGCGAGCGCATAGGCGACGACCAGCGGCGGGCTGGCGAGGAAGTTGGCCTTGAGGTTCGGGTGGATGCGGGCCTCGAAGTTGCGATTGCCCGACAGCACCGCCGCGCAGACCAGGTCGTTCTTCGTGATGACGTCGTTGATCTCGGGCGCGAGGTCGCCTGAATTGCCGATGCAGGTGGTGCAACCGTAGGCGGCCAGGTTGAAGCCGAGCTTGTCGAGATAGGGCAGCAGGCCCGCCTTGTCGAGATACTCGGTCACCATTCGCGAGCCCGGCGCCAGCGAGGTCTTGATGTGCGGCTGGACCTTGAGCCCGGCCTCGACGGCCTTCTTGGCGAGCAGGCCGGCGGCGATCATCACGCTCGGGTTCGAGGTGTTCGTGCACGAGGTGATCGCTGCGATCAGCACGTCGCCGTTGCCGATCGTCATGTCGGGCGCGGCCGGCGGCTCGGAGCTGGCGACAGCCTGCGCTGCCTCCAGGGTCGGCTTGTTGGCATCCATCTCCTCGACCTGGCGGGGCGATCCCGGGGGTACGGACGGCGTATGCGGCGCCGGATGCGCCTGCGGCGGCTCGGCACGGACTTCCGCGGCGCGCACCAGGTGGCGTGTCAGCAGGCTTTCGGCCGGCTGGTTGAAGCCGCTCTGCGCCGGGGGCTTGCTGTAGAGCGAGGTGAACTGCGTCTTGACGTTGCCGAGCTCGATCCGGTCCTGCGGACGCCGCGGTCCGGAAAGGCTCGGAGACACTTTGCCGAGGTCGAGGGTGACGACTCGCGTGTAGTCGATCTGGCCCGCCAGCGGCACGCCGAACATCTCCTGGGCCTCGAAATAGGCCTTCAGCGCTTCCATCTCCTCGACGCTGCGGCCGGTGCCCTTGAAGTAGTCGATGGTCTTGGTGTCGACCGGAAAGAAACCCATCGTCGCGCCGTACTCGGGCGCCATGTTGCCGAGGGTCGCCCGGTCGGGCACGGCCAGGCTCGCGGCGCCCTCGCCGAAGAACTCGACGAAGCTGCCGACGACCTTCTCGCGGCGCAGGATCTCCGTCACCGTCAGCACCAGGTCGGTTGCCGTCACGCCTTCGCGCAGGCGGCCGGTGAACTCGAAGCCGACGACATCGGGCGTGAGCAGGTAGACCGGCTGGCCGAGCATCGCCGCCTCGCCTTCGATGCCGCCGACACCCCAGCCGACGACGCCGATGCCGTTGATCATCGTCGTGTGGCTGTCGGTACCCACCAAAGAATCGGGGTAGCAGACCGGTGTCTGGCCGCGCACGGCCGGTGCCCAGTGGACGCCGCGCGCCAGGTACTCGAGGTTGACCTGGTGAACGATGCCGAAGCCCGGCGGCACGACCCGGAAGGTGTCGAAGGCCTGCATGCCCCATTTCATGAACTGGTAGCGCTCGCGGTTGCGCTGGAACTCGAGCCGCATGTTGAGGTCGAGCGCGTTCGGAACCCCGAAGTTGTCGATCATGATCGAGTGGTCGACCACCAGGTCGACCGGCACCAGCGGCTCGATCGCCTTCGGGTTCTTGCCGAGATCTGCGGCGACGCTGCGCATCGCAGCCAGGTCCGCGAGCAGCGGCACGCCGGTGAAGTCCTGCAGCACCACCCGGGCCACGACGAACGGGATCTCGTCGGTGCGCGCGGCATTCGGACGCCAGTTGGCGAGTTCGGCGATGTGGTCGGGTGTCACCTTGTTGCCGTCGCAGTTGCGCAGCACCGATTCGAGCACGATGCGCAGCGACACCGGCAGGCGGCGGATGTTCGGGTAGGTCTTGGCGAGTTCGGGGAGCGAGAAGAACGTCCCGGTGCGCCGCGACGGTGTCAAGAAAGACTTGCGGGTGTGTTCGAAGGCGTGTGTCGCCGGGGCGGCTGCAGGGATCTTGTTCGGCTTGGCCATGGGGGCTCCTCGGATGCTGGAACCATTGTGCCTCTCCCTCCTGGGGCGGGGGGGACGCCGCGATGAACCCGGGTCCGTCTCGTGGAGTGAGCCGCTCGGCCGCTGCGGTGCGGCGCGGTCAGACCTGGTCGACGCCCTGCGGCAGGTAGCGCACCGACAGCACGCCTTCGATCGCCTGAATCGCGGCGAGGACCTCTTGCCGGACGACGCTGTCGACATCGACGAGGGTGTAGGCCATGTCGCCGCGCGACTTGTTCACCATGTTGTGGATGTTGAGGCCGGCGTGCGCCATCGCCGTCGAGATCTGGCCGAGCATGTTGGGCACGTTGGCGTTGGCGATGGCGACGCGGAAAGCCGATTCGCGGGCCATCGTGACCGCGGGGAAGTTGACCGCGTTGATGACGTTGCCGTGCTCGAGGTAGTCGCGAAGCTGGTCGACCACCATCACCGCGCAGTTCTCCTCGGCCTCGCGGGTCGACGCGCCGAGGTGCGGCAGCGCCACCACGCGTTCGTGGCCGAGCGTCGCAGCACTGGGAAAGTCGCAGATGTACCACGCCAGTCCGTCGGGATTGAGCGCGGCCAGCAGACCGGTCTCGTCGACGACCCCTTCGCGCGAGAAGTTCAGAAGCACCGCGCCCGGGCGCATCAGCCCGATGTTGCGGGCGTTGACGAGGTGCCGCGTGGCGTCCACCAGCGGCACGTGCAGCGAGATGAAATGTGCGCTCTTGAGGACTTCGGCAACGCTGACGGCCTTGCGGACCTGCGACGGCAGACTCCAGGCGGCATCGACGGTGATCTCGGGGTCGTAGCCGAGCACGTTCATCCCCAGGCGGATGGCGGCATCGGCCACCAGGCAACCGACCTTGCCGAGGCCGACGATGCCCAGCGTCTGGCCGGCGAGCTCGAACCCCGCGAATGCCTTCTTGCCTTCCTCGACGGCGGTCTCGATATCGCCTGAACGGCGGTCGAGGCCGTCGACGAAGCGCAGCGCCGGCGCGATGTTGCGTGCGGCGAGCAGCATGCCGGCGAGGACGAGTTCCTTGACGGCGTTGGCGTTCGCGCCCGGGGCGTTGAACACCGCGACGCCGCGTGCGCTCAGGGCGGGAACCGGGATGTTGTTGGTGCCGGCGCCGGCGCGGCCGACCGCCTGCACGCTCGCCGGAATGTCGAGCGCATGCATGTCGGCCGAGCGCACCAGGATCGCATCCGGCTGCGCGACGTCTTTGCCGACGGTGTAGCGCTCCGCGGGCAGGCGCTTGAGGCCGTTGGCGGAGATCTGGTTCAGCACCCGGACCGTGTAGTGCCTAGCCATGCCCGGCCTCGAACTCCTGCATGTAGGCCACCAGGGCGCGCACGCCTTCGATCGGCATGGCGTTGTAGATCGAGGCGCGCATGCCGCCGACCGAGCGATGGCCCTTGAGTTGCAGCATGTGCCGCGCCTGCGCGCCCTTGAGGAAGGCCTCGTCGAGGTTCGGATCACGCAGCTTGAACGGGACGTTCATCAGCGAGCGGTCCGAGCGCGCGACCGGGCTCGAGAAGAAGGCAGACCCGTCGAGGAAGTCGTACAGCAGGGCAGCCTTGGCGCGGTTGCGCGTTTCCATCGCGGCCAGGCCGCCTTCGGCCTCGATCCACTTGAACACCAGCCCGGCGATGTAGATCGCATAGGTCGGCGGGGTGTTGAGCATCGAATCGTTCTCGGCCTGCTCGGTGTAGTTGAAGGCCGACGGGGTGATCGGCAGCGCGCCACCGAGCAGGTCGTCGCGGACGATGACGATCGTGAGGCCCGCCGGGCCGATGTTCTTCTGCGCGCCGCCGTAGATCAGACCGTACTTCGACACGTCGATCGGCCGCGACAGGATGTTCGACGACATGTCGGCCACCAGCGGCACGTCGCCGGTCTCGGGAGTCCAGTGGTACTCGACGCCGCCGATGGTCTCGTTGGCGCAGATGTGGACGTAGGCAGCGTCGGGGTCGAGATGCCAGGTGTCGCGCGGCGGGATGCGCGTGAACTTCGAGTCCTCGGAGCTGGCGGCGACGTTGATCTTCGCGTACTTGCCGGCCTCCTTGATCGACTTCTTCGACCACTCGCCGGTGTGGATGTAGTCGGCGCCGGCCTTGCCGCGCAGCAGGTTCATCGGCACGATCGCGTTCTCTCCGATCGCGCCGCCCTGCATGAAGAGCACCTTGTAGTTCGCCGGGATCGCCAGCAGCTTGCGCAGCAGGCCCTCGGCCTCGGCCTGGATCGAGATGAATTCCTTGCCGCGGTGGCTCATCTCCATCACCGACATGCCCGAGCCATGCCAGTCGAGCATTTCGTCGGCGGCGATGCGCAGCACCGATTCGGGCAGCGCGGCCGGGCCGGCACTGAAGTTGAAGACACGTGTCATGGGAGCTCCGAGGACGGGCTTCGGGCATTGCCCTCAGCGAGTCTCGATTATCCGACGAGCCGCGTCCGCGCTGTCCCCATGCAGGGCGCGCCTCTCGGAGGCCCTCCTGTCGGCCGGCCTTGGCTTCAGCGCACCGTCTCGAACAGCGCCCGGGCGTAGGCGTGGCAGAACGGCGGCTCGTAGCTGCCGTGGTAGTTGCCGTAATACGTAGCGAACGCGGCGGTGGCCGGGTTGGTCGGCGCGACGCCGCCGGGACCGTAAGTGGCCTGAACCTGCGGATCGACGTCGACCTTGGTGACGTTGGTGAGGGCGCGGCTCTGGAAGTCGGCGTAGGCCACGTCCATGTGCAGCGCCGGCGGTACCGTGGGATCGCCCGCGCCGCCGCACAGCAGCATCTTCGATTTCGGATTCCAGCCGAGCTCGTCGTTCTTCTTGGCGTCGAGGTAGAGCGCGTTGTTGTTGTTGGTCTGGACGTCGGTGATGAAGGCCGCCTGGAAGACCGCATCGCGGGCCTGCGTCGGCGTCTCGCCCTGCGCGCCAGGCAGCCAGTAGGTGCCCGCGGTGGGGCCGGTCGTGACCAGCGTCGTGTAATTCAGCGTCGGGCTCGGAAGCAGGTTCTCGATGTAGCCCGAGTACGGCGCCCTGAAGACGGTGGACACGTTGTTGTAGACGTCGCCGTAGACCTTCTGGTACGAGGTCACGAGGTAGGGAACGAAGAACTGGTACCCGGCGATCACCGCCGTCGACTTGAAGGACCCCGAAAGGTTGTAGGGTCCGGCCAGGTGCGCACCCGCGACGACGTTGAACTCATTGGCGTTGTCGCGCTCGGCCGCGCGATGCGCCGCCATCGAGGAATGTCCGCCTTGCGAATAGCCGGTGAACATCACCTTGCCCGACAGCGTCGCGCCGACGGACGGCGCCGCGTAGCGAGCCGCTCGCAACGAGTCGATGACGGTACTCGCCTCGGAGTCGGCGTGCAGGTAGGGGTGGTATGAGTAGTTCGACTTGGCGAAGCCGAGGTAGTCGCTGGCAACGACCACGTAGCCCTGGGCGGCGTACATCGCGATCAGCAGGAAGGTTTCGCCGTCGGCCGGATTCGCCAGCGTGCGCGGCTTCTGCACGTCGGTGCCCTTCGCGTACGCGAGCAGCGGCGCGCCGGCGGTATTGCAGGTGGCCGAACTCACCGGCACCAGCATCACCGCCGAGGCGTTCGTGTCCTCGCCCTTCGCGCCAATCGTGTTGTAGTTCAGGGCGACCACCTTGACGTCGCACTTCGCGGCGCCGCTGAGACCCCGCAGACCGCTGGCGGTGGTGTTGGTGTCGATCTGCGCGGCGGTCAGCGTGGCGACGGTCGAGGGCGTCTCGACGAGGCTTCCGCGTGGCGGCGAATCGGTGCCGCCGCAGGCAGCGAGGAGGGTGGCGGACGCCGCAATGGCTGTGAGAGTGAGGGCCTTCATCGAATGTTCTCCCGGTGGGCGTGCGATGTTGGCTGCTTTCGCGCCAACACCCATCGGGGATTTCCGCCATAGGCGACCCATCCACGGCGCCTGCCCGCGCAGGGTGGCCGGTCCGTCCTCCGAACGGACCGGCGAGCGGCGGTTCGCCTGGCCCGATCAGACTGCCGTGGCCTGGGGCGCGAAGGCTTCGAGCCGATCGAAGTTCAGGTACTGGTAGACCGTGTCGCTGGCCGCTTCGAGCACTCCCATGTCCGCCAGGTACTCCGCCCGGGTCGGGATGCGTCCCAATTTGGAACAGATGGCCGCGAGTTCCGCGGAACCCAGGTACACGTTCGCGTTCTTGCCGAGTCGATTCGGAAAGTTGCGTGTGCTCGTCGAGAAGACCGTGGCGCCCTCGCGAACCTGAGCCTGGTTGCCCATGCACAGGCTGCACCCCGGCATCTCCATGCGCGCACCGGCGCTGCCGAGGACGCCGTAGTGGCCTTCCTCGCTGAGCCGGCTGGCGTCCATCTTCGTCGGCGGCGCGACCCAGAGCTTGACCGGAATGTCGCGCTTGCCTTCGAGCAGCTTGCTGGCGGCACGGAAATGGCCGATGTTGGTCATGCAGCTGCCGATGAAGACCTCGTCGATCTTCGCGCCGGACACTTCTGAAAGTGTCCTGACGTCGTCCGGGTCGTTCGGGCAGGCAACGATGGGCTCGTGGATTTCGGCCAAGTCGATCTCGATCACGGCGGCGTACTCGGCATCGGCGTCGGGCTGCAGCAGCTTCGGGTCGGCGAGCCACGCCTCCTGTGCGTCGATGCGGCGCTGCAGGGTGCGCGCCGCCGCGTAGCCCTCGGTGATCATCCACTTCATCAGCGCGACGTTGCTGGTGATGTACTCGATGATTGGCGCCGGGTTCAGGTGCACCGTGCAGCCGGCGGCGCTGCGCTCGGCCGACGCGTCGGAGAGTTCGAACGCCTGCTCGACCTTCAAGTCCGGCAGGCCCTCGATCTCGAGGATGCGTCCGCTGAAGATGTTCTTCTTGCCCTTTTTCTCGACCGTCAGCAGCCCCGCCTTGATGGCGTAGAGCGGGATGGCGTTGACCAGATCGCGCAGGGTCACGCCCGGCTGCATCTTGCCCTTGAAGCGCACGAGCACGCTCTCGGGCATGTCGAGCGGCATCACGCCCGTGGCTGCCGCGAAGGCGACCAGGCCGGATCCGGCCGGAAAGCTGATGCCGATCGGAAAGCGGGTGTGGCTGTCGCCACCGGTGCCGACGGTGTCCGGCAGCAGCAGCCGGTTGAGCCATGAATGGATCACCCCGTCACCGGGTCGCAGGCTGACGCCCCCCCGCGTGCTGATGAATTCCGGCAACTCGTGGTGCATCTTCACGTCGACCGGCTTCGGATACGCCGCGGTGTGGCAGAAGCTCTGCATGACGAGGTCGGCCGAGAACCCGAGGCAGGCGAGGTCCTTCAGCTCGTCGCGGGTCATCGGTCCGGTCGTGTCCTGGGAGCCGACCGATGTCATCCGCGGCTCGCAATAGGTGCCGGGGCGCACGCCGGTCTGCCGGCCGGCGACCTCCGGGAGGCCGCAGGCCCGGCCGACGATCTTCTGCGCGAGGCTGTAGCCGCGGCCGGTGTCGGCCGGGTCGTGCGGCAGGCGAAAGAGGCTCGACGGCGGCAGGCCCAGGGCCTCGCGCGCCTTGGCCGTGAGGCCGCGGCCGATGATCAGCGGGATGCGGCCGCCCGCGCGGACCTCGTCGAAGAGGACGTCGCTCTTGACCTTGAACTCGGCGATCACGACGCCGTCCTTCAGCGCCTTGCCCTCGTAGGGACGCAGCTCGACCACGTCGCCCATCTCCATGCGGCTGACGTCGAGCTCGATCGGCAAGGCGCCGGCGTCCTCCATCGTGTTGTAGAAGATCGGCGCGATCTTCGTGCCCAGGCACACGCCGCCGAAACGCTTGTTCGGCACGAACGGGATGTTCTCGCCGGTGAACCAGAGCACGGAGTTGGTCGCCGACTTGCGGCTCGAGCCGGTGCCGACGACGTCGCCGGCATAGGCCACGAGATGGCCACGCGCGCGCAGGTCCTCGATGAAGCGGATCGGACCGCGCTTGCCTTCTTCCTCCGGAACGATGCCCGGGCGTGGGTTCTTCAGCATCGCCAGCGCATGCAGCGGGATGTCGGGGCGGCTCCACGCGTCGGGCGCCGGCGAGAGGTCGTCGGTGTTGGTCTCGCCGGTGACCTTGAAGATGCTGACGGTGATGCTCTCGGGCAGCTCGGGCCGCGAGGTGAACCACTCGGCGTCGGCCCAGCTCTGCAGGACCGTGCGGGCGTGGGCATTGCCGTTCTCGGCCTTCTCCTGGACATCGTGGAACTGGTCGAACATCAGCAGCGTCTTCTTCAGCGCCGTGGCCGCCATCGGTGCAACCAGGTCGTCCTCGAGCAGGTTGATCAGCGGCGTGATGTTGTAGCCGCCCAGCATCGTCCCCAGGAGTTGCGTGGCGCGCGCGCGATCGATCAGCGAACACTTCTCCGACCCATGGGCAAGGGCGGCGAGATAGCTGGCCTTGACCTTGGCCGCATCGTCGACGCCGGCGGGTACGCGCTGGGTGATCAGTTCGACCAGCGTTGCCTCTTCGCCCGGGGGCGGCGACTTCAGCATTTCGATCAGCTCCGCGGTCTGGGCGGCGCTCAGCGGCAGCGGCGGAATGCCGAGTGCGGCGCGCTCGGCAACGTGTTGTCGGTAGGCTTGAAGCATGGTGAACTCCCTTGTTTGTTCGATGCGGGACGAGGTCAGGCGGCCGTCGGCTCGATGATCCTCAGACCCTTGAAATAGTCCCGGAAGAAGCCGGCGTCGCGGGTGATCAGCGCGCTGCATTGAAGCAGCGCGTGGGCGCCGACGATGAAGTCTGGAATGGTGCGGGGACGGGCGACCCGGTCGCCCCTGGCCCGCAGTCGTTCGTCGTAGCGCCGTTGCATCTCTCCGGCGCGAACCGCGGCACGCTGTTCCAGCGGGAGGTAGCGCAACCCCATCTCCGAGACCACGTCCATGATCTCGGCGCCATGGCCGAGTCCGGCGGTGATCTCGCTGATGACCACGTCGCACAGCACCACCGGTCCGGCGGCCAGCGCCTGCCGCAGGCAGCTTTCGGCGGCATCGGCTCCGGCGGCGTCGCCGAGCAGGTCGATCAGGATCGGTGAGTCGATGGCGATCATCCGCCCCTCACGGCTCGACCGGATCGCCGGGTGCACGACCGCGCAGTTCGCGCATCACGTCGTCGGTCCGGGTGCCTTCGGGAAGCTTGAAGCGGCCGCGAGCCCGTGACAGCGCGTCGTCGACGTTCTTTCGAAGAATAATCCGGTCGCCGTCCAGTTCGACCCTCAAGAGGCTGCCCTTGCTCAGGCCCAGCGCGTCCCGGACGGCCTTCGGCAAGGTGATCTGTCCGCGTTCGGCGACGGTGGCTTCCATGGGGAGGGCTATAGTATGCATCGATTATACATACTTTCTGATGCATACTTCAATCGCGCGGAGCGGCTGGGGCCGGGCGGCGGAAGGAAGGGAAGCGCCGCTCGCCTGCAGCCGCACGGCCACGGCCCCGGCCGATCGGGCCGGGCGAGTGCCCGTCTTCCTACTTCGGGCCGGATGCAGCGCCCGCCACGGTGGCTGCGGCTGGGGTAGCCAGAAGCGGCAGATTCGAGGAGGTGCCGCCGGTGGCGAGTTCGGCGGCCTTGGCCGCATTGGCTTCCAGGGTCAGTTGGCGCTGCTTCTCGCTGACGCAGGCGTCGACGACGCGGTGGCCGGTCTTCACGTTCAGCAGCATCGACTTGCTGGCGATCTGGACCATCAACGTTTCGCCCTTGACGTCTTCGAGGCGGATCGCGCCGGTGGCCGACAGCACGGGCTTCATCGTCCAGGACTGCTTGCCGTGTTTCACATCGACGTAAGCGGCGTATTTCCCGTGCTTGCCGATCTCCACGCTCTGGTTGAACTCGCACTCGTAGTTGCCGTAAAAGACGCGCTCGGCGGCATCGATCTGGTCGGCGTCGGCGTTCGGCGGGACGAATTCGGGCGGCTTGGGAGGAGCCTTCTTCGCCGCAACCGGCTTGGCGCGTTTCGCGGCCTGGGCCGGCTCGGCAGCCAGCGCGCCGGCGAGTGCGCAGAGGACCGCGAAGGTCGCCGCGAGGCGCAGCGGCGGGCAAGGTTGAATGGGCGTCATCGGTGGTTCCCGGTGAAGAAGGTGGCCGGATTGTCCGAGTGGCGCACCCCCGGCAAACGTCTGCGAATGCAACAAAGCGGCGAAAGCGCGATTCCGTCACCGTCCCGGGGCAGGACCCCCGGGACCGGGGCGGTCAAAGCAGGTGCTTGACGCCGTCCTGCTCCTCGAGGAGTTCCTTCAGGGTCAGATCGATGCGCTCCTGGCTGAAGGCATCGATCCCCAGGCCCTCGACGAGTTTCCAGTCGCCGCCGGCGGTCGTCACCGGGAAGCCGAACATCACGTCCTTGGGGATCCCGTACTGGCCGTCGGAGGCCACGCCCATCGTCACCCATTTGCCCTGGCTGCCGAGGGCCCAGTCGCGCATGTGGTCGATCGCTGCGTTTGCCGCGGACGCCGCCGACGAGAGCCCGCGGGCTTCGATGATCGCGGCACCGCGCTTGCCGACCGTCGGCAGGAACACATCCTTGTTCCACCCGTCGTCCCGGATCTGTTCCTTCACCGGCTTTCCGTCGATGGTCGCGAAGCGGTAATCGGCGTACATGGTCGGCGAATGGTTGCCCCAGACGACGAGCTTCTCGAGTCCGGCGACCGGCTTGCCGGTCTTGGTCGCGATCTGGCTCGCGGCGCGGTTGTGGTCCAGACGCAGCATCGCGGTGAAGTTGCGCCGCGGCAGGTCGGGCGCACTCTTCATCGCGATGTAGGCGTTGGTGTTGGCCGGGTTGCCGACGACCAGCACCTTGACGTTGCGGCTGGCCACGGCGTTGAGCGCCTTGCCCTGGGCGGTGAAGATCTGGGCGTTGGCCGAGAGCAGGTCCTTGCGCTCCATGCCGGGGCCGCGCGGGCGCGCGCCGACGAGAAGGGCGTAGTCGGCATCCTTGAACGCAGTCATCGGGTCGCCGTGCGCCTGCATGCCGGCGAGCAGCGGGAAGGCGCAGTCGTCAAGTTCCATCATCACGCCCTTCAGGGCCTTCTGCGTCTTCTCGTCGGGGATCTCCAGCAGCTGGAGGATCACCGGTTGATCCTTGCCGAGCATGTCGCCCGAGGCAATGCGAAAAAGCAGCGCATAGCCGATCTGGCCTGCAGCGCCGGTGACGGCGACTCGAACGGGTTTCTTGCTCATGAAAGCGGCTCCGGAAGGAATGAAAATTCAGTGTCTTTTGACCGGGCGACAGTGTAGGGCAGGGTCGCCGGGCGGACGCCTGCCGCGCCATCTGCTGCATTGCAATAAAATTGTCAGTTGACAATGCGGCGCATCGAAAAATCACAAGGATGGGCATGGCAGACACCCTGAAGCGACGACCGGTCTATCGCAACATCCACATCACGCAGCTGCCGCACTACCGGCTTCCGCTGGCCGGCTGGGTGTCGATCCTGCACCGCATCAGCGGTGCATTCCTGTTCCTCCTGCTGCCGCTGGTCATCTGGCTGTTCGATACCAGCGTCACTTCCGAAGTGAGCTACGCGCAATTCAGCAGCCTCTTCGACGCGGGCTGGGGCGGCTTGCCGGGGTGGTTCTTCAAGCTCGTCGTACTCGCCCTGATCTGGGCCTATGTCCAGCACTTCATCGGTGGCGTGCGCCACTTGTGGATGGACGCGACGCACGACGTCGGCCTCGAATTCGGGCGCCGGTCGGCGCTCTTCACGCTCGTCGGCAGCGCCCTGCTGACGCTCGCGCTCGGCTACAAGCTCTTCTTCTGATCCGCGCCATGGCACAGAACTTCGGATCCAGGCGCGTCGTCGTCGGCGCGCACTACGGACTGCGCGACTGGCTCGCCCAGCGCATCACCAGCGTCGTGATGGCATTGTTCACCGTGGCGCTGATCGTGCAGGTCCTCCTGCCCGGCGAGATGGGCTACGACAAGTGGGCGACGATGTTCTCGCGCCAGTGGATGAAGGTGCTGACCTTCACCGTCGTCGTCTCCCTGCTGATCCACGCCTGGGTCGGCATGCGCGACATCTGGATGGACTACGTCAAGTCCGTCGGCATGCGGCTGACGCTGCAGGCCGCGACCATCGTCTGGCTCGTCGGCTGCGCCGGCTGGGCCGTCCAGGTCCTGTGGAGACTCTGATGGCGACCACCTCCACCCCCCGTTCGCCCGCGTCGGTCACGCGGCGCCGCTTCGACGTCGTCATCGTTGGTGCCGGCGGCTCCGGCATGCGCGCCTCGCTGCAGCTCGCCCGAGCCGGACTCAACGTCGCCGTGCTGTCCAAGGTGTTCCCGACGCGGTCGCACACCGTGGCGGCGCAGGGCGGCATCGGCGCCTCGCTCGGCAACATGTCGGAAGACAACTGGCACTACCACTTCTACGACACCGTCAAGGGTTCCGACTGGCTCGGCGACCAGGACGCGATCGAGTTCATGTGCCGCGAGGCGCCCAACGTCGTCTACGAGCTCGAGCATTTCGGCATGCCGTTCGACCGCAATCCGGACGGCACGATCTACCAGCGTCCGTTCGGCGGACACACCGCGAACTACGGCGAGAAGCCGGTGCAGCGCGCCTGCGCCGCGGCCGACCGCACTGGCCACGCGATGCTGCACACGCTCTACCAGCAGAACGTCAAGGCGCGGACGAACTTCTTCGTCGAGTGGATGGCGCTCGACCTGATCCGCGACGGCGAAGGCAATGTCGTCGGCGTCACCGCCCTCGAGATGGAGACCGGCGAGCTCCACATCCTCGAGGCCAAGTTCGTGCTGCTCGCCACCGGTGGGGCCGGGCGCATCTTCGCGGCGTCCACCAACGCCTTCATCAACACCGGTGACGGTCTGGGCATGGCGGCGCGCGCCGGCATTCCGCTCGAGGACATGGAGTTCTGGCAGTTCCACCCGACCGGCGTGGCCGGAGCCGGGGTGCTGCTGACCGAGGGCTGCCGCGGCGAAGGCGCGATCCTGCGCAACGGCGACGGCGAGCGCTTCATGGAACGCTACGCGCCGACCTTGAAGGACCTGGCGCCGCGCGACTTCGTCTCGCGCTGCATGGACCAGGAGATCAAGGAAGGGCGCGGCTGCGGCCCGAACAAGGACTACATCGTCCTCGACATGACGCACCTCGGCGCCGAAACGATCATGAAACGCCTGCCGAGCGTGTTCGAGATCGGCCACAACTTCGCCAACGTCGACATCACCAAGGAACCCATCCCGGTGGTGCCGACCATCCACTACCAGATGGGCGGCGTGCCGACGAACATCCACGGCCAGGTGGTGACGCCTCAGGGCGAAGATCCTAATGCCGTCGTCGGCGGTCTCTACGCGGTCGGCGAGTGCTCGTGCGTGAGCGTGCATGGCGCCAACCGGCTCGGCACGAACTCGCTGCTCGACCTGCTGGTCTTCGGCCGCGCTGCCGGCAATCACATCGTCGAAGCCGCGCAGAAGACGCCCGGACATCGGCCGTTGCCCGAGGGCGCTGCCGAGTTCACCCAGGCGCGGCTGGCGCGGTTGCAGGCGACCACGTCCGGCGAGTACGCGCAGGACGTCGCCAACGACCTGCGCAAGGTGATGCAGCAGCACGCCGGTGTCTTCCGGACCCAGGCGTTGATGGACGAGGGCGTGGTCAAGGTGAAGGCGCTGGCCGAACGCGTCCGGGCGATCCACCTGGGCGACAAGTCGAACGTCTTCAACACCGCACGGGTCGAGGCCCTCGAGGTCGACAACCTGATCGAGTGCGCATTGGCGACGATGGTGTCGGCGGCCGCACGCCATGAATGCCGCGGTGCCCACACCGTTTCCGAATACGAGCGGCCGATCGACGACCCGGTGGCGCCGAACGG
>JBBQCD010000086.1:0-15860 GCA_038318385.1 Burkholderiales bacterium | reverse complement strand
CCTGCGCGCCGGACATGTCCGCGGCCGCGTGATCCTCCGGCCTTGAATCCGCGTGCTGACCATCCCGTGACCGACGCCGACCGAAAGGCACGCGCGTTGACGCCCGCGCTCGCAACCTCGCCACTGCGCGCCGCCATCGATGCAGCCACGCGCCCTCCCGAGCCTGTCCTGCTGCCGTCATTGCTAAAGCAGGCGCAACTCACGGCGTCTCAGGCCCAGGCGGCCGAAGACCTGGCGCTGCGCGTGGCCGCCGGAGTGCGCGCGCGTGTGCGCGTCGGCGGCCGCGCCGGGCTGGTGCAGGGGCTGCTGCAGGAGTTCGCGCTCAGCTCTCAGGAAGGCGTGGCGCTGATGTGCCTGGCCGAGGCCTTGCTGCGCATCCCCGATGCCGCCACGCGCAATGCACTGATCCGCGACAAGATCGGCGCCAGCAACTGGCAGGCGCACCTCGGCCAGAGCCCGTCGCTTTTCGTCAATGCCGCCACCTGGGGCCTGCTGTTCACCGGCAAGCTCGTCGCCACCCACAGCGACGCCGGACTGAGCACGGCGCTGCGCAAGGTCGTCGCGCGCGGCGGCGAGCCGCTGATCCGCAAGGGCGTGGACATGGCGATGCGGCTGATGGGCGAGCAGTTCGTCACCGGCGAGACGATCGAGCAGGCGCTCGTTCATGCGCGCTCGCGCGAAGCCCAGGGCTTTCGCTATTCCTACGACATGCTCGGCGAGGCGGCGATGACCGCGCGCGATGCCCAGGCGTATCTCGCCGCCTACGAGCACGCCATCCACGCCATCGGCGCCGCCGCCGCCGGCAAGGGCGTGACGAAAGGACCGGGGATCTCGGTCAAGCTGTCGGCGCTGCACCCGCGCTACAGCCGCGCCCAGGTCGAACGCGTGATGACCGAGCTGTACCCGCGCCTGCGCCACCTGGCGCAGCTCGCGCGACAGCACGACATCGGCTTGAACATCGACGCCGAGGAGTCGGATCGGCTAGAGCTCTCGCTCGACCTGCTCGAGCGCCTGTGCTTCGAGCCGGCGCTGGCGGGCTGGGAGGGCATCGGCTTCGTCATCCAGGCCTACCAGAAGCGCTGTCCGGCAGTCGTCGACCACCTCGTCGACCTGGCGCGGCGCAGCGGCCATCGGCTGATGATCCGCCTCGTCAAGGGCGCGTACTGGGATTCGGAGATCAAGCGCGCCCAGATCGACGGCCTCGACGGATATCCGGTCTACACCCGCAAGGCCTACACCGATGTCGCCTACATCGCCTGCGCGCGCAAGCTGCTGGCGGCGGGCGCGGCCGTCTATCCGCAGTTCGCCACGCACAACGCGCAGACGCTGGCAGCAGTCCATGAACTCGCGCGGTCGGACGGCATGACGGACGCCGACGGTGACGACGCCTACGAGTTCCAGTGCCTGCACGGCATGGGCGAACCGCTCTACGACCAGGTGGTCGGCCCGGCTTCGGGGGGCAAGCTCGGCGTGCCCTGCCGCATCTACGCGCCGGTCGGTACGCACGAGACGCTGCTGGCTTATCTCGTCCGGCGCCTTTTGGAGAACGGTGCCAACACCTCGTTCGTCAACCGCATCGCCGACGACGATGTGGCCCTGGCCGAGCTGGTGCAGGACCCGGTGCGCACCGTGCAGGCCCTGGCGGCCCGCGAAGGCGCCGTTGGTCTGCCGCACCCCGCCATCCCCCTGCCGCGTGCGCTGTACGGCCCGGGTCGCACGAACTCGCGCGGCTTCGATCTCGCCAGCGAGAGCATGCTGACGACGCTGGCGCGGGCGATGACCGTCACGGCCGACACGCCCTGGGAGGCCAAACCCATGCTCGGCGCTGGCGTCGGCGTGAACGTGGGCGTCGAAGGCGGTGCCGGCGCGCCAGGCCCGACGCACCCGATCACAAACCCCGCCGATCACGGCGACACCGTCGGGACCGTGCGCGACGCCACAGCGTTCGAAGTCGAGGCCGCACTGGCTTGCGCGGTCGAAGGCGCGAGCCGCTGGGCGGCCACCGCGCCGGCCGAGCGTGCGGCGCGGCTCGAGGCCGCAGCCGATTTGCTCGAGGCCGACAGCGTCTCGCTGATCGCGCTGCTGGTCCGCGAAGCCGGCAAGACCTGCGCCAACGGCGTGGCCGAAGTCCGCGAGGCGGTCGACTTCCTGCGCTACTACGCGCAGCAGATACGCGACGACTTCGACAACGCGAGCCATCGGCCGCTCGGGCCTGTCGTGTGCATCAGCCCGTGGAACTTCCCGCTCGCGATCTTCACCGGCCAGGTGGCCGCGGCGCTGGCCGCCGGCAGCAGCGTGCTGGCCAAGCCGGCCGAGCAGACGCCGCTGGTCGCCGCCGCGGCGGTGCGTGCGCTGTGGGCCGCCGGCGTGCCGCGCGCCGCGCTGCAGCTGCTGCCCGGCCCCGGTGAAAGCGTCGGCGCCGCACTGGTCGCCGACGCCCGGGTGCAAGGGGTCCTCTTCACCGGCTCGACGGACGTGGCGCGGCTGCTGCAACGCGCGCTGGCCGGTCGACTCGGCCCGCATGGCCAGCCGGTGCCGCTGATCGCCGAGACCGGAGGCCAGAACACGATGATCGTCGACTCCTCGGCGCTGGCCGAGCAGGTGGTCGCCGATGTGGTCGCCTCGGCCTTCGACAGCGCCGGCCAGCGCTGCTCGGCGCTGCGGGTGCTCTGCGTCCAGCGCGACGGCGCCGAGCGCCTGATCGGGATGCTGGAGGGCGCGGTCGGCGAACTGCGCGTCGGCGACCCGCGCCATCTGGCGGTCGACGTCGGCCCGGTCATCGACGGCGACGCGCAGGGCATCATCGAGCGCCACATCGACGCGATGCGCGCGAAGGGGCGCCGCGTCACGCGTGGCGCACTGGTCGATCCCGCAGTCGTCGGCCGCGGTACGTTCGTGCCGCCGGCGGTGATCGAGATCGAACGCATCGACGAGCTGCAGCGCGAGGTCTTCGGACCGGTCCTGCACGTGCTGCGCTACGAGCGCAGCGGACTGGCCGACCTGCTGACGCAGATCGATGCCACCGGCTACGGCCTGACGATGGGCGTGCACACCCGCATCGACGAGACGCTGGCGCAGGTCGTGCACGCCGCCCATGCCGGCAATGTCTACGCCAACCGCAACATCGTCGGCGCGGTCGTCGGCGTCCAGCCCTTCGGCGGCGAGGGCCTGTCGGGCACGGGCCCGAAGGCGGGGGGTCCGCTGTACCTGCTGAGACTGCTCGCCGCGCGCCCCGCCGACGCGACGCTGCGCGCCAGCGGCAAGGCCGCCGGGGGGAGCCAGCCGCCGGTGCGGGGCTGGATTGCCGATGGAGACGACGAGGCTGTCCGCTCTGCGCGACGGGCGCTAGGCGACTGGGCCCGATCCCGGAGCAACGCCGCGCTGGTGCAGACGATCGACCGACTCACCGCGCTGACGCCGTCAGCCGCCTGGAGCGCCCTGCCCGGCCCTACCGGCGAAGCGAACCTCTACGCCATGTTGCCGCGCGAAGCCGTGTTGTGCCTGACCGAGGACGATTCCATCGGACGACGCAACGGGCAAGCCGGTGCCGAGGCCGACCGCCTGCGCCAGCTCGTGGCGGTGCTCGCCGTCGGCAGTCGCGCGGTCTGGCCTGCCGCAGGACGGGCCCTGTGGGAGAGCCTGCCGCCGGCGGCGCGCGAACGCATCTCGCTGGCACAGGACTGGCGCGCCGCCGGCGTGCATTTCGACGCGGTCCTGCACCACGGGTCCGCAGAACACTTGCAGGAAGTCCTGCAGGTATTGGCCGCGCGAACGGGGCCGATCGTCGGCGTCACGGCGCTCGCGCCAGGCAGCGACGACGTTCCACTGGAACGCCTGCTCATCGAGCGCTCGCTCAGCATCAACACTGCCGCAGCGGGCGGCAACGCGAGCCTGATGACGATCGGCTGAGGCGGGCGCTGGCGCCGTTCGAGGCCGCGCCGCGCGGAACGGCGACGCACCATCGGCACGAGGGACGGCGAAGCGGGTGACAGCGGGAAGCTCGACGCAGAGGAACCGTACGCGACCAGACAGGCAGCGATCGCCGGCGGCCGGACCGACGGAATCTTCATCTCCGGGTCACGCAAGGCGAGCAGGCTGAGGCCCATCATGTTGAGCCTCCCCATCGCATGGCCCTTCAAACCGCGGCGGTCCGCGCCCGGCCGTCTCGTGCCGCTGCCTGCGCCATCCAGACCTGTTCGTCGGGAGAGTTCCCGCGGGACGACGTCGGCCAACGTCGCCGCGACCCTTTGGCGCACGCAGGCCCTAGTCGACGTTCGCGACGAAGAGCCGCCGGGCTGGCCGGACACTCAACCTTCCTGCTACTTCCTGGTTGTCCCGCGCTGTCACGAGATCGTCGCGGACAGGTACTAATGATTTCAGGCTCCTTCAAGCGTCGCGCCTGCCGAATACAGAGAGGCGTGAACGAGGATCGATCCTCTGACTGCGCAGACACGTGCCTGTCATGAGCCGCGGAAACACTGAGTCACCACTCCAGACGGGATTCCCCATGCGCCGCATTCTTGTTCCGCTCCTCACCGGTGCCGCCTGCTGCCTGATGCTGCCGGCGGCGCACGCCCAGCACACGATCGCGGCGGGCCCACTGGTGGGCAGCGCAACCGGTGGAAACGCCGGCCTGTCGGAACTCGCGGCACCACTGGAAAATGGCTTCTCCGGCAACCTGCTCGACCGAACTTCTTCAGCGGTCGCTCCGACGGCTTCGCCGGCGCAGTCGAGCACTGCGGTACCCGAGTCTCAAACGTTCGCCCTGATGCTCGCCGGTCTGGCTGGGATCGGCTGGTCAGTGCGGCGGCGGCGCTAACGCCCTCGGCGACAAGCCTCGCGTCGCGTCGAAGGCCGGGTCGACGCCGGACTTGCCCTGCGCTCCCAAGCGGCTTTTGCTGTTCCCTACGGTAGGCCGTGTTGGACTTGAACCAACGACCAAAGGATTATGAGTCCTCTGCTCTAACCAGCTGAGCTAACGGCCCACGCAGAAATTGTAGGTGGGCCACATACAGGGTCGCGCGATGGCGACACGGCCGCTCAGATGCGGCCGAGCACGAGCAGCACCACCACGACCAGCACGATGACGCCGACGATGCCGGTCGGACCGTAGCCCCAGCTGCGGCTGTGGGGCCAGCTCGGGAAGGCGCCGATCAGGATCAGGATCAGGACGATCAGAAGGATGGTGCCGATGCTCATGGATTTTCCTCGCTTGCGCGTTCGACTCGAGGGCCTGCCCGACCGGAGAAACCCCACGCCGCAGCGTCAGACCGTGCAGCCTTCAGACACTACGCCGAGAGCGCTGTCGAGTCGGTGCGCTGGCACACACAGCCTCGCCGCCGGCCGGCCGCGGCGTCGACGCCCGGCTTCGTCCACGCCCGATGGGATGTGTGCGATACCGTACATAGCGTCCGGCGGTGGACCTTTACAATCAACCCCTCCAGTCCGGTCGCCTGCGTCGCAACCAGGGACCCGCTCGCTCCAAGAGTCCGCATGGCCCTCGCCACCCTGCCCACCCAGAACCAACTGCTCGCCGCACTCCCGGCCCAGGAGCTGGACCGCTGGCTGCCCGATCTCGAAGCGGTCGACATGCCGCTCGGCCACGTCCTCTACGAGTCGAACCGGACGCTGAGCCACGTCTACTTCCCGACGACGTCGATCGTCTCGCTGCTGTACGTGATGGAGAACGGGGCCTCGGCCGAGATCGCGGTGGTCGGCAACGAGGGCATCGTCGGCGTCTCGCTCTTCATGGGTGGCGAGTCGACGCCGAGCCGGGCCGTCGTGCAAAGCGCCGGCCGGGGCTATCGGCTGCGTTCGCAGCTGATGAAGGACGAGTTCGACCGGGCCGGCCCGGTGCTGCACCTGCTGCTGCGCTATACCCAGGCCCTCATCACGCAGATGTCGCAGACGGCGGTCTGTAACCGCCACCACTCGCTCGACCAGCAGCTTTGCCGCTGGCTGCTCCTCAGCCTGGACCGTCTCGAGGGAGCCGAGCTGGTGATGACGCAGTCGCTGATTGCCAACATGCTCGGGTGCGCCGCGAAGGCGTCACCGAAGGCGCGAGCAAGCTGCAGAAGGCCGGGCTGATCAACTACTCGCGCGGCCGCATCACGGTCCTCGATCGCAAGGGACTGGAGGAGCGGACCTGCGAGTGCTACGCGGTCGTGAAGAACGAGTACGACCGCCTGCTGCCGGCCCAGACCGCGACATAGGGCCCCGCCCGGCTGGCGCGGCCCGGGGGCGCCCCGTTTTCTGGCGCTATGTGCGCTGGCAGACAGTCCCGGGCCGGCATCCGGTCCAGACTCGGACTCCGCGATCGGGGGCGCACTCGCCCTCGAGCCGGTCGCCCCGCGGCCAGCCTTCCGCGCCCTCCCCTTGAAAGCGCGCCGTGTCGAGTTGCGAGAACCACCTGATCCAGCGTCTTCCGCGCAAGGATCGTCTGCGCCTGCTGGCAGTCTGCGAGCCGGTCGAACTGGTCCTCCGCGAGGTGCTCGTCGAGCAGGGCCAAGCGGCTCGCCGTGTCTATTTCCCGACGTCGGGATACATCTCGCTGCTGTCGCTGATCGAAGGCAGCCCCGCGGTCGAGGTCGGCATGATCGGACGGGAAGGGATGCTGGGCGCGCAGCTCACCCTCGGGGTGGCTGCGGCGCCATCGCAGGCGCTGGTGCAGGGAGCCGGCCGCGCCTTGCGGATCGGCGTCGCGGCGTTCCGGCGCGAACTCGCGGCCAGCGCGGCCCTCAGGCGCGGCCTGGATCGTTACCTCTACGTCCTGATGCGGCAGTTCGCGACCTCGGCCGCCTGCCTGCGCTTTCACCAGGTCGGCCCGCGCCTGGCGCGCTGGCTGCTGATGAGCCAGGATCGCGCCCGCGCCGACGACTTCCCGATGACGCAGGATTTTCTCGCCCACATGCTCGGCGTCCGCCGCGTCGGCGTCACCGCCGCGGCGGGCAGCCTGCAACGCCAGGGACTGATCGACTACCGCCGCGGCGCGATGCGGGTGCTCGACCGGGCCGGCCTCGAGGGGGCGGCCTGCGGCTGCTACGCCAGCGACCAAAGGGCGTACGCCGAAAACCTCGCCTGACTCCTGCGGATCGCAGCCTTGCCCGTCACGCAAAGCCGCAAGCGTCGGGGTTGTTCGTTCCTATGTGCGCGAGCGCACAGACGGTGCCCTGCGCCTTCCCTACCCTTGTCGAATGTTCCAGCCTTCGATCCAGCGGAAGTCACGCGCCGCCAAGTCCGCCTCCCGCGCCGAGGTCAGGCCTCGCAGTGGAGGTTCGGCCCGATGCGTCGTCCCGACAACCTCGCTGGGGCGCTACCTCGTGCGGCTGCGCTGGCTGTTCGCCGGCCGTTGACCCGCCCATCGATCGCCATGGCGGTTCCAGCCCCGGCCGACATCTGCCGAACCCTGAGAAAACCGGGGGAATGCTCATGAACAATCCGATTGCGCAGATCGAGGCGACAGCCGGGCGGCTCGCCGCCGAATCCAAGGACTCCCCGGATGCGATCGAGGCTGGGCCCGTGTCCTGGCACGACCTCGACGCCATGCTGTCGTCGGTGATCGGCACGCGCGGCGTGGCCGCCGTCTACGCCCGCTGCCTGGACCTCAACGTCGCGGCCCACCCCTGGCTGGCCACGCAGCGGCAAACGGCGCACCCGTTCACGAGCCTCGAGACCGCATTGGCCGCGCAGACCCGTACCGAGGCGGAAGCCGCGAACCGGGCGCTGCTGCTGGCTTTCCGCAAACTGCTCGGTCACCTGATCGGCGACTCGCTGGTCGACCGCCTGATCGGCTCCGCCGGCCGCCGCGCCTCGGCAAGACTGGGGTGCGATGGAGCCGATGGCTGAGATTCACCCCGTTCCGTTCGACGAACGGAATGCGCTGTCGACGGTCAGCACGGGGAAGCGCACCGTCGCCCTCCTCAAGGCGCAGGCCGATGCGCTGCGCCTCGAGCTGACCTCGCTGCGGCGCGACCTTGCCGAGCTGCAGCGCGATTTCAGCGAGGAACGCGCTGCGCAGCTCCTCGAAGCCAACGAGCGACTCGTGCTGCGCTCTCTGCACGCCGAGACCCTCGCCGAATCGGCCGTCAGCAGCCTGGGGGAGTTGACGCGCTCGTCCCAGCGCGACGCGTTGACAGACACGCCGAACCGCGCGCTGATGCTCGATCGTGTGGAGCACGCCATCTCCAGCGCGCGCCGGCGCGGGACCCGCCTGGCGCTGCTGTTCGTCGACGCCGATGGCTTCAAGCACCTGAACGACCACCTCGGCCACGCCGTCGGCGACGCAGCGCTGCAGCTGATCGCGCGCCGGCTCGAGATGGCGGTCCGCGACTCGGACACGGTGAGCCGGCACGGCGGCGACGAATTCCTGGTGCTTTTGGCCGAACTGCTCGAGCCCACCGACGCGGTCGTCATCGTCGAGCGGATGCTGGCCTCGGTAGCCGCGTCCGCCCGCGTCGGCAGCCACACATTGCATCCCTCGGTGAGCGTCGGCATCGCAGTCTGGCCGGAGGACGCGGACGACGCGGAGGCGCTGATCGCGCTCGCCGACGCGGCCATGTACCGCTCGAAGAAGCGCGGACCCGGCGGCTATGCGTTTCACGCCGGCGCCAACCTCGCTCCGCCGAGCCTGGAGCTGTTTCCGGCCGACCCGTCGCTGCGGGGCCGGAGTCCGCACGAGGCCGAGACCTACGAGCCGCGTGCGCACGACCTGCGCGAAGCCAACGAGCACCTGGTCCTCGCCGCCCTCGATTCGGACGCGCTCGGCGTTCGGACCGACGCGGCCCATCGTCGCCAGATTGATTTCCTGGCGATGGTGGCGCACGAGCTGCGCAATCCGCTCGGGCCGATCAAGATGGCCGCCGAGCTGCTCGGGCGCTTGCGCACGGACGACCTGGCCTTCGCCCGACAGCAGCAGATCGTCAAGCGCCAGGTCGTGCACATGACCCGGCTGGTGGAGGACCTGCTCGACGGAGCACGCGTGGGCATCGGAAAGTTCAGGCTCGAGGTCACCGAACTGGACCTCGCCGAGGTGCTCACGCTGGCCAGGGACACCTGCCTGCCGGCCATCACCGAGCGCCGCCAGCGGCTGACGAGCGAGCTCGGGCCCGGTCCGATGCGCCTGCGGGGCGACCCGATGCGACTCGCGCAAGTCTTCACCAACCTGCTCGACAACGCCTCGAAGTACACGCCGAAGGGGGGTTCGCTGCAGATCGCCTCCGCGCGGCGCGGCGAGTGCGTCGAGGTCACCATCTCGGACGACGGCATCGGGATCACCGCGGACGCGCTGCCGCACATCTTCGAGCTCTTCGTGCAGGACGAACGCGCCCTCATGGTCGACAGCCGCGGCCTGGGAATCGGCCTGGCGATCGTCCGCGACCTGGTCGTGGGTCACGGGGGCAGCGTGACCGCCACCAGCGCGGGACCCGGACTCGGCAGCCGCTTCATCGTGACGCTGCCGATGGCTGCCGGCTGAGGCCGCGACCCGGGCTGCCCGCTACTTGGGCGACAGCGCGTTGGAGAGCAGTCGCGAGGTGATGTCGACGATCTGGATCATGCGGTCGTAGGCCATTCGCGTCGGCCCGATGACGCCGAGCGTGCCGACCACCTGGCCGTTGACCTCGTACGGCGCCGAGACCACCGAGAGCTCCTCGAATGGAACCACCAGGCTTTCGCCGCCGATGAAGATGCGCACCCCCTCGGCCTTGCTGCTGACCTCGAGCAGCCGCATCAGCTGCGTCTTCTGCTCGAAGACATCGAAGAGCTTGCGCAGACTGCTCATGTCGCTGGAAAAGTCGCTGACCGTCAGCAGATTGCGCTCGCCGGAGATGACGACCTGCTCCTGGCCCTCGGCGTGGGCATCGTGCCCGGCCTGCACCGCCGCCTGCATCAGCGCGGCGATCTCGCTGCGCAGTGCGTCGACCTCGGTCTTCAGGCGCTCGCGAACCTGCTCGATCGTCAGGCCTGCGTAGTGCTTGGTGAGGAAATTGCTCGCCTCGATCAGCTGCGCCTGCGTGTAGTCCTGCGCGGTGAAGATCACCCGGTTCTGCACGTCACCATCGGGCGCGACCAGGATCACCAGCACGCGGCGGTCGGACAGCCGCATGAACTCGATGTGGTGGAAGACGCTCGCCTTGCGCGGCGCGGTGACGACGCCAACGAAGCTCGACAGGCTCGACAGCAGGTTGGCGGCGTTGGCGATGACGCGCTGCGGCTGGTCGGGTTGCAGTTGCGGCTCGAACTGCTGGGTGCGGGCCAGGTCGATCGGCTGCGCGGTCAGCATCGTGTCGACGAAGAGGCGATAGCCGCGGGCCGTGGGGATGCGTCCGGCACTCGTATGCGGGCTGACGATCAGGCCGAGGTCCTCGAGATCGGCCATCACGTTGCGGATCGTCGCCGGCGACAGCTCGAGGCCGCTGGCCCGCGAGAGCGTGCGCGAACCGACGGGCTGCCCTTCCGCGATATAGCGTTCGACCAGCGTCTTCAGCAGCTTCTTGGCGCGTTCGTCCAGCATCCTGCGGGTCCCGTTGAAAGCCGATTCTCACCTGCGTCCAAAAGGGTCGCTGTGGTGTAATCCCGCGAATGGCCAACCGCTTCCGACACGCCGCGCTGGTCGGCAAGTTCCAGGCCGAAGGCATCCGCGAAGTGCTCGAACGCATCGCCGCGTTCCTGGTCGACAAGGGGCTGGCGGTGTCGCTGGATCGCGAGACCGCGCAAAACACCGGCATCGACGCCTATCCGATGCTCAGTGTCGACGAACTCGGCCAGCAGTGCGATCTGGCGGTGGTTCTCGGGGGCGACGGCACGATGCTGGGCATCGCCCGCGAGCTCGCCCGACACGGCACGCCGCTGATCGGCATCAACCAGGGGCGGCTCGGCTTCATCACCGACATTCCGGTCGCCCGCTTCGAGGAAGCACTGACGCCGATGGTCGACGGCATGTACGAGGAGGAACAGCGGACGATGCTCGAAGGCCGCGTGCATCGCGACGGAGCCGTCATCTTCTCCGGCCACGCCTTGAACGACGTCGTCGTCAGCCGCGGCGCCACGGCCAGCATGGTCGAACTGAAGATCGACATCGGCGAGGAGTTCGTCGCCAACCTCCGCGCCGACGGGCTGATCATCGGCTCGCCGACAGGTTCCACCGCCTACGCGCTGTCGGCCGGCGGCCCGATCCTGCATCCCGGCATCACCGGCTGGGTCCTGGTGCCGATCGCGCCGCACGACCTGTCGAACCGCCCCATCGTCCTGCCCGACGCGAGCGAGATCTCGATCGAGGTGGTCGCGGGCCGCAACGCCAGCGTCAATTTCGACATGCATTCCCTCGCCAGCCTGCTGCACGGCGACCGCATCACCGTGCAGCGCTCGCCGCACCGCGTCCGCTTCCTGCATCCGCGCGGCTGGAGCTACTACGCGACCCTGCGGCGCAAGCTCCACTGGCACTCCGGCGTCAGCGCCGACACCTGAGGAGCCGGAATGCTGCGCCGCCTTTCCCTGCGCAACTTCGTGATCGTCGCCGAACTCGAGGTCGAGTTCGAGGGCCTCTTCACGGTCCTGACGGGCGAGACCGGAGCCGGCAAGTCGATCCTGGTGGATGCCCTGCAGCTCGCGCTCGGCAGCCGCGGCGACGTCGGCGTCGTGCGCGAGGGAGCGGCGCGGGCCGAGATCGGCGCCGAGTTCGACGCTCCGGCCAGTCTCGAGCCCTGGCTGGCCGATGCCGGCTTCGAAGGTGAGGCCGACGACCCGGCGCGCCTGCTGCTGCGCCGGACGATCGACGCCCAGGGCAAGAGCCGGGCGTGGATCAACGGCAGCGCGGCGACGATCGCGCAGCTGCGCGAGGCCGCCGAGCACCTCGTCGACATCCACGGGCAGCACGCCTGGCAGAGCCTGACCCGGCCCCCGGCGGTGCGCGCGCTCCTCGACGCCTACGCCGGCATCGAGACGACGACGCTCGGCGCGGCATGGGTGGCATGGCGGTCGGCCACGCAGGCCCTGGAGACGGCGAGGTCGCGGCAGGCCGAGCTCGAACGCGAGCGCGAGCGCCTGGCGTGGCAGATCGCCGAGGTCGACAAGCTCGCCCCCGGCGACGACGAATGGGCGGAGCTCGATGCGGAGCATCGCAAGCTCGCCAACGCCCAGGCCCTGCTCGAGGCCGCGCGCGCGGCGCTCGAAGCGGTGGCCGACGCCGACAGCAACGCCGAGGCCCTGACGGCCCGCGCGGTCGATGCGCTGCAGTCCGTCGCTCCCTACGACGCGCAGCTCGCCGCGACGATCGAGGTGCTTCAGGGCGCGCAGGCCCAGCTCGAGGACGCGGCACACACCCTCAACGGCTACCTGAATCGCACGGACCTCGAACCGGAGCGCCTGGCCGCGGTCGACGACCGGCTCTCGGCCTGGATGACGCTGGCGCGCCGCTACCGCCGCCCGCCCGCCGAGCTGCCGGCGCTCTGGCAGCTCTGGAAGGACGAATTGCGCGCCCTCGACGCCGCGAGCGACCTGGCCGCGCTGGAGCGTGCGCTCGAAGGCGCTCGGACGGCTTTCGAGACGGAGGCCGCGCGCGTTTCGGCGATCCGCGGCAAGGCCGCGCCCGGCCTCGGCGCCGCCGTCACGCTGGCGATGCAGCAGCTCGGCATGGCGGACGGACGCTTCGAGGTCGCGCTGCTCGCGCAGGATGCGCCGCAGACCTTCGGGCTCGAGTCGGCGGAGTTCCGGGTCGCCGGCCATGCCGGCAGCACGCCGCGGCCGCTCGCCAAGGTGGCCTCGGGAGGCGAGCTCTCGCGCATCGCCCTGGCGATCGCGGTGACGACGAGCCAGCTCGCCCGGGGCGAAGCGGCGGCGGCCACGCTGATCTTCGACGAGATCGACGCCGGCGTCGGCGGCGCGGTCGCCGAGGCGGTCGGCCGCTTGATGAAGCAACTCGGGCGCGACCGCCAGGTGCTGGCCGTGACCCACCTGCCGCAGGTGGCCGCCTGCGCCGATCACCATTTCGTGGTCTCCAAGCGCGCGCGCGGCGGCGCCACCTTGAGCGCCGTCGATGCCGTGGTCGGCGAGGAGCGCGTCGCCGAGGTGGCGCGGATGCTCGGCGGCGAGCGCCTCTCGGGGACGAGCCTGGCACATGCCCAGGAAATGATCGGCGCGGCGGCCGCACCCGCGGCGCGCGGCAAGCAGCCATGAGCGACAGCGGCGCGACGCCGCCCGGGACGGCGCCCACTGTCGCCGCGCCTTCGGACGCGCGGCCGGCGCAGGAGGTCGTCCTCGTCACGGGGATCTCCGGCTCCGGCAAGTCGGTCGCACTGCACGCGCTCGAGGATGCCGGCTTCTTCTGCGTCGACAACCTGCCGCCCGAGCTGCTGCGCGACTTCCTCCGCCTGGAACACCGCCGCATGGAGCGCCGCGTCGCCATCGCCGTCGACGTGCGCAGCGCCGGCTCGCTGCCGCACCTGCTGCCGGTGCTGGAGCAGCTGCGCCGGGAAGGCATCCCGGTGCAGGCCGTGTTCCTCGACGCCAGCACCGATGCGCTGGTGCGCCGGTTCTCCGAGACGCGCCGCCCGCATCCGCTGTCGGACCGGCCGACGCACGAGAGCGACGCCGGTTCGACCGATGGCCGGCGTGCGCTCGTCGACGCGATCGAGCTCGAGCGCGAGCTCCTGGCCGAGCTGCGCGAAGGCTCGACGGTGATCGATACCAGCCAGTTGCGGCCGACGCAGCTGCGCGCCTGGATGCGCGACCTGGTGCGTGCCGACGACAACCGCCTGACGCTGGTCTTCGAGAGCTTCGCCTTCAAGCACGGCGTGCCGCTCGACGCCGACTACGTCTTCGACGTGCGGATGCTGCCGAACCCGCACTACGTGCCTGAACTGCGTGCCCTCACCGGCCGCGACGAGGCCGTGCTGCTGTTCCTGACCGAGCAGCCCGAGGTGATGGAAATGCTGGCGCAGATCGAAGCCTTTCTCGCGCGCTGGCTTCCGGCCTTTGTCGGCGACCAGCGCAGCTATCTCACCGTGGCTGTCGGCTGCACCGGGGGCCAGCACCGCTCGGTCTACTTCGCCGAGGAGCTGGCACGGCGCTTCCGCAGCCGCGTGGTGACGTTGATCCGGCACCGCGAGCTCGATGGCAACTGATCCGGGAACGATGTCGTTCATGCCGAGCGCCGAAGAGCTGCCGCTGTTTCCGCTCCAGACGGTGCTGTTTCCGGACGGCCTGCTCGGCCTGAAGGTGTTCGAGGCGCGCTACCTCGACCTCATCGGGCGCTGCCTGCGTGAGCGCTCGGCGTTCGGGGTCGTCGGCCTCCAGCGCGGCGGCGAGGTCCGCAAGACCGGCGAACACCTTGCGTTCGAAGCCATCGGCACCACGGCCGAACTGATCGATGTCGACAGTGCCCAGGCCGGCATCCTGCTCGCACGCTGCCGCGGGGGCGCGCGCTTCGAGGTCGGTGCCACCCGCTGCGCGAACGACGGACTCTGGCTCGCGCAGATCAAGCCGGTTCCTCCCGACGAGGTCGTGGCCCCGACACCCGCGCTGGCGGGCGCGGTTCGCGGGCTCGCCGACGCCATCACCGCCCTCGACAGCCAGGGCACCCAGCGCTTCCTGACGCCGCACCGGTTCGACGATGCCGGCTGGGTGGCCAACCGCTGGTGCGAGATCCTGCCGATCCCGCGTGCGGCACGCCAGCGCCTGATGGAACTGCGCGCCCCGCTGGCGCGCCTGGAGCTGGTCGACGAGTTCCTGCGCAGCAAGGGCGTCGTGCCCTGATCCGCCTCAGCCGGTCAGGAGGCGCCGCACCGGCGCCGGCAGGCCGAGCGCCAGCGCCGCTTCGATCGAGTACCAGGCGCCGCTCGGCCAGGCGCGCTGGATCGCCCCGAGAGCCGACGCGGCCGTGTCCTCCGGCAGCGTCCAGCGTCGCGGATGCAGGGTCCAGTCCAGGTGCGTGAGGGTGTGGGTGAAGCTCGGCAGGCCCTCCCCATGCCCGGGCCAGCCGGCACTCGCGACCTCGAGGTCTGCGAACGAATCGAATTCCGGCAGGCTCCACAGGCTCGCCCAGATGCCCCGGGGCGGACGCTGCACCAGCCAGACCTCGGCGCCGCGCCGCAGCCACAGCCAGACGTCCTCGCGTCGACCGCGCTTCAGGCGCGAGCTCTTGACCGGAAAGCGCGCCTGCGTGCCGGTCTGCGCCGCGACGCAAAGCGCGGCTGCAGGGCAGAGGAGGCACCGCGGGGCGCGCGCCAGGCAGACGGTCGCGCCGAGGTCCATCAGGCCCTGGGTATAGGACTCGATGCCGTGCTCCGGGAGCAACGCGGTCGCCTCGGCCCAGAGCGCACGCTGCGGTCGGCTGTCGGCGAGGTCGCCCTCGAAGGCCAGGAGGCGCGTCAACACGCGCTTGACATTGCCGTCGAGGATGGCCACGCGCTCGCCGAAGCAGAATGCGGCGATCGCCGCCGCGGTCGAGCGGCCGATGCCGGGGAGTTGAACGAGCTCGGTGCTCGTCTGCGGAAAGCGCCCGCCGTGGAGCTCGACCACCGCGCGCGCGCACCGGTGCAGGTTGCCGGCACGGCTGTAGTAGCCCAGGCCGCTCCACAGGCCGAAGACGTCGTCCAGCGGAGCCGCGGCGAGAGCGGCGACGTCGGGGAAGCGTTCCAGGAAGCGCGTGTAGTAGCCGAGCACCGCTGCCACCTGGGTCTGCTGCAGCATGATCTCCGAGAGCCAGACGCGGTAGGGATCGCGGGTGCCTTGCCAGGGCAGCGCATGGCGACCGTGGACCGACTGCCACTCGATGATGCGGGCGGCGAACGCCGGTCCGCTGGGGCGTTGCACCCTGCCTGGCGGCGTCGCAGAATCAGCCCTGGGCGCGGCGGCTGCCGGCATCG
>JBBQCD010000085.1:0-16024 GCA_038318385.1 Burkholderiales bacterium | reverse complement strand
TCCAGCTCACCGGGCGCGCGAACTATTCGCAAGCCGCAGCGGCCCTGGGCCGGCCGTATGTCGAGCAACCCGACCTGGTGCTCGAGCCCGCCGATGCCTGCCTGACCGCCGCCTGGTTCTGGGATGCGCACAACCTGAACGAGCTGGCCGATGCCTCGCGTTTCGACGACGTCACGCGGGCGATCAACGGGCCGGGGATGGCCGGCGCCGAGGAACGCCGGCATTTCTACGCGATGGCGCTCACGGCCTGCCAAGCGCCGGCAACCCGCTCGCGCGGGGCCTTCGAGCCGGCGCCGGCGACCGTCGCGGTCGTCGTGGCATCGGCGGCCGCGCCTCGACGCCGCAAGCCCGGGCCGACCCGCGCGGCCCCCTCCCGGCATTCGAGCCGCCACGCGGCGGGCGCGCGGTCCGGCACGCAACCTCCGCAGATGCCGCGGGTCACGGCCGCCATCCATTGCGCCGCCATGCATGTGCGCCCGAAAGCCCGGCCGCGCGGCCGCAGCAAGTCTGTCAAGGCCTGACGAATTTCAGGACGAACTCGTCCTTGGGCTGTGGCGGCTCGGGCGTGTTGCGGTCGCGCGGATCGGCCGGGTTGCGCAGGAAGACGCCCTCGGCGACGAGCCGAAAACCGGCGGACTCGACTTCGCGGCGCAGGAAGGCTTCCTCGATGCGATGCAGCGTGCCGGCCTCGGAGATTGCGGTGCCGGGCCGGCCGGCGTGGTCCGCGATCACGTAGGCGCCGCCCGGCTTGAGCGCGCGGAACAGCGCAGCATTCATCTGCGCCCGATCGACGCCCATGTGACCGAGGTCGTGGTAGTTGAACATCAGCGTCACCAGGTCGAGGCCCTGGTCGGCGAGCTCGGCCGGAACCGGATTCTCGAATTTCTGCACCACCGCGACGATGTTGCCGGCACCCGGGCGGCCCGCGCGCTCGGCCAATGCCATCGCCGAAGTTCGCGCGGGTGCCCGCGGTGCCGGCGCAGAGGCCGCTGCCGTCGGTGTTGCGCCGGCGGCCGGCGGCGTTGCCGCACCCTCCGGCGCGGCCGGTCCGGCACGGCCGGGATCGCGCGGAGCGCTCTGCCCATAGACACGACCGCCGGGGCCGACGGCGCGCGCCAGCAGTTCGCTCGTGTAGCCGCCGCCGGCACTGACGTCGAGCACCGTCATCCCGGGCCGCGGGTCGACGAAGGCCAGCAGCTCGGCGGGCTTGCGGCGCGTGTCATTGGTCCGGTCGGCAGCCGTGCGCTCGGGACTGGAGAGAATCGCGGCGATGCGTTCCGGCGAGAGCGAAGGCGCCCGAGACGCAACCGCCATCGAACCGCAGGCGGCGATGAGGCACAGCGCGCCCACGGCTGCAAGTCCGCCGCCGCCGCGCCGCAACCCGCAGGGTCGCTGACCAAAGCCGACGCCAACGCCAGCGCCGCCGCCGGGCACACCCGGACCCATCAGCGTCGGCCCCCGCCGCCGAGGCGTCGCAGTTGCGACCGCAGCGCCTCGATCTCGTCCAGCAGGTCGAGTGCGAGCGCGACGCCCTGCGGATTGAGCTCGAGGTCGTGGGTCAGCCGCCCTGCCAGCCGCGTCCGCCGCAGCGACTGGCCGGCGAAGCGCCACTGTTGCGGACTCTCGCCCTGCGGTTCGATCACGCCCTCTTCGACCCAGACCAGGATCTGCTCCTGCGGAACGTGGCAGACGCGGCTCAGCTCGACCAGGCTGAGGTGGATCTCCTCTTCGACGATCGTGGCGACGAGCCCGGAAGGATTTGCTTGGTTCATCACGGCCTCCCGTCAGGTGCGTGGGTTGAAGTTCTCGAAGGCCCGCGCCAGCGCGGCGTAGGCGTCCCGGGCGGCCTCGTTCTCGGCACGCGGCAGTGCGATCGCGAGGACGACATACAGATCGCCCGGCGTCTGCCCCGGAATCCCCTTGCCCTTGAGGCGGAGCTTGCGGCCCGCGGCCGATCCCGGCGGCACGGTCAGCTGCACGGCGCCTTCGGGCGTGGGGGCATCGACCGTCGCGCCGAGCGCGGCCTCCCAAGGGGCGAGCGCGAGATCGGCGTAGACGTCGCGGCCGTCGACCCGGAAACGCGGATGCGGATTGAAGCCGATCTCGAGGAACAGGTCGCCGGCGGGTGCGCCGCCGAAGCCGGGAGCGCCCTGTCCCGCCAGGCGCAGGTGCTGGCCGGCGCGGATGCCCTTCGGGATGTTGACGTCGAGCTGACGCTCCTCCAGCGCGACGCGCCCCTGCGCATCGACTACCGGCATGCGCAGCGTGATGCTGCGCCGGGCGCCAGCGTAGGCATCCTCGAGGTCGATCAGCACCTTGGCATGGTGATCCTCGCCCGTGGCCTGGCGCGGGGCGCGCGGGCCGCCGCCATGGCGCGCCTGCCTGCCGAACAGGGTCTCGAAGAAGTCGCTGGTGTCGAAGTCCTGGCCGGCGCCGCTGCCGTCGCCGCGCCCGCGAAACTCGAAGCCGGCGTCCCAATCGGGCGGCGGCTGGAACTCCTGGCCGGCCTGGTACTGGCGCCCCATCTGGTCATAGGCGGCGCGCTTCTCCGGGTCGCCGAGGACCTCGTTGGCCTCGTTGACCTCCTTGAACCGGGTCTCGGTGTCGGGCAGCTTGCTGACGTCGGGGTGGTATTTGCGGGCGAGCTTGCGATACGCCTTCTTGACCTCGTCCTGGGTCGCGCCGCGCTCCACGCCGAGGGTCTCGTAGTAGTCCTTGAATTTCATGGATGGACAGACACGGTTCGCTTGCGATGCATTCTTTCCTCTTCAGCCGGCAGACGCGCCGCGGGTCGCCGCAGTCGCCGCGGGCTCGTCGCACGGCGTCATCGACGGCCGGCGCACGACCTGCAGCGTGACGTGGCCGATTCTGAACCGCTTCGCCAGTTGCGCGCTCGCAGTCTCGAAGAACGGGTCGTCGGGATGACCTTGCGGCATCACCAGATGCGCGGTGAGCGCGGTCTCGGTGGTCCCCGTGGCCCAGACGTGCAGGTCGTGCACGCGCTCGACTCCGGGCAAGGCCTCGAGCGCACCCCGCACCTCTCCGAGCTCGATGCCTTCCGGCACGCCGTCGAAGAGGAGGTGCAGCGACTGCCGGAAGAGACTCCAGGTCGCCAGCACGATGACGACGGCGATGACGAGGCTCGCCACCGGATCGATCCAGTTCCAGCCGAAGGCCAGAGCCAGGGCGCCGGCCACGACCACGCCAGCAGAGACCAGCGCATCGCCGGCCATGTGGAGGAAGGCGCCGCGGACGTTCATGTCGCCGTGGCGGCCGCGCATGAAGAGCAGTGCCGTGCCCAGGTTGATGACGATGCCGATGCCGGCAACGACCATGACGGGGACGCCCTGCACCGGGGGCTGCGCGGAGCCGAGCCGGCCAACGGCCTCCCACGCGAGCGAGCCCATGGCCACGAGCAGAAGCACCGCATTGGCGAACGCCGCCAGGATGGAGGCGCGCTTCCAGCCGTAGGTGTGGCGCGCGTCGGGTCGGAGATTGCCCGCGAGGGCGCCGGCCCAGGCCACGCCGAGCCCGGCTACGTCGCTGAGGTTGTGCGCAGCGTCGGCCAACAGGGCCAGCGAATTCACCCGCCAGCCGTAGAACGCCTCGATCGCGACGAATGCCAGATTCAGGACGATGCCGATGGCGAAGGCGCGGCTGAAATCGCCGGCAGGAGCGCCCAGCGCGTGGCCATGCGCATGGGAATGACCATGCCCAGCGGCGTGATCGTGATCGTGTTCGCTCATCGCCGTACCAGCCGTCGACGCTGCCGCCTGCCCGACACTAGGCGCCGAGGCGTGCGCGCATCGCGTCGATCACCGCCTTGTAGTTGCGCTGGCCGAAGATCGCGCTGCCGGCGACGAAGGTGTCGGCTCCGGCCGCAGCGACCTCACGGATGTTGTCGGTCTTGATGCCGCCATCGACCTCGATGCGGATGTCGCGGCCACTCGCGGCGACGATCCGGTGCACCGCCTCGATCTTCTTCAGCGTGGCAGGGATGAAGCTCTGGCCGCCGAAGCCCGGGTTGACGCTCATCAGCAGCACGATGTCGACCTTGTCGATCACCCATTCGAGGACATCGAGCGAGGTCGCCGGGTTGAACACCAGCCCGGCCCGGCAGCCTTCGTCGCGGATCAACTGCAGCGTACGGTCGACGTGCGCGGTCGCCTCGGGATGAAAGCTGATGTGGTCCGCTCCGGCCTTGGCGAAGGCGAGCGCGAGCGCGTCCACCGGCTCGACCATCAGGTGGACGTCGATCGGAACGCGCAAGCCGTCCGCGCGAACGGCGTGCGGACGCAGCGCCTCGCAGACCATCGGCCCGAAGCTCAGGTTCGGGACGTAGTGGTTGTCCATCACGTCGAAGTGGATCCAGTCGGCGCCGGCAGCGATGACCGCGCGCACCTCCTCGCCCAGTCGCGCGAAGTCGGCCGAAAGAATGCTGGGGGCAATGCGGTACGTCGGCATCGGGCGCTCGGGTTTCGCAGACTCGCTGATTTCCACGCTCGCTTGTTCCACGCTCGCTACTTTCCGTTTCGCGAAGATTCTAGGGGTCTGCGTTGCGCGCGAACCCTGTGCCGTGCAGGGTCCGGGTCCGGCATCAGGCGCGCTCACCGCGGCATGCCGGGAACGTCGTCACCCTCTCGTCATGCCGGCGACGTCGACACCCGCGCGCCATGACGGCGACGGTCGCCACCTAGAATGTCGCGATGGCCAAACCCGCATTCTCCTGCTCGGTGGTGGTGCGCCACCTGCCCGAGCAATCCGATCCGGCTGCAGGCCAGCATGCCTTCGCGTACACCGTGACCATCGTCAACAGCGGCGACGTGACCGCGCAACTCATCGCGCGTCACTGGATCATCACCGACGCCCATGGGGCCGTCGAGGAAGTTCGCGGCCTCGCCGTGGTCGGTCACCAGCCTGTGCTCAAGCCGGGAGAGACCTTCGAGTACACCAGCTGGACGCGCCTGATGACGCCGCAGGGAACGATGCGCGGCACGTTCTTCTGCATGACCGACGACGCCCACCCCTTCGAGGCGCCGATCGGCGAATTCGGCCTGGCGCTGGCGTCCTCGCTCCACTGACGCGTCCGACGCCGTCGGCGCGGGACCTCGCCGCGGCCTTCCCCGACGCGCCCTACTCGCGTTCGCCGTTGCGCCGTCCCGAGAACATCGTCCACCAGACGATCAGCACCAGCAGCGCGAGAGCGCCGAGGGCTTCCAGCAGAATCAGCCACATGTCGAGAGTCCCTTGCGATGCGCGCGCCTTGCTGGCGGCGATTCTAGGAGTGCTGGCGGCCTGCTCGAGCACGCCCCTGCCGCCGGAGGTTGCCGTAACCGCGACACCGCCGGTGCGCGCATCCGCCTCGCAAACCCCGCCTGCTGCGCGGTCCGGTTTGCCGGAAGCCGCGCCGGCAGCCGCCCCGCTCCCCCCGCCGATCACACGACCACGCGCGCGCTGGGTCCCGGTCCGCTGGGGCGATCTGCCGGGCTGGGAAAGCGACCGCAGCGCCGAGGTCTGGACGGCGTTCGAAAGGAGCTGCGAGCGCCCCCAGCCGGGATGGAACGCGGTCTGCGCGAGCGCCCGTCTCGACGCGCCCGGCGGCGACGACCGCGCTGTGCGCGACTGGCTCGAGGCGCGCCTGCAACCGTACCGGGTCGAGTCGCTCGACGGCGTCGGCGAAGGCCTGATCACCGGCTACTTCGAGCCGCTGGTCGAGGCGTCCCGGATCCCCCGCGACGGCTTTCGGATTCCGATCTATGCGCCGCCGGGTGACCTGGGCAGCCGCCGGCCGTACTGGACGCGCCAGGAGATCGACAGTTCGAGCGCCGCGCAGGCCGCACTGCGCGGTCGCGAACTGGCCTATGTGGCCGATCCTCTGGACGCCCTGATCCTGCAGATCCAGGGCTCCGGACGGCTGCGGGTCCGCGAGACCGACGGCCGCCACCAGCTCATCCGCGTCGCCTACGCCGGCCACAACGACCAGCCCTACCGCTCGGTCGGACGCTGGCTGGTCGAGCGCGGCGAGCTGAAGCTCGAGCAGGCGTCATGGCCGGCGATCCGGCAGTGGGCGGCACGGCATCCGCAGCGCATCAACGAACTGCTCTGGAGCAATCCGCGCTTCGTGTTCTTCCGCGAAGAGCCGCTGCCGGATCCGGCCGTCGGGCCCAAGGGCGCCCAGGCGGTGCCGTTGACGCCGGGCCGATCGATCGCCGTCGACCCGCAGAGCATTCCCTACGGCACGATCGCCTGGCTCGACACCACCGAGCCGCTGTCGAGCCGACCGCTGCGCCGCGCCGTGGTCGCCCAGGACACCGGCAGCGCCATCGTCGGCGCCGTCCGTGCCGACTACTTCTGGGGCTGGGGCGCCGAGGCCGAGGCCCAGGCCGGGCGCATGAAGCAACCGCTGCGGATGTGGGTGCTCTGGCCGAAGGGAGCCGTCACGGCACCGTGAAAGGCGGGCGCGAAGTGCAAAAGCGCACGCGCGCCGCGGCCTCGGGGAGCTGCGCACCGATGACACTGGCAAAGCCACTTCTTTTCGAAGCTTTGCCGGCGGGCGCAGCGGCGTCAACTGGCCGAAGGGAAGACTCCCCTCGCCGCCATGCTCAAGCCCATCTGCCTTGCCGCCCTCGTGCTCTGCGCGCCGTCGGCGCGCGCCGACGGCGACCTGACGGCGCGCGAGGCGCGCTGGATCGCGGCCGGCATGCCGGTGGTGCGCCACGGCCTGGCCGAGCGGCTGCCGCTGGACCTCGTCGTGCAGCCCGGACCGCAACCCGGGGCGTCGCCGATCGCAATGGGCGTTCACCAGGGGCGCTGCAAGCTCGTGCTCTCGCTGCGCGGCAATCCCGCAGCCGATGCACTTGAACATGGCATCGCGCCCGAGCTCTTCGACAGCACCGTCGAGGCGGTCTTCGCGCACGAGATCGGACACTGCTGGCGTCACGTGCAGGGCCGCTGGAGGATGTTGCCCGGCGACCTGGGCGCCGCCGCGCGGGGCCACGCCGAGGGGTCGGAGGAGAGCGCGCAGGGCGCGGCCTTCAGCGCGACGGCGGAGCAGCGTCTGGAGATGGGGCGCGCGCGGCTCGAGGAAGGCTATGCCGATCTCGTCGGCCTGGCCTGGACGCGACGCGCCCATCCTTCGCGCTACGCCGCCATCCTGGCCTGGCTCGAGCGCTTCCGCGCCGACGACCGGTCCGGCGAGCATCACGACACCCGGGCGTGGCTGCGTCTGGCCACGGATCCGGCGGCATTCGCCCCGGGTGGGAACCTCTTTCGCAGTGCCGAGGAGGTCTGGGAACACGGAGTGCGGACGGCAGTCGAGCCCCCCGCGAACGTCGGCAGGTCACCCGAGCGACAGGACTAGCTTCCGCCCTCCTGCGCTCGGCGCGCACGACCCTGTCGTCGACACGGGCCCAGGTTCGACTTGCGCGTGCCGTTCACCCCCCCTGCCTGGCGCGGCCGCATGCGCGCATGCCGCGGCGTCGCGCGACGCTGGACCGGCCACCGTGGAAGCCTTCGATGCCGCCCACGCCGCCTTGCTGAAGCGCATCGTTCCCGACCCCTTCGAGGTCGTGCACCGCGTCGAAGCCCACCTTCTGCAACCGATCTGGCCCGGCCTGCGTAGAAGTCCGATATCGCGTATCTTGGCGCTGACGGTCATCCCCGGCAGTACCTGGCGGTACCCGGCGCGACCGGGCGTGCCGATGAAAGTTTCAGGCGCCGCCCTCGACCAACCCCTGTGCAGATCACCCTGGAGTCCTCGACCATGACCCGCCGCAATCTCCTCGCCATGCTGTCCGCCCTCGGCTTCGGCGGCCGCGCCGTTCAGGCGCAGGCCCAGGCACCGACGCCCGCGCCGCGCACCGATGCCCTGCGCCTGTCCGATGCGGAGTGGAAGAAGCGCCTCAACCCGAACCAGTACGCGGTGCTGCGCCAGGAGGGCACCGAACGACCCGGCACGAGCCCGTTGAACCAGGAAAAGCGCAAGGGCGTGTTCCAGTGCGCCGGCTGCGCATTGCCGCTGTTCTCGTCTGAAACCAAGTTCGAGAGTGGCACCGGCTGGCCCAGCTTCTACGCCGCGCTCCCCGGCGCGGTCGGCACCAAGACCGACCGGAAGCTCTTCATGGAGCGCACCGAGTACCACTGCGCCCGCTGCGAGGGCCACCAGGGCCACATCTTCGACGACGGACCGGCGCCGACCGGCAAGCGCTACTGCAACAATGGCGTCGCCCTCAACTTCGTTCCGGCGGCCGCATGAAGCTCATCCACACCGTGCGCAACTCGATCGCCGCCACCCTGTTGCTGGTTGCCGGCGGCATGGCCTGGGCCCAGGGCTCGGCGATGGCGCCGCAGCCGGCGGTGCCGCCGGGTGCCGCGAAGGCAGTCTTCGCCGGCGGCTGCTTCTGGTGCGTGGAGTCCGACTTCGACAAGGTCGACGGCGTCCTTTCCACGACCTCCGGATACACCGGCGGCAACGTCGCCAACCCGACCTACGAGCAGGTCTCCGGCAAGCACACCGGCCACGCCGAAGCAGTCCTGATCGTCTTCGACCCGAAGAAGGTGAGCTACGACAAGCTCGTCGAGCATTACTGGCGGACGATCGATCCGACGACCAAGGACCGGCAGTTCTGCGACGCCGGCTCGCCCTACCGCACGGCGATCTTCGCCCAGGATGCCGACCAGTTGCGCATCGCCCAGGCGTCGAAGGCGGCGCTCGAGAAGAACAAGCCGTTCAAGGAGCCGGTCGTCACCGACGTCGTCATGGGCGGCCCGTTCTACCCCGCCGAGGAGTATCACCAGGACTACTACCGCAAGAACACGGTCCGCTACAACTTCTACCGCCTCAGCTGCGGTCGCGACGCGCGCCTGAAGGAGCTCTGGGGCAGCCAAGCGGCGACGCATTAGGCCTCGCCTGCGGGCTGCGTCAAGCCGGGACGTCGGTTCGGGCCCACAGACGGGCCGGATGCAACCCGGTCGCCCTCGGGTTGGGGATACTTGCAGGATTGCAAGCGGCGGGTCTTTCATGTCGTTGTCACGCTGGTGGAGGCGGTTGAGTGAGCGCCGCGCTCCGGCCCCGGTCGTCGCACAAAGCTCCACCGCCCTCCGGCGGCAGGCGGGTCCGAATCCCGTTCCTCCGCCTGTCAACGGTTCCCGCGCGGAGGTCGCCGGCGCCGCGCCAATAGAGACTCCGCCGAAGCTGCAGGCGCGCTTCCTGGCGTGGCTGCTGGGCGCTCCCGAACCTTCCCCCACCGCCGCCCCTGACGTCGACGACGGCATGCGCCGCTTGCTCGGCCAGCTCGACGCGGTGATCGCCTCCGATACGCAGCGTGCCGGGCTGCTGCCGCGCGCGCCGCACGTCGTGCCGCAGTTGATGAAGACGCTGCGCGACGAGGGCTATTCCGCCGCCGACGTCGCCGATCGCATCGCCAAGGACGTGGTCCTCACCGCAGAGGTGATTCGCAGCGCGACGCGTGCGTTCGAACTCGACGAAGGGGCGGGCATCGACCTGCCGCGGGCTGTGGCCGTGATCGGCACGGTCGGCCTCCGAAGGGCGATCGCCAGCGTGGTCCTGCGACCGATCTTCGACGCCCACGGCAACTCCCTGTCGGCTCGCGCCGCATCACGGATATGGAAGGACGCCGACCGCAAGGCCCGGCTCTGCACGACCCTCGCCACCGAACGCGGACTCGACCCCTTCGATGGCTACCTGCTCGGCTTGCTGCACGACACCGGCTGGAGCGCGGCGCTGCGCGCCCTCGACGGCCTGTCGGGCGACCCCGTCGAACCTGCCCTGATCACCGGAACAGGGCTCGCGGTCGAGCTCACGCGACGACGCGACACCCTCTTCGGCGCCCTGGTGCAGACCTGGCAGCTGGGCCCGGCCGTCACCGCTGTCGCCGTCGAGGTGGGGAGAGACGGCCTCTTCCTGGCCGCGACCGACCTGCCCCTGGCAGCCGCACTGCGGGACGCCGACCGGCTCGCGCTTCTACGCGCCCTTGCGCCCGAAGGAACGCCGGGCGCCGTCGCGGTGCCGGAGTGGATGGAGCTGCCGGCGCCGGTGCGGGCTTGCTACACCGGCCTGCACGGCACCTGAGAAGCGGGCCATCGGGAAGTTCGATACCCGTTGCAGCGGCGACGCTTCACACCACGGCTCGCGACGCGTTCAACCCAACAGGTCCCGGCCCATCATCAGCACCACCACCGCCATGGCCGCCACGGCACCCCAGCCGAGCGCGCGGGTCTTGCGGCGCACGGTCAGAGGGCCCATGACCTCGCGCTTGCCCGACAGCACCATCATTGCGGCCATGATCGGCACCGCGACGACCCCGTTGATGACCGCGCTCCAGTAGAGCGCCTTCATCGGCGGGATCGGCGAGAAGTCGAGCGTCGTGCCGACGATGGTGGCGATGACGATGATTGCGTAGAAGCCCTTGGCTTCGCGCCACGTGTGTTCCAGGCCCTCGTTCCACTCCAGCGCGCCGGCCACCGCGTAGGCCGCGGAGGAAGCCAGCACGGGAACTGCGAGCAACCCGGTGGCGATGATGCCGAGCGCGAACAGGTCGAATGCGAAATCCCCGGCCAGAGGCCGGAGCGCCGCGGCGGCCTGGGCCGCCGACGTCACCTCCGTGATGCCGGCAGCGTGCAGCACGATCGCGCCCGTCAGCATCACGAAGAACGCGATGCCGTTCGAGAACACCATGCCGACGATCGTGTCCAGGCGCATCCGCCGCACGGCTCGACGCACCCGCCCGGTCGTGTCCTGACTCTTCTTAACGCCGTTCAGGCGCATCTCCTCGACTTCCTGGGACGCCTGCCAGAAGAAGAGGTATGGCGAGATCGTCGTGCCGAAGATCGCCACGAGCATCATCCAGAACGCCGAGGAGACCTCGACGTGCGGCACGAACACGTCGCGTGCCACCTGCCCCCACGGCACGTGCACGGTGAAGGCCGCAGCGACGTAGACGAAAAGGCTCAGCGTCATCCACTTGAGGATCGGGGCGAGGCGGCGGTACGGAACGAACACCTGCAGCAGCACGGTGAGCACGCCGAAGACGACGGCATGGAAGTGCTGGCCGCCGCCGACCACGAGTTGCAGGGCTTCGCCCATGGCCGCGATGTCGGCGGCGATGTTGATGGTGTTGGCCACCAGCAGCAGCGCGACGATCGTGTAGACGAACGCCCGCGGCGTGTGTTGGCGCAGGTTCGCGGAAATTCCCTGCCCCGACTGCCGGCCGATGCGCGCGCTGACCAGCTGGATCGCGACCATGAACGGCAGCGTCAGGAACACCGTCCAGAGCACGCTGGTCCCGAACTGCGCCCCCGCCTGCGTATACGTGGCGATGCCCGACGGATCGTCGTCGGCGGCGCCGGTGACCACGCCCGGGCCGACCCGGCTCAGAAAGGAAGGGGTGCGTTCGCGAAAAGGCTGGCGTCGACGCTTCGGCATGGGGTTCGAGGTGGAATCCGCTGGTGCGAACGTAACAGGTCGGGTATGCGGATTGCTCGGCTCCGGCATTCCAGCGACCGCGCACTCTCGCAAACCGACTCATGAGCACGCCGCGTGCCCTCTTTCCTTCTGCAGTGCTTGCAAGCGCCGCGCTGGCGGCCCTGATGACCGGCTGCGGCCCGGCATCTCGATCCGCCGCGCTGCGGCCTTCCGATGCCGCCGCTCCGCCGAGCGCGCAGCACGACACCGGCGCCGCACTCGTCCGCGCGCCCACGCCCCCGGCGGCGCCGACCGGGCGACACGCCGACTTCCGGCGCCTGCGCCTGTCCAAGGACGCCCGCGATGTCGCCGAATGGGTCGTCAGCTCGGCCGACCACCGCGACCTGCCGTTCATCATCGTCGACAAGGTCAACGCCACGGTGATCGCTTTCGACGCTGCAGGTCGGCTGCAACGGACGTCGCCGGCGCTGCTCGGCCTGGCGCGCGGCGACGATTCGGTGCCCGGTATCGGCGAGCGACCGATCGCGCAAATCCGCCCGGAAGAACGCACCACCCCGGCCGGCCGCTTCGAAGCGGAGATGGGAACGAATGCCAACGGCGAGGACATCCTCTGGGTCGACTACGACGCCGCCATCTCGATGCACCGCGTGCGCACGTCGAATCGGGCGGAAAGGCGCCTGCAGCGCCTGGCCAGCCCGAGCATCGCCGACAACCGCATCTCCTACGGCTGCATCAATCTGCCCGCCGCGTTCTACGACGAGGTCGTCAAGCCGCTCTTTGCCGCGCGCAACGGCATCGTCTACGTGTTGCCGGAGACTCGCCCGGCGCGGGCGGTGTTCGGTGCGGTCAACGTCGCCCGGTCGACGACCTCCGGTCACCTGCGCTGAGCGGGCCGGGGCCGGGTCACGGGCGGAGTCGGGGCCAAAGAGAAGGGCCTGCGGCACCAGGACGCACGACATCCGCAAAGAAGATCGGGCCCCGCGAGGGGCCCGATCTTCGATTGAGCGCCGGACAGGGGCGAGAAGCCCCTGTGCGTCAGTTGCGATCGGCGCGGGAGGCCCGGCGGGTCCGGGTGTTGTCGTTCATCGTGTCGCTCGACATCGAAGAATTCGAACCGGTGCGGTTCATCGTCGACTGGCCATTGGTGTTCGACGGGCTGTTCATGGAGCCGCTGGTCGATCCGCCCTGGTTCGCCATGCCCGTGGAGCTCGACGAGCCGCTGGAGGTGGTCGACGAGGGCGTCGGGTTGGCGTTGGGCGTCGCCGGCATGGTCGAAGACGGCTGGGCCGCATTCGGACCCGCGTTCGCGGTGCCGGTGCCGGGCGCAGCGCCGCCGGTACCCTGGGCGACGGAAATGCCTGCGCCGAAGGCGAGGGAAGCAGCAGCGGCCAGTGTGAGGAGGGGGGACAGCTTTTTCATGATCATCGTTCCTGTTGCAAAGTCGAAAAGTGACCGGAAGTTTCCGGGCGGGATGCTCTCTGCGGGTGCTCGTCTGAACGAGGTTGCGCCATGAGCCTCAAGCCCTGGAGCTTCGGCAATGGCCATGCCCAGCGGGCCAGCGCGCCCGTGTCGCCTGCCGCGACATCGCGTCGGTGCACTCCTACACGCGAAACGCTTCGGCGCGCTCGCCTGCGCGCGGCGCTCTGGGCCCGGCGCTCGCCTGCGCGTCTGGATTGGCGCTCAGGCCTGGCGCGGCGCCAGGTGTGCCAGCGGCAGCGCCGCAGCGGCCTTGACCTCACCGAGGGAAAAACTCGTGTGGACATCCTTGACATGCGGCAACGCCAGCAAGGTGTCGAGCGCGAACCGCGAGAAGGCGTCGAGGTCGGTGGCGATCACCTGCAGTTCGAACGTCCCCGCACCGGAGATGTAGTGACAGGCGATCACCTCCGGCAAGCGGCGGATCGCGTCCTCGAGTTCGCGCGTCGACGCCGCGGTGTTGCGATCGGCGTCGAGCCGGACGAAGGCGAGCACGCCGAGGCCGAGCTTGCGGCGGTCGAGTTCGGCGCGATAGCCGGTGATGTAGCCCTGTTGCTCCAGCCACTTGACGCGGCGCCATGTCGGTGCCGCGGAAATGCCGATGCGGGCGGCCAGTTCGGTGTTGCTGAGGCGCGCGTCGTCCTGCAGCTCGCGCAGGATGGCGACGTCGTAGCGATCGAGTGCGCCACCGTGTGCCTCGGGCGGGTCGGGCAAGGCGAGCGCGCGCGCGCCCACCGGCTTGTCGATCGCCGCCGACGATGCCGCCGCGGAGCGGCTCCCGCGGCCTGCGGTTTTCCCTGAATCGGTCTTCTTCAGCGGCATTCGATCCTCCAGCTTCTGATTTGAGCAAGATTATTGCTCTGGGAGCCCCCCAGCCAATCAACTTCGCAAAGACTTGTCATCGCTGTATCCCTAAACTGGAGACTTCGCGCGCGCTGTCCGCTGGGGACGAGCCCGCCTGCCGACCCGACCACGCTGGAGCCTCCATGAACGCGCCGCTGCCCGAATCGATCCGCAAGGCCCTCGAGAACGTCACCCTCGACGACAAGTACGCGCTTGCCAGTGGCCGCGCGTTCATGAGCGGCGTGCAGGCGCTGGTGCGCCTGCCGATGCTGCAGAAGAAGCGCGATGCGATCGCCGGCCTGAACACCGCCGGTTTCATCAGCGGCTACCGCGGCTCGCCGCTCGGCGGCTACGACCAGTCGCTGTGGCAGGCAAAGAAGCACCTGGCAGCGCAGGACATCGTCTTCCAGCCCGGCGTCAACGAGGAACTCGCCGCCACCGCGGTCTGGGGCTCGCAGATGCTCGACCTGTATCCGCAGACGCGCAAGTTCGACGGCGTCTTCGGCATCTGGTACGGCAAGGGTCCCGGCGTGGATCGCTGCTCCGACGTGTTCAAGCACGCCAACATGGCCGGCACGTCGAAGCACGGCGGCGTGATCGCGCTCGCCGGCGACGACCACATCGCCAAGAGCTCGACCGCCGCGCACCAGAGCGATCACATCTTCAAGGCCTGCGGCCTGCCGGTGTTCTTCCCGTCGAGCGTGCAGGACATCCTCGACATGGGTCTGCATGCCTTCGCGATGAGCCGCTTCGCCGGCGTCTGGTCGGGGATGAAGACGATCCAGGAAGTCGTCGAGTCGTCGGCGAGCGTCTTCGTCGACCCCGACCGGGTCGAGATCGTGATCCCGGAGGACTTCCAGATGCCGGACGGCGGCCTGCACGTGCGCTGGCCGGACGGCGCGCTAGAGCAGGAAGCGCGGCTGATGGACTACAAGTGGTACGCGGCGCTCGCCTACGTCCGCGCCAACCGCCTCAACCACAACGTGATCGAGGGCCCGAACGACCGCTTCGGGATCATCGCCAGCGGCAAGGCCTACAACGACACCCGCCAGGCGCTGAACGACCTCGGCCTGGACGACGACACCTGCCGGCGCCTGGGAATCCGGCTGCACAAGGTCAACGTCGTGTGGCCGCTCGAGGCGACGATCACGCGCGACTTCGCGCGGGGCCTGGAGGAGATCCTCGTCGTCGAGGAGAAGCGCCAGGTCATCGAATACCAGCTTAAGGAGGAGCTCTACAACTGGCGCTCCGACGTGCGTCCGAACGTCCTCGGCAAGTTCGACGAGCCCTCCGGCGACGGCAGCGGCGGCGAATGGTCGCAGCCCAATCCGAGCCAGAACTGGCTGCTGCGCGCCCAGGCCGACCTGAACCCCTCGATCATCGCCAAGGCGCTGGCCAAGCGTCTGAAGAAGCTCGGCGGCGGCCAGGGCCTCGACCGCGACACCGTCGCCCGCATCGACGCCCGCGTTGCGCTGATCGAAGCCAAGGAGCGCAGTCTCTCTGCAGTCGTCCTCACCGGACCCGACTCGGCCGGCGAACGCATCCCGTTCTTCTGCAGCGGCTGCCCGCACAACACCAGCACCCGGGTGCCGGAAGGTTCGCGTGCCGTCGCCGGGATCGGCTGCCACTACATGGCGGTGTGGATGGACCGCTCGACCGTCACCTTCAGCCAGATGGGCGGCGAGGGCGTCTCGTGGGTCGGACAGGCTCCCTTCACGACCGAGAAGCACATCTTCGCCAACCTCGGCGACGGCACCTATTACCACTCCGGGTTGCTGGCCGTGCGCCAGAGCATCGCCGCCAAGGTCAACATCACCTACAAGATCCTCTTCAACGACGCGGTCGCGATGACCGGCGGCCAGCCGATCGACGGTACGCTGAAGGTGCCGGAGATGACCCGCGAGCTCGATGCCGAAGGAGCGACGCGGATCGTCGTCGTCACCGACGAGCCGGAGAAGTACGACGAACCCGAGATTGCCGCGCGCCTGGCACCGGGCGTGACGGTGCACCATCGCGACGACCTCGACCGCATCCAGCGCGATCTGCGCGAAGTCGCCGGCTGCACGGTCATCGTCTACGACCAGACCTGCGCGACCGAGAAGCGCCGCCGCAGGAAGCGCGGCACGATGGTCGAGCCGGCCAAGCGCGTGGTCATCAACGAACTCGTCTGCGAAGGCTGCGGCGACTGTTCGGTGCAGAGCAACTGCCTGTCGGTGGAGCCGGTCGAGACCGAATTCGGCCGCAAGCGCCGCATCAACCAGA
>JBBQCD010000084.1:0-16162 GCA_038318385.1 Burkholderiales bacterium | reverse complement strand
CAGGTAACCATGCCGCAGTCGGTGAGCGCGTAGACCGAGGTGAAGGTGACGCCGAAGCGCTCCTCGAACTGGCGATAGAAGTGCTGAGGCGTCGGCACCACCATCACCTGACGCACCTCGTGGTCCCGGTCGCGTGGATCGAGTGGCAGATCCGCATCGCCCAGGGCGAGCCCCTGCCGCTCGAGCAGTCGGCGATCCGTGTCGACGGCTGGGCGATCGAGGCGCGCATCAACTGCGAGGACCCGGCCCGCAACTACCGGCCCGAGCTCGGCACCGTCGGTCGCTACGTCGAGCCCGAGGGAGCCGGCGTGCGCGTGGACAGCGGCATTGCCGAGGGCTCGGAAATCCCGTCGCAGTACGACTCCATGGTCGCCAAGCTGATCGGCCACGGCGGAACGCGCGCGCAGGCGATGGAGCGGCTGCATGCCGCCCTCGTCGGCTTCGAGGCGGCCGGCATCGGCACCAACCAGGCGCTGCTGACCGACATCGTCGAGCACAGTTTGTTTCGCAGCGGCCGGCTGACCACCGGCTTTCTCGGCGAGGCCTTTGCCGGCGGTTGGCGCGGCGACGCGACCGCCCTGCGCGACGCCCGAATCGCCGCCGCCCTGTCGGCGGTCCGCGCCGGCAGCGGGCGCTCCGGCGCCGACCCGACCGACTACTGGCTGCAGCAAAGCGGCTACCGCTTCATGTCGGCCGGCGGCCGCGCCGCGCTGGCGCGATGGCGTGTCGACTTCGAGGGCGACGAGGTCGCCGTCACCGTGGCCCGGGGTCGCGACCCCGACGGATGGCGGGTCGGCTTGCAGGGCGAAGCGCCCATCGACGTGCGGGCGCAATGGCTGGCCGACGACAGGCTTCAGCTCACGACGCAGCACGGCGTCGCGCGCCGCTTCACCCTGGTCCGCGACGGCGATGCGACGGTGGTCAACCACCTCGGCAGCCGCTGGCGGCTGAGCGTCGCGAGCGAAGTGGAGGCGCTGGCGCGCGTCGCGGCGCAGGCCGGCACCCAGGGCAGCGTCGTCGTCTCGGAGATGCCGGGCGCCGTGACCACCATCCATGTCGCGGCTGGCGACACGGTCGAGGCCGGTGACGTGCTGGTCGTGATGGAAGCGATGAAGCTGATCTTCCCGCTGGCCGCGCCGCGCGCCGGCACCATCGCCGCCGTGCGCTGCGAGGTCGGCGAGATCGTGCCCCGCGGCCGCACGCTGGTCGAGCTGGCGCCGCTCGACACGACGGCCGCTGCCGCATCCGAAGCGAGCTGATCGCCAACTCTCGAGGAGCCTTCGTGCGCGGACTGTATTTCGAGGAGTTCACCGTCGGCATGCGCTTCGAGCATGCCCTGACCCGCACCGTCACCGAGTGGGACAACGTCCAGTTCTCGACCATGACGCTGAACCCGCAGCCGCTGCACATCGATGCCCACTACGCGGCGAAGACCGAGTTCGGACGGCCGCTGGTCAACAGCCTGTTCACGCTCGGCCTGATGATCGGCATCTCGGTCGCCGAGACCACGCTGCGCACGACGATCGCCAACCTCGGCATGAAGGAGGTGCTGTTTCCGGCGCCGGTGTTCCAGGGCGATACCCTGCGCGTGACCACCGAGGTGATCTCGCTGCGCAAGAGCCAATCGCGGCCCGAGGCCGGCATCGTCGAGTTCATGCACCACGCCTGGAACCAGGACGACGTCGAGGTGGCGCGCTGCACGCGCTCGGCCTTCATGCACCGTTTGCCGAAGTGATCGCGGCGCGTTCCTGGCTCTTCGTCCCCGGCGACAGCGCGCGCAAGATCGAGCGCGCCCTGGCCGGCGATGCCGACGCGCTGATCCTCGATTGGGAAGACGCGGTGGCGCCGACCGCCAAGGCCGCGGCACGCGAAGCGACGGTGGCCGCGCTGTCCGCCGCCCGACCGCCGGCGGCGCGTTGCTGGGTCCGCGTGAACGCGCTGGCCTCCGCGCACTTTGCCGCCGATCTCGCCGCCCTGCCCGCCGCGGCCCTGGCGGGCGTCGTGCTGCCCAAGGCCTGCGGCCCGGCCGACCTCGAACGCCTCGCACAGTCGCTCTCGGCCGTCGAGGCCGCCGGCGGCGTGCCAGAGGGCCGCCTGGCCATCGTCGCCATCGTCACCGAGACCGCCGCGTCGGTACTGTCGCTGGGTGAATTCCGCAAGCCGGTGGCGCGGCTCGCCGGCATGATGTGGGGCGGCGAAGACCTTGCCGGCGACCTCGGCGTGGCCCGCAATCGCGACGCCGGGGGCGCGTACCGGGCACCGTTCCGCCTGGCCCGCAGCCTGACCCTGCTCGCCGCCGCGGCCACGGAATGCATCGCCATCGACGCCGTGCGCGTCGATTTCCGCGATGCCGAGGCGCTGGCGGCGGAGTGCGCCGAGGCGCGCGCCGACGGCTTCGCCGCCAAGGCGGCGATCCATCCCGACCAGGTCGGCCCGATCAACGCGACGTTCGCGGCCACGGCCGAAGAGCGCGCATGGGCCGGCCGCGTCGTCGCCGCGCTGCACGATGGCGGCCTGGCGGTGGTCGACGGCCGGATGGTGGACGCGCCGCACCTGCGCCTGGCCCGACGCATACTTTCCTCATGAACGGAGCGCACATGTTGAACGCCACACTGAGCGGGTCGATGGCGGTGGTCACCGGCGGCACGGCAGGCATCGGGCGCGCCTGCGCCGAAGCGCTGCTGGCCGCGGGCGCGGCAGGCGTCCTGATCAACGGGCGCAACCGCGAGCGGGCGGAGAACGCCCGACGCGAGATCCAGGAGAGGTATCCGGCTGCGCGCGTCGCCGTCGCGACCGGCGACGTCGCCCGGCCGGAGACCGCGCAGGCGGTGATGGCCGAGGCGATGGCGGAGCTCGGCCGCATCGACATCCTGGTCAACTCGACCGGCGGCAACGACCTGCCGAAGCTGCTCTACCGAACGGCACTCGAGGAGATCCCCGGCATCCTCGAGCGCTGCCTGTTCGCGCAGCTCCTCTGCTGCGCGGCGGCGCTGCCCCACATGCGCGCCGCCGGCCGCGGCACCATCATCAACATCGCCTCCGACGCCGCCAAACTGCCGACGCCGGGCGAGAGCGTGATCGGCGCGGCGATGGCCGGCATCGTCATGTTCACCCGGGCGCTGGCGGTCGAAGGCAAGCGCGACGGCATCCGCGCCAACGTGCTGACGCCCTCGATGACCAGCGGCACAGAGCATTTCGACAAGGTCATGGCCGATCCGTTCTCCGGCAAGATGTTCGCCAAGGCGGAGAAGATGGCGGCGCTCGGCATCGTCACCAAGGACGAGCTGGCCGGCCTCGCCGTCTATCTCGCCTCGCCGGCGGCGGCCAAGATCACCGGCCAGGCGATCAGCATGACTGGCGGCATCTCGGCCCTGTGAGCGGCTCGCGATGAATTCCGATCCCGTCTACGTCGTCGGCGTCGGCATGACGCCGTTCGGCCGCCACCCGACGCTCGACGTCAAGGCGCTGACCCGTGCCGCGGTCGACGAGGCGCTGGCCGACGCCGGCCTGCCGCCATCGGCCATCCAGGCGGCCTACTTCGCCAACGCCACCCAGGGTCACATGGAGCGCCAGCACATGATCCGTGGCGAGATCGCGATGCGCAGCATGGGCATTTCCGGCATCCCGGTGGTCAACGTCGAGAACGCCTGCGCCAGCGGCAGCACGGCGCTGCAGCTGGCGGTGACCGCCCTGAAGGCGGGCGACGCCGACGTCGCCCTGGCGGTCGGCGCCGAGAAGATGGTGTCCAGTGACCGCGACCTCATGTTCTCGGCCTTCGACGGCGCCTGGGACGTGGCCGATCGCGAGGCGATCGCGGCCCGGCTGCTGCAGCTGGGCGACGGCGTCGAGCCGCCACCGGGCAGCCGTTCCGACAAGCCCTACAGCGTCTTCATGGACGTCTACGCCGCGTTCGCGCGCTACCATATGCAGCGCTTCGGCACGACGCAGCGCCAACTCGCCGCGGTCGCCGCCAAGAACCACCGGCACTCGGAACACAACCCGCGGTCGCAGTACCGCAAGCCGTTCACCATCGACGAAGTGCTGGCGGCGCCGCCCATCACCTGGCCACTGACCCTGCCGATGTGCTCGCCGGTCTCCGACGGCGCCGCCGCAGTGCTGCTGGCCACGACCGAAGGCCTCAAGCGGCACGGCCTCGATCCGAAGCGCGCCGTCCGCGTGCTGGCGGTGGTGGTGCAGTCGGGCAGCGACCGCGACGCCGCCGATGTCCATCTGCACTGCAGCGCGCTGGCCGCCCGGCGGGCCTACGAGCGGGCCGGCATCGGCCCCGCCGACGTCAGCGTCGCCGAGGTGCACGACGCCACCGCCGTCGGCGAGGTCATCCAGGTCGAGAACTGCGGCTTCTGTGCCTACGGCGAGGGCGGTGCGATGGCCGAGCGCGGCGAGACGGCGCTGGGCGGCCGCCTGCCCGTCAACCCCTCCGGCGGGCTCGAGTCCAAGGGCCATCCGATCGGCGCCACCGGACTCGGACAGATCCACGAGCTGGTGACGCAGCTGCGCGGCGAGGCTGGCGCACGCCAGGTGCCTGGCGCCCGCATCGCCCTGGCGGAGAACGGCGGCGGACTGCACGGCATCGAGGAAGCGGTGGCCTGCGTCAGCCTGCTCGAGCGCGTCCACGGGTGAGCCGAGCAGGCCCCTGCGGGAGTGCAGTCGGTGGCGTGTTGGGGTGATGTCCGCGGCAGCGGAGCGTCCGTGCCACCTTGCAACGCGAGCACGCGCACGCAATTCGTAGTCCGACGGACGACTGGCCAAGGCGAAACGGAAGCTGACCTGCCTCGGGTATTGACGCCGCTCGAGTTCAAGCAGTGGCATAAACCCATCCCAACCCGAGCCGTCCTCCAAGAACGGATGACCCGAAATTGCGAGGCAGGCGGAGAGGCCGGATGCCCGGCGCGTGTGGTGAGCCGGGCCGCAACGCCGCGCCGCGCCGCGCCGCAACCAAACTGTCAGCTTGACCGGTTGATCTGCGTCCGCGCCCGGCTCATGACCTGGCTCAACCTCCGGATCGAGTGGAGGCGATTCGAGCGCCGCGGCGACAGCGAGGCGCGCTGAATCCGACACGGTGAGGTGTCGAGCCTTCGCGTGTGCCTTGAGCGCGGGAGCCAGACCGCGAAGGTCGATGGTCATTCGCTCGACTGTGGGCTGCACGACGGATTGCCAATCGACCTCCGGGTCCTCGTCCGCTTAGTCGCGAAAGGTGGTGTAGAGGGCATGCTCCTCGCCTGTCGCCTCATCGGTGATGTCCCTTCTTGCGCCATTCAGTCCACGAAGGACCGGGTCCGCCACAGCCGTTCCTGTTCGGCACAGAACCACCGCGCCGCTAGCTGCTCCGCATCACCCGGCTTCATCATCTCCTGACCAGCGGCTTGTGCACGCGCGAGGGCGAACATGGTTTCCGAGCGTGCCCAGTGCTCCGCGAAACGGGCCTTGGCCTCGGCGGCTTCGCAGGTCCCCAAGGATCGCTTGTACTCGTGTCCGAGGACGTGTCGGAGCTCGGCCGGGACGTTGCGCCGGATGTAGTACCTACCCGTCGAGGGGTGCTTGAAGGGCTGAGCCATGAACGAGCGCCGACTGCTCAGTGATCGGCCGTTGAGACGAGGTCGCGAAGATGCCATGGTGTACCAGCTTGGTGTACCCATCCAAGCGGCAAGCGAGTCCTCCAGACGTGAAAAAGCCCTCGATCCTGTGGAGAATCAAGGGCTTGCGTCGATGGTGGCCAAGGGCGGAATCGAACCACCGACACGCGGATTTTCAATCCGCTGCTCTACCAACTGAGCTACTTGGCCTAAACCGTAAATTATAGGTGAGCCCCGGCGCCTCTCTGGCCCGGCGCGGTGCCGGCACGGCCTGCCTACAGCGCGTTGCTCCGCTTGTTGCGCGAGAGGTCCACGCCCAGTTGCTTGAGCTTGCGGTACAGGTGGGTGCGCTCCAGGCCGGTCTTCTCGGCCACGCGGGTCATGCTGCCGTTTTCCTGCGCCAGGTGGAACTCGAAGTAGCTCTTCTCGAAGGCGTCTCTCGCTTCGCGCAGCGGCCGGTCGAGGTCGAAGCTCTGCTCCGATTGGGGCCCGAGCATCAGCGGGGGCTGCTGCGGCATGGCGCCGCCGGTCATGGCGGCTTCCACGGTCAGGCCGGGTTCGGCGTGCAGGGCGTGGGAGCTGCTGTGGTTCATTGCGCCCGGCAGGGTGCGGGCGGCCGGCTTGGCCAGGCCCTGCTCCACCGCGCGCAAGAGCTTCTGCAGCGTGATCGGCTTTTCCAGGAAGGCCATGGCGCCGAACTTGGTGGCTTCCACGGCGGTGTCGATGGTGCCGTGGCCGCTCATCATGATCACCGGCATCGACAGCAGGCCGGTGGCGCCCCATTCCTTCAGCAGCGTGATGCCGTCGACGTCGGGCATCCAGATGTCGAGCAGCACCAGGTCGGGCCGGGCGCGCTCGCGCGAGGCGCGGGCCTCGGCGGCGTTCTCGGCCAGTTCTACCGTGTGGCCCTCGTCGGCGAGGATCTCCGAGAGCAGGGCACGTATGCCCAGTTCGTCATCGACTACAAGAATGGTGGCCATGGGGTCTCAGTGCGCCTGGCTCGCGGCGATGGCCGCAACGGCCTTTTGGGCCGCCGCCGGGGCGAATTTGGAAAATGATAACGAAACTTGCGCACCCCTTGCCAGCACTCCCCCGGGGTCGGCCTCGGTGGGCGTGCTGAGGTTGGCGATGCGCACGCGCGCGCCGTGCTCGTCGGCGATCTTCTTCACCACCGCGAGGCCCAGGCCGGTGCCCTTGGCCTTGGTCGTCACGTAGGGCTCGAAGGCGCGCTTCAAGACCTTGTCGGCGAAGCCCGGGCCGTTGTCGATCACCTGCAGCCGCAGAGCCCGAATGTCGCCCTGCTCATTGCTCGCCGCCTCGGTGACCACGCGCACGCGGCCGTCGGGCTTGTCGGCCACGGCGTCGAGCGCGTTCTGCACCAGGTTGTGGATCACCTGGCGCAGCTGGGTGGTGTCGCCGACGATCAGCGGCGGCGCCTGGGCCAGGTCGGCGTAGAGGCGGCCGGTTTCCTGGGCCTCGCCGTAGAGCGCCAGCACCTCCAGCACCAGCGCGTTCAGGTCGATCGGCTCCAGGCGCGAAGCCGGCAGGCGGGCGTAATCGCGGAACTCGTTGACCAGCGCCTTCATCGACTGCACCTGGTTGACGATCGTCGCCACCGATCGCGCCAGCATTGCCTGGTCGGCGCCTTCGAGCTTGTGCCCGAGTTTGTGCTCGATGCGCTCGGCCGAGAGCTGGATCGGCGTCAGCGGGTTCTTGATCTCGTGCGCCAGGCGTCGCGCCACTTCGCTCCAGGCCTCGCTGCGCTGCGCCGAGACGAGTTCGGTGATGTCGTCGAAGACCATCAGGCGCGCGCCCTGCGGCATGGCCGCGCCGCGCACCAGCAGGGTGATGGACTCGCGGGCGCGGCCGTCGGCGCCGGTGGTGGTGAGCTCGAAGCTGTCCTGCCAGTGGTCGCGCTCGCCGGCCTCGGGGCTGTCGGCATGCAGCTCGAAGCGCTGCCACACCGCCTGGGCGAACGGGCCGAGCGCGGCGATCTCGTCGAGGCGCCGGCCGCGGTAGGCCGAAAGTGGCAGGCGGACGATGCGCGTGGCCCCGGGGTTCACGGTCTCGATGCGGCCCTCGCGGTCGAAGACGATCACGCCGGCGGTCAGGTTGTCGAGGATGGTCTGCAGGTTGGCGCGCGCGCCTTCCACCTGGACGACGCTGCGGTGCACCAGCTCGCGGGCGTCGGAAAGCTGCGTCGTCATCGCCGCGAACGAGCGCGTCAGGCCGCCGAGCTCGTCGCGCGAGGCGAAGACGGGCTTGACGCTCAGGTCGCCGCGGGCCACCTGGCGCACGCCTTCGGCCAGCAGCAGCAGCGGCTGGGCGAGCTGGTTGCTGAGCGCCACCGCCAGCAGCAGCGCGCCGAAAACCGCCAGCACCAGCGCCAGGGTCAGGGTGCCGATGTACATCTTGCGCAGGCCGCCGAGCGCGAGCGCGCGCTGCTGGTACTCGCGGTAGGCCGCCTGCACCGCCAGCGCGTTGGCGGTCAGGCTCGGCGGCAGCCCGCGGGTGACGACGAGGTAGCGCTCCTGCTCGCCGATGACGAAGCTGGAGCTCGGGATCAGCGCCACCGCACGCACCCGAGGGTTCGAGATGCCGGCGGTGGGCTCCTCGTCCAGGCCTTCGAGCTGGCTCGTCACGCGGGCGTTGCGCGCCTGACGCAGCAGCGCCGCCGGCGGGCGCTCGGGCATCAGGCTCACCGAGGCGCCACCGCCGGTGGCCAGCAGCGTCTGGCCGGTGGCGCCGACGATGGCGATGTCCTGTGCCGAGAGCTGCTCGCGGATGCGCTCCAGCGCCAGCGTCTCGGCCGGCAGCGGCGAATCGCCCAGGCGCTCGGCGGCGAGGCGCGTCTTCGTCGCCAGGTCGCTCACCAGGCCGTCGAGCGTGGCCTTGCCGAGGTTCAGGCCGGCGTCGAGTGCGCGCTCGACCTTGACGTCGAACCAGCTTTCGATGCTGCGCGAGACGAACTGGTAGCTCACGGTGTAGACCACCAGTCCCGGCGCCACGCCGACGAGGGCGAAGATCGCGGCGAGCTTCAGCAGCAGGCGGCTGCCGAACTTGCCGCGCGAGACGCGCAGCAACAGGCGCACCGCCGCGATGCAGATCACCAGCACCAGCACGGAGGCGACGACGACGTTGACCCAGAACAGCCAGACGTAATGACGTTCGTAGAACTTCGGGTTGTTGGTGGCGATGGACAGCAGGAAAGCGAGCACCAGCCCGGCGCCGGTCATCGCGACCGTGGCGACGATCCAGGCCCAGCGCGTCGACTTCTTCATGCCCGTCCTGCCTTCAGTTCAGGCGCAGCGTGCGCTGGATCTGCAGCTGCCAGTCGGCCTGCCCGGAGACGCCGATCTGCATCGGCCGCGGCAGCAGGTTGGTGTCGAGCCGGTAGCTGAACTCGACGTAGTGGTGGCCGTCGTCGACCTGCCCGGGCTCGGCGATCTTCCAGCGGCTGCTGCGGCTGATCGCGGCGATGGCCTCGGCGCGGGTGGTGTAGGTCTGCGTCAGGCCGCCGAAGGTGACGCGGTAGTTGGCCGTCAGCGGCTGGAAGACGATGCGCCAGACCCGCACCGCGTCGGCGACGCGACGGTCGCGCCAGTACCAGCGGTCGCGAAACACCTGGGCCTCGGCGACGAAGAAGAGCGGCACGCCCTTGGCCAGCGCGTCGTCGACGCTCTTCGAGAGCTCGATGTCCACGGCGAAGGTGACCGACAGGCCGTCTTCGTCGCGGATCAGGTCGAGGGCGGTCAGCTCGGCGCGGTCGGCGGCGCGCGCCGCGCCGGTCGGCACGAGCGCCAGCGCCAGCCCGGCGGCGAACAGCAGCGCCAGCCACCACCCCACGGCCAGGCGCCCCGGGCACTGCAGCATCCGGGGCCGGGAGGAAAGCTGAGCCGGTGCCGCGCGGTGCATGGGGCGGAATTCAGGGTCGTCTTTTTTCGATCAGGGCGTAGAAGAAGCCGTCCGGCGCGGTGCTGAAGCCGGGCACCGAGGGCATCGCCCCATTGTCGGGCAGTGGCAGCAGGTGGCCCGGGGACGGCGGGGACGCCGCCAAGGTTGCTGCCGTTTCGCGTTGCATAAAAGCGTCGATCCGGCGCTCGCCCTCGTCCCGAAAGACCGAGCAGGTGCAATACAGCAGCCGCCCGCCGGGTGCCAGCAGCGGCCAGAGCGCGTCGAGCAGCTGCGCCTGGACCTGCGCCAGCGCCTCGATGTCGCTGCCGCGGCGCAGCCAGCGGATATCGGGGTGGCGGCGAACGATGCCCGAGGCGCTGCATGGCGCGTCCAGCAGGATCGCGTCGAACGGCCGACCGTCCCACCAGGCGCCGGGGTCGGCGGCGTCGGCCGCCTGCGTCGTCGCCGAAAGGCCGAGGCGCGCCAGGGTCTCGTCGACCCGCACCAGGCGGTCGGCGTCGCGGTCGATCGCGAGCAGGTCGCAGTCGGCGATCTCGAGCAGGTGCGCGGTCTTGCCGCCGGGGGCGGCGCAGGCGTCGAGCACGCGGGCACCGGCTGCCAGGCCCGCGGCCAGCAGCGGGGCGGCGCGCTGCGCAGACGCGTCCTGCACCGAGACGTCGCCGGCCGCAAAGCCCGGCAAGGCGCCCACCGGGCAGGGCTTTTCCAGAATGACGACGGCGGAAGTCGCCGTGCCAGGCGCGACCGCGGCGATGCCTTCGGCCGCCAGGCGCTGCACGTACTCGGCTGCGCTTTGCCGGCGCACGTTCACCCGCAGGGTCATCGGCGGGCGCAGGTTGTCGGCCGCAAGGATCGCCTCCCAGTCGTCGGGCCAGTCCTGGCGCAGCCGCTCGACCCACCAGGCCGGGTGGTTGTGGCGCCCGACCGGGTCGCGATCGACCGCGGCGACGATCGCCGGGCGCTCGCGCAGGAAGCGCCGCAGCACGGCGTTGACGAAGGCGGCGCTCTTCGACGCCCGCACGTGCATCGCCGCGACCGCCTGGTCGACGAGCGTGTGGCCGGCATAGGCCGCATCGTCCTCGGCCCAGAGCAGTGCCAGCGCGCACAGCAGCAGCGAGTCGACCCGCGGCGGCGGCAGCTTCGGCACCAGCCGGGCGCGCGCCGCCTGGGCCGAACCGAGACGACGGAGAACCTCGAAGGCAATCGCCTGCGTTCCCGGGCGAGCTATTGCCGGACAGTGAGCGAGCGCTTCGGTCAGAGATCGGCCGGCTCGCACCCCTTGCACCGCATCGGCCGCATGGTTGAGCAACTGCGCCAGCGGCAGCGCTTCGCGACCGGACGCGGTCATCGAAAGGCCCGTGCCGAGTCGGCCGGGCGCGGGTTTACCCCAGTCAGAAGGGGGGCGACGCCGGAGTCGTTCACGCGGGCTTTCGGAGAGACATTTGTACACATGTAAACTGGGACTTCGACTTTCCAGGCACGCTCGATGCCGGGCCAGGGTGTCCTTCCGGAGGCATCCGGACTGCCCGGCTTCGGTATCGAGCGTACGGCCTGGCACGAAAGAAGCTCCTATCGATTCCACGACCCCCTCGAAACGAAAGCCCCGCATGAGCGAGCCCACGACCGTCCCCAAGCCGAAGTCCAAGCCCAAGCCGAAGCGGGCCACCGCAGCCCCCAAGGCCGCCCCCGCCGCCGAGAAGGCGGACACGGCAACCGCCAAGGCCACCCCTTCCGCCGCGGCCGCGTCCCCCGCTCCAGCGTCCCCCGCTCCAGCGTCTCCCGCTCCAGCGTCTCCCGCTCCAGCGTCCCCCGCTCCAGCGACCCCCGCTCCAGCGACCCCTCCTCCAGCGACCCTTGCCGCCGAGACCCCGGCCGTCCCCGATCGTCGCTCCGAGGCCCCCCAGCGCGCCGACCTCATCGGCGAGCAGGACGTGCACCTGTTTCGCGAAGGTACCCACGCCCGTCTGTACCAGAAGCTCGGCTGCCACGTCGGCGCCGAGAGCGCGCGCTTCGCCGTCTGGGCGCCGAGCGCCGAGGCGGTCGCCGTGATCGGCGACTTCAACGGCTGGTCGGCGGCCAGCCACCCGGCGTCGGTGCGCTACGACGGCTCGGGCATCTGGGAAGTCGAGATTCCCGGCGTCGTCCACGGCCAGCGCTACAAGTATGCGATCCGCACTCGCGACGGCACGGTGCTGGAAAAGGCCGACCCGTTCGCACGCCATGCCGAGATCCCGCCCGGTACGGCCTCGATCGCCTGGAATCCGCCCGCACCGGAATGGAACGACGCCGGCTGGATGGCCGGGCGCGGACCGCGCAACGCCCTCGACGCGCCGATGTCGGTCTACGAGATGCATCTCGGCTCGTGGCGCCGCGGCGAAGGCGGCGAGATGCTCGGCTACCGCGCGGTCGCGCCGCTGCTGGCCGAGTACCTGAAGAAGATGAACTTCACGCACGTCGAGCTGATGCCGATCACCGAGCATCCGTTCTACGGTTCCTGGGGTTACCAGACCACCGGCTACTTCGCCGCCAGCTCGCGCTACGGCACGCCCGAGGACTTCCGCTTCTTCGTCGACACGCTGCACCAGGCCGGCATCGGCGTCATCCTCGACTGGGTGCCGTCGCACTTCCCGTCCGACGCCTACGGCCTGGCGCAGTTCGACGGCACGCATCTCTACGAGCACGCCGACCCGCGCCAGGGCTTCCACCCGGAGTGGAACTCGCTGATCTTCAACTACGGTCGCAACGAAGTCCGCGCCTTCCTGCTGTCGAGCGCCCTCTTCTGGCTCGACGAGTTCCACCTCGACGGCTTGCGCGTCGACGCGGTCGCCTCGATGCTCTACCTCGACTACTCGAGGAAGGACGGCGAGTGGATTCCGAACCGCTTCGGTGGCCGCGAGAACCTCGAGGCGATCTCGTTCCTGCGCCTCTTGAACGAGTCGGCCTACCGCGACCATCCCGACGTGCAGGTGATCGCCGAGGAGTCGACGGCCTGGCCGATGGTCTCGCGGCCGACCTACGTCGGCGGCCTGGGTTTCGGCCTGAAGTGGAACATGGGCTGGATGCACGACACCCTGAAGTACATGCAGGAGGACCCGGTCCACCGCCGCTGGCATCACGGCCAGCTGACCTTCTCGATGGTCTACGCCTTCAACGAGAACTTCATGCTGCCGCTGTCGCACGACGAGGTCGTGTACGGCAAGGGCTCGCTGATCGACAAGATGCCAGGCGACGACTGGCAGCAGTTCGCCAACCTGCGGTTGCTGTTCGGCCACATGTGGACGCACCCCGGCAAGAAGCTCGTCTTCATGGGCGGCGAGTTCGGCCAGCGCGCCGAGTGGAACCACGACGACCAGCTGCAGTGGGGCGCGCTCGACCACGACCGGCATCGCGGCCTGCAGCGCTGGGTCGAAGACCTGAACCGGCTTTACCGCGACGAGCCGGCGCTGCACCAGATCGACTTCAACCCGTCCGGCTTCGAGTGGATCGACGCGCAGAGCGCCGAGACCAGCACACTGAGCTTCCTGCGCAAGTCGCGCGACGGCTCGACCCTGCTGGTGGTCTCGAACTTCACGCCGCTGCCGCGCGAGAACCACCGCGTCGGCGTGCCGGCGGCCGGCCACTGGAAGGAAGTGCTGAACAGCGACGCGCCGCTCTACGGCGGCAGCGGCGTCGGCAACTACGGCGGCGTCGACACCGTGCCGATCGCCACGCACGGCCGCTTCCAGGCGCTGAACCTGAACCTGCCGCCGCTCGGCATCCTGGTGCTGCAGCACGTCGGAGAAAGCTCGTGAAGGCCGGCGTGGTCGGCGCTGCCGACGAGAGCGGCGCGACGCAAGGCGTCGAGCCGATCGCTCTCGCCGACGGGCGTGTCCGCGTCATCGTCGAGGACGTGGGCCCGGCCGTCGATGGCGGGCGCTTCCCGATCAAGCGCGTCGTCGGCGACAGCGTCACCGTCGAGGCCGCGTGCTTTGCCGACGGCCACGACGTCGTCGCCTGCGCGCTGATGTGGCGCCGCGCCGGCGACGACACCTGGCGCAACGCACCGATGGCGCCGCTCGGCAACGACCGCTGGCGCGCCGCCTTCAAGGTCGATGCGCTCGGCCGCTGGCAGTACACCGTCTGCGCCTGGGTCGACCCGTTCCTGTCGTGGCGCCACGACTTCGCCCGCCGCGTCGACGCCGACGACGTGCGCCTGGCGGCCAAGAGCGGCGCCGCATTGATTACCGAGGCCGCGGGCCGGGTCTCCAGCGGCAGCGAGAAGCCGCTGCTCGAGGCCTGGGCCGAGGAGTTGCGCAGCGCCGGCGAGGTCGGCGCCGACGTCGCCGAATTGAAGCGCATCGCGCTCGACGAGGCCCGCAGCCTGATCGCCCGGCGCCACCCCGACCTGCGCCACGCCTGGACCCATCCGGTCAAGCTCGAGGTCGCGGTCGAACGCGAGCGCGCGCGCTACTCGACCTGGTACGAATTCTTCCCGCGCTCGGCGACCGGCGACGCCAGCCGTCACGGCACCTTCGCCGACTGCGAGGCCTGGCTGCCGTACATCCAGAAGATGGGCTTCGACGTCCTCTACTTCCCGCCGATCCATCCGATCGGGCGCTCGCGCAGGAAGGGCCGCAACAACACGCTCGAGCCGGCGTCGACCGACGTCGGCAGCCCGTGGGCGATCGGCTCGGCCGAGGGCGGCCACGAGGCGATCCTCGGCGATCTCGGCACCCTCGCCGACTTCGAGCGCCTGGTCGGGCGCGCCGCCGAGCACGGCATCGAGCTGGCGCTCGACATCGCCTTCCAGTGCGCGCCGGATCACCCGTGGGTGAAGGAGCACCCGGCGTGGTTCAAGAAGCGCGCCGACGGCAGCATCCAGTACGCCGAGAACCCGCCGAAGAAGTACCAGGACATCTACCCGTTCGACTTCGAGACGAGCGACTGGCGCGCGATGTGGAAGGCCCTCCTCGGCGTGATGGAGCTCTGGGCCGGGCGGGGCGTGCGCGTCTTTCGCGTCGACAACCCGCACACCAAGGCGTTCCCCTTCTGGGAGTGGGCGATCGCCCGGCTGCACGGCCGCTACCCCGACCTCGTCTTCCTGTCGGAAGCGTTCACCCGGCCACGGGTGATGCACCGCCTCGCCAAGGTCGGCTTCAGCCAGTCGTACACCTACTTCACCTGGCGCAACACCAAGCGCGAGCTGACCGAATACTTCAGCGAGCTGACCGGGGGCGAGGGCCGCGAGTACTTCCGCCCGAACGTCTGGCCGAACACGCCCGACATCCTGCCGATCAGCCTGCAGCACGGCGGCCGCCCGGCGTTCATGGCTCGGGTCGCGCTGGCGGCGACGCTGGCGCCCTCCTACGGCATCTACGGTCCGGCCTTCGAGCTGCTCGAGCACCTGCCGGTGCGTGAAGGCGGCGAGGAATACCTCCATTCCGAGAAGTACGAGATCCGCGCCTGGGACCGGGGCCGCGCCGACTCGCTGGCCGGCTACATCGCGGTGCTGAACCGGGCGCGGCGCGAGCATCCGGCGCTGCAGGGCGACGGCGCGCCGGTCTTCCTCAACGTCGACAACGACCAGCTGATCGCCTACACCCGGGCGACGGCGGACGGCAGCGACGTCGTCGTCTGCATCGTCAACCTCGATCCCCAGAACACGCAGAGCGGCTGGGTCGAGATCGACCTCGCCAGCCTGGGCCTGGAAGCCGACCAGACCTACCAGATGCACGACCTGCTGAGCAGCGCGCGCTGGTTGTGGCATGGTTCGCGCAACTATGTCAGTCTCGACCCCCAGGCGAGTCCGGCGCACGTGATGCACCTCCGGGCGCACCGGACGCGCGAGAACGATTTCGACTATTTCCTCTGACCCAGGATCGCCCTTGAAAGCAGAACCGCAGATCGACCTCAGCGTGACGGTGCCCGAGACGAGCGGCACCGACGATCCCTACTGGTATCGCGACGCGGTCATCTACGAGCTGCACGTCAAGGCCTACGCCGACTCCAACGGCGACGGCATCGGCGACTTCCGCGGCCTGACCGAGCGCCTGGACCACGTCCAGTCGCTCGGCGTCAACACCATCTGGCTGCTGCCGTTCTACCCCTCGCCGCTGCGCGACGACGGCTACGACGTCTCCGACTACGAGAACCTGCACCCGTCGTACGGCACGCTCGACGATTTCCGCGGCTTCGTCGTCGAGGCGCACCGGCGCGGGCTGCGCGTCATCACCGAGCTCGTCGTCAACCACACCTCCGACCAGCACCCCTGGTTCCAGGCCGCGCGCAAGGCGCCGAAGGGCTCGCCGGAGCGCGACTTCTACGTCTGGAGCGACGACAACAAGCTCTACAGCGGCACGCGCATCATCTTCACCGACACCGAGAAGTCGAACTGGACCTGGGACGAGGTCGCCCAGCAGTACTTCTGGCACCGCTTCTTCAGCCACCAGCCCGACCTGAACTTCGACAACCCGGCGGTGCGCGAGGCGGTCTTCAAGGCGATGGAGTTCTGGCTCGAGATCGGCGTCGACGGCTTCCGCCTCGACGCGATCCCGTACCTGATCGAGCGCGACGGCACCAGCAACGAGAACCTGCGCGAGACCCACGCGGTCATCAAGGAGTTGCGCGCACGCCTCGACAAGACCTATCCCGGCCGGCTGCTGCTGGCCGAGGCCAAC
>JBBQCD010000083.1:0-16488 GCA_038318385.1 Burkholderiales bacterium | reverse complement strand
TGACGTACTTCGTCATCGTCGGCGCCAGCAACGCGGTGAACCTGACCGACGGCCTCGACGGGCTCGCGATCATGCCGGTGGTGATGGTGGGCTCGGCGCTCGGCGTGTTCGCGTACGTCACCGGCAGTTCGGTCTACAGCCGCTACCTGCTGTTTCCCTACATCCCCGGCGCCGGCGAATTGCTGATCTTCTGCGCCGCCATGGCCGGGGCGGGCCTCGCCTTCCTCTGGTTCAACACCCATCCGGCCCAGGTCTTCATGGGTGACGTCGGCGCCCTCTCGCTCGGTGGCGCCCTCGGCACCATCGCCGTCATCACGCGCCAGGAGATCGTCCTCGGGATCATGGGCGGGGTCTTCGTCGTCGAGGCGCTGTCGGTGATGGCCCAGGTCGCCTGGTTCAAGTACACCCGGCTGCGCTACGGCGAGGGCCGGCGCTTGTTCAAGATGGCGCCGCTGCATCATCACTTCGAGAAGTCCGGCTGGAAGGAGACGCAGGTCGTCGTCCGCTTCTGGATCATCACCATGCTGCTGTGCCTGGTCGGGCTGGCGAGCTTGAAGCTGCGCTGACATGAACGCCCTGAAAGACACCTCCGTCCTCGTCCTGGGTCTCGGCGAGTCCGGCCTGGCGATGGCCCGCTGGGCGGCACGTTGCGGTGCCAGGGTGCGGGTCTGGGACTCGCGCGCAGCGCCGCCGAACGCCGCGGCGCTCGGGGAGCACCTGCCGCAGGCGGTGCTGCTGGGCGGTGTGTTCGACGAGGCCGTGATCGGCGACGCGACGCTGCTGCTGAAGAGCCCCGGCCTGGCACCCCGCGATCCGCAGATCGCGGCGCCGCTGCAAGCCGCTCTGGCGCGCGGCGTCGGCATCGCCGGCGAACTCGATCTGTTCGCGCAGGCGCTCGCGGATCTCCGCGCCACGCGCGACTACTCGCCCCGCGTCCTCGCCGTCACCGGAACCAACGGCAAGACGACGACGACGGCGATGACCGCGCAGCTGATCGGCCGCGCCGGCCGCAGCGTCGCCATGGCCGGCAACATCGGCCCGACGATGCTGCAGACCCTCGCCGAAGCGCTCGACGCCGACGCGCTGCCGGAGGTCTGGGTGCTCGAACTCTCCAGCTTCCAGCTCGATGGCGTGCGCGACTTCGCGCCGCACGCGGCGGCGCTGCTGAACATCACCCAGGACCACCTCGACTGGCACGGCTCGATGGCGGCCTATGCCGAAGCCAAGGCGCGGATCTTCGGCGATCGCACGCTGATGGTCGTCAACGACGACGATCCCTTGGTGCGCGAGGTGGTGGCATCGGCCTGCGCGCCGAAGCCGCAGACGAGCGCGAAGACGGGGCGCATCGTCAAGAGCCGCGGACCGCGGCCGCTCGAGCGGCGCGTCGTGCGCTTCGGGCTCGGCGCGCCGCAGGCGGCCGGCGATTTCGGGCTGGTCGTCGAGAACGGCATGGCCTGGCTGGTGCGTGCGCTGCCGGCCGACGAGACGCTGCGCCGCGGCGCGCGCGACGACGGCGTGCCTGCCGAGGCGAGCCTGCAACGCCTGATGCCGGCCGATGCGCTGCGCGTGCGCGGCCGCCACAACGCCGCCAATGCGCTCGCTGCCCTGGCGTTGGCGACGGCCATCGGCTGCCCGCTGGCGCCGATGCTGCACGGCCTGCGCGAGTACCGCGGCGAGCCGCACCGCGTCGAGTTCGTCGCCACCATCGACGGCGTCGATGCCTACGACGACAGCAAGGGCACCAATGTCGGCGCCACCGTGGCCGCGCTCTGCGGGCTCGGCGAGGATCGGGCGCCGGGCAAGCTGGCAGTGATCCTCGGGGGCGACGGCAAGGGCCAGGACTTCACGCCGCTGCTCGAACCGGTGCGGCGCCATGCCCGCGCCGTGGCGACGATCGGCCGCGACGCCGGCCGCATCGAGGAGGCGATCGCCGCCGCCGGCGTCGTGGTCGAGCGCCATCCGACGCTCGAGGCGGCGACCCGCTGGTGCTACGCGCAGGCGCGCTCCGGCGATGCGGTCCTGCTGAGCCCGGCCTGCGCCAGCCTCGACATGTTCCGCAACTACCCGCACAGGGCGGCGGTCTTCGTCGCCGAGGTCCATGCGATCGCCGCCGAGCACGCAGGGGTGACCGCATGAGCGTGATGGAACGCGTCGACGGCGCCGCGGCCTGGTTCGCCCGGCTCGGCGCGTCGCTGCGGCCGGCCGGCGCGCCCGCGTCGCCGCGCAAGGGCGGGCGCGGACGCGCCGCCGCCGAGGCCATCCCGGTGCGCGAGTGGATCAGCGTCGAGCCCGGCCAGCCGGCGCGCCTGCTCGGCTTCGACCGAACCCTCGTCTGGGTGGTGGTGGCGATGCTGGCACTCGGGCTGGTGATGGTGTACAGCGCCTCGATCGCCCTGTCCGACAACCCGCGTTTCTCGCGCTACGCCCCGACCTACTTCCTGACGCGCCACATCGCCTCCATCTTCGTCGCCTTCCTGGCCGGCCTGGTGGTGGTGCAGGTGCCGGTCGCGTTCTGGGAGAAGGCTTCGCCGTGGATCTTCGTCGGCTCGCTGCTGCTGCTCGTCGTCGTGCTGCTGCCGTTCGTCAGCAAGCCGGTGAACGGCGCACGGCGCTGGATTCCGATGCCGCTGATCAGCTTCCAGCCGTCCGAACTCGCCAAGGTCGCGATCGCGATGTACGCCGCCGGCTACATGGTCCGCCGCATGGACGTGAAGGAGAACTTCTTCCGCGCGGTGACGCCGATGGCCATCTCGATCGCCGTGGTCGGACTGCTGCTGCTCGCCGAGCCCGACATGGGCGCCTTCATGGTCATCGCCGCCATCGCGATGGGCATCCTCTTTCTCGGCGGCGTCAACGGCCGCATGTTCGTGCTGATCACCGGCGTGCTGATCGGCGCCTTCGTGCTGATGATCTCGACCTCGGAATGGCGGCGCGAGCGCATCTTCGCCTACCTCAATCCCTGGGACGAGCGCTACACCCTGGGCAAGGCCTACCAGCTGTCGCACTCGCTGATCGCCTTCGGCCGTGGCGAGATCTTCGGTCAGGGCCTGGGCTCGAGCGTCGAGAAGTTGCACTACCTGCCGGAAGCCCACACCGACTTCCTGCTCGCGGTGATCGGCGAGGAACTCGGCTTCATCGGCGTGGCCTGCGTCATCGTCGCGTTCTTCTGGCTCGCCCGCCGCCTCTTCCACATCGGCCGCCAGGCGGTCGCCCTCGACCGCGTCTTCGCGGGGCTGTTCGCGCAGGGCATCGGCATCTGGATCGCCGGGCAGGCCTTCATCAACATGGGCGTGAACCTCGGCGTCCTCCCGACCAAGGGCCTGACCCTGCCGCTGATGAGCTACGGCGGCTCGGCGATCGTGATGAACGTGGTCGCGCTCGCCATCGTCGTGCGCATCGACATCGAGAACCGACAGCTGATGCGTGGAGGTCGCGCATGAGCGCCAGGCACCTGGTCGTCGTCGCCGCCGGGACGGGGGGCCATGTGATTCCGGGCCTGGCCGTCGCCCGCGAGATGCAGGGACGCGGCTGGACCGTGAGCTGGCTCGGAACCGCCCACGGCATGGAAAACCGCCTGGTGCCACCGACCGGCATCGCCCTCGATACCGTGGCGTTCTCGGGTGTGCGCGGCAAGGGGCTGGCGCATACGCTGATCGGCGTCGGCCGGCTGGTCGCCGCCATCGGTCGCGGCCTCGGCGTGCTGCGCCGGCGCGAGGCGCGCGCCGTGCTCGGCATGGGCGGTTACCTGTGCTTTCCGGCGGGCCTCGCCGCCTGGCTGCTGCGTCGTCCGCTGGTTCTCGTCAACGCCGACGCCGCGCTGCTGCTCAGCAACAAGGCGCTGCTGCCGCTGGCCTCGCGCGTCGCCTTCGGCTTCGAGGGCGCGGCCGCGCGCGCCACCCGGCATGCCGTCGTCACCGGCAATCCGGTCCGCGCGGAGATCGAGCAGCTGCCGGCGCCGGACGAGCGTTTCGCCGGCCGCGGCGGGGCGCTGCGCCTGCTGGTCGTGGGCGGCAGCCTAGGCGCCTCGGTCCTGAACGATTGCGTGCCGCAGGCACTCGTGCTGCTCGCCGAGGACCACCGCCCCGCGGTGACGCACCAGACGGGGCCGGCCCAGCTCGACGCCGTTCGCGCGAGCTATGCGCGCCTGAGCGTGCCCGCTCGAGTCGTGCCATTCGTCGACGACATGGCGACGCAACTGGCCGACTGCGACCTGATCGTGTGCCGCGCCGGCGCCATCACCGTCAGCGAACTCTGCGCTGCCGGCGTCGCCGCGGTGCTGGTTCCGCTCGTCGTCAGCACGACCTCGCACCAGCGCGACAACGCCGAGTGGCTGGCCAGCCGCGGCGCCGGGCTGCACCTGCCGCAGACCGAACTGACGCCGCGCCGACTCGCCGACCTCCTCGCCGGCCTGACTCGCGAGTCGCTGCTGCAGATGGCGACGGCGGCGCGCAACCTCGCCCGCCCTCACGCCGCCGCGCGTGTCGCCGACGAGATCGAAGGATTGGTGCCGGCATGAAGCACGCGGTCAAGCACATCCACTTCGTGGGCATCGGCGGCGCTGGCATGAGCGGTATCGCGGAGATCCTGCACAACCTCGGCTACACCGTCAGCGGCTCGGACCAGCATCGCAGCGCGACGACGGCGCGGCTGGCCGCGCTCGGCATCCGCATCGCCGCCGGCCACGACGGCGCGCACATCGCTGGCGCCGAGGCGGTGGTCATCTCGACCGCGGTCAAGGCCGACAACCCCGAGGTGATGGCGGCGCGCGCGAAGCGCGTACCGGTCGTGCCCCGTGCGGTGATGCTGGCCGAGCTGATGCGCCTGAAGCAGGGCATCGCCATCGCCGGCACCCACGGCAAGACGACGACGACGAGCCTGGTGACCAGCGTGCTCGCCGAGGCCGGGCTCGACCCGACCTTCGTGATCGGCGGTCGCCTGAACGCGGCCGGCGCGAATTCGCGCCTCGGCAAGGGCGACTACATCGTCGTCGAGGCGGACGAATCCGATGCCTCGTTCCTGAACCTCATGCCGGTGATGGCGGTCGTCACCAACATCGACGCCGACCACATGGAGACCTACGGCCACGACGTGACCCGCCTCAAGCAGGCCTTCGTCGACTTCGTCCACCGCATGCCGTTCTACGGCGCGGCGATCGTCTGTGCCGACGATGCCGGCGTGCGCTCGATCATTCCGATGGTCTCGCGGCCGCTCGTGACCTACGGCTTCGGCGCCGACTGCATGGTGCGCGCCGTCGATGTCGTCGCCGATGCCGGCACGATGCGCTTCACCGTTCAGCGCCGCAACGGCGTGCGGCTGCCCGATCTCGCCGTCACCCTGAACCTTCCGGGCGACCACAACGTCCTGAACGCGCTGGCGGCGATCGCCGTGGCCACCGAACTCGAGCTGCCGGACGCACCGGTGGTCAAGGGACTCGCCGAGTTCAACGGCGTCGACCGGCGCTTCGAACGCTACGGCGAGCAGCCGGTCGCGCCCGCCCTCGGCGGCGGCTCGTACACGCTGATCGACGACTATGGCCACCACCCGGTCGAGATGGCGGCGACGCTCGCCGCCGCGCGGGGTGCGTTCCCGAACCGGCGCCTGGTGCTGGCATTCCAGCCGCATCGCTACACCCGCACGCGCGACTGCTTCGAGGATTTCGTCAAGGTCATCGGCAATGCCGATCTGGTGCTGCTCGCCGAGGTCTATCCGGCCGGGGAGGCGCCGATCGTCGCCGCCGATGGCCGGGCCCTGGCGCGGGCGCTGCGTGTTGCCGGCAAGGTCGATCCGGTCTTCGTCGACGACATCGCCGCCATGGCGCAGTCGATCGCCGAGCACGCCCGCAACGGCGACGTCGTGATCTCGATGGGTGCCGGCTCGATCGGCCAGGTGCCGGCGCAGTTGCGCGATCTCGCGCAGGGGAGCGCGCGATGACGCAGGCGATGGTGGACGTGCGCGGCCTCGGCAAGGTCGCAGTGCTGATGGGCGGAACTTCGGCAGAACGCGAGATCTCGCTGATGTCGGGCGGCGGCGTGCTCGCGGCGTTGCAGGGCGCCGGGGTCGATGCGCATGCCTTCGATCCCGGTGAGCGCGAACTCGCCGCCCTGCGCGACGACGGATTCCAGCGCTGCTTCATCGCCCTCCATGGCCGCCACGGCGAGGACGGAACGGTTCAGGGCGCGCTCGAGCTCCTCGGCATCCCCTACACCGGCAGCGGCGTGATGGCTTCGGCGATCGCCATGGACAAGGTCATGACCAAGCGCGTCTGGCTCGCCGAGGGCCTGCCGACGCCACGCTTCGTGCGCCTCGCCAGCGACGACCAGGACGCGGCGCGCGTGCGCGCGGTGCCCGACGAACTCGGCCTGCCGCTGATCGTCAAGCCGCCGCGCGAAGGCTCCTCGATCGGCATCACCAAGGTCGAGGGCTACTCGCAGATGCTGGATGCGGTGCGCCTGGCCGCGGGTTACGACCCCGACGTGCTCTGCGAAGAGTTCATCGACGGCGACGAGGTCACCTGCCCGGTGCTCGGCGAGGGCACCGGCGCCCGGGCGCTGCCGGTGATCCGCATCGTCGCGCCCGACGGCGCCTACGACTATCAGAACAAGTACTTCACCGACACCGTCCAGTACCGCTGCCCGAGCGGACTGCCCGCCGACGAGGAAACGGAGATCCAGCGCCTCGTGCTGGCTGCGTACCGCACCCTGGGTTGTCGCGGCTGGGGACGCGCCGACTTGATGCTGCGCCGCACCGACCGCAAGCCCTTCCTGCTCGAGATGAACACCTCGCCGGGGATGACCTCGCACTCGCTGGTGCCGATGTCGGCGCAGGCTGCCGGCCTGTCGTATGCGGCGCTGTGCGTGCATATCCTGGCCGCGGCGACGCTCGATGCACCGGCGCCGCAACGCGGTGCCGTGGCACCCGTGACCGGTGGCAGCGTCCGGCCCGACGCGAGCTGACCTCCATGGCGAAGACCCCGCGCTTCAACGGTCCCCAGGCGACGCCGCTGCCTGGCGACATCGCGCTGATGAACGCGACCGCGGCTGTGCTGGCGACGATGGGAGCGATCCTGGTCGTGGCCACGGTGCTGATGGCGATCGCGCGCCAACCCCAGTTCGCGCTGCGCTCGATCCGGGTCGAGGGCGACGTCGGACGCAACAGCGTCTCGACCATCCGCGCCAATGCTGCGCCTTACCTCGCCGGCAACTTCTTCACCTTCGACCTGGCCGCCGGGCGCCGCGCCTTCGAGTCGGTGCCCTGGGTGCGCCGCGCGATCGTCAACCGGATCTGGCCGAACCGCCTGCAGGTGCGGCTCGAGGAGCACCGCCCGGTCGCACTCTGGACCGACCAGGGCGCCGACGAGAAGCTCGTCAACAGCTTCGGCGAGGTCTTCGAGGCCAACATCGGCGATGTCGAGGACGACGGCCTGCCGACCCTGCACGGACCCGATGGCACATCGGCGCACGTGCTCGCCCTGTTCGGCCGCCTCGCGCCGGTACTGGCGGGCGCAGACGCGCGCATCGAGGCGCTGACGCTCTCGGCCCGGGGTTCCTGGCGCGCCGAGCTGGACAGCGGCGCGGAACTGCAGCTCGGGCGCGGCACCGACGACGAGGTGATCGAACGCACGCAGCGCTTCGTCGGCACCCTCTCGCAGGTGCTGGCGCGCTACCAGCGTCCGCTGGAGTACGCCGACCTGCGCCACAACGACGGCTATGCGGTGCGCCTCAAGGGCATCACGACGACGCTCGGCGCCGCCGACAAGACCACGAAGAAATAGGACAGACATGGCCAAGGAATTGAAGGATCTGGTGGTCGGGCTCGACATCGGCACCGCGAAGGTGATGGCCGTCGTCGCCGAGGTCATGCCGAACGGCGAGCTGCGCATCGCCGGGCTCGGCAGCGCGCCGGCCCACGGCCTGAAGCGCGGCGTCGTCGTCAACATCGACGCCACCGTGCAGTCGATCCAGCAGGCCTTGAAGGAGGCCGAGATGATGGCCGACTGCAAGATCACCCGGGTCTACACCGGCATCACCGGCAGCCACATCCGCGGCCAGAACTCCACCGGCATGGTGATCGTGCGCGACAAGGAGGTGACGCCGGTCGATGTGACGCGCGTCGTGGAGACCGCCAAGGCGATCAACATCCCGAACGACCAGCGCCTGCTGCTGGTCGAGCCGCAGGAATTCGTCATCGACGGCCACGAGGTCAAGGAGCCGATCGGCATGAGCGGCGGCCGGCTCGAGGTCAAGGTCCACATCGTCACCGGCGCGCAGAGTGCGGCCGAGAACATCGTCAAGTGCGTGCGCCGCTGCGGCCTCGAGGTCGACCAGCTGGTGCTCAACCCGAGCGCGTCGAGCCACGCGGTGTTGACCGACGACGAGAAGGACCTCGGAGTGGCCCTCGTCGACATCGGCGCCGGCACGACCGACGTGGCGATCTTCACCGACGGCGCGATCCGCCACACCGCGGTGATCCCGATCGCAGGGGACCTGATCACCAGCGACATCGCGATGGCGCTGCGCACCCCCACCAAGGATGCCGAGGAGATCAAGGTCGAGTACGGCGTGGCCAAGCAGCTGCTCGCCGATCCGAACGAGCAGCTCGAGGTGCCGGGGCTCGGGGACCGGCCGCCGCGGATGCTCAGCCGCCAGGCGCTCGCCGGCGTGATCGAGCCGCGCATCGAGGAAATCTATTCGCTGGTCCACCAGGTGATCCGCGAGAGCGGCTTCGAGGAGCTGCTGTCGTCGGGCATCGTCATCACCGGCGGCGCCGCGGTCATGCCCGGAATGGTCGAGCTCGGCGAGGACATCTTCCTCAAGCCGGTCAGAAAGGGGACGCCGACCTATCGCGGCGCCCTGCACGACATGGTCGCGAACCCGCGCTCGGCCACGGTGATGGGACTGCTGGAGGAAGCCCGGCTCGCGCGCACGCGCGGCCAGCGCGCCGCGCAGCAGGCCGGCTCGGTCAAGACGCTGTTCGGGCGCGCGCGCGACTGGTTCCTCGGCAACTTCTGACACATCGACGACGGGACACACCATGGACAACCTCAGGCGCCACGTGCTGCACGGTCCCGGCGGCAGCCGCGACCCTCCCTGACGAGCGATCGGCAAGAACAGATCGGGACGACCGCAACGCACGGCGCGATCCCGGCGCAAGGCAAGACAGGGTAGGGCGGAACTACGGCGATATCGCAACGGCAACTGCAACGGATTGGAGCAACAAATGGCTATCGAAATGATCGAGGAATTCAGCATGGGCACGCAGATCAAGGTGATCGGCGTCGGCGGCGGCGGCGGCAACGCGGTCGAGCACATGATCGAGGAAGGGGTGCAGGGGGTGGATTTCATCTGCGCGAACACGGATGCGCAGGCCTTGAACCGGTCGGCTGCGAACCAGCTGATCCAGCTCGGCACCACCGGTCTGGGCGCTGGCGCCAAGCCGGAAGCCGGCCGCGCGGCGGCGGAAGAGGCGGTCGACCGCATCCGCCAGTCGATCGACGGCGCGCACATGCTCTTCATCACCGCCGGCATGGGCGGTGGCACCGGCACCGGCGCGGCGCCGGTGATCGCGCGGGTCGCCAAGGAGATGGGCATCCTCACCGTCGGCGTCGTCACCAAGCCGTTCGACTTCGAAGGCAACCGTCGCATGAAGTCGGCCGACCTCGGCGTCTCCGAGCTCGAGGCCAACGTCGACTCGCTGATCGTGATCCTCAACGACAAGCTGCTCGATGTCCTCGGCGACGACGTCACCCAGGACCAGGCCTTCGCGCACGCCAACGACGTGCTGAAGAACGCCGTCGGCGGGATCAGCGACATCATCCACATGCCGGGACTCGTCAACGTCGACTTCGAGGACGTGAAGACGGTGATGAGCGAGCCCGGCAAGGCGATGATGGGCACCGCCACGGCCAGCGGCCCGGACCGCGCCAACAAGGCCGCTGAAGCGGCGGTCGCCTGCCCGCTGCTCGAAGGCATCGACCTCTCGGGCGCGCGCGGCGTGCTGGTGCTGATCGCGGCCAGTCGCAACACCTTCAAGCTCGCAGAAAGCCGCAACGCGATGAACTGCATCCGGCGCTATGCCGCCGACGACGCCCACGTGATCTACGGCACCGCCTACGACGAAGGCCTCGGCGACCAGCTGCGCGTGACGGTGATCGCCACCGGCCTGAGCCCGCAACGCCGGGTCCAGCAGCAGCCCTCGATCAGCGTTGTCCACAGCGCGCCGCAGCGCACCGGCACCGACAACCTGCCGGTGCTGAACCAGACCCTGTCGTCGTCGGCGCCCGTGTCGCACGACTACAGCGGCCACACGACGCCGAGCGTCTGGCGCAACGGCCGCACGGCCGCGGCCAAGGTCGACGCGCTGGCGAGCAACGGGATGGACGAGATCGAGATCCCGGCCTTCCTGCGCAAGCAGGCGGATTGAACCTCGCCCTGACGGCCTTGTCCCGCAAGGGGCAAGGCCGGGGCATGCTCCCTAGAATCGGGAGCATGCTCGCCCAACGCACCTTGAAGGCGCTGACCCGCGCGGTCGGCGTGGGCCTGCACGGCGGGCAGCGGGTGGAACTCACCCTGCGGCCGGCGCCGCCCGATACCGGCATCGTCTTCCGGCGCACGGACCTGCCGGCGCCGGTCGATATCAAGGTCGAGCCGTTCGCGATCACCGATACGCGGCTCAACACCACGCTGTCCGCGCGCGGCGATCCGGGCGCGCCGAAGGTGCGGACGATCGAGCACCTGCTGTCGGCCTGCGCCGGCCTGGGCCTGGACAACCTCTACGTCGACATCACCGCCGAGGAAGTGCCGATCCTCGACGGCTCGGCGGCGAGCTTCGTGTTCCTGCTGCAGAGCGCGGGCATCGACCTGCAGGACGCGCCCAAGCGCTTCCTGCGCGTCAAGCGCGCGGTCGAGGTCCGGGAAGGCGAGGGTGCGCGGCTGATGTGGGCACGGCTCGACCCTCACGACGGCTACACCCTCGCCTTCGAGATCGAGTTCGACCATCCGGCGGTCGACCAGACCGGCCAACGTTATGTCTTCGACATGGGCTCGGGACGCTACAAGCACGAGATCGCGCGAGCGCGCACCTTCGGCTTCACCAAGGACGTGGAGATGATGCGTGCGCGCGGACTGGCGCTCGGCGGCAGCATGGACAACGCGGTTGTCGTCGACGACTACCGCGTGCTCAACGGCGAAGGATTGCGCTACGACGACGAGTTCGTCAAGCACAAGATACTCGACGCCATCGGCGACATGCAGGTGCTGGGCCGTCCGCTGCTGGCGGCCTACAGCGCATTCAAGTCGGGGCACGCCCTGAACAACCGCCTCCTGCGCACCCTCCTCTCGGATCCGGATGCCTACGAGATCGTCACCTTCGACGATGCCGCGCAGGCGCCCGCAGGACTCGCCGAACTCGCGCCGGCCTGGTGAACTCGCACCTTGATGATCCTGTTGCGCGCCGTGGTCCTGCTGCTGCTCGGCGCGGGATTGGTGTGCTTCGTGGCCTACGCGTTGACCGGGGAGGTGCGCTACCGCGCGCTCGGACTCACGCTCGTGAAGTGGACCATCGCGGCCGGGCTGTTCTTCTTCGCCGTGCTCTTCCTCGAGCGCGTGGTCCGGTTCTAGACCCGGGGAGGACGGCATGACGATCTACCGCTGGATCATCGGGGTAATCACGGCGCTGGTAGCGGGCGGCGCGGTGCTCTCGTTCGTGATGTTCGCCCTGACCGACTCGAGCGTCTGGATCGAACGGGCGCGGCGCTTTCGCCACTGGACCTGGATGGCCATGCTGTTCTGGTTCAACAGCGAGATCTGGGGGCGCGTCGCCTGGACGCTGATCCACTGGTGATCCGGTGGGTCGAAGGGGCGGCCTCAGGCGCCGCGAGGGCGCCGCTCAGGTCACGTCGAGGCGCAGGAAGCGCACCGCGTCGGGCCAGTGGCTGTCGAAGTCGGCGAGCGCATGGTCGCTGCCTTCGAGCAGCTTCATCGGTGCGCCCCGGTAGCGCGCAGCCATCTCCTCCCATGACAGCACCTCGTCGCCCTTGGCGATGATCGCGAAGTAGCGTTCGAGGCGGGTCGGCACCAGAACCGCGAGCGCTGCCAGTTCGGCGATGTATTCGCTGCGGAACCAGAAGGGCTCGTCGCTGTGCCAGGCCGTCGTCTCGCCGACGTGCCGCTGCAAATCGCGCGCCGGATCGACGGCTGGGTTCAACAGCACCGCGCTGCAGCCGTTGCGTTCGGCCACGGCGGTCGCATAAAAGCCGCCCAGCGAGCTGCCGATCACCGCCATGCTTGCGGCGGGCCAGGCCTCGATCCTCTCGAGGATGCCATTCATCGCCGCGCGCGGCGAGGGATCGAGCTGCGGGCAGCTCCAGACCAAATCCGGCCGGTGGTGCGCGACCCAGTCCGCGACCTTGCGCGACTTGGTCGACTGCGGCGAGGAGCGGAAGCCGTGCAGGTAGAGCAGGTGCGTGATCGGCGCCGTCATGGCCCCGGCGGCGAGGTCGGTCGCGCGGCGGCGAGCGCCTCGAGCAGCTTCGCATGGATGCCGCCGAAGCCGCCATTGCTCATGCACAGGATGTGGTCGCCCGGACGCGCGGCCGCGACGACGCGGGCAACGAGCTTGTCGATGGTCTCGCAGACCACGGCCTGCGCACCGAGCGGCTTGAGCGCCGCCGCGGCATCCCAGCCGAGCCCGCCGGAAAGGCAGAACGCCAGGTCGGCCTCCTCCAGCGCCCACGGCAACTGCGCCTTGACGGCGCCGAGCTTCATGGTGTTCGAGCGGGGTTCGAACACCGCGAGGATGCGCTCGTGCCCGACCTTGCGGCGCAGGCCGTTGACTGTGGTGCGGATTGCGGTCGGATGGTGGGCGAAGTCGTCGTAGACGGCGACTCCGCCGGCCTCGCCGCGCAGTTCGAGCCGGCGCCGCACGTTGGCGAAACCGCCGAGCGCTTTCGCCGCAACGTCGGGAGCGACCCCGGCGTGCTCGGCGGCGCCGATGGCGGCGAGCGCGTTGAGCTGGTTGTGCTCTCCCAGGAGCGTCCACTCGACCCGTCCGATCTTCAGGCTGCCGCGCAGGACGTCGAAGGCGTGGGGCTCGCCGCGTGCGCGCAGGGCGCCGGGCTCTTCCTTGCGCGCGCCGAAGCGCTGCACGCCACTCCAGCAGCCCATGTCGAGGACGCGTTGCAGGCTGTCCTCGCGGGCGTTGACGACGAGCCGGCCCTGCGACGGCACGGTGCGCACCAGGTGATGGAACTGGCGCTCGATCGCGGCGAGGTTCTCGAAGATGTCGGCGTGGTCGTACTCGAGGTTGTTGAGGATCGCGGTGCGCGGGCGGTAGTGGACGAACTTGCTGCGCTTGTCGAAGAAGGCGGTGTCGTACTCGTCGGCCTCGATCACGAAGGGTGCGCCGCGCGCGCAGCTGCCGAGCCGGGCGGAGATGCCGAAGTTGGCGGGAACGCCGCCGACGAGGAAGCCCGGCTCGCGTCCGGCGGTCTCGAGGATCCAGGCGAGCATCGCCGTCGTCGTGGTCTTGCCATGCGTGCCGGCGACCGCGAGCACGTGGCGCCCGGGCAGCACATGGTCGGCGAGCCACTGCGGCCCGCTGGTGTAGGTGAGGCCCGCGTCGAGGATCGCCTCCATCAGCGGGTTGCCGCGGGTGATGGCGTTGCCGACCACGAAGAGATCGGGGGCGAGCGCGAGCTGGTCGACGCCATACCCTTCGACGAGGTCGATGCCGAGGGCGCGCAACTGCTCGCTCATCGGCGGGTAGACATTGGCGTCGCAGCCGGTCACTCGGTGGCCGGCTTCGCGGCCGAGCGCGGCAACGCCGCCCATGAAGGTGCCGCAGATGCCGAGGATGTGGATGTGCATGGAAGGGGCGCGGGCGCTGCGCGCGGCGACGAAGGAGTGGTCGGCGTCGGTGCGCTCAGGCGAGCGCCTGGCGGGCGGCGGCGACGGTGGCGGCAATGTCGGCCGCAGTGTGCGCCGAGCTGACGAAGCCGGCCTCGTACAGTGCCGGCGCGAAGTAGACGCCACGTTCGAGCATGGCGTGGAAGAAGCGGTTGAAGCGGTCGCGGTCGGTGGCCATGACCTCGGTGTAGTTCTGCGGAAGCCGGTCGGCGAAGAAGAAGCCGAACATCCCACCCTCGCAATCGCCGCAGAGCGGAACGCCGGCCTCGTGCGCCGCGCCGAGCAGGCCGTCGACGAGGGCGCGCGTCGAGGCTGCGAGGGCGTCGAAGAAGCCCGGCTTCTCGATCTCCCGCAGCGTCGCCAGGCCGCAGGCGGTCGCCACCGGGTTGCCCGACAGCGTTCCGGCCTGGTACACCGCGCCGAGCGGCGCGAGGTGTTCCATGACCTGGCGGCGGGCGCCGAAGGCGGCCAGCGGCATGCCGCCGCCGATGACCTTGCCGAAGACGCCGATGTCGGCCACGAAACCCGGGATCTCCCGCGCGTACAGGCTCTGCGCGCCGCCGAGCGCCACCCGAAAGCCGCTCATTACCTCGTCGAGGACGAGGAGCGCGCCGTGCGCGCTGCAGAGCTCGCGCAGGCGACGCATGAACGGCACCTGGGCCCGGACGAAGTTCATGTTGCCGGCGATCGGCTCGATCAGCACGCAGGCCAGCGCATCGCCGTGGAGCGCGAAGGCGGCTTCGAGCTGCTGGATGTCGTTGTACGGCAGGACGAGGGTGTGCTGGACCACTTCGGCCGGGACGCCGGCGGAGGTCGGATGTCCGAACGTCGCCAGGCCGGAGCCGGCCTTGACCAGCAGCGCGTCGGCGTGGCCGTGGTAGCAGCCCTCGAACTTGATGATCTTGCTGCGGCCGGTGACGCCGCGCGCCAGGCGCAGCGCGCTCATCGCGGCTTCGGTTCCCGAGCTGACGAGGCGGACCTGCTCGATGCCGGGAACGAGCGCGACGATCTTCTCGGCCAGTTCGACCTCGCGCTCGGTCGGCGCGCCGAACGACAGGCCGTCGACCACCGCCTTCTGAACAGCCTCCAGGACGGCAGGGTGGCCGTGGCCGAGGATCATCGGTCCCCACGAACCGATGTAGTCGATGTAGCGCCGGCCGTCGGTGTCGACCATGTACGCACCGTCACCGCGGGCGATGAAGCGCGGCGTGCCGCCGACCGCGCGGAACGCTCGCACCGGTGAATTCACCCCGCCGGGAATGACCTTCTGGGCCCGCGCGAACAGTCGACTGCTGGAATCTTCCGCGGCATCCGGCCGACGCTCAGTGGACATGGCGCGGACTCTTCCCGGCGCCCGCCTCCTCTGCGGCATCGGCGCCTTCGGCTCCTTCCTGCGCCTCGTCGATCTCGTCCTCGGCCGGAAGGGCCCAGAAGAATCGGTCCGGAATCACATTGCCCATGCCCGGGCGAAAGCCCGCGTCGAGGGCCTGGTCGAGGAAGGCGAGTCCCTCGCCGACGGCTGCATGCAGGTCGGCACCGGTCGCGATCAGCGCCGCCAGCGAGGCCGCGAGCGTGTCGCCGGCACCGACGAAGCTGACCTCGAAGCGCTCGAACTTCTCGCCGGTGATCGCACCCTGCGGCGAAGCGAGCACGTTGTCGAGGAACTGGTCCGGCAGCGGCACGCTGGTGACCAGCACGTAGCGGGTGCCGTGCTTGCCAGCCGCCACGGCGAGTTCGCGCGGCGATGCCGGGCGCTCGCCTTCCCAGTCGGGCAGGAGGAAGTCGCTGAGGGTCTGGTGGCTGCCGACCAGGACCTCGGTCTGCGGCAGCACGAGCTCGCGAAAGGCGTCGAGATAGCCCTGCTGCTCGTCTTCCTCGACCCACGAGAGATTCGGCATGTAGGCCACGAGCGGCACGTCGGGGTAGTCGGAGAGGATCTCCGCGACCGCGCTGACGCCTTCGGTCGAGCCCAGGAAGCCGACCTTCCAGGCGCTGATGGTCACGTCCTCCAGGACGCTGCGGGCCTGTTCGGCGATGACGTCGGCATCGATGGGATGGTGGTCGAACACCTCGGCGGTGTCGCGCATGATGATGCTCGTCACGACCGGCAGCGCGTGGGCACCCATCGCCGCGATCGTCGCCACGTCGCCGGCGACGCCGCCCGACCCGCTCGGGTCGCTGGCGTTGAACGTCATCACGCAGGCCGGCGCAGCCTGCTCCTGCAGCGCCTCGACGTCGGCTTCGGGGGTCGGGATTTCGGGGGTCATCGCGGGGGCGTCGGATCGACGTGGAGAGGGCCTGGAGCGACCTCGGCCAATGCTCTAGACAAACGTGAAGAATGTTGCGTATGTACCTACGACGCCTTGCTTTTCCGCCAAGGCCCGTGGCTACAATCTGCGAGCATTGTAGTGAAGGCGAAGAGCGACCCGTGAGTGAGCCGAAGACTTGGATGTGCCTGATCTGCGGCTGGATTTACGACGAGGTCGCCGGTGATCCGGAACACGGCATCGCGCCCGGAACGGCTTGGGAAGCCGTGCCGATGAACTGGACCTGTCCTGAATGCGGCGCTCGCAAGGAAGACTTCGAG
>JBBQCD010000082.1:0-16605 GCA_038318385.1 Burkholderiales bacterium | reverse complement strand
AACCTGACCCAGGTGGAGGGCATGTCGCTCGACGTGCTGCGCCAGGGCATCGACTGGGGCTTCGAGACCTTTCCCGAATACATGGCGCAGCTGCGCCGCAACGGCAGCGTCGTCAACGTGGCCGCCTACATCGGCCACTCGTCGGTGCGCACCTATGTGATGGGCGCCGACGCCTCGCGGCGCAGCGCCACCGACGCCGAGATCGCGCAGATGCAGGCGATCGTGCGCGACGCGATGGCGCACGGCGCTGTAGGCTTCGCCAGCAGCACGAGCCCGGCGCACAACGGCGAAGGCGGCCTGCCGATGCCGTCGCGGCTGGCCGACGATCGCGAGATGAGTGCGCTGGTCCAGGCCATGGGCGAAGGCGGCCGCGGCGTCTACATGCTCACCAAGGGCGGGCACACGCCGGTGCCCTTCCTCGAATCGCTGGCCGCGGCGAGCGGGCGACCGGTGATGGTCGCCGCGTTGCTGCACAACGGCACCAACCCGCAGGCCGTGTTCGACGACCTCGACGCCATCGCCGCGGCCAACACGCGAGGCCATCGCCTCCTCGGCCAGGTTTCGTGCTGTCCGCTGACGATGGACTTCACCCTCGCCTCGCCCTACCCCGTGGAGGGCCTGCAGAGCTGGAAGCCCGCGCTCGCGCTGTCGGGTGACGCGCTGAAGGAAAAGCTCGCCGACCGCGTCTTTCGCGACGGCGTGCGCACCGAACTGCGAACACCGACCACCTTCCGACTCTTCAACAACGAGTGGGACAAGGTCCACGTGGTCGAGGTGGCACAGCCTGCGCACGCCGCCTTTGAACAGAAGAGCCTCGCCGAGATCGCCGCCGCGCAAGGCAAGGACCCGCTCGATGCGATGCTCGACCTGGCGATCGCCGAAGACCTGCAGACGGTCTTCACCGCGCAACTGCTCAACAGCGACGAGGAGGCCGTGGGCCGGATGCTGAACCACCCGCAGAGCATCGTCAGCCTGAGCGACGCCGGGGCGCACCTGACGTTCTTCAACGACGCCGGGTTCGGCCTGCACCTGCTCGGCCACTGGGCGCGGGAACGGCGCGCGATGACGATGCAAGAAGCGGTGCGACGGCTGACATCGCATCCGGCGGCGGTGTTCGGGATGCGGGATCGCGGGTCGCTGCGACAAGGCTTCGCAGCGGATCTGCTGCTGTTCGACCCGAAGACGGTCGGGCGCGGGCCGAAGCGCCGCGTGCATGACCTGCCGGGCGGCGCAGCGCGCCTCACCACCGACGCGGTCGGGGTGAGAGGCGTCTGGGTCAACGGATGCCGGGTCGCCGACGAGAACGGCTTGCGCTCGAATGTCGCGCGAGCCGGCGAGCTGCTGACCGAATTCGCCGCCTGATCAGACCCTAGTACCGCAACCAGGTCCCCTTCACCGGCGACTGCGCGACGCCGGGCTTGCTGTAATCGCAGACCCCTTCGTTGAAGAGATTGGCCAGTCGCACCTTCTCGGTCCCGGTGAAGACGGCCGGCAGGTAGTCGCTCTCGTCGATCGGCTTCAGCCGGCACTTGACGACGTCGTCGGTGATCGGCTCGCCGGCGACCATCCGCGGCGGTACGGTCTTCGGATAGAGCGTGTTGCACACCCCCGGACCCGACAGCGTTGCCGGCTCCTTGTGCTGCACGGCATCGGCCACGCCCCAGCAGGCGTCGACCGCCTCGGCCGGCTTCAGGCGGGCGATCTTGTCCGCGGTCAGCGCGGCCGGGTCGGCGTCGATAGCGTCGAGCCACGTGGTCATGAGCGTGAGCCGGGTCAGGAAGGTGTTGCCGGCGAGCGTCGTGAGCACCGCCTGCTGCCCGGCCCCGAGGCCGAGCAGGGGCGCGAGCGCCGGGTTCGGCAAGACCCAGATGACCTGGTTGTCGGCACGCCCGCTGGCCTTGAGCAGCTGCTCGCGGATCTTGATGTCGTTGTAGATCGTGTGGATGTCGGCACCCGGCTCCGAGTAGTACCGCAGATGCAGCATCGGCACCGTCGCCAGACCGCCGCTGCCCGAGCCGATGCGACCCTTCTCGTACGAGAGCTGCAGCGCCAGTGGGTCGGCCACGGTGCGACGCGAGACAATGTTGCCGTCGATGTCGAAACCGCCCACGCCGGTATTGACGTCGAGAAACTGGGTGGTCGTGATGGTTCCTGCCTTCAACGCAGCCAACCCGTACTGGATGCCGACGTTGTCGAGCGGCCGGCGTGCGGCGCCGGTGAGCGGGTCGCGACCCAGCGTGTTGACGTTGATGTCATAGACGGTGCAACGCGCGCCCGTCGGGTTGGTGATCGGGTTGTAGACCTTGCTCGCGTCGAGCAGGCCGCACGCCGGATTGATCGAGCCGTTGGTCGCCAGGACAGCGTCGCCGTTGCCGGCGTCCCAGCTGGCGCAGGTGCCCTTCAGGTGGCCTTCGAAGGCCTTGCGCACGGCATCGCTGGCCGGATTGGCGATGAAGTAGCGGTTCAGCAGCCGGCAGTCCGAGACCGCGAGCGCCGTGGTGAAGACGTCGGGGAAGGCTGCGTCGGGCATGATGCCGTCGAGGATGCCGGGATAGTTCTGCGCGATCAGCATTTGCTGGATCGCTCCGCCCGAGCCGCCCATGCCGACCATCCAGCGCGGCACCCCGTAGTTCTTGGCGATGTGCTCGCGAATCATCATCGCGGTTTCCGCCGCGAGCACGTCGTTGACGTTGACCTTGTTGATGTTGAGCGTGGAGACGACGTAGGCGAAGCCGCGCTTGAGGGATTCGAAGTTCTGCAGGTCATCGGGCCGGACGGCGTCGGTGGCGCTGTTCGATCCCTGGTTGTACTGAGCGGCCGTCGACTCGCCGAAGCGAAAGACGATGCGCTGGTTCCAGCCGGTGGCGTTGAGCACGTTGGCGGTGACCGGATCGTCGAGCACGGCAATGCGGACGATCGAGCGGTTGATGGTGCGCGACTCGACGCGCACGATGAAGGGCACGGTCTTGCCGTCGATGGTGGTGACGGTCGTCAGGTCGGCCGGCCGTGCCGCCAGCGGATCGGCCAGCGGCTTGCGCGCGCCCGCGGCGGTGAAATAGAACCAGTCGTAGCGGGTCGTCGCCGAGCAATCGGCGTCGAGCGGCGCGCCCAGGCCCGACTGCGTCGTGCGGCATTCGAACGGCGTCAGATGAGGGCCGGAAAAGACTGGTCCGGTCGTCGGCGAGGTCGTCACTTTCAATTCGGAGCGGAGACCGCCACCGGGACCGAAGGCGACCAGATTTGCGTCGCCCAGGGGAAGGCCGGCGACCAGACCGCGCAGATGCATGCCGTCGGCCGTCGGCGACAACGCCGAGCTCACGTCGGTGCCGTTGGCCTGCAGGGTCACGCCGGAGGCCGAAACGCCCACGGGCAAGGCGACGTCGACGAGCGCGCTGCCACCGGTCACCGCGTCGGGCCGGCTGGACAGCACACTGACGTTCAACGGAGCGGGCGGCGTATCGTTCGAATCACTCCCGCCACAGGCAGCGACGATCACGCTCAGACTCAGGACGATCGCCCGGGCACTGGTTCGAAGGGACAGAGGGGCTGGGACGGGCGCGGGGAAGGTCATGAGGATCCTGAGGTCGCGAGGCAGTGATGTGGTGGGCTCGGTGCGGCACCGGCGCCGAGGCGGGTGTCTGCGATCCTAGGACGAGACGATTGCGCGCACCAAGCGGGTTTCCATGCATGGAAGCACATCTCCTCTCGACACGCGTCGGGGATCAAGCGCATGGCCGGTCAATCTGCAAAGGAGTTCGAATGTGTGCCGCGCAAGGCCTCGATCACCTGCTCGCTGGTGTGCACGCGGGCGAAGAAGTGGTCCAGTATGTCGAGCGCGTGGCGGTGGCGCTCGGGTGTCGACGCACCGCTGCAGTCCGACAGCACGACCACCGCGTAGTCGAGCATGAAGGCGTCGCGTGCCGTCGTGTCCACGCACACGTCCGTGGTGGCGCCGCAGACGACCACCGTCTCGATGCGGCTCGCCCGCAGCAGCGCGTCGAGCTGTGTATCTCGAAACGCGGAGTAGCGCGCCTTGGTGATCACAGGGTCGCCCGCGGCGGGTTGAACGCCGTACCAATCGGTGAGGCCGGGGTCGCGCTGGCGCGCCAGTGCGTTGCGGCCGTAGTGCAGCTTCTGCGCGCGCGAACGGGGCCAGGCTGGAAAGTCCGTGCGGACGAAGACCACCTGGTCGAACCACGACCGCGCCTCGTCGACGAACGCGGCAAGTCGTCGACCCACTTCAGGAAAGTGGGAGGTGTCGTGACCGAGCGCGCCGATGATGCCCTCGGGCACGCAATAGTCGCGTTGCATGTCCACGACAAGCAGCGCCGTGCGGGCGTCCAGCACCCCGGCCAACGAGGTATCCATCGCAGTCGCTCCTATTCGAACAGGCCCAGAAAGAATCGGATCGATCCCTTCCAGGCGATCATCGCCGCCAGCAGCGCCGCCATCACGCCGACGAAGGGCCAGACCGCCCGGAACAGCTCGCCCAGCCCGGTGTTCGGCAGCATGCGCCGCACCACGTAGATGTTGACGCCTACCGGCGGCGTGATCATGCCGGCCTGCCCCAGGACCACGATCAGGACTCCGAACCACACCAGGTCGTAGCCCATGTTGACGACGATGGGCGCGAAGATCGGCGCGGTGATGATGATCACGGGGAGAATCTCCATCACCATGCCCGCCACGAGGTAGCCGAGCACCATCAGTGCCAGCACGACGAACTGCGGCAGTTCGGACGCGTTGATCGTTTCGGCCAGGGTGAACGGGATCCGCGTGACCGTCAGGAACGTGCTGAGCACGGCAGAGGCGGCGATGATGAAGACCACGACCGCCGAGGTCACCACCGTTTCGGTCAGGGCCTGCGAGATCGCCGGCCACGACAGCGCGCGGCGAGCGAGTCCGATGATCAGCGCGCTGACAGCGCCGATGGCGCCGGCCTCGTTCGGCGTGAAGACCCCGCCGAACATGCCACCGATCACCACCGCCAGCAGCAGTGCCGGTTCTATCAATCCGACGAGGGCACGCCCCCGCTCGCGGGAGGAAGCCGCCGGAGGTCGCTCGACGCCGGCGAGGCGCCGCCGGTCCATGAAGACGACGACCGCGATGAAGCCGAGGGCCATGAGCACCCCCGGCGCGATGCCGGCGATGAAGAGACGCCCGATGCTCTCGTTGACGAGAATGCCGTAGATGATGAACGTGACACTCGGCGGAATGAGGATGCCCAGCGTGCCGCTGGCGGCCACGGTGGCCCCGGCGAACCCCATGGGATAGCCGGCCCGGCGCATCTCCGGCAGCGCGAACGCGCCGATCGTCGCCGCCGTGGCGATGGCCGAGCCGGAGATCGCCGCGAAGCCGGCGCAGGCGGCCACGGTGGCCACGGCGAGGCCGCCAGGCAGGTGCCCCATCCAGGCCCGCGCGGCCGCGTACAGCCGCTCTCCCCCGCCGCTGGCGAACATCAGCTGCCCCATCAAGATGAAGAGCGGCAACACCGCCAGGTCGTAGTTGGAGATCCGCGAGAAGATGGTCGGCGCGAGACTGTCGAAGCCGACGTTCAAGCCGACGAACAGGCTCACCCCGACCATGCCCACTGCAGCCATCGCGATGGCCACGTTGGCGCCGATGAACATGAGCAGCAGGGCGACGAGAACGCCCACCAGGCCGGCCAGCTCAGCGGACATCGTCGCCCTCTGCGCCCAGGGGCTGCACGAGCTGCCAGGCGCACACCATCGTGACGGCGACGAATCCGGCAGTGATCGCGGCGTAGGCGAGCCACACGGGAAGGTGGAGGATGTCGGTGACCTGTTGCGACGAGCGCATCGCCTGCGTCCCGGCAAGGAACTGCACGGCAAGCAGGCCGAAGAACAGCGTCTCCAGGGCAAGCATGGCGCGCTGGAGCCTTGCGCGCGCCCGGCCCTTGAGTGCCTCCGTGAGAGTCTCCACCACGATGAAGGCCCGTGAGCGCTGAACATGCGGCAGCGCACCGGCGAGCGCCAGCGCCCCGAGCAGGCCGACAAGCTCGTATGCACCCTGGATCGGGGCGCGTGCGACCAGCCGCAAGATGACGTCCATCGTGACCAGCAGCGCCATGCCGCCGATGCACGCCTTGGCCACGACGAGGCAAGCGTCCGCAAGTCGTGCCAGCGCTCGCCCCCAGCCGCCGGGGGCTCTGACGTCGGATGCCATTCCTACTTCGCCGGAACCTCGAGCGCCGGGAAAGCCGACGCGTTCCGCTGGATCGCGTCACGCTTGAACTGGACGATCTCGGCACCGGGAAGGCCGGCCCCGGAGGCGCGCTTGGCGTAATCCGTGTACAGGGGCTCGATCACCACCGCACGCCAGCGCTCCATCTCGGCGGGCGCCAGACGAATGAATTGATGTCCCTTTTCCTGGCCGAAGACCAGGCCTTCCCGCTCGATCTTGTCCCACAGCTCGCCGGCCTTGGCCGTGTACTCGCGCGATACCGCATCCAGCGCTGTGCGCACGTCGGGCGGCAGCGCGTTCCACTTGGCCTTGTTCATCACCACCGCGAAGGTGGAGACGTAACCCACGTCGGTCGACATCGTGGTGTACTTCGTGACTTCCGCGAAGCGGTAGTAGCGCAGAGTGTTGAACGTGCCGTCGGTGCCGTCGAGAACCCCTCGCTTGAGCGGATCGTAGGCCTGCGTGATGGGCATGCTCACGGGGGAACCGCCCAACGCCGTGACGATCCGCGCGGACAGGCCGGTAGAGCGGATCTTCATCCCCTTGAGGTCCTCTAGCGAGCGTACGGGCTTGTCCACCGTCATGATCGAACCGGGCGGGTGCGCGTGGAGGTAGAGAACCTTGACGGCGTCGAGTTCATTCGGCTGGAATTTCTCGTAGATCTCGTTTGCCACGCGGGTGGTCAGCCGACCGCTGTTGGTCGGATACCCCGGCAGATCCACTGACTCCATGACCGGGAAGCGGCCAGGCGTGTAGGCCAGCACTGCCTGGCAGATGTCCGACAAGCCTTGCAGAACGCCTTCGAAGCATTGCGCCGGCGGGGTCAGCGTTCCGCTCGGGAACACTTGAATTTCCACCTTGCCGCCCGTGCGCTCCTTCACATCCTTGGCGAACTGTGCGCTCAGCTGTCCGAAGGGGTAGGCCGTCGGAAACAGGTCGGAAAAGCGCAGCACGGTGGTCTGGGCACCGGCGGTCGTGGCCGCCAGGAGTGCACCGGCCGCGATGATGCGGCGAAGCACGGTGGATGGCTGCGTCTTCATTTCTCTGTCTCCTTGCTGGGATGGACCCTGGGTTGGTGGTGACTGTTGTCCGCATCGATCAACTTGCTGAGCAATCGCATGAACTCGCCTTGTTCCTGCGTCGTCAAGCGGGAGAGCAACTCGCGCTGGATGTTGCGCACGTGCGGCTCTGCCTTCGCGTACAAACGCTGGCCTTCGGCGGTGAGGTGGATCTCGCGTCCGCGGGTGGACCGGCTGCTGCTGCGCCTCTCGATGTACCCCTGCAATTCCAGCCGACCCACCATGCCTCCGAGGGTCGCCTCGTCGAAGTACAGGGTGCCGGCGAGCTCGCGCTGCTGCAGTGCCGGACGCAGGTGGGCGGCGATCAGCACGCCGAGTTGACTGACGGTGATATCCAGGTAGCCCATCTCCCGCTCGAACACCTGGGTGACGTACTGGTGCGCCCGGCGAATCAGGTGCGCCGGCATGTCATAGAGGGGCGTGAGGGGCTTCGGTGACACGGCCACGGCCTTCACGGCGTCCGCGCGCTGGAAACGGGGCCCGATCGCGTCGGGTGCGGCAATCGGGTCGACTGCCATGCCGTCAGCGCGCAAAGCGCGGCATCACCTCGCGCGTGAACAGCTCGAGCGAACGCATGCTTTCCTCGTGCCGCAGGTCACCGAAGGCGAAGCGGGTCACGAAGTAATTGGCACCGGTGGCCTCGACCTCCTCCTCGATGCGCGCACCGACCGACTCCGGCGTGCCGAAGATCAGCGTGCCGTTGGCCATGTGCTTCTCCGCGTCGTAGGCGGCCGGCATGCGCGGGTCGAACTTGGCCCACAGGTAGCCGAAGCGCTGATACCAGAGCTCGTGCGCCTCGATGCCGCGCCGCCGCGCCTCGGCTTCGGTCTCGCCGACGTAGATGTGTCGCGTGATGGCGACCTTGGGCATCGGACGACCATGGTCCGCTTCGGACCAGGCCTGCTTGTAGGCATTGGCCATGAGCCTGGCGCGCGGTGCCGGTGCCAGGAAGCACGTGTGTTCGCCGTGCAAGGCGGCCTGCCGGGCGCCTTCCGGACTGCTGCAGGGGAACCACATCGGCAACCGCGGTTGCAGCGGCTTGAGCTGAATCGGAACGTTGAAGAACTTGAAGTAGTTGCCGCGGAAGTTGACGACATCCTGGGTCAACGCGGCCATCAACACCGTGTGCGCCTCGTCGAAGATCTCGCGCGACTCGAGATGGTTGACATTGAAATACGCGAGTTCGTAGGGCGAGATGCCGCGGCCCAGCCCGATGTCCAGACGACCGTTGCTCAGATGATCCAGCATGCAAATCTCGCTGGCGACGCGCAACGGGTGGTACAGCGGCAGGATAAGGACCAGCGGTGCCAGGCGAATGCGCGTCGTGATCCGCGACGCCGCCGCCAGGAAGATCAGCGGCGAAGGGGCCAGACCGAGGGGCGTGTAGTGGTGCTCCGTCAGCAGAAACGTGGTGAAGCCCGCCGCGTCGTACTTCCGCACCAGGTTCAGCCGGCTGTCGTAGGTCTGGTGGACAGGCACACCCTCCTGCCGGTCGAGGTGATCGATGACGCCGAATTCCAACTTCATGGGCAAACTTCGCATTCAAACTTTGAATGCATTATTGGAAAGGTGGACCGCAGTCGGGCTCGGGGTTTCCCCAGTCGTGGGAAGCACCGCTCCACCATCCGGCCGGATGGCAGCGACAGGGATCAGCCCCGAACGTCGCCCTCAGCCCGCAGGCCGGGCCACGAGCGGCAGACCCGCGACCTTCCAGGCCTCGATGCCGCCGCGCAGGTAGCGGGCCTTCAGCCCGGCGGCCCGCAGGCACAGGACCGCGGCTCGGCTGACCTCCTGGCCGTGAACGCAATACACCAGCACCCCGCGGTCTGCGGGCAGTTCGGCGGCCCAGCTACCGACCGCCACGGGATCCCGCCAGATCGATCCGGCGATCACGGTAGACGCGGCCTCGAAAACGCCGGCACGACGGACGTCGACCACGAGGTAACCGACGGCTTCGTCCGGCGTCGCCCCGAGCGTCTCGCTGGCAGCGCCGACGGCGAGCTGGTATCGGGCGTGCAACCCGACCCAGTCGATGTTGTCCATGAACGCATCGACGTAGGCGCCTGCCGCCGCGCCGTAGTCGAGGTGGTAGGCGTGCTCGTACATGTCGAGCGCGAGCAGCGGTACGCCGCCGGCCACCGCATGCGTATGGTCGGCCGCCCACTGGTTGACCAGCGAGCCGTCCCGAGGCTGGAACACCAGCAGCACCCAGCCCGAACCGCCGCCGAGCGCCTTGCCCATCGCGATGAACTCATCGCGCCAACGGCCGGCGCTGGCGAAGCTGGCGACGAGCGCGAGCTCCATCGCCAGCGGCACTGGTGCCTGCGCCCGGCCTGGACCGCCGAGACTCGCGAAGTACAGCTCGTGCAACAGCATCGAGTTGGTGGCGATCAGTTGCTCGCGCTTCAGACCGTTGAGGAGAAAGCCCGGCGCGGTGGCGAAGGGCAGGTCCGCCAACTGCGCGCGGATGGCGTTGAGTCGCTTGACGGCGCCGCCGTAATTGTTCTGATGGTGGCTGCGCAGCAGCTTCTCCGAAAGGCCGGCGAGTGCGGTGGCATCGAACGGCAATTCCTGGATGCGAGCGTCCATGGGTGTACTCCTCAGGCTAGCAAGGGGCGCATCAAGGTGACGGCCAGACCGGCCGCGGCGCAGGCGCCCAGCAGCGGCAGCACGCCGACCTTGAAGCGGAAGAGGGCCGCCGCGGCAACGACAGCGATGACCGCGGAGACCGCATCGAACGGCCCGGCGAAACCCCGTGGCCAGAGCACGTGGTACGCGAAGAAGAGCGCCAGGTTCAAGATCACGCCGACCACCGCGGCCGTGACCGCGCTCAACGGCGCCGTGAAGCCGAGCTGGCCGTGCGTCGCCTCCACGGCTGGTCCACCCGCCAGGATGAACAGGAACGACGGCAGGAAGGTGAAGAAGGTGACGACCGTGGCAGCGAACGCTGCGCCGAGGAACAGCGCGTCGGGGCCGAACACCTGCTTCACCCAGCCGCCCACGAATCCGACGAACGCCACCACCATGATCAGCGGACCCGGCGTGGTCTCACCCAGAGCCAGACCGTCGATCATCTGCGCTCCACCGAGCCACTGGTACTGCTCCACGGCACCCTGATAGACATACGGCAGCACCGCATAGGCGCCGCCGAGCGTCAGCAGCGCCGCCTTCGTGAAGAACCACCCCATCTGGGTCAGCGTGCCGTGCCATCCCTGCGTGGCCACCAGCCCCGTCATCGCGAGCAACCAGAGACCGATCCCGACCGCCGCGACCTTGGCAAGGTGGCTGCGGGAAAAGTGCGCATGCAGGGGTGTCGGCGTGTCGTCATCGATCAGAGCCGGGCCGTAGCCCGCCCGGGCGCTGCCGTGGCCGCTGCCGAGCGCGAACACGCCAGGCCAGCGACGCGCGCCGAGATGGCCGATGAGGCCCGCCGCCAGGACGATGGCGGGAAACGGCGTGTCGAAGGCGAAGATGGCGATGAAGGCCGCCGCGGCGATGCCCCACATCCAGCGGTTCTTCAGCGCCCGCGTGCCGATGCGATGGGCCGCATGCACGACGAGCGCGGTCACCGCCGGCTTGATGCCGTAGAACAATCCGGCCACGACCGGTATGTCCCCGAAGCGCAGGTAGATCCACGACAGGGCGATCAGGATGAAGAGCGAGGGCAGCACGAACAGCGCCCCGGCGACGATGCCGCCCCAGGTGCGGTGCATCAGCCAGCCGATGTAGGTGGCCAGCTGCTGGGCCTCGGGGCCCGGCAGCAGCATGCAGAAGTTGAGTGCGTGCAGGAAGCGCTTCTCGCTGAGCCAGCGCCGACGCTCCACCAGCTCGGTGTGCATGATGGCGATCTGCCCTGCCGGCCCGCCGAAGCTGATGAAGCCGAGCTTGAGCCAGAAGCCGAAGGCTTCGCGGAAGCGGACGGGTGTGGGCGCCTGCGCCACCGCGGGCCTTTCGCGCGCCATGGCAGGAATAGTCGTCATGATGTGGCTGCGGCAGCGCCGGGCGCAACTGGGGATGCGTAGAAGGCGTCGAACACGGCAGCGGCCGCCCGCACCAGTCGATCGTCGTCGGCATGCTCTTCACGCAGGCCGGAGAGCACGGCTTCCAGCCCGGCCGCCTCGGGCACCGGAATCCCGCCGACATCGAGGTAGTGCACGAGCCGCGCGACACGCCGCAGCTTCGGATCGGCGTCGAGTCCGAAACTGGTCGCCAACACCTCGAAGGTGACGGCCGTGTCGACGTGGCTGAATCGGGCACCGTCGAAGTCGAAGCCGAGGGCACCGCGCGGCGTTTTGGCAGGATCGGCCAGCCAGACGAACCGGGCCTCGCGATCGATGAAGCGCCGGATCAGCCATGCACAGGCGAGGCGGTCGACCCAGGGCCGGGCGCGCGTCGCCCAGCGTTTGCCCTGGAACCTGCCCACCGCCAACCGGGCGATGCCGTGCGCCGATTGCGGTACCGGCTCGCCCCTCGAGAAGCGCGCGTCGAGGGCTTGGCGCAGCGCGCCCATCTCGCCATCGGCCTGGATGGCCACCGCACCAGGGTAGTAGTCGATCCGCTGCAAGGAGGCCAGGGCCTCGCCGATGCCGCGCAGGCGGCGCCGGGCGTCGGTCTCGCCGAGGGCGTCCAGTTCGCCGTGCAGGGTGGCGGCCGTGTCGTGCCAGGACGCATACGCCTGCGTCCGGTCGAACAGGCCCTCGATCTCCTGGCGCTGGGCTGAGTCACGCGGCAGGAGGCCCATCACTGAGGCAGTGCCGCCGTGCTCGCGCACTTCGGCTGCCAGCGGATCGAACAACGCCGCGTGCGACTCGGGCAGCAGGTAGGCGCCATCGCGCAGCGCAGCACATCCCAAGGCTTTCAGATTGCGCCAGATGCGCAACCGGACCGCCTTCGGCTGCGTCGGCAGCGTCATGATGAGGATGGACCACATGAGTGAAGCATATACCTCACTTCATGAAATAGATACATCTATCGGACCACTCAGGCGCGAGGCGCGGGTGGCCGCCGCGCACCCTCCTTCGCGGTCCGATTTCGCCGGCGGTTGCCCGTCAGCGGCAGTCGAAACGATCCAGTTCCATCACCTTGGTCCAGGCCCCGGCGAAGTCCCGCGTGAACTGGGCCTGCGCGTCAGCGCTGCCGTAGACCTCGGCCAGGGCGCGCAACTGCGCGTTGGAGCCGAAGACCAGGTCGACCCGCGTGCCGGTCCCACGCAGTTCGCCGCTGTGGCGGTCTCGCCCCTCGAACTCCGCCGCGTCGCCATCCGTCGCCTTCCACTCGGTCCGCATGTCGAGAAGACTGACGAAGAAGTCGTTGGTCAGCGTTCCCGGGCGCTCGGTGAACACGCCGTGCTTCGGAGCGCCGACATTGGCGCCGAGGACGCGCAGGCTGCCGAGCAACACCGTCATCTCCGGTGCCGTCAGCGTCAGGAGCTGAGCCTTGTCGATCAGCATCGCCTCTGCCGGCACGCCGTAGCGCCCCTGGAGGTGGAGGTAGTTGCGAAAGCCGTCGGCCCTGGGCTCGAGCGGGGCGAACGATTCGACGTCGGTCTGCGCCTGTGAAGCGTCGGTGCGACCCGGCGTGAACCGCACGGTCACGGACTGGCCGGCGTCCAGCGCCGCCTTTTCCACGGCTGCGCCACCGGCCAGCACGATCAGGTCGGCCATCGAGATCTTCCTGCCGCCGGCTGCCGCGCCGTTGAACTCGGCCCGGATGCCTTCGAGCTTGTCCAGCACCGGCGCCAGCTGGTCGGGCTGGTTGACGGCCCAGTCCTTCTGCGGCGAAAGACGGATCCGCGCCCCATTGGCACCGCCGCGCTTGTCGGAGCCGCGGAAGGTCGAAGCCGAGGCCCAGGCCGTCGACACGAGCTGAGGCACCGTCAAGCCCGAAGCCAGCACCTTCTTCTTCAGCGCTGCGACATCCGCCGCATCGACCAGCGCGTGGTCGGCCTTCGGAATCGGGTCCTGCCAGAGGAGCTCCTCGGCCGGAACCTCGGGGCCGAGATAGCGCGACCGCGGGCCCATATCGCGATGGGTGAGCTTGAACCAGGCGCGAGCGAAGGCGTCGGCGAACTGGTCGGGGTTGGCCAGGAAGCGGCGCGAGATCTTCTCGTAGGCCGGGTCCATGCGCAGCGACAGGTCGGTTGTCAGCATGGTCGGCGGCAGACGCTTGGCCGCGTCGTGGGCATGCGGGATCTTGCCGGCGCCGGCGCCGCCCTTGGCCACCCATTGCTGTGCGCCGGCCGGGCTTTTCGTCAGCTCCCACTCGAAGCCGAACAGGTTCTCGAAGAACTCGTTTGTCCACTGCGTCGGCCTGCTCGTCCAGGTGACTTCCAGGCCGCTGGTGATCGTGTCGCCGCCCTTGCCGGTGCCGAAGCTGTTGCGCCAGCCGAAGCCCTGCTCCGCCAGGTCGCAGGCCTCGGGCTCCTTGGCGACGTGCGACGCCGGAGCGGCGCCGTGGGTCTTGCCGAAGGTGTGCCCGCCGGCGATCAGCGCGACCGTTTCCTCGTCGTCCATCGCCATGCGGGCGAAGGTGTCGCGGATGTCCCTGGCCGCGGCGATCGGATCGGGATTGCCGTCCGGGCCCTCGGAGTTGACGTAGATGAGGCCCATCTGCACGGCGGCGAGCGGATTCTCGAGGTCGCGGGTGTGCGGCACCTTGCTGTCGTCGTCCTTGACCAGCACGCCGTGACCCTCGACGACGCCGGGCGAGCCCTGCGTGTAGCGGACGTCGCCGCCGAGCCAGGCCGTCTCGCGGCCCCAGTAGACATCGCGGTCGGGTTCCCAGACGTCGGGCCGGCCGCCGGCGAAGCCGAAGGTCTTGAAGCCCATGCTCTCGAGGGCGACATTCCCGGTGAGGACGATCAGGTCGGCCCATGAGATCTTGTTGCCGTACTTCTGCTTGACGGGCCAGAGCAGGCGACGCGCCTTGTCGAGGCTGACGTTGTCGGGCCAGCTGTTGAGCGGCGCGAAGCGCTGCTGACCGCGCCCGGCACCGCCACGGCCGTCACCGATGCGATAGGTCCCGGCGCTGTGCCACGCCATGCGAATGAAGAGCGGACCGTAATGGCCGAAGTCCGCCGGCCACCAATCCTGCGAGTCGGTCATCAACGCATGCAGGTCCTTCTTGAGTGCGGCGAGGTCGAGGCTCTTGAACGCCTCGGCATAGCTGAAGTCCGCACCCATCGGGTCGGACCTGGTCGAATGCTGGTGCAGGAGATCGAGGCGGAGTTCGTTCGGCCACCAGTCGCGATTGGTGGTGCCGCCGCCGGCGGTCTGGTGGAAAGGACACTGGGCTTCAGTGCTCATGGGAATTCCTCCTGTAGGAAGTGGGCATCGCCCGGCCTGTCTTTACGTGATGGTGGGCATCGCACGGCCTGGCGCTTCGAGGAGCCGCAGAGAGGGCGAGAGTGGATGCGAGATCAGTCTCGGCTATCGGGCAGGCACTTGCCAGCGGTTTCTGTCAATCGCCCGCATAGGCAGAAAGTCGAACGCCGGCTGAACTGTCGGGCGCCACAGGCCCGGCAACGCTCACTCGAACTCGGGTTCGTCCCACCACGGATAGAAAGCCGGCATGTCGGCGGAGACCCGGTCGGGAAATTGCGCCGGCCGTTTTTCCAGGAACGCGCCCACCCCTTCCCGCACATCGGCAGCCTGCCCTCGCGACTGGATCGCGCGGCTGTCGACACGATGGGCGTGCATCGGGTGGGGCGCGGCCGACAGGCGCCACATCATCTGGCGCGTCAGCGCGACCGAGACCGGCGCGGCGTTGTCGGCGATCTCGCGCGCGAGCGCGTAGGCCGCGGGCAGCAACTTTTCGGGCGCATGCACCGAGCGAACGAAGCCGCGTGCCAGCGCCTCCTCGGCACCGAACACGCGGCCGGTCAGGCACCACTCCAGCGCCGTCTGCATGCCGACGAGCCGCGGCAGGAACCACGACGAGGCAGCCTCGGGGGTGATGCCGCGCCGCGTGAACACGAAGCCGAAGCGCGCCGCGCTCGACGCCATGCGGATGTCCATCGGCAGCTGCATCGTCACGCCGATTCCGACCGCGGCGCCGTTGATGGCGCCGATGATCGGCTTCAGGCTCTCGTACATCCTCAGGGTCGTGGTGCCGCCGCCGTCGCGATAGACATCGCCGACGCGCAGCGCCGCGCGCAGCGGGTCCTCTGCGTGGGCGGCGCGGTCGAAGGTGTCGCCGCCCGAGGACAGGTCGGCGCCGGCGCAGAAGGCGCGCCCGGCACCGGTGACGACGACGACCCGGACGGCGTCGTCGGCATCGGTCTCGTCGAACAGCGCCTCCAGCTCCACCCGCATCCGGGCGTTGTAGGCATTGAGCTTGTCGGGCCGGTCCAGGGTGATCGTGGCGATGCCACGGTCGACGGCGTAGCGGGTGGTTTCCAGCGGCGGCAACGGCATCGTCGATCCTCCGAACTGTGCGTGCAGAGACCGATGCTAGCGTTCAGAGGGCGCGACCCCGAGACGCGGAGTCGTCGGCTCGATACGATGCCACCATGACCGATCTCTCCCTGACGCGCACCCTCGGCGCCATCCCGTCGAACGAGCCCCCTGACCTCGACCCGGCCGAGACCGCGGAATGGCGCGAAGCGCTCGATGCGCTGACTGCCGCCCATGGCCCGGCGCGCGCCCGCTTCGTTCTCGACGCGCTTCTCGCCCATGCGCGCCGCCAGGGCGTGAACTGGCTGCCGTCGATGGTGACGCCGTACGTCAACAGCATCCCGCTGGAGGGCCAGCCACCCTTCCCTGGCGACCTGGCCATGGAGCAGCGCCTGGCCGCGCTGATGCGCTGGAATGCGCTGGCGATGGTGATGCGTGCCAACCGCGTCGAGAGCGGCGGCTCGGCCGAGCTCGGCGGCCACATCGCCAGCTACGCCTCGGCCGCCGACCTGTTCGAAGTCGGCTTCAACCATTTCTTCCGCGCCCGCGACGCCGAGGCCAACGGCCAGCTCGGCGACCTGGTGTTCTTCCAGCCGCACTCGGCTCCCGGCGTCTACGCCCGCGCATTCCTCGAGGGCCGCCTCTCGGCCGAAGACCTGGCGCACTATCGCCAGGAGCTGACCGCACCGGCGCGTGGCGCACGCGGCCTGACGTCGTACCCGCACCCGCAGCTGATGCCGGACTTCTGGCAGTTCCCGACCGGCTCGATGGGCATCGGTCCGATCAACGCCATCTACCAGGCGCACTTCATGCGCTACCTGCAGCATCGCGGCCTGCTCCCCGCGCCTGCCTCCGCCGCGCAGCAGCGCCGCGTCTGGGGCTTCTTCGGCGACGGCGAGATGGACGAGCCGGAATCCATCGCCGCGCTG
>JBBQCD010000081.1:0-16985 GCA_038318385.1 Burkholderiales bacterium | reverse complement strand
GCTGCCGCCCGGCTTCAAGCTGATGGCTTCGACGCCGAGCTGCCCGGTCGCCGGCATGGCCGACGAGGCGCGCGGCTACTACGCGGTGCAGTTCCACCCCGAGGTGACGCACACCTCGAAAGGGCGCGACCTGCTGAACCGCTTCGTCCTCGACATCGCCGGCGCAAAGCCGGACTGGGTGATGGGCAACTACGTCGAGGAGGCCGTCGCGCGCATTCGCGAGCAGGTCGGCACCGAAGAGGTCATCCTCGGCCTGTCGGGTGGCGTCGACTCGAGCGTCGCCGCGGCACTGATCCACCGCGCCATCGGCGACCAGCTCACCTGCGTCTTCGTCGATCACGGCCTGCTGCGCCTCGACGAGGGCCGCACCGTGATGGAGATGTTTGCCGGCCGCCTGCATGCGCGCGTGATCGCCGTCGATGCCGGCGCCAAGTTCCTCGGCGAGCTCGAAGGCGTCGCCGATCCCGAGGCCAAGCGCAAGATCATCGGCCGCGAATTCGTCGAGGTCTTCCAGGCCGAGGCGAAGAAGCTCGCCGGGGCGAAGTGGCTGGCCCAGGGCACCATCTATCCCGACGTCATCGAGAGCGGCGGCGCCAAGACGAAAAAGGCGACGACGATCAAGAGCCATCACAACGTCGGCGGCCTGCCCGAGACGCTCGGCCTGAAGCTGCTCGAGCCGCTGCGCGAGCTCTTCAAGGACGAGGTCCGCGAGCTCGGCGCCGCCCTCGGCCTGCCGCACGACATGGTGTACCGCCATCCGTTCCCCGGCCCGGGCCTGGGCGTGCGGATCCTCGGCGCCGTCACCCGCGAGCACGCCGATTTGCTGCGCCGCGCCGATGCGATCTTCATCGAGGAGCTGCGCAATGCCATAGACGGCCCGAGCGGCAAGAGCTGGTACGAGCTGACGAGCCAGGCGTTCGCGGTGTTCCTGCCGGTCAAGAGCGTCGGCGTGATGGGCGACGGCCGGACCTACGAGTACGTGGTCGCGTTGCGGGCGGTTCAGACCAGTGATTTCATGACCGCCGACTGGGCGGAGCTGCCATACAGCCTCTTGAAGCGCGTCTCGAGCCGCATCATCAACGAGGTTCGCGGCATCAACCGCGTCACCTACGACGTGTCGTCGAAGCCGCCGGCAACGATCGAGTGGGAGTGAGGCCGCCCCGGACCTTGTCGCGTCGGCCGGCTGATGCGATGCGAGGCTGAACCGCCGATGCCCACCCACGACACCACCCGGATCGACGACACCCGCATCGCCGCCGTGCGTCCGCTGATCACGCCCGGCTTGCTGGAGGAGTGGTTCCCCGCCCCGCCGCAGGCCGAGATGCTGGTGGAACGCAGCCGCGGAGAGATTTCGCGCGTCCTGCACGGCCAGGACGACCGGCTGCTGGTGGTCGTGGGGCCGTGTTCGATTCACGACCACGACGAGGCGGTGGCGTACGCGCGCCAGCTCAAGGCCGAGTCCGACCGCCATGGCGACGCGCTGCTGACGATCATGCGCGTCTACTTCGAGAAGCCGCGCACCACCGTGGGCTGGAAGGGCTACATCAACGACCCGCACCTCGACGGCAGCTTCGCCATCAACGAGGGTCTGGAGCTGGCGCGCCGCCTGCTGCTGGACATCCTCCAAGTCGGCCTGCCGGTGGGGACCGAGTTCCTCGACCTGCTCAGCCCGCAGTTCATCAGCGACCTGGTGAGCTGGGGCGCCATCGGCGCGCGCACCACCGAGAGCCCGAGTCACCGCCAGCTGGCGAGCGGCCTCTCATGTCCCGTCGGCTTCAAGAATGGCACCGATGGCGGCGTGAAGGTGGCCGCCGACGCCGTGCTGGCGGCGCAGGCGCCGCATGCATTCATGGGGATGACCAAGCTCGGCCAGAGCGCGATCTTCGAGACCCGCGGCAACGACGACTGCCATGTCATCCTGCGCGGGGGCAGGGAACCCAACTACGGCGTGGCTGCGGTCGAGTCGGCGTGCGCCAGCCTGCGGGCGGCAGGCCTGCGCGAGCAGGTGATGATCGACGTGTCGCATGCCAACAGCAGCAAGCAGCATCGACGCCAGATCGAGGTTGGCGCCGATGTCGCGGCGCGGATCGCCGCCGGCGACGGCCGGATCGTCGGCCTGATGATCGAGAGCAACCTGGAGGAAGGCCGCCAGGACATCGTCCCGGGGCAACCCCGGCAGCGCGGTGTGTCGGTCACCGATGCCTGCATCAGCATGGCGCAGACGGTGCCGATGCTGGAGGAGTTGGCAGTTGCGGTGCGCCGTCGACGGGGTTTGCATCCCCGCAGGCCGCCGATGCAGGTAACGTCCGGATAGGCGAGGTGCTGCCATGCGCGATCCATCCCCTTCCACTCTGCTCGATCCCAATCCGATTCCGATCTCGACGAGACAGCCATGAGAATCATCTTCGGTGTGCTTTCGCTGCTGCTCGTGCTGGCCATCGTCGGCTCGCTCGCGAAGAAGCAGCTTCAGGCGATCAATGGAAGCGTCACCACCCGTGCCGTGGTTCCAGCCGGCGATGCGAACCCGAGGGCCCCCGCCGGCGGCGATCGCGACGGCGCGTCGCTCGGTATTCCCGGCGGCATGCCGGCCGCAACGGCAGCGGAAACCTCCGGCCTGACGGTGCGGCAAGAGTCGCAAAACCTGCAGCAACGCATGCGCGACGACACCGCGCGCGCCTTGCAGCAAGGGGCCGACCGCAACGCCCGGGCGCTGCAGTGAAGGGCCGGATGTGAAGGATCCCGCCGCTGAGCTTTTCCGGGGTCGGACCGTGAAGAGGTCCGTGTGAGCGCCGACGAAGCGACGATGCGCCTGGCGCTCGACCAGGCGCAGAACGCGCTGCTGGTCGGCGAGGTGCCCGTCGGTGCGGTCATCGTTCGCAACACGCCGGGCGGGCGCCAGGTGGTGGCGACGGGCTACAACCGGCCGATCACCGAGCACGATCCGACGGCGCACGCCGAGATCGTTGCCCTTCGCCATGCCGCTCAACTGTTCGGCAACTACCGCCTGCCCGAGTGCGAGCTGTTCGTGACGCTCGAGCCGTGTGCGATGTGTGCGATGGCGCTGCTGCACGCGCGGGTCGGGCGCGTCGTCTTCGGCGCTGCCGATCCCAAGACCGGTGCTGCCGGCTCGGTGCTCGATCTGTTCGAGGAGCGGCGCCTGAATCATCACACCCGCGTCGAGGGCGGCGTGCTCGCCGCCGAGAGCGGGCGAATGCTGCAGGACTTCTTCGCCGAACGGCGGCGTCAGTACCGAGATCGCCGCAACGCAGCCCGAGGCGCCACGGCTGACGAAGCCGGCGACATCCCCGCCGGCGAAGCGATCGAGATCCTGCCCGATGCGTCGCAGCCCTGAGCCCGAGGCGCCGGACCTCGCCATCATGGCCACGCCGGTGCAACCGTCCCTGTCGCTGTTCTCGCCGAGCGGCGTGGTCCGACAGGTGGCGCCGCTTAAGAGGGCGGCACGGCACCTCGCCGGACTGGGCTACGGCGTCACGCTCGACGAAGGCGCCCTGGCGAAGCGCCAGCGCTTTGCCGGCGACGATCGGGTGCGTCTCGACGCGATCCACCGTGTCGCCCGTAGCGCGCCGGACATTGCCATGGCCACGCGCGGCGGCTACGGCCTGACACGCCTGCTCGACGCGATCGACTGGAAGCTCGTGGCCCGCAGTGTCGGCAAGGGCACGCGCTGGATCGGTCACAGCGACTTCACGGCGTTCCAGCTCGGCCTGCTGGCGCATGCCGGCGCCGCTTCCTGGGCGGGTCCGATGGCCTGTGACGACTTCGGCCGCGAGCCGGGGGAGCATGGCGAGAAGCGCGCAGCCGCGGTCGACGAAGTGACCGAAGGCTGTTTCGTCGAGGCCATGAGCGGCGCTCTCGAAGCCGTGGGGTTTCGCACCGAGAGCGGTTTCGACGGTCTCGGTGTTCGCGGCACCCTCTGGGGCGGAAACCTGTGCATGGTGAGTTCGTTGCTGGCCACGCCGCATTTCCCGCAGGTCAAGGGCGGGGTGCTTTTCCTGGAGGACGTCAACGAACATCCGTACCGGATCGAGCGCGGCCTCCTGCAACTGCACCAGGCGGGTGTCGTCGACCGACAGAAGGCCGTGCTGCTGGGCGCCTTCAGCGACTGGCGCAAGTCGCCGAACGATCGCGGCTACGACCTGAAGGCCGCGGTCGCGCACCTGCGGACACTGACGAAGACCCCCATCCTCACCGGCTTGCCGTTCGGCCATGTGCCCACGAAGGTGACCCTGCCTGTGGGCCGCCGGGTGACACTGCTGGTCGAAGGGCGCGACGTCCTGGTCGGCTGGTGAGGGCGCGGCGCATGTTCGGTCGTGCGTTCAAGAGGATGATCGCGATCGCCGGAGGACTGGTCCTCGCGGGCGGGCTCGGCGGCTGCAACAACAGTCCCTATCCCGATGGCGCAGCGGCGACGAACACGCTCTTCAATTCGTTCGACGAGCGTTCTCCACGCTACCTCGACCCCACGGCGTCGTACAGCAATCCGGAGACGCCCTACACCTTCGCCGCCTACGAGCCGCTGTACGGGTACCACTACCTCAAGCGGCCCTATGAAGTCATCCCGAAGGCGGCGGCGGCGGTCGTGAAGCCCTACTACCTCGACAAGTCCGGGGCGCGCCTGCCCGACGATGCCCCCGCGGAGACGATCGCCGAGAGCGTCTACGACATCCCGATCAAGAAGGGCATCCGCTACGCCCCGCACCCCGCCTTCGCCACGGATGCGCAGGGCCACTATCTCTATCACCATCTCAGCCCGGAGCAGCTCGGCGACAAGCGCTCGCCGTGGGACTTCGCTCAGCAGGGCACACGCGAGCTCGTCGCCGAGGACTATGTCTATGCCTTCAAGCGACACGCCACCACGCGCATCGAGACGCCGATCTACGCGACCTTCTCCGAGTACCTGATCGGGCTCAAGGAGTATCACGATCTCGTCAAGGCCGAGGACGCGAAGCTGCTGGCCGGCTTGCCCGAATCGAGCCAGGACAAGCCGTTCCTGGACTTCCGGCGCTGGCCGCTGGCCGGTGCGCAGGCGCTCGACCCGCACCTGCTGCGCCTGCGGATCAAGGGCAAGTACCCGCAGTGGAAGTACTGGCTGACCTTGACCTTCACGTCGCCGGTTCCCTGGGAGGCCGACGCCTTCTACTCGCAGCCGGGCATGGCCGGCAACGGCCTGTCGCTGATTCGCTGGCCGGTCGGAACCGGCCCCTACATGCTGACCGAGTTCCAGCAGGACCGTCGCCACGTGATGAAGCGCAACCCGAACTACCACGGCGAGACCTACCCCTGCGAAGGCATGCCGGGCGACAAGGAGGCGGGGCTGCTCGCCGACTGCGGCAAGCCGATGCCGTTCGCCGACGCGTTCGAGTCCATCATCATCAAGGAGCGCGTGCCGAGGAAGGAGATGTTCAAGCAGGGCTACCTCGACGTGCCCGAGATCGAACGTCCGGAGTGGGGGGTCGAGTTCCGCACCGACATGGAAGATTCGGCCGCCGTTCGCAAGTCGTTCGAGGAACGGGGTTTCAGCTTTCCGCAGACCACCGACATCAACAGCTGGTACCTCGGCTTCAACTGGCTCGACCCGGTCGTCGGCAAGGGCGACACGCCCGAACGCCAGGTGCGCAACAAGAAGCTGCGCCAGGCCCTGTCGATCGCCATCGACTGGGAGGAGGGCTATGGCAGGATCTTCCGGAACAAGGGCGGCGAAGCGGCCCACGGTCCGGTGCCGCCGGGGGTCTTCGGCTCGCGCGAGGGCACGCCCGCGGGCTACAACGCCGTCACCCATCATGTCGTCGACGGCAAGGTCGTGCGCCGTCCGCTGGAGGACGCGAAGCGACTGCTGGCAGAAGCCGGATATCCCAACGGACGCGACGCGAAATCCGGCCAGCCGCTGGTCCTCAACTACGACTACCAGCGCACGCCGACGCCGGAAATCAAGTCCGAGATCGACTGGATGGTCAAGCAGTTCGCCAAGCTCGGCATCCAGCTCGAGGTCCGGGCCACCGACTACAACCAGTTCCAGGACAAGGTGCTCAAGGGCAAGCAGCAGATCTTCTGGTGGGGATGGCTGGCCGACTATCCCGATGCGGAGAATTTCCTGTTCCTGCTCTACGGACCGAACTCGAAGGCGGCCGTTGCCGGCGAGAACACCGCCAACTACAGCAACCCCGAATACGACCGCCTGTTCCGCCGCATGCAGACGCTCGACGACGGTCCGGAGAAGCAGGCCATCATCGACCGGATGGTCGCGATCGTGCGCGAGGACTCGCCGTGGGCGTGGGGGTACTGGCCGTACGTCGCGCTCGCGTTCCAGCCCTGGGTGCACAACGGCAAGCCCAGCATCCTGATCCGCGACGAGGTCAAGTACTACCGCGTCGACCCGGTGATGCGCGTCGCGCGCCAGCACGAGTGGAACCGTCCGCACACCTGGCCGCTGGCGGTGCTGCTGGCTGCCGCGCTGGTGTTCGCCGGTTTCGCCTGGCGCAGCTACCGGGCGCGCCAGCGAGCGACCGCGCGTCCGACCGTGCCGACATCGGCGCCGCGCCCGGCGCCGGTCAGCGGCCCCTGACGCCATGCTCGGCTACCTCGTCCGCCGGCTCGGCTACGGCGTGCTCATCCTGATCGGCGTGAACCTGCTGACGTTCATGCTCTTCTTCACCGTCAACACGCCCGACGACATGGCGCGCCTGAACATCGGCGGCAAGCGCGTCACCCAGGAGCAGATCGACAAGTGGAAGGCCGAGCGCGGCTATGCCAAGCCGCTCTACTGGAACCCATCGGCCGCCGGCGCCGAGAAGGTGACCGACACCATCCTGTGGGATCGCTCGATCTCGCTCTTCGCTTTCCGCTTCGGGCGTTCGGATGCGCAGAACGCCGTCGACATCGGCCACGAGATCCGCACGCGCATGGGCGTGAGCCTGCAACTCGCGGTGCCGCTGTTCCTGCTGCAGGTCGTCGCCAGCACGGCGTTCGCGCTGCTGCTGGTGTTCTTCCGTCACAGTCGCATCGATTTCTGGGGCGTCGTCGTCTGCGTGGTGATGCTGTCGATCTCGAGCCTGTTCTACATCATCGTCGGCCAGGTTCTGTTCTCGCGCATGCTCCATCTCGTGCCGATCTCGGGCTATGCGAATGGTCTCGACGCGGCGAAGTTCCTGGTGCTGCCGGTGCTGCTGGCGCTGCTCGCGCGGCTCGGGTCCGAAGCGCGGCTCTACCGCGCCATGTTCCTCGAGGAGATCGGCAAGGACTATGTGCGCACCGCCCGCGCCAAGGGACTGTCCGAAGCGCTGGTGCTGTTTCGTCACGTGCTGAAGAACGCCCTGATCCCGATCATCACCAGCGCCGGCTCCTACCTGCCGTACGTCTTTCTCGGCAGCCTGGTGTTCGAGAGCTTCTTCGGCATTCCCGGTCTCGGCGCTTTCGTCATCGAGGCGATCACCGGTCAGGATTTTGCGATCGTGCGTTCGATGGTGTTCCTCGGCGCGGCGCTCTACATCGCCAGCTACGTGCTGATCGATCTGGCCTACACCTGGGCCGATCCGCGCGTTCGGCTGGCCTGAAACCGATGCCCAAGCCCGTCTTCCTCTGGACCGATGTCGTCCTCTACGCGATGGTGGTGGCGCTCGGCTTCTACGTCTGGCGCATTCGCACCGACCGCAATCTCGCCGCGACATGGCGCAAGGTCCTGCGCGATGCGCCGGCCCTGTGCGCGGGCATCGTGCTGGCCCTGTTCGCGCTCGTCACCCTGCTCGACAGCGTGCACTTCCGGCGCGCGCTGGCGCCCGCAGCGGGAGCTGCGCCTGGAACGCCGACCTTCTACGCCACCCGCACCGAGTCGCTGCTCGATGCGCTGATGGCGAGCCAGGTGCAATCGCGCGAGTCGAACTACTCCGCGCCGTTGGCCTACCTCGGCTTCAACACCGAGGTCGTGCAGCGCGACGGCGCGGCGGTGCGCGACTATCCGCGCCTCCTCCATGGGGGCGCGCACCTGCGCGACGCCGCCGAGTGGGTCCCCGACGTGATGCGCCGGACGCTCGTCGGCATGGCCTGCGGAATCGCGATCGCGGCCCTGGTCGCGCTCGGGATCGCCGGGCGGATCCGCGGGGGTCATGGCGGTACCGGCGCGGCCTTGCGCGCCATCGCCCGGGACCGCACGCCGCTGCCGATTCGCGCCGCCCTGATCACGCTGGCGTGGATCTGCGTCGTCGGCGGTCCAGTCGTCGCGCTGATGACTCACTACCACGTCTTCGGCACCGACCGCACCGGGAACGACGTGCTCTACCAGGCGTTGAAAAGTGTCCGCACGGCCTTCGTCATCGGCACGCTGGCGACGCTGGCGACGCTGCCTTTCGCGCTCGTGCTCGGCATCCTCGCGGGCTACTTCCGCGGTTGGATCGACGAGGCAATCCAGTACCTCTACACCACGTTGACGTCGGTGCCGAACGTGCTGCTGATCGCTGCCTGCGTGCTGATGGTGCAGGTCTTCCTCGACAAGCACCCGGAGATGTTCGAGACCGGCGGCGAGCGGTCCGACCTGAAGATCTTCCTGCTCTGCGCGATCCTCGGTATCACCGGCTGGGCGACCCTGTGCCGTCTGATCCGCGGCGAGACGCTCAAGCTGCGCGAGCTCGACTTCGTCCAGGCCGCGACCGCCTTCGGCGTCAGCCACGCCCGCATCATGGCGCGGCACATCGCACCGAACGTGATGCATCTGGTGCTGATCACGACGGTGCTGAGCTTCTCGGACCTGATCCTCTACGAGGCGGTTCTGACTTACGTCGGCGTCGGCGTCGATCCGTCGATGAACAGCTTCGGCGGCATGATCAATCTCGCGCGCAGCGAGATGAGCCGCGACCCGATGGTCTGGTGGAGCTTCGCGGCGGCCTTCGGCTTCATGGTCGCCATGGTGCTGGCGGCGAACCTCTTCGCCGACGGCGTGCGCGACGCCTTCGACCCGCGCGCCCGGAGCTTTCGTCCCCGACTCGGCCGGGGCGCGGCGCGATGACGGCCGGCAGGCTGGCCGTCGACGGGCTGAGCGTCGAGCTCGATTCCGATGCCGGACTCGTTCGCGCCCTCGACGGCTTGCGCCTGACGCTCGCGCGTGGCGAGACGTTCGCGCTGGTCGGCGAATCCGGTTGTGGCAAGAGCATGACGGCGCTGGCGCTGATGCGCCTGCTGCCGGACAACGGCCGCATCAGCGCAGGACGCGTCGAACTCGATGGCGCCGACATGCTCGACCTGCCGGAGTCGGCGATGCGCTCGGTCCGCGGCGGGCGCATCGGCATGATCTTCCAGGAGCCGGCGACCAGCCTGAATCCGGTGATGCGGGTCGGCGACCAGATCGTCGAGGCCATCGTCGCGCACACGCCGTTGCGCGGCGCGGCGGCCCGCGCCAAGGCCATCGAATGGCTCGGGCGTGTCGGCATTCCAGAGCCCGAACGGCGCGTCGACGAGTACCCGTTCCGGCTCTCTGGCGGACAGAAGCAGCGCGTGATGATCGCGATGACGCTCGCCTCCGAGCCCGACTTCCTGATCGCCGACGAGCCGACGACGGCGCTCGACGTGACGATCCAGGCGCAGATCCTCGATTTGCTGAAAGAGCTCCAGCAGGCGCACGGCATGGGCCTTTTGCTGATCACCCACGACCTCGCGGTGGTCTCGCGCATCGCCCACCGCGTGGCCTTGATGTACGCCGGCCAGATCGTCGAAATGGCCGACGCCGCCGACTTCTTTGCCGCCCCGAAGCATCCGTACGCCCGGCTGCTGCTGCAGGCGTTGCCCGATTCCAGCCGGCGGGGGGGCACGCTGGCTGCGATCGCCGGAACCGTGCCGCCACTGTGGCAGGAGTTTCGCGGGTGTCGTTTCGTAGATCGCTGCGATCGGGCGTTCGACGCCTGTGCGGGCGTCGTCCCTGCATTGTTCCCGGTGGACCGCAGCAGCGTGCGTTGCCTGCTCTACGCGTCCGGCGCACGGGCGGCGGAGGTGCAGCCGTCACTTCCGGCATCGACTCGATCCGCTGCGCCCGTTGCCGCCGTGCCCGCGCTGGCCGTCGCGTCACTCCTGGAGGTGAGCCACCTGACCGTGCGCTTTCCGATTCGCGGCGGAGTGCTGCAGCGCACCCGCGCCGAGTTCGTCGCCGTCGACGACGTCTCGTTCGAACTGCGTGCCGGAGAAACGCTGGCGCTGGTCGGCGAGTCCGGCTGCGGCAAGACGACGACCGGCAAGGCGATCGTGCAGCTGCTGCGTGGGCGGGCACGGATCGACGGCAGTGCGCTCCTGGACGGCGCCGATCTGTTCGGGCTGGAGGGCGACGCGCTGCTCCAGGCGCGGCGCTCGATCCAGATCATCTTTCAGGATCCGTACGCCTCGCTGAACCCGCGCATGCGCGTCGGCGACATCCTGGAGGAGGGCGTCGAGGCGCTTCATGTCGGCACGGACGCGACGACGCGCCGCGCCGACGTGGCCAAGCTGCTCGACCAGGTCGGCCTGCGTCGCGACGCGCTCGATCGCTATCCGCACGAGTTCTCCGGCGGCCAGCGCCAGCGCATCGCCATTGCCAGGGCGCTCGCGGTGCGGCCGCGGCTGCTGGTCTGCGACGAGCCGACGTCGGCTCTGGACGTGTCCGTTCAGGGGCAGATCCTCAACCTGCTGCGCGAACTCCAGGCTGAGCTCGGTGTCTCCTACCTGTTCATCACCCACAACATCGGCGTGGTCGAGTACCTCGCCGATCGGGTCGCTGTCATGAACCGGGGGCGCATCGAGGAAAGTGGTCCGGTCGGTGCGGTGCTCGGCAGGCCCCAGAGCGGCTATACCCGCGAACTCCTGGCGGCGGTGCCGCGAATCGAGCCTGCTGTCGCGTTCTGAGGCAGGCGACGGACGGTTCGCCGTACGGGCGTGGGCTCTCCACGCTTTGTTGCATGTGACCAACGTGAGGCGACATTCTGGCGCCCGACGCAGAAAATTTCGGGCCTCTCGCCCGCCTCCTGTCGCCCGGCGATCGGCCTGAACACCGCATGAACAGGGGCTCTGCGGGGAGGGGTGGGTACTCCCTGCCCCTTTTGGGGCACCTCGGGGGCGAATATCAGGTGAAACCCTGAGGAACCGGCCCGAAGGCACTCACTGACAATCCGCGCACTTGTCTTTGCAGGAAATTCACGAAGCGTTCACAAAGCGCGTCGCCTGGACTGTCAAAGACCTGGATTAATCAACCCCCTCCTGAGGAGTCCACCCGATGCACAAGAGAACCATGTTGTCCAGAAGCCTGCTTCTGGCTTTCGGCGGAATCGCCGCGCTGTCCGGTCCGGCTGCGTTCGCGCAGCAGACCCTCGAGAAGGTGGAAATCACCGGCTCCAACATCCGCCGGGTCCAGTCCGAGACGGCCTCGCCGATCACCACCGTCGACCGCGAGGAGATCCAGCGTTCGGGCAAGACCAGCGTCGCCGAACTCCTGCAGACGCTGTCGGTGGACAACCAGGGTTCGGTGCCCACTACCTTCGGCAACGGCTTCGCCTCCGGCGCTTCGGGCCTGTCGCTGCGCGGCCTCGGTGCCGCCTCGACGCTGGTGCTGGTCAACGGCCGCCGGATCGCCCCGTACGGGCTGGCCGACGACGGCCAGAAGGTCTTCGCCGACCTGAACATGATTCCGCTGGAAGCGGTCGAGCGCGTCGAAATCCTGAAGGACGGCGGTTCGGCAATTTACGGCTCCGACGCCATCGCCGGCGTGGTCAACATCATCCTGCGCAAGGACTTCCAGGGCACGGTCCTCAAGGGCAGCGTCGGCCAGTCGCGCTACGGTGACGGCACCGACACCCGCGCCACCCTCACCCATGGTTTCGGCGACATGGAGAAGCAGAACTACAACGTCCTGCTGAACCTCGAAGTCGGCAAGAAAAACGAGATCTGGAACCGCGACCGCGCCGGCCGTGGCGCCGTCGGCCGCGCCGACTTGCGCGACCTCGGCTTCAGCGCCCAGGAAGCGCTCGGCGGCACGGGTGCCATCACCAGCAACAACGCCTCCGGCAATGCGGTCAACGGCAACGTCCGCAATCCGGTGACGCTCGACTACTACAACCGCGGCAACCTCGCCGGCGTCGGCTTCACCCGCACCTTCCCGGGCGCGGCTTGCACGAACTTCACCAACCACCAGCAGGGTGATCCGGGCGGCGGCTGCCTGATCGACGCATCGCAGGACTACAGCCAGATCCAGCCGTCGCAGGACTCGATCAACTTCTTCGCCCGTGGCGGCCTGAAGATCTCGTCGAGCATGACGGCGTTTGCCGAACTGAACCTGTACGAGAACAAGTCGCAATCTTCGACGACACCCTCGAGCATCAGCAGTTCGGTCGGCTACCCGGGTGGCCCGGTCAGCAATGCGGCCGTCGCCCTCGGCGCGGCGCACCCGGACAACCCGTATTTCGGCACCGCCGCGCGCATTCGCTACCTGGCCGCAGACGTCGGCCCGCGTGTCAGCAACATCAAGTCGGACTTCGTCCGGTTCGTCGCCGGCATCCAGGGCAGCTGGCGCGAGTGGGACTACAACACCGCCCTGCTGTATTCGCAGAACAAGGTCGCCAACGAACGCTCGGGCTACATCCAGCGCGACGTTGCGTTCTCGCTGCTGAACCCTGCCAACGCCGCGACGGTCGCGTCCGCCAACGCCAACAGCCCCGCCTACGCGGCCTTGCCCCCGGGCAGCTTCTGGCGCATCGGCGAGAACGCCAACCTGAACTCGGCGGCGCTGTACGCTGCGTTGTCGCCGACGATCTCCAACGACGCCAAGACTGAAGTCACCCAGATCGACTTCAAGGCCTCGCGCGAAATCGGCCAGCTGGCCGGGGGCGCGATGGGCCTGGCGATCGGCGGCGAAGTCCGGCGCGAGTCGACGCGTCTGGACCCGACGACGGGTACCGATCGCGGCAACATCATCGGCCTGGGCTACTCGGCCTACCAGGGCGCGCGTACGGTCTCGGCGGCCTATGCCGAAGTGCTGGCGCCGGTCGTCAAGAACGTCGAGCTGTCGGCGGCCCTCCGTGCCGACCACTACTCCGACGTCGGCGATTCCTTCACGCCGAAACTCGGTGTGAAGTGGACGCCGTTCCGCCAGCTCGCGCTGCGCGGCACGTTCGCAGAAGGCTTCCGCGCCCCGAGTTCGGCGGAAAACGGCAAGGGCGGTCTCGCTGCCTTCTCTTCCGCGGTGGACCCGGTTCGTTGCGCCCTCGGCGTGGCGACGGCCTGCAGTGCGGCCCAGGTGGCGATCATCACGTCTCCGAACCCGAACCTGCAGCCGGAAAAATCGAGCAACTACACCCTTGGTATGGTGTTCGACCCGACGCCCAATACCAGCGTCGCGCTCGACTTCTTCCAGATCATCCGGAAGAACGAGATCAACCAGGAGCAGACGGCTGCGGCGATCGCGAAGGGTCAGGTCGCGCGTGACCCGTCGACCGCGCTTGCCAACATTCCGGGTGATCCGGGTGCGATCGTGGCGGTGCTGGCGAACTACGTCAATTCCTCGCGGACGACTGTGCGCGGTCTCGACCTCGACGGCAAGCAGCGCTTCATCCTCGGCGACAACATGGGCAAGCTCACCCTCGACGCCAAGTGGACGCACCTGTTCACGTTCAAGCGTCGCGAGGTCGACGGCAGCGAGCAGGACTTTGCCGGCACGCACGGCAACTGCGATGCGACGAACTGCATGGGAACCCCTGCGGATCGGGTCAACATCGGCGCCACCTGGGAACGCAACAACTGGCGCGTCTCCACGGTGGTGAACTACCGGGCGAGCCTGGACAACCACCTGTTCAAGAACGACCCGAGCGGTTGCCCGACGACATTCGCAAACGGCAACGACGCGCCGGTGGGTTGCAAGGTCGGTTCGTTCACGACGGTCGACCTGACCGCACGCTGGCAGGCGACGCCGAAGCTCGAGATCTTCGGTGGCATCCAGAACCTGTTCGACCGCACGCCTCCTCTGGACGTACTCACGTACGGCGCGGTGTCCTACAACCCGCTGGACTACAGCGGTGCCGTGGGCCGCTTCTTCTCGATGGGAGCGCGCTACAAGTTCTAAGGCTGTGAGAGGGGCGATCGAAAAGAGGTACGATCGCCCCCGCACTGAACCGGTCACTCGAGTGCCCGCTGGTCAAAAGCCGGCGGGCACTTTGACGTTGACCTCACGCGCCTTACGGGCCATCGGACTGGAGATCCCAGGGTATGGATTTTTCTCAGCGGCAAGCGGATCCGCGGCGACATCTCGTCGGCATCACGCTTGTCATCCTGTTTCACGTGCTGGTTGTCTACGCGCTGGTGACGGGTCTCGCGAAGAAGGTTGTCGACGTCGTTCGCGCCCCGATCGAGACCAAGGTGATCGAAGAGATCAAGAAGCCGCCGCCGCCGCCGGAAATCGTGGTGCCGCCGCCGCCGAAGCTCGAAGCGCCGCCGCCACCGTTTATTCCGCCGCCTGAGATCCAGATCGCGACCCCGCCGCCACCGCAGCCGACGATCACCGCGGTCACGCCGACGCCGCCGCCTGCGCCGGTGGTGATTGCGCCCGCACCCCCGCCGGTCGCGGTCGCGCCCCCGGCTCCGCCCCCGGCCGCACCCGCCCCGCCGCCGACGGTCACGGCGGGCGTGGCCTGCTCGAACTACACCACGGTGATGGGCGATGCGGGCTTCCCGCGCGATGCGATTCGCCAAGGGCTGGAGAAGGGCGATGCGCTGATCCAGTTCACGCTGACCGCCAGTGGCGAGATCAAGGACGTGAAGGCGCTGCGCGCCTCGCATCCGATATTCGCGCGCAACAGCATTCGAATCGTCGGTGAATACAAGTGCCAGGGCCAAGGCCGCGACGTCGTCGTCACGGTGCCGTTCGGCTACAAGCTGGAATGATGAGCGCGGCTCGCGGCGGTCCCCACTCCTTCGAAAAAATCGGAATCAAAACCATGCAATTGATCAAGACCCTCACTCACCGGCTCGCCCCTGTTTTCGCGGCAGTCCTCGTCGGCGTCGCGTTCCTGACACCACCGGTCGTCCACGCCCAGGATTCGGCCGCATCGGCCGCCTCCTCGGCGGCCCCTGCCGCGCCGGCTGCGCCGATGGCATCGGAAGCCGCACCGACGCCGCTGACCGGGGTCACCTCGAAGGAGACGGTCGACAATCCGTACGGCCTGGGTGCACTCTGGGCGCAGGGTGATTTCGTCGCCCGGGGGACGTTGCTGATCCTGGTCATCATGAGCATGGGCAGCTGGTACATCCTCATCACCAAGCTCTACGAGAGTCTGAAGATCGGCAGCGAGGCCAAGGCGGCCCAGAAGACATTCTTCCGGTCCGCCAATCTCACGAGTGCGGTCGCGACCTTGAAGGAAGGCAGCGCCTTTCGCTACATCGCCGAAAGCGGGCTGGAGGCGAGCGAGCATCACGAGGGCGCCCTGACCGAGAACATCGACCGCAGCACCTGGGTTTCGATGAGCGTGCAGCGCAGCCTGGAAGACGTCCAGAGTCGCCTGCAGGATGGCCTGGCATTTCTGGCGACCGTCGGCTCGACGGCGCCGTTCGTCGGTCTCTTCGGCACGGTGTGGGGCATCTATCACGCGCTGACCGCGATCGGCATCGCCGGACAGGCGTCGATCGACAAGGTCGCGGGGCCTGTCGGCGAGGCCCTGATCATGACCGCCATCGGCCTGGCCGTCGCGGTGCCGGCCGTGCTGGGCTACAACTGGCTCGTGCGTCGCAACAAGGTGACGATGGAGAAGGTCCGCCGCTTCAGCGCCGAACTGCACGGCGTGCTGATGGGCGCCAAGATCGGCGCCGGCGCGCGCTGAAGACCGGGAGGCACCCGCCATGGCCATGAACATCGGCTCCTCGTCGGAGGAGGACGAAGTGGTCTCCGCGATCAACACCACGCCGCTCGTCGACGTGATGCTGGTGCTGCTGATCATCTTCCTGATCACGATTCCGGTCGTGACCCACACGGTGGCGGTGAACCTGCCGAAAGAGACGAACATCGCCCGGCAGACCAAGCCGGAGAACATCGAGATCTCCGTCAGCAAGGACGGCGACGTCTTCTGGAATGCCCAGCCGGTGGCCGACAGCGAAGCGCTGTTCCAGCGGCTGAAGGTGGTCGCGGTGATGAATCCGCAACCCGAAGTGCACATCCGCGGCGACGAGAAGACCCGCTACGAGTCGATCGGGCGGGTCCTCTTCGCGGCTCAGCGGGCGGCGATCCAGAAGATCAGCTTCATCACGGAGCCGCCTCCCAAGGGCTGAAGGAAAGCACATGGCCATGAACGTGGGCTCGAGCAGTGGCTCGGACGAACCCGAGGTGATGATGGACATCAACACCACGCCGCTGATCGACGTGATGCTGGTCCTGATCATCATGCTGATCATCACCATCCCGGTGCAGTTGCATTCGGTCAACCTCAACATGCCGACGGGCACGCCGCCTCCGCCGACCCAGGAGCCGGTGGTCGTCACCATCGACGTCGACTTCGACGGCACGGTGCTGTGGAACGGCGAGGCCCTGCCGGACCGCAACGCGCTCGAGGTCCGGCTGCAGCAGGCGGCGGCCCAGCCCGACCAGCCCGAGGTTCACATTCGTCCGAACAAGCTGGTCGAGTACAAGTCGGTGGCGATGGTGCTGGCCTCGGCGCAGCGGCTGGGCGTCACCAAGCTCGGAATGGTAGGCAATGAACAGTTCGTCAAGTAGCCGCGACGTGGGGATCGTCCGCTCGCGTGTCGTCCGCGGTGGCGCCGCCCTCGCCCTGGCGCTTGCCCTGGGGACGGGTCACGCCCAGGAGGCGCTGCGGCCGGAAGTCGGCCGCCCCCTGCAGGCAGCGCAGGAGTTGATCAAGGCGCAGCGCTTCAAGGAGGCGCTGGCCAAGGTCCGGGATGCCGACGCGGTCGGCGGCAAGAACGCCAACGAGAATTTCATGATCGAGCGCATGCGGATTGCCGCAGCGTCGGGTGCCGGCGAC
>JBBQCD010000080.1:0-17371 GCA_038318385.1 Burkholderiales bacterium | reverse complement strand
GGTCACGCAGGCGCTGCAGGTCGAGCTCCAGCGCAACCTGCTGGCGCCGGTGCTGAGCGCCGGCGACCAGACCCTCGAGGTGCCGCTGCCGATGCGCGTGCTGACGGCGCTGCCGCCCTTGCAGCGACTGCTCGCCCGCGTGATCGGAAGGGGCGTGCGTCCGGAGCACGTGCGCTCGCCGTCGATATGGCCCGGCTGACGCGTCGATCCGGCGTTCCGGCAAACCGGCACCACGGCAGCACGGCAGCACGGCAGCACGGCAGTCGGCCGATCGGCCCCCCGTCCGCAAGGGACCCTCGGCGCTGCGGTGCGGCGCCCGCGCTCAGCGCTCAGCCAGCAGGTCGAGCAGCGTACGTGCGACCACCTTGGTCGCGCCGCGGAGGTCGGCGAGCACCAGATGCTCGTCGGCGCGCTTGGCGTTGGACTCGAACACCGTGCGCGGGCCCGCGCCGTAGATCGCTGCCGGCACGCCGGCCTCTCCGTAGAGACGCACGTCGGTGTACAGCGGCGATCCCGAGGTCGGGATCGGTTCGCCGAAGATCGTCGCGCCGTGCCGCTGCAAGGCGTCGACGAGCGCCTTGTTGCCCGGCATCGGTTGCAGCGCACGGGCCAGCAGCAGCCGCCGGATCTCGACCTGGATTCCCGGCGACGCCGCCGCCGCGCTCGCGATCACGTCGCGGATCGAAGCCTCGACGGTCGCCGGGTCTTCCTCCGGGATCATGCGGCGGTCGAGCTTGAAGACGACCTTGCCGGGAACGACGTTGGTGTTCGTGCCGCCTTCGATCCGGCCGACGTTGAGGTACGGGTGGGTGATGCCGGGCACCTTCGACGTGGTCTGCCGGTAGAGGGCGTTCTGCGCGTACAGGGCGTTGAGGATCGCCACAGCGCCCTGCAGCGCGTCGACGCCGGTCGCGGGAATCGCGGCGTGCGCCATGCGGCCGTGGACCGTCACCTCCATCTGCAGGCAGCCGTTGTGGGCGGTGACCACCTGGTAGGCGAAGCCGGCGGCCAGCAGCAGGTCGGGGCGGGTAAGGCCGTGCGCGAGAAGCCAGCCGGGGCCGAGCTCGCCGCCGAACTCCTCGTCGTAGGTGAAATGCAGTTCGACCGCGCCGCGCAACGTCGCCCCGAGCGATTCGAGGGCGCGCAGCGCGAACGTGTAGGTCGCGAAGTCGCTCTTGCTGACGGCGGCGGCGCGGCCGTACAGCTTGCCGTCGAGGACCTCGCCGCCGTACGGGTCGTGGCTCCAGCCCTCGCCCGGCGGGACGACGTCGCCGTGGGCGTTGAGGGCGATCGTCGGCCCCGGGCCGTAGCGGCGCCGCACGATCAGGTTGGTCAGGCTCTCGAGGCCGTACCGGCGAACCTCGTCCGCCGGCACCGGATGCTTCTCGGCGGCGAGCCCGAACGCGTCGAGCAATTCGGCGGTGCGTTCGGCGTGCGGCGCGTTGTTGCCGGGCGGCGTGTCGGTCGGCACCTGGACCAGGGCTTGCAGGAAGCGCACCTCGTCGTCGAAGTGCGCGTCGATCCAGGCATCGAGGCGTTCGTGGTCGGTCATGGTCGGGCGGCGACGGCCGCAGGTTCGGTGGCCAGGAATTCGAGGAGGCGCGCGAACGCCTTCACCGCGAGCTCGATGTCGTCGCTGGTGCTCGACTCGAGCGGGTTGTGGCTGATGCCGGCGTTCTCGCCGCGGACGAACAGCATCGCCTGCGGCATCGCCTCGTGCAGCTTCATGGCGTCGTGGCCGGCGCCGCTCGGCATGTGGAAGGCGGGCAGCCCCGCGGCCTCGACTGCCTGCGCCCAGCGCTGCTGCCATGCGGGGTTGCACGGCGCCGCGGCCGCGCGCATCGTCTCCTCGATCTTCCACGACAGTCCGCGGCGCGTGCAGATCGCCTCCAGCTCGGCCAGGACCTCGGCGGCGCAGGCATCGCGGACCGGGTCGGTGGTCGCCCGGATGTCGAGGGTGAACTGGCAGCGCCCCGGCACCACGTTGGTCGAGCCATTCGGGACCGCGAGCATGCCCATCGTTCCGACAAGGTTCGGCGCCGCCGCGGCGCGCCGTTCGAGGAAGAGGGCGAGTTCGGCCACCGCCGTGGCGGCGTCGCGGCGCCGGTCCATCGGCGTCGTGCCCGCATGGCTTGCCATGCCGGTGACCTCGCCGGCATAGCGCACGCCGCCGTTGATGGAGGTGACCACGCCGAGGGGCAGGTCGAGCTCGTTGAGGACGGGACCCTGCTCGATATGGAGTTCGACGAAGCCGAGGTAGGCGGCCGGATCGCGGCGCAGCGCCGCGATGTCGGCGATCGCCAGGCCCGCGCCTTCCATGGCCGAACGCATCGTCACGCCGTCAGCATCCTGCTGGTCGAGCCAGGACGGGTCGAACTGGCCGAGCAGTGCGCCGGAGCCGAGGAAGGTGGCCTTGTAGCGCTGACCTTCCTCCTCGGCGAAGCCGATCACCTCGAGATCGAACGGCAGGCGCCGAGCGGCGCGGTGGAGCTCGCGCACGCAGGCCATCGGCGCCAGGATGCCGAGACGGCCGTCGTAGCGGCCGGCGTTGCGGACCGTGTCGTAGTGCGAACCGGTCAGGAGCCGCCGGGGCTGCGCGCCGGTGTCGCGATAGAGGCCGACGACGTTGCCCACCGCATCGATGCGGACGTCGTCGAAGCCGCATTCATCGCGCATCCAACCGACGAGCAGTGCGGCGCAGGCGCGGTGGGCCGCGGTCAGGTAGGTGACGGTCAGTTGGCCGTGCTCGGCATACCCCGGATCGCTGTGTCGGGCCAGCCCCTCGGCCCAGTCCCAGACCCGGTTGCCGAGTTCGGGCGCGGTTCCGAACTTGTCGTCCAGGCGCAACTCGGCGATGCGATGGATGTTGCGCAGGCATTCGCCGAACTCGAAATCGGGGTGGTTCGCGAGCCGGCGCTCGAACGTCTCGATGATCTGGGTGCGGCTGAGCCCGGTACCCCGCGGCCCGCGCACGGCGAGGATGAACGGCCAGCCGAACCTTGCGTTGTAGGCTGCGTTGAGCGCACCGACCCGCGCGAATTCCGCCGGCGTGCAGGCGTTCAGGCCGGCACGGCCCTGCTCGTGCGTCGATTCCGCCGTGAGGTTGTTCGCCACCATCGCCTTGCCTGCGAGCTCCGGGTGGGCCCGCACCAGCGCCAATTGCGCGTCGCGACCGGCTTCGCGGACGACCTCCACCAGGGACCGCTTGAGGTGCGCCAGGCTGGCGAACGGCCGGCGGCCGGCGGCCTTGCCTGCAATCCAGGGCGAGTGCTCGTAGGTGCCGTCCAGCAGCGCGGCGAACTCGTCGGGTGCGGCGGCGTTGAGGCGGTCCAGTGTCAAGGGAGTCTGCATCAAAGTTCCGGTGTGCCGACCTCGCGGGCGGCGGAGAGCAGCGGGTGGGAAGCGCAGCGTCGAGGCCTCGGGGTCAGGCGGCAGGCTCATCGGAAGGGTGCACCCCGGCCCAGTGGCGGGCGATGTCGATGCGCCGGCAGATCCAGACCTTGTCGTGGCGCTGGACATGGTCGAGGAAGTGCTGCAATCCGCGCAATCGCCCCGGCCGGCCGAGAAGGCGGCAGTGCATGCCGATCGAGAGCATCTTCGGTGCCTCCGCGCCTTCGGCGTAGAGCACGTCGAACGCGTCCCTCAGGTAGGCATGGAAGTGGCCGCCGGTGTTGAAGCCCTGCGGCGAGGCGAAGCGCATGTCGTTCGTGTCCAGCGTGTACGGCACGATCAGGCGCTGCAGCACGCTGCCATCGGATTTCTCGACCGGCATCCAGAACGGCAGGTCGTCGCCGTAGTAGTCGCTGTCGTATTCGTAGCCGCCCTCGTCGGCGACGAGGCGCTTGGTGTTGGGGCTGTCGCGCCCGGTGTACCAACCCAGCGGCCAGGCGCCGCCGGTGAGCGCGCGGATCGTGCGCGTGGCCGCGGCGATGTGCGCGCGCTCCACGTCCTCGCTCATGTGCTGGTGGTGGATCCAGCGCCAGCCGTGGGACGCGATCTCGTGGCCAAGGTCGAGGAACGCTTGCGTCAGCTCGGGGTTGCGCTCCAGCGCCATCGACACGCCGAAGACGGTGAGCGGCAAGCCGCGGCGTTCGAACTCGCGCAGGATGCGCCAGGCGCCGGCGCGCGAGCCGTACTCGTACATCGACTCCATCGAGAGATGGCGGCCCTCGAAGGCCTGGGCTCCGACGATCTCGGACAGGAAGGTCTCGGACGCCGCGTCGCCATCGAGCACGCAGTTCTCGCTTCCTTCCTCGTAGTTCAGCACGAACTGCACGGCAATGCGGGCGTCGCCCGGCCAGTGCGGGTGGGGCGGGTTGCGGCCGTAGCCGACCAGGTCACGAGGATAGTCAGGGGTCATGCGATCGCCATGTCAACGTCCAGTCACCGCGGTGCCAGCGCTGCCGCGAGATCGTCGACGCGCGGGTCCAGGCGCAGGTTGCGCTCGACGTGCAGCAGATGGTCCTGCATCAGCTTCGTGGCCGTGCGCGCGTCGCGCTTCTCGAGCGCATCGACGATCGCGACATGCTCGTCGAAGGAGTGCTCAGCCGAGTGCGCCGACTGGTACATCAGCGCGATCAGCGAGGAACGCGACACCAGCTCGGCCAGCATGGCGGCCAGGACCTGGTTGCCCAGCATGCCGGCGAGGACGACATGGAAGTCGGCCAGCAGGCGCGTCCGACCGGGCACGTCGATGCGGCGCAGCGCCGCTTCCTCGTCGCGCAGGTGCGCGCGCAGGTCGTCGATCTGCTGCGGCGAAAGGGCCGTCGCGGCACGGCGGACCATCGCACCTTCCAACAGGTGGCGGGCCTCGAACACCTGGCGCGCCTCCTCGACGCTCGGCTCGGCGACGCGGGCGCCGCGCGCCGGCTCGAGGGTGACGAGCTTGTCGCGGCTCAGCTGCATCAGCGCCTGGCGAACGATGGTGCGCGAGACCTTGAAGATGTCGGCGATCCTCTGCTCGGCCAGCTTGGTGCCGGGGAGGAGTCGGCGCTCGACGATCGCCGTGGTGATGGATTCGGCGATGCGCTGCGTCGAACTCGCGCCGGCGTCAGCCGTTCGGGCCCGCGGCGCGCGCCCGGGTATCACCTTCAGGCGCGGACCGGAGCGCTCAGGCGTGGAAGTGGCGGTCGCAGAGGGGCGGGGCACGGCAACGTCATGCTTGCATTGTTTGGCAAAGTGTATACACTTTTGCGACCAACTCAAGCAGTTTCGCGGGCCGCTGGCGGCGCGCGTCAAGGGACACGATGGGCAAGCTGACCACGCATGTGCTCGACACGGCCAACGGCTGCCCTGCGGCCGGGATGCGGGTGGCGCTGCACCGCCTGGGTGCTGCCGGCACCCCGATGCTGCTGAAGCGCGTCACGCTGAACACCGATGGTCGCGCCGACGGTCCGCTCCTCGAAGGCGCGGAGTTCCAGGCCGGCCGGTATCGGCTGGTTTTCGGGTTGGCCGACTACTTCCGGGGCCGCGGAGTCACGCTGCAGGAGCCGCCGTTTCTCGACGAGGTGCTGCTCGATTTCGGCCTCGCGGCCGACGCGGCGCACTACCACGTACCGTTGCTGGCGAGCCCCTGGTCGTACTCGACCTATCGCGGCAGCTGAGCCCGTCGAGGGTATCTACGTATGCGCGATGGTCCAGGATTGCATACAGTTTTTGGGCGTCGCCGCGGAGCCCGGGTGCCCAGCCCGGTCGCGACGTTCGAACCTTACAGAGCCCGCCGTGGTAAGGGGTCGCCGGTCGTGCCTGAACGCTGACCGGCGGGCAACCGGATCGCTGCCATGGACGCGTACATACTCGACTGGGTCAACCTGCTGCTGCGCTGGGCCCATGTCATCGTCGCCATCGCCTGGATCGGCTCGTCGTTCTACTTCGTCTTCCTCGACAACAGCCTGACGCCGCCGCTCGATCCGGCGCTGCGCGAGAAGGGCGTCGGCGGCGAGCTCTGGGCGATCCACGGTGGCGGCTTCTACCACCCGCAGAAGTACACGGTCTCTCCGAAGACGATTCCCGCGCACCTGCACTGGTTCTACTGGGAGAGTTACTCCACCTGGCTCACCGGCTTCGCGCTGTTCACGGTGCTCTACCTGTACCAGGCGGCGACCTTCCTGGTCGACAAGAACGTGCACGACTGGTCGGCGACGGCCGCCGTGGCCGCCGCGCTCGGTTTCCTGGTCGCCTTCTGGCTCGTCTACGACATCCTCTGCCGCGCATTCGGCCAGCGGCGCGGCGGCGACCGCATCGTCGGCCTAGCGGTCAGCGTCTTCGTCGTCTTCGCCTCGTGGCTGGCCTGTTCGCTCTTCGCCGGGCGGGCCGCGTTCCTGCTGGTGGGCGCCATGCTCGCCACCGCGATGAGCGCCAACGTCTTCTTTTGGATCATCCCGGGCCAGCGCACGGTGATCGCGCAGATGCGCGCCGGGCAGCCGGTGGATCCGGTCCACGGCCAGCGCGCCAAGCAGCGCAGCGTGCACAACACCTACTTCACCCTGCCGGTGCTGGTGGCGATGCTCAGCAACCACTACGGCTTCCTGTTCGGCGCCGCACACAACTGGCTGGTGCTTTCGCTGCTGATGCTCGCCGGCGCGCTGATCCGCCATTCCTTCGTCGTCCGCCACCAGGCGCTCGTCGCCGGCCGGCGGGTGCCCTGGGAGCATGCGATCGGCGGCACGCTGCTGGTCGTCGGCCTGGCGATCTGGATGGCCCCGGCGCCCCGATCGGCGGCACTCGCCAACGCGGCGCCGGTCACGTTCGCGCAGGTTCAGGCGGTCGTCGATCAACGATGCGTGATGTGCCACAACGCCCAGTTGCAGAGCAAGAACGTTCGCCTCGACGCCGCCGACCAGATCGCGTTGCACGCGCAGCAGATCTACCAGCAAGCCGTGGTGCTCAAGCTGATGCCGATGAACAACGCCACCCAGATCACCGACGCCGAGCGTGCCCTCCTCGGGCGCTGGTTCGAGGGCGGCGCGCCGGCGCGCTGACGGCGCGCCCTTCGGTCGCTGGTCCGGAGGTTGCTTCGCTACGCCGCGTTCCGCCTCGCTGCGCCGCGCCTCTCCTCAACCGTCTCCACCGCCTTCGAGGAGCCTGTCATGGACACATTTTCCGATCCGCGTGCCGTTCACCCGGTCGACGAGATCCTGCCGGCGCCCCGACTCGCCGCGCTCGGGCTCCAGCATGTGCTGGTGATGTATGCCGGGGCCGTCGCCGTGCCGTTGATCGTCGGGCTGGCGCTGAAGCTCACGCCCGAGCAGGTCGCGCTGCTGATCTCCGCCGATCTTTTTGCCTGCGGCCTGGTGACGATCATCCAGTCGCTCGGCATCGGCCGCTGGTTCGGCATCCGCCTGCCGGTGATGATGGGCGTGACCTTCGCCGCGGTCGGTCCGATGGTGGCCATCGCGAACGCGAATCCGGGCGTCGAGGGCGCGCGGCTGCTGTTCGGTGCAGTCATCGGCGCCGGTGTCGTCGCGTTGCTGATCGCGCCGCTGGTGAGCCGGATGCTGCGCTTCTTTCCCCCGGTCGTCACCGGCACCATCATCGCCATCATCGGCATCAGCCTGATGCGCGTGGGCATCGGCTGGGCGATGGGCGGCCAGCCCTTCCAGGCCCAGGTGGTCGACGTGCCGCGGCTCGCAGCGATGGTGGACAGTGCCCGTGCAGCGGCAGCGACGACCGCCGCCGTGGGGGCGAGCGAGCCGGTCCTGAAGCTCGCGGGCCCGGTGCCGATGCTCGACAGCGTGAGCTACGCCGCGCTCGACAACATGGGGATCGCGCTCTTCGTGCTGGTGGTGATCCTCCTGGTTGCCCGCCATGCGCGCGGATTCCTCGCCAACATCTCGGTGCTGCTGGGCATCGTCGCCGGCTGCGTGCTGGCGATCGCGCTCGGCAAGATGGGTTTCGAGCGAGTCGCCCGGGCGCCATGGTTCGAGGTCGTGACGCCGTTCGCGTTCGGCTGGCCGAGCTTCGATCCGGTGATGATCCTGACGATGACCCTCGTCATGATCGTGGTGATGATCGAGTCGACCGGCATGTTCCTGGCTCTCTCCGACATGACCGGCAAGCCGATCGGCCAGAAGCAGCTTGCCGCCGGCCTGCGCACCGACGGCCTCGGCACCGTCATCGGTGGAATCTTCAACACCTTTCCCTACACCAGCTTCTCCCAGAATGTCGGCCTCGTCGGTGTGACCGGCGTGCGCAGCCGTTATGTCTGCGTGGCCGCCGGGGTGATCATGGTGGTGATCGGTCTGGTGCCGAAGATCGGCGCTCTGGTCGAGTCCGTGCCGCAGTTCGTGCTCGGCGGGGCCGGGCTGGTGATGTTCGGAATGGTGGCCGCGACCGGCATCCGCATTCTCGCCAACGTCGACTTCAAAACGAACCGGCACAACCTCTACATCGTCGCGATCGCCATCGGCGTCGGCATGATTCCGCTCGTGGCCCCCCGCTGGAGCCAGCAGATGCCCAAGGCTCTGCATCCGCTGCTTGAGTCCGGCATTCTGCTGACGGCGCTGGCGGCCGTCCTGCTGAACCTCTATTTCAACGGCAGCCGCGGCAGCGCCGAGGATGCCGCCGCCGCGTCCAAACTGGCCGAGGCGCACTGACCTCGGAGCGGCTGCGGGCGGCGCGTGGGCGCGTCCAAAGCGTTGCTGGCCCTGCGCCGTGGCGCCCCCGCGACGCGGTGCGGCCATTCGTCGGAAGAAGCACAATGAGATCAGAAGCTGGCGGCCTGCGCGCCGCGTTCGTGGCACAGGGTCTCCAGGCCGGATGTGCCGACTTTTTCATCAAAGGAGTGATCATGTCCCTTCGCATCAACGACATCGCCCCGGACTTCGAGGCCGAAACCACCCAGGGCCGTATCCGTTTCCACGACTGGATCGGCGACAAATGGGCGGTCCTGTTCTCACACCCCAAAGACTTCACGCCGGTCTGCACCACCGAGCTCGGCTACATGGCGAAGATCGAACCCGAGTTCACGAAGCGCAACGCCAAGCTGATCGGCCTGTCGGTGGACCCGGTCGGCCGCCACGACGAGTGGGCCCGCGACATCGAGGAGACGCAGGGGGCCAAGGTCAAGTACCCGATGATCGGCGACTCCGATCTGAAAGTGGCCAAGCTCTACAACATGCTGCCCGCGGACGAGGCGGGGGGTGCCGACGGCCGCACCGCGGCGAACAACGCGACGGTCCGCTCGGTCTTCGTGATCGGCCCGGACAAGCGCATCAAACTGATGCTGACCTATCCGATGACGACAGGGCGCAACTTCGACGAGATCCTGCGCGTTCTCGATTCGATGCAGCTCACGGCGGCGCACAAGGTCGCCACGCCGGTCAACTGGAAGCACGGCGAGGACGTGATCATCGTGCCGTCGGTCAGCGACGAGGAAGCGAAGAAGACCTATCCCGGCGGCTTCAAGACCATCAAGCCGTACCTGCGCACCGTCAAGCAGCCCGGCTGACGCAACGTCCGGCGTCAGGGCGCCGGACTGACGCCGCCGGCCTCGAGCAGCGCCCGTGTCGCCGGCCGGGCGAGATGCTCGAGGAATCGTTGCGCGGTTCCGCCGGGGGAAGCACCTGTCGATGCCGCGGCGTAGGAGGTGTACACCTGCAGCGCCGAGGGCAACGGACCCACGTAGCGGATGCCACGATCCTGCAGGAGGAGGATCTCGGTGATGGCGCCGAACCCGATCTGGCGACCGTGGCCGTTTGTCAGATGTTCCATCACGGCCGCGCCGTCGGCCGGTCGCGTCGCCTTCGCGTCGATCAAGGCGGCGATGTCGAGACGACGCAGCACGCCTTCGAACGCGATGCCGGTCGAGGCGCGGTTGAAGACCACGGAATCGGCTGCGAGCAGCGAGCGTCTGAGGCCGTCCGCATCGGCGATGTCCGGCGCCGGTGCATCGGCACGTACGGCCACGCCGATGCCGACGCGGCCGACCGCGACGCGTCGGTCGCCGATGCGGCCGGCCGCGGCGAAGCGATCGAGGGACGCGACCGGCGCGATCACCACGTCCCAGGCCTCGCCCGCTTCGATCCGTGCGGCGATCTGCGGCGCGGGGTTGAAAGTCACGCGGACGCGATCGCCGCTCGCCGACTCGAAAGCCGAGATCACCGGGCGCAGACCGGGTTCGATCGCGCCGCCGCTCAGCACGGAAACGTCCGCCGGCATCGCGCCGCCGGACACCAGCAGGGAGATCGCAGCGAAGGCTGCGCGGCGCAGGGAAGAATGTCCGAAGGGCTTCATCGAGTTCGGTGACCGCGCCAGGTGCACTCCCGCGGCGCGGAGGATCCGACCGCGCGGCCCAGCCTCCTGATTCTGCGCGCCACGCATGTCGATGGAACCGCCGGCTCCGCAGCGTTCCCTCGGCGCGACACCGAGCCCCGCCCGTCGGGTCGCCCGCACCACTCATCGCCGGCGACCTTGCGACCCTGCACCGAGGCGTTAAGGTGAGTTCTCGCCCCGGCCTGGCCGGGATCCACGACCGACGGGGAGTACCTGCCATGAACCTGCATCTGGATGCGACGCCTTCAGCGGCTGCCAGCGCCCTGCGCGGGGTCCTGCGTGCGCACGGCCTGCAGGTCGAGGATTTCGAGTTCGAGGAGTACGACGCCTCCGGGCTCGGCGACCTCCTCGGTCGGCGCGAGCGCATCCTGTCGGTCAAACGCCGCTCCACCGGCGAGGAGCGCCTCTACGCGAGCGGCCCCGATTCGGCCTGGCTCGGCGCCTTCATGATGGACCTGGGATCGGGCCACTTCGGCAAGGTCGAACCCGTCGCGCACTGACGCTTCCAAGCAGCCTGCGTGAGGCTGCTGCAGGCGCGCGCAGCGCCGCTCAACGGGCAGCGGCGGCCGACAGCCAGCCCTCCGCGGCCAGAGCCTGCTTCAGGTAATCGATGAACGCAGCCACCTTCGATGGCACGAGCTTGGGCGATGCGTAGACGGCGTGCAGTTCCTGCACCGGCAGCGCGTAGCCTTCGAGCACGGGTCGGATGCTGCCGTCGGCGACCGAGTCCCGCGCCACGTACCAGGGCAGCGCTGCCAGTCCGCGGCCGGCGCGCGCTGCCGCCAGCACGGCCGACAGGTTGTTGCTGCGCAGCGGTCCCTGGACGGCGACGGTGACGCCCTGGCCGCCGGCATCGCTGAACTGCCATCGGTCGTCGCCCTGGACGCTGCTGTAGACCAGGCAGGCGTGCGTGGCGAGGTCGGCCGGCCGCTGCGGCGTGCCGGATCGCGCGAGATAGTCGGGCGCCGCGGCCACGAGCCAGGGATTGAGGCCGAGGTAGCGGGCGCCGAGAGTCGAGTCGGCGAGCCGCCCCATCCGCAGAGCCAGATCCACTCCCTGCTCGACCAGGTTGACGTAGCGGTCGTCGAAGCTCAGGTCGATGGCCAGTTCGGGATGTTCTCCCATGAAGCGCAACGCCAGCGGGGTGACCACGCGCCGCCCGAAGGCCACGGACGTGCTGATCCTCAGGGTGCCGCCGATCTTCGCCTGCAGCAGCGCGGCCAGATTGTCGGCCTCGTCGAGCTGGCGCTGAATGGCCTTGCACTTGTCGTAGTAGAGAGCGCCGATCTCGGTCGTCGCGACCCCGCGGGTGTTGCGGTTGAGCAGGCGCGCGCCGAGCTTGGCTTCGAGCGCCGCCACGTGCTTGGTCGCAGTCGGCTGGGTCACGCCGAGGTCGGCCGAAGCCTTGGAAAAGCTTCCGGTCTCGACGATGCGGATGAAGAGTTGAACGCCGGTGATGCGATCCATCGCGGCCCTTTCGTGGGCGGATCATGCCTGTGCAGCCCGCGCTGCGGGGCGAAATCGGACCACGCCGCGGGCACGGCACTTGGGAGGGCGCGGGGGTCGGCCATCTGCGGCAGCGCGCCCCGAATGCTAAAATTCAAGGCTTTTGCGACCGCTGCGCGACTTGCTTTCGCGCCCGGCGACCGCAACTCCCCGAGGACTGCCACTGCCGCGCAGCCATCGCGCCGGGCCGGCGGCCCGGTTTCATCGCCGCCCCCAAACAGCCACCGACGCCGCATGTTGCCCAAGCTTCTCACCTCGATATTCGGCAGCCGCAACGATCGTTTGCTCAAGCAGTACCGCGCCGTCGTGACCCGGGTCAACGCGCTCGAGCCCCAGTTCGAGGCGCTCGGCGATGCGGAGCTCCAGGCGAAGACCGCGGAGTTCCGGCAGCGCCACGCCGCCGGAGAGTCCCTCGAAGACCTCCTGCCCGAAGCCTTCGCAGTCGTGCGCGAAGGCAGCAAGCGCACGCTGAAGATGCGTCACTTCGACGTTCAGCTGATGGGCGGCATGGCCTTGAACGACGGCAAGATCGCCGAGATGCGCACCGGCGAGGGCAAGACGCTGATGGCGACTTTGCCCGTCTATCTGAATTCGATCACCGGCAAGGGCGTGCACGTCGTCACCGTCAACGACTACCTGGCGCGGCGCGACGCCGAATGGATGGGCCGGCTCTACAACTTCCTCGGCCTGAGCGTTGGCGTGAACACGCCGCAGCTCACGCGCGAGGAAAAGCAGGCGGCCTACGCCGCCGACGTGACCTACGGCACCAACAACGAGTTCGGCTTCGACTACCTGCGCGACAACATGGTCCAGGACGTGGCCGACCGCGTGGCCCGCGGCTTGGCCTACGCCATCGTCGACGAGGTCGACTCGATCCTGATCGACGAGGCGCGCACGCCGCTGATCATCAGCGGCCAGGCCGAGGACCATACCGAGATGTACGTCCGCATCAACGCGGTCGTGCCGATGCTGAAGAAGCAGATCGGCGAGCTCGACCTGCGCACTGGCGAGGGCGTGATCGAGCCGGGCGATTTCACCGTCGACGAGAAGACCCACCAGGTCTTTCTCACCGAGGACGGCCACGAGAACGCCGAGCGCCTGCTCGGCGAGGCCGGTCTCCTGGTGGAAGGCGCCAGCCTCTACGACCCGGCGAACATCACGCTGATGCACCACGTCTACGCGGCGTTGCGGGCCCAGAACCTCTACAACCGCGACCAGCACTACGTGGTCCAGGACGGCGAGGTCGTCATCGTCGACGAGTTCACCGGTCGCCTGATGACCGGCCGGCGCTGGTCCGACGGCCTGCACCAGGCGGTCGAGGCCAAGGAAGGCGTGCAGATCCAGAGCGAGAACCAGACGCTCGCATCGATCACGTTCCAGAACTACTTCCGGATGTACGGCAAGCTCTCCGGCATGACGGGCACGGCCGACACCGAGGCCTACGAGTTCCAGGAGATCTACGGCCTGGAGACCGTGGTGATCCCGCCGAACAAGCCCACCATCCGCAAGGACGAGCTCGACCTCGTCTACAAGACGAGCCGCGAGAAGTTCGAGGCGGTCATCCACGACATCCGCGACTGCCACGAACGCGGCCAGCCGGTGCTCGTCGGCACCACGTCGATCGAGAACTCGGAGCTGATATCGGGGATGCTGCAGAAGGTGAAGCTGCCGCACCAGGTGCTCAACGCCAAGCAGCACGCGATGGAAGCCGGCATCGTCGCCCAGGCGGGGCGCCCCGGCGTGATCACCATCGCCACCAACATGGCCGGCCGCGGCACCGACATCGTCCTGGGCGGCAACGTCGAGAACCAGATCAAGATCATCGACGCCGACGCCTCGATCGACGAGGCCGACAAGGCCGCGCGTGCCCGCCAGTTGCACGACGAATGGCAGGGCCTGCACGACAAGGTCAAGGCCGAGGGCGGCCTGCGCATCATCGCCACCGAGCGCCACGAATCGCGCCGGATCGACAACCAGCTGCGCGGCCGTTCCGGTCGCCAGGGCGACCCGGGCTCGTCGCGCTTCTACCTGTCGCTCGACGACTCGCTGATGCGCATCTTCGCCGGCGACCGCGTCCGCGCGATCATGGACCGTCTGAAGATGCCCGACGGCGAAGCGATCGAAGCCGGCATCGTCACGCGCTCTATCGAGGGTGCCCAGCGCAAGGTCGAGGCGCGCAACTTCGACGTCCGCAAGCAGCTGCTCGAGTACGACGACGTCGCCAACGACCAGCGCAAGGTCATCTACCAGCAGCGCAACGACATCCTCGAGGCGCAGAACCTCGAGGCCCAGATCACGAGCCTGCGCGAGGGGGCGATGAACGACGTCGTCACCACGTTCGTGCCGGTCGAAAGCGTCGAGGAGCAGTGGGACCTGGCGACGCTCGAGAAGACGCTCGGCGAGGAATGGCAACTCGACCTGCCGCTGCGGGCCGAAGTCGAGAAGAGCGCTTCCATCACCGCCGAGGACATCGTCGAGCGCGTGCAGAAGGTGGCGAACGAGTCGTTTCAGGCCAAGGTCGACCGCGTCGGCATCGAGCAGTTCACGCCGTTCATGCGGATGATCCTGCTGCAGTCGATCGATTCCCATTGGCGCGAGCACCTGGCCGCGCTCGACTACCTGCGCCAGGGCATCCACCTGCGCGGCTATGCGCAGAAGAATCCGAAGCAGGAATACAAGCGCGAGGCGTTCGAGCTGTTCTCGCAGATGCTCGACACGGTCAAGATGGACGTGACGCGTGTGTTGCTGAACGTGCGCATCCAGTCGGAGGAGGAGGTGGCGCAGGCGGCGGAGGCGATCGAGGCGCGTGCAGAGCGCATCAGCAACGTCACCTACACGCATCCCAACGACGACGGCAGCGTGTCGCAGGAGGCCGCCGCCATGGCTTCCGCGGCCATCGCCAGCGCAGCGATGGGCTCGGCCGTCGCTTTCGACGGCGACGTGGCGACGGTGCCGAAGGTCGGCCGCAACGACCCCTGCCCGTGCGGCAGTGGGAAGAAATACAAGCAGTGCCACGGCAAGCTGGCGTGAGGATCTCGCGGCGCATGCGCTGATGGGGTTCGGCCCGCGCAGCATGTCGGCGGGATCGCCGATCGCGGGCGCGGGGCGCTTTCCTAGCGCGCTGCCAGGGCGCGCGACAGGGATGCCGAAAGGATCGCCATGCGCACCGGTTTCTCGCTGAAGACGAGGTTGTAGTCCGCCACGGCGGCGGCGATCTCGGACTCCGGAACCATGCCGCTCACGACCTGCGCGGTCAGCACCAGGATCGGACAGGCGGCATCGCGGCTGCGCAGGCTGGCGATCAGCTTCGCGGTGCTGGTCTCGCCGACGATCCAGTCGATCACGAAGGCGTCGTGCCGCTGCGCAGCCTCGATGCTCGTCTGCAGATCCTCGCTGCGGTAGAAGCCGCGTGCGTCGTAACCGCTCGCCTGGAGATGAGCGCAGATCGAGTCGGTGAGGTCGCGGTCGTCGTCGAGAACGGCAACGACCTTCCGCTGGGCCGCGACCGGCCGAGCCTGCAGGCGTTCGACCGCGTAAGGGGTCCGGTCTCCCACCTCGCCGGCGCACACCGCCGCCCAACCCTCGGACGTGTGCACCGCGACGACGCTGTCGGGATCCGGGTTGCGCAATTCGTCGCCGAGCCAGAGCTCGCAGGGGACGCTCGATGCGCCGAGCTGCATCAAAGCCGGCACCGATGCGCGCGCTTCGGCGGAGCCGACGACCTCGCCGAGAGATTCCCCGAAGAGCGTGGCGAGCCGCTCCAGTTCCTCGAGGGTCCATGAGGCCGCGCCGCTCATCCGCCGATGCGCCTGGGCGTATGAGAGTCCCATGGCCTCGGCGAGCCACGCCGACTGGCGGTACTTCGGCAGCCCGTGACGTTCGAGCAGCGCGCGCACGCAGCGAACAGCCAGGGGAGTGGTTTCGGTCGCCGAGGTGTCCGCGGAGGCGTTCATGGGTGTGTGATTCTGGCCCAGATCCTTTTCTTTTTACGCAACCTTGCAAGCCAATATTAGGGTAAACACCTTGCGTAATTCGTAAGAACTTGCTTGATTCGAAACAATTGGCGGATGTATGTACTTGACAAACCCTAACTAAACGCCTATTCTCTGGATATACCCGGAGCAGAACATGGCCGAAGCAATCCTCAACCAGCCGCACTTCCAAGACGCCGAGAAGGCCCGGGAGTACCTAGAAGCGCTTCGGTGGGCCAACGGGGTGATCTGCCCTCACTGCGGCGTCATCGGCAAGCACTACAAGCTGGAGGGCAAGGCCCACCGTCCGGGCGTCTACAAGTGCGTTGACTGCGCCTCGCAGTTCACCGTGACCGTTGGCACCGTGTTCGAGTCCAGCAAGATCAAGCTGCACATCTGGCTCCAGGCTGTGCACCTCATGTCTGCCAGCAAGAAGGGCATCAGCGCCAAGCAGCTAGAACGGATGCTCGGCGTGACCTACAAGACCGCATGGTTCATGGGCCACCGCATCCGCGAAGCCATGAACATCCAGCCCAAGGCGCAATACGGCGAGTCTGGCGCGCCCGTCGAGGCTGACGAGACCTATTGGGGCAACACCACCAAGAAGGCCGCAGGCGGGGCACAGCACAAGATGAAGATTTTCTCGCTCGTCGAGCGCGGCGGCGAGAAGCGATCCTTCCACGTCACCAACGTTGACTACCGGACCCTGCGCCCTATCATGCAAGCCATGATTTCGTCCAAGGCGCGCCTGATGACGGATGAGTCGGCCGTCTACAAGTCGGCCCGCAAGGACTTCGCCAAGCACTTCGCCGTGAACCACAGCAAGGGCCAGTACTGGCGCATCCCGGACATTACGACGAACAGCATCGAGTCGTCGTTCGCCATCCTCAAGCGTGGCCTGTACGGGACGTTCCACAGCGTCAGCGAACAACACCTGCAACGCTACGCGACTGAGTTTGACTTCCGCTGGAACAACCGCGCGGCGCTCGGCGTCAATGACTCACAACGGACAGACAAAGCCCTCATGGGCATCTTCGGGAAGCGCCTGACGTACCGTGCCTAGATCGCCCGCAACAAGGCCTGGAAGGCCATCAAAGCCCAAGCGGAAGCAGAACGCGCCGGGCGACGACGAAAGCCCCGCAAGCTTCGATGACGTGTTGCGCACCATGTTGAGCACCCCTCCGAAGCAAATTAAGTCAAAGAAATCAAAGACTTAGCTTCTGGATTTCGGGGTTGGCGCGGAAATCGTTGTAATTTGGCGCGCTATTGCAGGTCTTCGGGTTGGCCTACACATAGGAAGATCACTCTAGTAGAGAATCAGTCACATGCCTCAAAGTGCGCGCATAGCACCTAGGACGACCATGCACACCCTTGAAGAAATTAGGACGCGTTCGGGAACCGAGCCCCGCATCATCATTCGCCCCCGGGTAGAGGTGAAGGCTGGCACGCCTGATGAAAAGCGCGAAGTCGTCAAGGTCATTCGCAAGATCATCGCAGAGCACCGTGAGGTGTTGACTGCATTGAAGAACCGTTGATTATCAACATTGATTTCGTCGCCACCACTCACGACGAAATCATTACTGAAATTGGCGGGCTTGCCGGATACGGCCCCAATGGTCTCG
>JBBQCD010000079.1:0-19043 GCA_038318385.1 Burkholderiales bacterium | reverse complement strand
ACCGTCACCGGCCGGATCGACAGCACGGTGGCGTCCTGGACCTGCGACATCCGCTGCGCGTCGTTGCGCTGGATGACGTCGGGACTGGAGGTGGCGCAGGCGCCGAGCGATGCCACGAGCACCGCGAGTAACAGCTTCTTCATGTCGGTATCTCCACTGAACCCCAGATCAACGGTCGCGGGGCGGTCTCGTTGACGCGCGCACCGACCCTGTGGGGGCGGCTAGCCTACCGCATCGGCGAGTCTGGGGTTGTTGCCCCGGAATAAAAGGCAGCGTTTCAGCCGTGCAGGCGACTGGTGCGCGGCACGCTGGCCAGCAGGAACTCCATCTGGTCGGCGAGGATGCGCCGCCCTCGCAGGATCATGTCTTCGTGCAGGCTGGGCACGTAGGGGAGGTAGAGCAACGACATGTTGGCTTCTTCCGGCAATCGGTTGCCCTTGTGGCCGTTGCACGGGCGACAGGCGCTGATGCAATTCATCCAGCTGTCGAGCCCGCCGCGGGAAGTCGGCACGATGTGTTCGCGCGTCATGTCGTCGACCGGGTAGCGGCCGCCGCAATACGCGCAGACCTGGCGGTCGCGCGCGAAGAGCTTGGGATTGGTCAGCGCCGGCGTCTTGCGCCATGCCCGGCTCGGCACCGAGCCCCGGACGGCGATGATCGGGTGCACCTCGATGCGCGACTGCAATCCGGTGCGGCGCTGGGTCCCGCCGCGCAGGACGTAGAAGGCCTCCCCCAAGGTCCAGGCGACCCCGTCGCTGGCGTAGATGACCGCCGCTTCGCGCGCCGAAACCCAGGCCTGCGGGCGTCCGGACATATCCAGTTGCAGCACTTCCATGGTCTTCGAAGGGTAATGCATGAGGGGGGTCTGCCTCAAGCACTCTCGGCGGGGGCGGCAGCCGCGCGCGGTGCGGCCGCCACAGCGGGGCGACCGGGCGACCGGGCGGCCGATCCGGCAGACCGCCGCGCGCTTCATATCCGCTTCAGGCGGGGTACAGGCCGCGCTGGCGGGCCATCAGCCGCGTCAGGCCGAGCAGCGCGCCGATGTTCGGCGTGTCGATCCCGAGGCGCCCGCCGATCTCGTGCACCGCGGTGACGATGGCATCGATCTCCAGGGCTCTTCCCGCTTGCGCGTCCTGCAGCATCGACGTGCGGAAGGCGCCGAGCTGTCGCGTCACGACGATGCGGTCCTCGCCCGTCTGCGCGATCGGGCAACCGATGCGCGCGCCGATCTGCGCGGCTTCGGCCATCGCCCGCAACATGAATGCGCACACCAGGTGGTCGTCGAGGATCCGGTCCGTCGTTGCGCCGGTCAGCGCGGAGATCGGATTGGTCGTCAGGTTGCCCCACAACTTGTACCAGATGTCGGCACGGATGTCGGCGCTCGGCTCGGCGCTGAAGCCGGCCTCGGCGAGCACCGCGCAGACCTCTCGGGTGCGCTCCGAGGCGCCTCCGGAGGGTTCGCCGACGATCAGGCGGTTGCCGAAGCCGTGCTGGATGACACCGGGTGCCGGACTCGAGCAGGTCAGGTGAACGACGCAGCCGAGGATCCGCGCGAGTGGAAGGGCCGCGCCGATGCCACCGCCCGGGTCGACACTCTCGAGCGGCGCCGTCATCGCCGATGGCGGGGTGACGTCACCGACCCTGCCGGTCTGCAGGAACCACCACGGCACCCCGTTCATGGCGGGCAGGACGATCGTCGCCGGGTGCAGCAGTGGAGCGAGTCCGCGTGCGGCGTCGACGAGCGCCGGCCCCTTCAGCGCGATGACAACCAGATCCTGCGGCCCGAGAGCGGTCGCGTCGTCGCTGGCCCGCACCTGCGCGACCCGTTCGTTGCCGTCCATCGTCACCCGCAGGCCGCGCTCGCGGACCGCGTCGAGCGTGGCGCCGCGCGCCAGTGCCGAGACCGCGCATCCCGTATTCGCCAGCCGTGCTGCGATAAGCCCGCCGACCGCACCCAGTCCGACGACAGCGATCTTCATGGCGGGTCCTTGCAGCGGGAGTGAGCGTCAGGCGCCCGTGGGAAATCAGGCGGGTGGGGGATCAGTGGGTAAAGCCCGGGAATTTTTGCAGAATCCTCGCCCGCGTCCGGCCGAGGGGCGGCTTTTTCTGCAAAATAGCACGATCGTTCGCTTTCTGGTCTCCCCGGACCGCCCGATGCTCCTCCTCCCCGTCGCCGTGCCTTCCGCCAGCCCTGCCCAGACCAAGCCGCTGCTCAAGGGGCGCCAGACGCGCGCGGCGATCCTCGATGCGGCGTTGACGCTGGCGTCGCAGAAGGGCCTCGAAGGCCTGTCGATCGGGGCCCTCGCCGAAGTCACGCAGATGAGCAAGTCCGGCGTCTTCGCCCACTTCGGCTCGCGCGAGGAACTGCAGATCTCGGTCGTACGCGAATATCACGCCCGCTTCGAGGCGGAGGTCTTCGGGCCGTCCATGCGCGAGCCTCGCGGTCTGCCGCGTCTGCGCGCGCTGTTCGACCGATGGCTGCAACGGGTCTCGGCGGAGATCGATTCGGGATGCATCTACATCAGCGGTGCGGTCGAGTTCGACGACCGTCCCGGGCCGGTGCGGGATGCCCTGGTCTCGATGGTCGGCACCTGGCAGCAAGCGCTCGAGCGCGCCATACACGTAGCGGTGACCGAAGGGCACCTGCGTGTCGAGACCGATCCGCAGCAGCTGCTGTTCGAGATCCACGGCCTGGTGCTCGCCCTGCACCACGACGCGCGCTTCCTGCAGATCCAGGGAGCGCCCGGCCGGGCGCGCATCGCCTTCGACAGGCTGGTCGCCGGCTATGCGTCGTCGACCGAGCTCGCCCCCGAAACGAGCGCGTCCGCGACCCCGGCCCGCACCGGACCTCCCCATTCCCCTTCCACGCCTTCTCCAGGAGTCTGATCCCATGGCCCAATACAACCCGCCGTTGCGCGACATGCAATTCGTGCTGCACGAAGTCCTCGGCGTCGTCGACGAACTCAAGGTCTTGCCGAAGCATGCCGAGATCGACGCCGCGACGATCGATGCGGTGATCGAGGAGGGCGGCAAATTCGCCAGCCAGGTGCTGGCGCCGCTGAACCTGAGCGGCGACATCGAAGGCTGCGCGCTCGACACGACGTCGCACGTCGTCAAGGCGCCCTCCGGCTTCAAGCAGGCCTATGCCAAGTACGTCGAGGGCGGCTGGCCTGCGCTGAGCAGCGATCCGGCGTTCGGCGGCCAAGGGTTGCCGCTCGTCGTCAACCAGTGCTTCTTCGAGATGCTGAACTCGGCCAACCAGGCCTGGACGATGTACCCGGGCCTGTCGCACGGCGCCTACGAGGCCTTGCGCGAGCACGGGTCGGACGAGCAGAAGGCTCTCTACCTGCCGAAGCTGACCAGCGGCGTGTGGACCGGTACGATGTGTCTGACCGAGCCGCAGTGCGGGACCGACCTCGGCCTGCTGCGAACCAAGGCCGAGCCCCAGGCCGACGGCAGCTACCGGCTGACCGGCAACAAGATCTTCATCTCGGCCGGCGAGCACGACCTCGCCGAGAACATCGTCCACCTGGTGCTCGCCCGCCTGCCGGACGCGCCTTCGGGTTCGAAGGGCATCTCGCTGTTCGTCGTGCCGAAGTTCATGCCGAATGCCGACGGCACGCTCGGCGAGCGCAATGGCATCTACTGCGGCGGCCTTGAGCACAAGATGGGCATCCACGGCAACGCGACGGCCCAGATGGTCCTGGACGGCGCGGTCGGCACCCTTGTCGGCCAGCCGAACAAGGGCCTCGCGGCCATGTTCATCATGATGAACGCGGCGCGCATCGGCGTCGGCATGCAGGGCCTGGGCCTCACCGAAGTCGCCTACCAGAACGCCGCGGCCTATGCGAAGGATCGGCTGCAGATGCGCTCGCTTTCGGGCGCCAAGGCCGCCGACAAGCCCGCCGATCCGATCATCGTCCACCCGGACGTCCGCAAGATGCTGCTGACGGCGCGGGCCTATGCCGAGGGCGGCCGCGCCCTGGCGATGTGGACGACGCTGCAGATCGACAAGGAACTCGGCAGCGAGGACGAGGACGTGCGTCGCGAGTGCGCCGACCTGGTCGCGCTGGTGACGCCGATCGTCAAGGCCTTCCTGACCGACAACGCCTGGATCTCGACCTCGGCCTGCCTGCAGGTCTTCGGCGGGCACGGCTACATCCGTGAATGGGGGATGGAGCAGTTCGTGCGAGACGCCCGCATCAACATGATCTACGAAGGCACCAACACCATCCAGTCGCTCGACCTCCTGGGGCGCAAGGTGCTGGGCGACAGCGGCGCGAAGCTGAAGAAGTTCGGCAAGATCGTCGCTCGCTTCGTCGAGGACGAAGGCACCAACGAGGCGATGCAGGAGTTCGTCAATCCGCTTGCTGATCTGGGTGACAAGGTCACCAAGCTCACGACGGAGATCGGCATGAAGGCCATGCAGAATCCCGACGAGGTCGGTGCTGCGGCGGTCGACTACCTGCGCGTTTGCGGGCATCTGGTCTTTGCCTACTTCTGGGCCCGCATGGCGAAGGTCGCGCTGGAAAAGGTCGATGGCGGCGATCCGTTCTACCAGGCCAAGCTCGTCACAGCGCGCTTCTACTTCGCCAAGCTCCTGCCGGAGACGGCGATGCTGATCCGCACCGCGCGCGCCGGCGCCAAGCCGATGATGGACATGGAAGAAGCATTCTTCTGATCGACGGAGACCCACAGTCATGAACTCATTGCACCGAATCGCGCTCGTTGCCGGACTGACGGTGATCGCCGGCGCGGCCCACGCGCAGAACACCCCGGTGGGCGTCTGGAAGACGGTCGACGACGCCACGAAGAAGGAAAAGTCGGTGATCCGCGTCACCGAAAGCGGCGGTGTCATGACCGGCAAGCTGGAGAAGCTGCTCGATCCGGCGACCCCGCCGGATGCCGTGTGCAAGGAATGCACCGACGAGCGCAAGGACAAGCCGCTGGTCGGCATGACGATCATCCGCAACGTCAAGCAGAGCGAGGGCGACAAGACCCTGTGGGACGGCGGCGACATTCTCGATCCGAACAACGGCAAGGTCTACAAGGTCCGCATGAAGCCGGTTGATGGCGGCGCCAGGCTCGAGGTTCGCGGCTACATCGGCGCGCCCTTGCTCGGCCGCACCCAGACCTGGACCCGCGTCGAGTGACGCAGCGACTTCCCGAGGAAACCACATGAATCGATTCAACGTTCGCAAGGTGGCCGTGCTCGGCGCCGGCGTCATGGGCGCGCAGATCGCCGCGCATCTCGTCAACGTCGGCGTTCCGGTCGTGCTGTTCGACCTGCCTGCCAAGGAGGGGCCGAAGAACGGCATCGTCTCCCGCGCGGTCGAGGGGTTGAAGAAACTCAAGCCGGCGCCGCTCGGCATTCCCGAGGACGCCGCGCTGATCGGCCAGGCGAACTACGAGGAGCACCTCGGGTTGCTCGCCGAATGCGACCTGATCATCGAGGCCATTGCCGAGCGCATGGACTGGAAGCTCGACCTCTACCGCCGCGTCGCCGGCGCGATCGCGCCGCACGCGATCGTCGCCAGCAACACCTCGGGCCTTTCGATCACGAAGCTCGCCGAGGCGCTGCCCGACGAAATCCGGCCGCGCTTCTGCGGGATCCACTTCTTCAACCCGCCGCGCTACATGGCGCTGGTCGAACTGATCGCGACGCCGACGACGAAGCCGGAGATCCTGGACCAGCTCGAGGCCTTCGTGACCACCGCGCTGGGCAAGTCGGTGGTTCGCGCCAAGGACACGCCGAACTTCATCGCCAACCGCGTCGGCATCGCTGGCATGCTGGCGACGATCAAGGAGGCCGAGAACTTCGGCCTGTCCTACGACGTCGTCGACGACCTGACCGGCAAGAAGATGGGCCGGGCGAGCTCGGGCACGTTCCGCACCGCCGACGTCGTCGGCCTCGACACCATGGCCCACGTCATCAAGACGCTGCAGGACAACCTGGGCCCGGATTCGGCCCGGCCCGATCCGTTCTTCGCGTCCTTCGCGACGCCGCCGGTGCTCGCCAAGCTGATCGAGCAGGGCGCGCTCGGCCAGAAGAGCGGGGCAGGGTTCTACAAGAAGGTCGGCAAGGACATCCTGCGGCTCGATCCCGCCAAGGCCGACTACGTGCCGGCAGGCGGCAAGGCCGACGAGATTGTCGCCCGGATCCTGAAGAAGCCGCCGGCCGAGCGCCTGAAGCTGCTGCGCGAGTCGAAGAATCCGCAGGCGCAGTTCGTCTGGGCGATCCTGCGCGACAGCTTCCACTACGCCGCGGTGCATCTGGCCGACATCGCCGAGAGCGCTCGCGACATCGACTTCGCGATGCGCTGGGGCTTCGGCGTCAGCCAGGGCCCCTTCGAGCTCTGGCAGGCAGCCGGCTGGGGCCAGGTCGCGCAGTGGATCCAGGAGGACATCGCCGCCGGCAAGGCGCTGAGCGACGCTCCGCTGCCGCAGTGGGTGTTCGAGGGGTCGGTGGCCGCGAACCAGGGAGTCCACCGCGCTGAAGGATCGTGGAGCCCGGCGAACGCCCGCTGGGTGCAACGCAGCACCCTGCCGGTCTACGCCCGTCAGCTCTTCCCGGAGAGCGTGTACGGCGCCGAGGCGCCGGCACCGCTGAAATCCGGCACCGAGGAGTTCCGCAACGAGGAGGTCAGGGTCTGGAGCGCCGATGGCGAGGTGCTCGTCGCCAGCATCACGGCCAAGCTGCACCTCATCAGTCCGAGCGTCATCGAGGGTTTGGCCCGCGCGCTCGACATCGCCGAGGCGAAGTACCAGGGACTGGTGATCTGGTCGCCGGACGAGATGTTCTCGGCCGGGGCGAACCTCGAGGCGCTGATGCCGGTGTTCATGAAATCGGGCGTCAAGGGCATCGAGCCCGAGATCAAGAAGCTCCAGGACCTGATGCTGCGCTGCCGCTATGCGGCCGTGCCGGTGGTCTCGGCGCTGCGCGGCATTGCGCTCGGCGGTGGCTGCGAGATGGCGCTGTATTCGTCGCGGCGGGTGGCGGCGATGGAAAGCTACGTCGGCCTGGTCGAGGTCGGTGTCGGCCTGATCCCGGCCGGTGGAGGCCTGACCTACATCGCACGGCGCGCCGCCGAGATGGCCGCTGCCGGCAATGCGGGGGCCGATCCGTTCGCGTTCCTGCGCGACGGCTTCACCAACGCGGCAACGGCCAAGGTCGGCACCAGCGCGATCGAGAGTCGCAAGCTCGGTTACCTGCTGTGGAGCGACATCGTCGTGCCGCACAAGGATGAACTGCTCTTCGTGGCCTCGGCGCAGGTCAAGGCCATGGCGGCCAGCGGTTACCGTGCGCCGGCCCGCCGGCTGTTCCCGGTGGCCGGGCGTTCCGCCATCGCGACGATCAAGGCGCAACTCGCCAACATGCGCGACGGCGGCTTCATCAGTGCCCACGACTTCCACATTTCGGCACTGATCGCCGACGTCGTCTGCGGTGGGGACGTTGACGCCGGCTCGCTGGTGACGGAGGAATACCTGATGACGCTCGAGCGGCGTCACTTCGTCTCCCTGCTCGATCACCCGAAGAGCCAGGAACGGATCATGGGCATGCTGCAGACCGGCAAGCCGGTGCGCAACTGAGGAGCGACAGATGAACAAGCAAGTGCAAGAGGCCTACATCGTCGCGGCGACGCGCACCCCGATCGGCAAGTCCGGCCGCGGGTACTTCCGCGCCACCCGGTCCGACGACCTGCTGGTGCTGGCCATCCAGAGCGCGCTGCGCCAGGTGCCGACGCTGGACCCGAAGGCGATCGAGGACGCCATCATCGGCTGTTCCTTTCCCGAGGCCGAGCAGGGCATGAACATGGCCCGGATCGCGGTCGCGCTGGCAGGGCTGCCGCACTCGGTCGGTGGCATCACGGTGAACCGCTTCTGCGCGTCCGGACTCTCGGCCGTGCAGATGGCGGCGGACCGCATCCGCGTCGGCGAGGCCGACGTGATGATCGCCGGCGGCGCCGAGTCGATGAGCCTGGTGCCAATGGGCGGCAACAAGCCCTCGTTCAACCCACGTGTCTTCGACGCCGACGAGAACATCGGCATCGCCTACGGCATGGGCCTGACAGCCGAGAAGGTCGCCAAGCAGTGGAAGGTCTCGCGCGAGGCCCAGGATGCGTTCGCGCTCGAATCGCACCAGCGGGCACTCAGGGCCCAGCAGGCCGGGGAGTTCACGGACGAGATGACGCCGGTCGAGGTCGTCGAGCGTTTCCCCGACCTTGCCCGCGGCGAGCCCGGTACGCGCACCCGCACCGTCAGCCTCGACGAGGGACCGCGTCCGGACACGTCGCTCGAGGGCCTGGCCAGGCTCAGGCCGGTGTTCGCGGCGAAGGGCTCGGTCACCGCCGGCAACAGCTCGCAGACCAGCGACGGTGCCGGCGCGCTGATCCTGGCGAGCGAGAAGGCGGTCAAGCAGTTCGGCCTGAAGCCGCTGGCGCGCTTCGTCAGCTTCGCCAGCCGCGGCGTGCCGCCGGAAATCATGGGCATCGGCCCGATCGAGGCGATCCCCGCCGCATTGCGATACGCCGGGCTGAAGATCGCCGACATGGATTGGATCGAGTTGAACGAGGCCTTCGCGGCGCAGTCGCTGGCGGTGATCGACAGCATCGGCCTGGACCGCGCCAAGGTGAACCCGATGGGCGGGGCGATCGCCCTCGGCCATCCGCTCGGCGCGACCGGCGCGATCCGCTCGGCGACGGTCGTCCATGCGCTGCGCCGCCACAACCTGAAGTACGGCATGGTGACGATGTGCGTCGGCACCGGCCAGGGCGCCGCCGGCATCTTCGAGCGCGTCTGACCTCCAGCCCGCCGCCGTGAGTCTCCCGACACCTGACTTGAAGGAACCAAGATGAGCATCCGCACCGCCACGCTGAACGGCGTCGCCACCATCGAGATCGCGCGCCCGGAGAAGAAGAACGCCATCACGCAGGCGATGTACAAGGCGATGGCCGACGCGATCCATGCCGCGGTCGCCGACGACTCGGTCCGAGCGATCCTGCTGACCGGCCAGCCGGGGATCTTCACCTCGGGCAACGACATCGAGGACTTCATGCAGCGCCCGCCCGAGTCGACCGAGTCGCCGGCGTTCGTCTTCATGAAGGCCCTGATCGGTTGCGACAAGCCGGTGGTCGCGGCCGTCACGGGTGCGGCGATCGGCATCGGCACGACGATGCTGCTGCACTGCGATTTCGTCTACGTCAGCGACGAGGCGCGCCTGGCGATGCCGTTCGTCGGCCTCGGTCTGGTGCCGGAGTTCGGCTCCAGCCTGATCGTCCCGCAGTTGATGGGCAATGCGCGCGCCGCCGAGAAGCTGCTGCTCGGCGATCCGTTCACCGGCGCCGATGCGGTCGAGGTCGGAATCGCCAACGCCGTCCTGCCGGCGGCCGAGGTCGCACCGCACGCGCGCCGTATCGCCGAGCGCTTCAATGCGCTGCCGCCCGGCGCGGTGCGCGAGACCAAGCGGCTGCTGCGACGCTCGCGCTCGGCCGCCGCGCTTGAGACCATCGGAATCGAGGGCCAGGCCTTCGCGGCGCGGCTGAAGAGTCCCGAGGCCAAGGAGGCCTTCAGCGCCTTCTTCCAGAAGCGCAAGCCGGACTTCTCGCGCTTCTGATTTCACGGTGGGGCGCGGCGACCCGCGGCCTCCGAGCACAACCCGGCGCCGATCGGCGTGGAGACTCCTGATGACCGACCTTGCAGGAAAGACCCTCTTCATCACCGGCGCGTCGCGCGGCATCGGCCTGGCGATCGCCAGGCGTGCGGCGCGTGACGGTGCCCGCGTCGTCATCGCCGCCAAGACCACCGAGGCCAACCCCAAGCTGCCGGGCACGATCTACAGCGCTGCCGAGGAGATCGAAGCGGCCGGTGGCCAGGCGCTGCCGGTGCAATGCGACATCCGCGACGACGCCAGTGTCGCGGCCGCCGTACAGCAGGCGGTCGAGCGTTTCGGCGGCATCGACATCCTCGTCAACAACGCCAGCGCGATCAGCCTGACCGCGACGCCGGCGACGCCGATGAAGCGCTTCGACCTGATGTTCGGCGTGAACGTACGCGGCACATTCCTGTGCACCCAGACATGCCTGCCGCATCTGCGTGCCGCCGCGACGGCCGGGCGCAACCCGCACGTCCTGAACATGGCGCCGCCGCTGTCGATGAAGCCGCACTGGTTCGCCCATCACACGGCCTACACCATGGCCAAGTACGGCATGAGCATGTGCACGCTCGGTCACGCCGCGGAGTTCCGGCCTTACGGCATCGCAGTCAACAGCCTGTGGCCGCGCACCGCCATCGCGACCGCCGCGCTGCAGATGATTCCCGGGGTGGATCTCGGACGCTGCCGCAAGCCGGAGATCCTTTCCGATGCGGCCTACCTCATCCTCACCAGCGATGCCGGGACGACGTCCGGCAATTTCTTCATCGACGATGTCCTGCTGGCGAGCCACGGCATCACCGACCTCGAGGCCTACAGCGTGACGCCGGGCACGAAGGACTTCATTCCCGATTTCTTCGTCGACTGACGCACGGCCGTCGCGCCGCACCGGCAGACGCGAACCCGGATCGCCCCGCCGGATCGAACCTCTCGGCTAGATGGGAGGCAGCGGCCGCGGTCGGCCCTGGGGGTCGATAGCGACGTAGGTGATGTTCGCCTCGGTGACCTTGACGACGTGCAGGTCTGCGGGATTGCGCTCGGCGTAGACCTCGATGTTGACGGTGACCGAGGTGCGACCGACGCGCTCGACCTTGGCGTAGAAGCTCAACAGGTCGCCCATCGACACCGGTTGCTTGAAGACGAACTGGTTGACGGCGACGGTCGCGATGCGACCCTTGGCGATGCGCGCCGGTAGCACCGCGCCGGCCAGGTCGACCTGCGCCATGATCCAGCCGCCGAAGATGTCGCCGTTGCCGTTGGCATCGGCAGGCATCGGCATGACGCGCATCACGAGTTGCCGGTCTGCCGGCAACTGCAGCGGGGCGAGCGTGTCGAGGTCTGCGCTTGAAATCTGGGGCATATTGCGTCAAGTGGGTAGGCGAGCGCTCGATTCTCCACCTTCCGCTCCCTGCGATCTTCTTCCTCCTCCTCTTTTCCCCATTCCGAGACCATGCGCCGCGCGTCCTTTTCCGCCCCGACCGCGCCAGGCGCGCCCGCCGGTGCCGGCGCCGACTTCCGCACGCTGAAGAAGCTGCTGCCCTACGTCTGGCAATGGCGTTGGCGCGTGTTGCTGGCGTTGTCGTTCCTGGTCGGCGCCAAGCTGGCCAACGTCGGTGTGCCGCTCGTCCTCAAGCACCTGGTCGACGCGCTCGACCTGAAGCCGAGCGACCCGCGGTCGGCGTTGGTGGTCCCGGTCGGGCTGCTGCTGGCCTACGGTTCGCTGCGCCTGTCGATCACGCTCTTCACCGAGTTGCGCGAGTTCCTGTTCTATCCGGTGGCCGCGCGGATCGCGCGGCGCGTCTCGCTCGAGACCTTCGAACACCTGCTGAGCCTGAGCCTGCGCTTTCACCTCGAGCGCCAGACCGGAGGGGTGTCGCGCGACATCGAGCGCGGTTCGCGCTCGATCCAGTCGCTGCTGAACTTCACCATCTACAACATCCTGCCGACGCTGATCGAGATCACGCTCGTCATCGTCCTGCTGTCGACGAAGTTCGACGTCTGGTTCGCGGCCATCGTGTTCGGCGCCCTGGTCCTGTACATCGGCTTCACCGTGACCGTGACCGAATGGCGCACCCACTTCCGGCGGGCGATGAACGAACAGGACTCGAAGGCCAACACCAGGGCCGTGGACGCGCTGATCAACTACGAGACGGTCAAGTATTTCTCCAACGAGCGCTTCGAGCAGGCGCGCTACGACGAAAACCTCCACGGCCTGGAGAAGGTCTCGATCAAGTCGCAGACCTCGCTGTCGCTGCTCAATCTCGGCCAGAGCTTCATCATCGCGGTCACGGTCACGCTGCTGGTGTGGCGGGCAACGCTGGGGGTTGTCGGCGGCACGATGACGCTGGGTGACCTGGTGCTGGTCAACGCGCTGATGATCCAGCTCTACATCCCGCTGAATTTCCTCGGCGTGATCTACCGCGAGATCAAGCAGTCGCTGATCGATCTGGAGAAGATGTTCACGCTGCTCGGCGAGAACCGCGAGATCGACGATGCGATCGGCGCCACGCCACTCGCGGTCGCCGCGGGCGAACGCGGTGCGAACGTGCGCTTCGACAACGTCCGCTTCGGTTACGACCCCGACCGGACGATCCTCCACGGCGTGAGCTTCGAGATCCCGGCCGGCAAGAAGGTCGCGGTGGTGGGGCCGTCCGGATCCGGCAAGAGCACCTTGGCGCGGCTGCTGTTCCGCTTCTACGACGTCGACGCGGGCAGCATCTCGATCGACGGCCAGGACATCCGTGGCGTCACCCAGCAGAGCCTGCGGGGGGCGATCGGCATCGTTCCGCAGGACACCGTGCTGTTCAACGACACGGTCGAATACAACATCGCCTACGGCCGCGCCGGCGCGGGGCGCGGCGAGGTCGAGGGTGCGGCCCGCGCGGCCCACATCCATTCTTTCATCGTCTCCACGCCGAAGGGCTACGACACCATGGTGGGGGAGCGCGGGCTCAAGCTCTCCGGCGGCGAGAAGCAGCGCGTGGCGATCGCCCGCACGCTCCTGAAGAATCCTCCGATCCTGATCTTCGACGAGGCGACCTCGGCGCTCGACTCCGCCAACGAGCGCGCGATTCAGGCCGAACTGCAGAACGCGGCGCGCAACAAGACGGCGCTGGTCATCGCCCATCGCCTGTCGACGGTGGTCGACGCCCATCAGATCCTGGTGATGGAAGCCGGCCGCATCCTCGAGCGCGGCACGCATGCCGAGTTGTTGGCGCGGGGTGGGCGCTATGCCGAGATGTGGCGACTGCAGCAGGCTGACAAGGAGCGTTCGGCCGACGTGGCCCTCAACTGACCCCCGGTTCGAGGGGGGTGCCGTTGTCACCAGACGTAAAGAAGCCTAGATTCGTGCACTTCTACACGGTCCTCGCTTCTCAACCTCGCGCCCGTCAGGGCCCGTTTCCGGAGCCTTCTTCCATGATCAGTCAGCTTTCCCTGCGCAGCCTTCGGATGGGCGGCGCGGCGTTCTTCCTTGGCATCAGCCTCACGGCCCAGGCCAGTTCGCCACCGACGCTGACTGCGGCGGGCATCGGCCTCGGCTTCACGCTCGATCGGATCGTCACTGGATTCGGCAGCACCCCCGGCGGCAGCGGCTACGATGTCCTCGGTTCGGCTGTCAACAGCGACGGCAACATCATCATCAACGTGGCGGGGGAAAGAAAGAACTATGTCTTCCAGAACCTGAACAACCAGACGCCCGCCAACGCCCTGAGTTCGGTTGCCTTTGGCGGTTTTGCCTCGGCGCTCGCATATGCCAACGGCAGTGTCTGGGCTTCTGCGCTCGGCGGTTACCTGGTGAAGCTGAACAACGACGGCTCGGTGAATACCGCGTACAACGGTACGGGTGGCAATCCTGCCATCTCGGCCAACCAGGGGCTCTGGACCAATCCCGCCACCGGTCACCTGATCGCCGGGAATCCTCTCTACGACATCGACGTGAGCGGTGCGGTGCCGGTCCAGACGCTGATCACCAGCAGCTTCTCGGCCGACGGCATCACGGTCTCGCCGGACGGGACGCTCGCCTACGGAAGCTACGGCACGATCGTGAACTTGCTGACCAAGACTGTGGTCGGCAGTTTCGGCTCGGTGTCCGGCGCGGACGGCATGGGCGTCATTTCGAGCTCCAATGCGTTGCTCGATGGCAATATCATCGTCAACACCACGAGCGGCAACATCGTGATGGTCGACGTGCACAACTCGTTCGCGCAAACCATCATCGCGAGTGGCGGTGGTTACGGCGACTACACGTCGCCCGATCGCACGACGGGAACTCTCTTGGTGAGTTCCTCGAACAACCTCCTGCGACTGGGCTGCGGCGACTCCTGCGGCATCGGTGCACCGCCCCCGCCGCCCCCGGTCGGTGCGATCCCCGAGCCGGAGACCTACGCGCTGATGATGGCCGGGCTCGGACTGCTGTCCTGGGTTGCACGCCGCCGTCGCAGCTGACCCGCGACGACACGTCATCGAAAGGGCCCTGCGGGCCCTTTCCTCATTCTGGGAAGGCGGTAATGGTGCCTTCGGAACGGCGTTGACTCGTACACTGCCCGGCCATGGAAACCAAGTGGATCGAGGACTTCATCAGCCTCGCTGAAACCCGCAGTTTCTCGCGCTCGGCCCAACTGCGGCACATCACCCAGCCGGCGTTCTCGCGCCGGATCCAGTCGCTGGAGGCCTGGGCCGGCATCGATCTCGTCGACCGGTCCTCATATCCGACGCGGTTGACGCCAGCGGGCGAGACCTTTCACGCGCAGGCGCTGGAGATCATCGGCTCCCTGCAGGCCACCCGCAACATGATGCGCGGCCACACCGCAGCCGGCGCCGACATGATCGAGTTCGCGGTCCCGCATTCCCTCGCGTTCACGTTCTTCCCTCATTGGGTGATGGACCTGCGCAAGCGCTTCGGCGCGATGAAGAGCCGCCTCATCGCGCTCAACGTCCACGACGCGGTGCTGCAACTGACCGAAGGCGGCTGCGACCTGCTGCTGGCCTACCACCACCCGTCCCAGCCGCTGGCGCTGAGCCCCGAGCGCTACGAGATGCTGAGCCTCGGTGTGGAGACGCTTGCTGCCTATGCCAAGGCCGACGCGGCCGGGGAGCCGCTGTTCCGGATGCCGGGTGGGGAGGGCGCCAGCGTGCCGTTCCTCAGCTACGCCTCCGGAGCCTATCTGGGGCGACTGGTCGAGGCCATCATTCGCGCGGCGCCGGCGCCGCTGCGGCTCGAGCCGATCTACGAGACCGACATGGCCGAAGGACTCAAGGCGATGGCGCTCGAAGGCCACGGGCTCGCGTTCCTGCCGACCGATTCCGTCGCCCAGGAGGTCAGGGCGGGGCGACTGGTTCGCGCGACGCCGGCCGGCAGCCACGAGCTGACGATGGAAATCCGCATTTACCGCGAACGGCCTCTGGTGGCGCGCCATCCGAAGGCCGGCGCCGTGGCGTTGTGGGAGTTCCTGCGCAGCGCGCCTCCGGCGGCAGCGCCCTGATCATCTGCACTCGGCGTTCGATGGGGGCGCCGCCGGCAGCAGAAGTCGCCATCGTTCGCTGATCCAACGGACTCGAAGACATGATCGACATCAAGAACGTCTCCAAGTGGTACGACAGTTTCCAGGTGCTCGCCGACTGCACCACCTCGATTCGCCAAGGCGAGGTCGTGGTGGTCTGCGGTCCGTCGGGCTCCGGCAAGTCGACCCTGATTAAGACCGTCAACGCGCTCGAGCCGTTCCAGAAGGGCGATGTCGTCGTCGACGGCATCTCGGTCGCCGACCCGAAGACCGACCTGCCGAAGCTGCGGGCGCGGGTCGGCATGGTGTTTCAGCATTTCGAGCTGTTCCCGCATCTCACCGTGAGCGAGAACCTGGCGCTGGCGCAAGTCAAGGTGCTGAAACGTTCGGCCGATGAAGCCAGAAGTCGGGCATTGAAGATGCTCGACCGGGTCGGGCTGACGGTCCAACAGGACAAGTTCCCGAGCCAGCTCTCGGGCGGCCAACAGCAGCGCGTGGCGATCGCGCGTGCGCTCAGCATGGATCCGATCGTGATGCTGTTCGACGAGCCGACCTCGGCGCTCGATCCGGAGATGGTCGGCGAGGTGCTCGACGTGATGGTCCGCCTCGCCGAAGAAGGGATGACGATGATGGTCGTCAGCCACGAGATGGGCTTTGCCCGCAAGGTCAGCGATCGAGTCATCTTCATGGATGCCGGCCGGATCGTGGAGGACTGTAGCCGCGATGCGTTCTTCGGCGACCCCGCAGCACGCTCGCCACGAACCCAGGAATTTCTCTCGAAGATCCTCGACCACTGAAGCCAAGGCATCCACCGCGGGCAGCCGACCCTGCGATGCGAGAATCGCCTGACGATGGACTCGCTCACCCTGATCCGCCCGGACGACTGGCACCTGCATGTCCGCGACGGCGAGGCCATGGCGGCGGTGGTGCCGGCGAGTGCGCGCCAGTTCGCGCGCGCGGTCATCATGCCCAACCTCAAGCCGCCGGTGACGACGACAGCCGCGGCGCTGGCCTACCGCGATCGCATCCGCGCCGCGATTCCGCCGGGCGTCGCTTTCGAGCCGCTGATGACGCTGTACCTGACCGACGATCTGGCGCCGGACGAGATCCGACGTGCCTGCGCCGAAGGCGTGGTCGCGGTCAAGCTCTATCCCGCTGGCGCGACGACGAACAGCGCTGCCGGCGTCAGCGACCTGCGCAAGACCTACCCGGCACTCGAGGCGATGCAGAGCGCTGGGATGCCGTTGCTGGTGCATGGCGAGGTCGTCGATCCGGCGGTCGACCTTTTCGACCGGGAAAGCGTCTTCATCGAAACGCAACTGGTGCCGCTGCGGCGCGATTTTCCGGGGCTCAAGATCGTCGTCGAGCACATCACCACCCGCGAAGCCGCTCAATACGTGGCCGAAGCCGGTGCCCTGACGGCGGCGACGATCACCGCCCACCACCTGCTCTACAACCGCAACGCGATCTTCCTGGGCGGCTTGCGCCCGCACTATTACTGTCTGCCGGTGTTGAAGCGCGAGGAGCATCGTCGCGCTCTCGTCGCCGCGGCGACGTCCGGCAGCGACCGGTTCTTTCTCGGCACCGACAGCGCACCGCATGCCGCCGCGCTGAAGGAGCATGCGTTCGGCTGCGCTGGGTGCTACACGGCCCTGTCGGCGCTCGAGCTCTACGCCGAGGCCTTCGAGGCCGCCGGCGCGCTCGATCGCCTCGAGGCCTTCGCGAGCTTCAACGGTCCGGCGTTCTACGGTCTGCCGCCCAATCGCACCACCGTCACGCTGCAGCGCCAGCCGTGGACGTTGCCTGAAACCGTGCCGTTCGGCGCCACCGACCTGAAGCCTTTGCGCGGCGGCGAGACACTCAACTGGAGGCTCATGGACGAGACGCCGCAATGATCGAACGCCAAGCCCGCATCGCCTTGCTGATCGATGCCGACAACTCACCCTCGAGCAAGATCGATGTGATCCTGGCCGAGCTCGCCAAGGTCGGCGTGGCCAACATCCGCCGCGCCTACGGCAACTGGAAGAAGGACGGACTCAAAGGATGGGAGGGTGTGCTCCACGAATACGCGATCCGCCCCATCCAGCAGTTCGACTACTCCAAGGGCAAGAACGCGACCGACATGGGCATGGTCATCGACGCGCTCGACTTGCTCTACACCGACCAGCCCGAAGCGTTCGGCATCGTTTCTTCCGACAGCGACTTCACGCCGTTGGTGATGCACCTCAAGGCCAAGGGTGCGCAGGTCTTCGGATTCGGCGCGAAGAAGACGCCGATGCCGTTCGTCAATGCCTGCTCGCGCTTCCTTTACCTCGAGAACCTCGGCCAGGCGGTGGGGGCAGTGGAGGAAGCGGGCCCGGCGGTTGCGCCGCGGGCGCCGGCAGCGCGCAAGACACGCGGAAAGTCGGCCGCGGTCAAGTCGGAGACCGGCCGCAAAGGCGAGTCGCAGGACGCAGGGGTGGACCCGCTGGCCCCCGAGGCAAGCCCGGCGCGACCGGACAGCGGCGCCATCCGCCAGGACAGCGCGGCGCTGCGCCAGGATGCACGCCTGGTCGCGCTGCTCCGCAACGCGGTCGAAACCGCGGCCGGCGAGGACGGATGGTCGTCCCTCGGCTCGGTCGGCCAGCAGATCGGGAATCAGGCTTCCTTCGACCCCCGCAACTACGGCTATCGCAAGCTCATCGACCTGATCGAAGCGACCCAGCTGTTCGAACTCGATCGGCGCGGTTCGCACTTCGTGCTGCGCGACCGTCGACCCGGTCGCCTCCCGCGGGTCTGATTCCGGAAACGCAAAAGCGGCCCGGAGGCCGCTTTTGCGCGATCCCCGGCTCGTGCCGGGTTTCAGCTTTCTTACTTCGTCGGCTTGCCGGCGGCCGGGGCTTCGCCAGCGGCCGGAACGGTGCCCGCCTTGACGGCAGCCTTCGTCGCGGCCTTGCGCTCGGCACGGGCAGCCTTGCGCTCTTCGGCGGTCGGCTTCGGGCCCTTGGTCATGTCGGCGGACTTCATGGACGACTCTTGCCCGGCGGCGATGTCGCCCGACTTGACGGCAGCCTTGGTCTCGGCCTTGATGTCGGCCTTGTTGGCGGTGGACACGCCCGAGGCAGCCGACTTCATGCTGGCAGCTTGGCCGTGCGAGATGTCGCCCGACTTGACGGCAGCCTTGGTTTCGGACTTGACGTCGGCACGGGTCGTCTGGGCGATGCTGCCCTGGGCGAACACGGCAAGGGCGGCGGCTGCCACGACGGTCAGAAAGCTATTGGTCTTCATTGGAACTCCTGTTCAGGATAAGGGTACGGGGCATTTCAAGAAGTCAGCGCTCTCGAAGCAGACCGTCGGGGGCGAGACTAGTCATGAAAACGCGCCAACCCGGGAATGGTTGACGACGTCGATTGAGCGAGCCAGAGTACTCACCGGCCGGCAGTTTAGCCTCAACCGGCCCAATTCGTCACACGCGGCGCCGGTCATCCCGGGGTGGGCGTGGCTTCGATACCACCATTTCCGGCGGGCCGGGACAGGTCGGGCTGGACGCTGGGTCGCCGATAATCGCCCGGTGAAGCGGGCCAGACCGCCGCTGGTGCCCAGCCCGAAAGGGTGCACTGGAGGAAGGTCCGGACTGCACAGGGCAGCGTAGCAGCTAACGGCTGTCCACCGCGAGGTGAGGATCAGAGCAACAGAGACGAGTCGGCGGCTCGCGGCGGTGCGAAAGCGCCGTCGTCACGGCTTCGGCCGGTGCCGCCGGGTGAAACGGGCAATCTCTACGCGCAGCAATACCAAATAGGCCGACGCGGCGGCACGGCTTGCCGTGCCGCGTGGAAGTGTGGCTCCGCACGAGTCGGCGGGTAGGTAGCACCGAGCCGCGCAGCGATGCGCGGCCCAGAGGAATGGCGGTCACG
>JBBQCD010000078.1:0-19141 GCA_038318385.1 Burkholderiales bacterium | reverse complement strand
GCGGCCGACGGCACGCCGGTGCTGATGGCGCTCGATGCAGTCGTGGTGCTGCGCAGCGCCGGCGGCGAGCGACGTGTGGCCGCGGCCGATTTCGTCCTCGGCAGCCGTCGTACGGACTGTCGTCCCGATGAACTGGTGGTGGCCATCGAGGTGCCGGATCGCAGCGGGTCCGCCCGCACGACGTTCCTCAAGCTCGGCGGCAGGCGGTACCTGACGATCTCGATGACGATGGTCGCGGTGGTCCTGGATACCGACGCGCAGCGTCGCATCGCGAGCGCCGGTGTCGCCGTCGGCAGCTGTTCGGCGCGCGCCCTGCGCCTGCCCGCGGTGGAAGCCCGGCTGCTCGGCGAGCCCCTGGGCCCCGGGCTCGCCGCCAGCGTCATGGCGTCCGACCTTGCGCCGCTGACCCCGATCGACGACCTCAGGGCGAGCGCGGCCTACCGCCTCGACGCCACCGCGACGCTGCTGCGGCGCGCTTTGTCGGAGCTGGGCGTCGACGACCCGGAGGCTGGGCGATGACCGCCGGCAAGGCGCAGGCATTTCCGGTCGTCCGCCTGCGCATCAATGCGACGGACCAGGTCGTCGTCGCCGATCCCTCGCGGCGCCTCTCCGACGTGCTGCGCGACGACCTCGGCCTGACCGGCACCAAGATCGGCTGCCACGCCGGCGACTGTGGCGCCTGCACGGTGCTCGTGGATGGCGAGGCCGTGTGCGCCTGCATCGTCGCACTCGGCAGCTGTGCCGCCAAGTCGGTGACGACGGTCGAAGGCCTGGCCGAGGAGGCCGGCAGTCTTTCGGTGCTGCAGCGGGCCTTCGTCGCCTACGGAGCGGCGCAATGCGGGGCCTGCACGCCGGGCATGCTGATGAGCGCGGAGGCGCTGCTGCGCGCGAATCCGGATCCCGACGAGGCGGCGGTGCTCGACGCGCTCGCGGGCGTGCTCTGCCGCTGCACCGGCTACCGCAAGATCGTCGAGGCGGTCCTCGCCGTGGCGGCCGGCCGGGTCGTCGTCACGCCTCTACCGAAGGCGGGCCGTGCGGTCGGCGCCCGCGTCGCCCGTCTCGACGCCCCGGCCAAGGTGCGGGGCAGCGAGCGGTTCGGTGCCGACGAGCTGCCGGTGCGCGCGGCGCTGTCGCACCTGACCTTGCGCGTGATCCGCTCCCCGCACGCGCATGCCACCTTCGAACTCGGCGACATGGGCCCGCTGCGCGCACGCCATCCCGGGCTCGTCGATGTCCTCGTGGCGGCCGACGTTCCGCACAACGCCTACGCGATCTTTGCCGAACTGCGCGACCAGCCGGTGCTCGCCGACGGCGAGGTCCGCTTCCGCGGCGAAGCGGTGGTGGCGCTGGTCGGCGATGCCGACACGGTGCTCGCGATCGACGCCGCCGAGGTGCCGATCCGCTACACGCCGCTGCCGGCGCTCGCCGACATCGACGCAGCGCTCGCCGCGCCCGGCTCGTCGCCGGCCGTGCAGGCGCGCTACCCCGACAACGTGCTGTGCCGCGGCCGCGTCGTCCGCGGCGACGTCGACGCCGCCATCGCCGCCTCGGCCCGGGTGGTCGAGGCGGGCTTCGAGACCGCCTACGTCGAGCATGCCTACATCGAGCCCGAAGCCGGTTACGCGGAGATCGTCGCCGGCACCGATGCGAGCGGCCATGCGGTCGAGCGCCTCCGCGTCTTCGCCTGCACCCAGACGCCCTACATGGATCGCGACGAGATCGCCCATGTCCTCTCCCTGCCGCCGGAGCGCATCCACGTCGTGCCATCGGCGATCGGCGGCGGTTTCGGCGGCAAGCTCGACCTGTCGGTGCAGCCGCTGCTCGCAGTCGCGGCAGTGAAGCTCAAACGCGCGGTGCGCGTGGTCTACGATCGCCCCGAATCGATGCAGTCCAGCACCAAGCGTCATCCGGCTCGGATGACCGCGCGCGCCGCCTGCGACGCCGAAGGGAGGCTGACGGCGTTCGACTTCTCGGGGGATTTCAACACCGGGGCGTACTCGTCCTGGGGGCCGACCGTCGCCAATCGCGTACCGATCCACGCCTGCGGGCCGTACCGCTACGACCATGTGCGCGCCCTGACCCGGGCGGTGCTGACGCACGACAGCGTCGCCGGGGCCTTCCGCGGCTTCGGCGTGCCTCAGTCGACGCTGCTCGGCGAGCGCCTGCTGGACGAACTCGCCGAGCGCTGCGGCGTCGATGCGCTCGAGTTTCGCCATCGCAATGCGCTCGTGGCCGGCGATACCACCGCGACCGGCCAGGTGCTGAGCGCCAGTGTCGGCCTGCGCGCCTGCCTGGATGCGCTGCGCCCCGCGTGGCAGCGGGCCAAGGCGGCGGCGGCCGCGTTCAATGACGCGGCCAGCGGGCCGCACCGCCGCGGAGCCGGCATCGCCTGCATGTGGTACGGCATCGGCAACACCGTGATCGCGAACCCGTCGACGATGCGCGGCAGCCTGCGCTACGACCGTGCGCGCGGCGCCCATCTCTTCCTCTACAACGGTGCCCAGGAGATCGGCCAGGGCACCGCGACGGTCATGCCGCAGATGTTCGCCGACGCGGTCGGCCTGCCTCTTGCGTGCGTCGAGCAGGTGATGGGCGACACCGATCTCACCGCGGACGCCGGCAAGTCGTCGGCCTCGCGGCAGACCTTCGTCTCCGGGAATGCCGCGCGCGCCGCCGGCCTCGACCTGCGCGGGCGCCTGCTGGCGGCCCTCGGCCTGTCCGACCGCCCTGCGGAAGAGATCGAGCTGCGGCTGGAAGGGGCGCGCCTCGTCGGCGTGCACCGCAGCGTGCGCCGCCTCTTCGACCTGCGCGAGGCTGTCGCCGATGCGCGTGGCGACCTCTTCGTCGGCAGCGGCCATTTCGATCCGCCGACCGTGCCGCTCGATGGCGACGGCCAGGGCGTGCCGTACGCCACCTACGGCTTTGCCGCGCAGATCGCCGAGGTCGAGGTCGATGTGGAACTCGGGACCGTGCGGATGCTGCACATCCATGCGGCGCACGACGTCGGCCGCGCCATCAACCCGACCCAGGTCGAGGGCCAGATCCACGGCGGCATCGCCCAGGGCATCGGCATGGCGCTGATGGAGGAATACGTCAATGGCCGCACCGACAACCTCCACGACTACCTGATCCCGACCGTGGGCGACGTGCCGCCGATCAGCGTGCACCTCGTCGAGGACCCGGAGCCGCTCGGCCCGTGGGGCGCCAAGGGCGTCGGCGAGCCGGCGCTCGTCGCCACCGCGCCGGCGATCCTCGCCGCCATCCACGCCGCGACCGGCGTGCGCATGGAACGTGTGCCGGTCACGCCGAGCCGGCTGCGCGCCGCGATCCTGGAAGCGCGGCGATGACGGAAGCGCGTCAGCCACCGGCCGAGTTCGGCGCCCGTTCGGACGGCCAGCCGGTCGTGCTCGAGCAGTCGCGCGCGCCCGAGCGCATGGCCGCCGACAAGGTGCGCTGCGAAGCCTGCCCCGTGCTGTGCCAGATCAGCCCCGGCAAGCTCGGCGCCTGCGACCGCTACGGCAACGTCGACGGCGTGCTGACGCGCACCGACAGCGTGCACCTGCTTCGCCGCGATGGCGCCGAGGTCGTCGAATGGAAGGCGGCCCACCCCGGCGGCTGGGACGGCGCTCTGCTCGACGAGGCGCCGGTGTTCGTCTCGGGCATCGGCGCCAGCACCACCTATCCCGACTACAAGCCGGCGCCGTTCATCATCGCCTCGAAGCATCGCGGCGTCGACATGGTGACCGTCGTCACCGAGGGCATCTTCAGCTACTGCAGCTTCAAGGTGAAGATCGACACCGACCGCTATCTCGGCCCCGAGCAGGCGACGGTGCGGCATCGCGGCGAGGCGGTCGGCCACGTGACGACGATTGAATACGGTTCTCAGTTCCTGGCGCTCGGCGGCGTGCACCACCTCACCGGCGGCTCCAAGCGGGAAGGGCGCATCACCTGCGAGCTGATGCTCGCGCTGGGCAACCAGCAGCCGGTTGAACTGCAGATCGACGGCGGCGCGACCCTGACGGTCGCCGCCGGCAAGGCGCCGATCGTCGACGGCGTCGAGGAGCAGCGCATGCGCGTGGGCTGCGGCTCGGCGACGATCGGCATCTTCGCGCAGCAGTGGTTCGGCCATGCCGACGAGGTCGTCGTCATCGACGACCACATCACCGGGGTGCTCAGCGAACACCAGGCCGGCAAGTGCCTCGACATGGCGCCGACCGGCATCCGCCTGCGCGGCCGCAAGTCGACGCCGGGGCGCTACTTCCAGGTCGCCAACCCAGGGTCCGGCTGGGGCGGCACCGACATCAGCGAGCCGCTGTCGATCATCGAGTCGTGGGACCCACGGCACGGCGCGCGTCCCGGCCTGCGGCTGCTCATGGTCTCGACCACCGGCGAGGACTCGGCGTGGTTCGTGCTCGATGAGCAACTCGTGCCGCAACCCGCCGAGATGCCCGAGGCGGTGCGACGGGTGGTCGAGCGCATCGGCGAGAACTGCGAGCCGTCGGTGGCCTCGGTGCTGTACGTCGCCGGCGCGGGTGGCAGCCTGCGCGCGGGCGTCACCGAGAACCCGGTGCTGCTGACGCGCTCGATCAAGAACCTGCTGGTCAACGTCACCTGCGGCGGCGCGCCGGTCTACGTCTGGCCCGGCGGCGGCATTACCGTGATGGTCGATGTCGCGAGGATGCCCGCGGCGAGCTTCGGCTCGGTGCCGACACCGGCGATCGTCTCGCCGATCGAGTTCACGATGCGCAGCGACGACTATCGCGCCCTCGGCGGCCACATGGACCGCGTGCGCCGGCTCGAGGACGTGCTGGCCGCAGGCGCCTACACGCTGATCGACGCGCCGGCCGGCAATCCGTGGCCGCTGCGTCCCTTCTCGGAGGGCGGCGGATGACCGGCGGCGGGGCACAGCGGCAGCGCCTGGACGACGGGCGCTGGCACTTCCAGCACGGCCCGATCGATTGCGTGATCGGCGCCGACGGCGAGGCCGGTGCCGTCGCCGCCGCCGTCGAGGCCGCGTGGTCGCGCTTCGGCACGCTGCTGGCCGAGCTCGTCGGCGAACTGCCGCTGTTGCGCGCCGACCTGGCCTCGGCGGCGGGGCCGGCGATCGCGCCGCGCGGCACGGTCGCGCGCCGCATGGTGGCGGCGTGCCGCGCCCACGCCGCCAACGGCCGCTTCATCACGGCGATGGCGGCGGTCGCCGGCAGCGTCGCCGATGAACTCGTGCGCTGCTTCGAGGCACCCGGCATCGAGAGGGCGTACGTCAACAACGGTGGCGACATCGCGCTGCACCTCACCCCCGGCACCGCGTTCGAGATCGGCATCGTCGACGATCCGGAGCGAGCGTTGCATGGCGCGATGGCTGCAGCGCGCTTTCGCATCGACGCGGCATCGGGCCTGCGCGGCGTCGCGACCTCGGGCTGGCGCGGGCGGAGTCTTTCGCTCGGCATCGCCGACAGCGTCACTGTGCTGGCGACGACCGCGGCTGGTGCCGATGCCGCCGCCACCGTCATCGCAAACGCCGTCGACCTCGACGATCCGCGCATCCGCCGCGCGCCGGCGAACAGCGTGCGTGACGACAGCGACCTCGGCGAGCGCCTCGTCACCTGCGGCGTGCCGGCGCTGTCGCCCGGCGACAGAGACCGCGCGCTGGATCGCGGTGCCGCCGAAGCCGACCTGCAGATCGAAGCCGGGCACGCCGGGGCCGCGGCGCTCTGCCTGCAGGGCCGTTGCGTGCTGCGCGAACCCGTGCAGGCGTTTGATACGCTCGGACCTGTCGTGTCCACGCGCCTGCGCGGCGATGGCCCGCGACTTGCGTCGTTCCCCTTGCCCTCGACCAGGAACTGACCATGCTGTATCCCGCCGCCGGATCGCTGCCCGCGATCGATGCCCGCAAGATCGTGCTGACGGTCGAGGAAGTCTGGCACGACCGCGGCCCGCGCCTGGCGAAGCCGCTGCTGCGAGGCAGTGTCGCGGCGCTGCTGCGCAATCCCTACGCCGGCGGCTATGTGGAAGACATCCAGCCGATGATGGAGGCGCTCAAGCCGCTCGGCCGCGACATGGCGGCCCGGCTGATCGAGGCGCTCGGTGGCCCCAGCCGGATCGAGGGCTACGGCAAGGGCGCCCTCATCGGCCTGGACGGCGAGCTCGAGCACGGCGCGCTCTGGCACGTGCCTGGCGGCTACGGCATGCGCGACCTGCTCGAGGCCTCGCACGCCATCGTGCCGTCGACGACGAAGATCGGCAGCGCCGGCGCCACCATCGACATCCCGATCCATCACCGCGTCGCCGCCTACGTGCGCAGCCATTTCGACTCGATGGAGGTGCGCGTCGCCGACGGTCCGCGCGCCGACGAGATGATGCTGGTCCTGGCGATGACGACCGGGCCGCGACCGCACGCCCGTGTCGGCGGACTGCGGGCAGACGAGATCTCGAAGTTCGACGGCCAGCGCTAGCCTGTCCGAGGCGCGGCGCACATCAGCACGAGGGGAGCGACCATGAACGGGATGCAACGCAGGAAATTCATGCTGGGACTGGGGTCCGCGGGAGCGGGCCTGGCGCTCGCCGGGCTCGCGCCGGGGCTGCGTGCCGCGCTGGTCAAGCCGGGGGCGAAGAGCGCGCTGATCGTGGTCGACGTGCAGAACTGCTTCGTCACCGGCGGCACGCTGCCGGTCAAGGGCGGCGAAGAGGTCGTGCCGGTGATCAACAAGCTCGCCGGCGCGTTCGAGAACGTCGTCGTCACCCAGGACTGGCATACGCCGGGGCACATCTCGTTCGCGTCGGCGCATGCCGGCAAGAAGCCTTTCGAGTCCACCCAGCTCGGGTACGGCAACCAGGTGCTGTGGCCCGACCATTGCGTGCAGGGCTCGGCCGACGCGGCGCTGCACAAGGACCTGGACTTGCCGAAGGCGCAGGTCATCATCAGGAAGGGCTTCCACCAGGGCACGGACAGCTATTCGGCCTTCACCGAGGCCGACGGCAAGACATCGACCGGCCTGGCCGCCTACCTGAAGGCGCGCGGCATCGACACGGTCTACGTCTGCGGCCTGGCCACCGATTTCTGCGTCGCCTGGACCGCGCTCGACGCGCGCAAGGCCGGGTTCAAGGCCGCCGTGATCGAGGACGCGACCCGCGCGATCGACCTCAACGGGTCCCTGAAGGCGGCGTGGGCGCAGATGGCCAAGGCCGGCGTCACGAGGCTGCAGTCGAGCGACATCGCCGCGGCCTGAGCGATCACCACCGAACACCCAAGGAGTCCAAATGCTGAAACCCTTCACCGCCGCCGTCCTGTGCGCGGCAGTCCTCGCCACCGCCCCGGCTCGCGCCCAGGGCACCATCAAGATCGGCGAGATCAACAGCTACAAGGCGCAGCCGGCATTCCTCGAGCCGTACAAGAAGGGCTGGGAACTCGCGGTCGAGGAGGTCAACGCCGCCGGCGGCGTTCTCGGCAAGAAGCTGGAGGTGATCTCTCGCGACGACAACGGCAACCCCGGAGACGCCGTCCGTGTCGCCGAGGAACTGGTCTCGCGCGAGGGCGTGGCCCTGATCACCGGGACCTTCCTGTCGAACATCGGCCTGGCGGTGACGGATTTCGCCAAGCAGCGCAAGGTCTTCTTCCTCGCCGCCGAGCCGCTGACCGACAAGATCACCTGGCAGAACGGCAACCGCTACACGTTTCGCCTGCGCCCGAACACCTACATGCAGGTGGCGATGCTGGTGCCCGAGGCGGCCAAGCTGAAGAAGAAGCGCTGGGCCGTGGTCTACCCGAACTACGAGTACGGACAGTCGGCGATGGCGACGTTCAAGGAGATGCTGAAGAAGGCGCAGCCCGATGTCGAGTTCGTCGCCGAGCAGGCGCCGCCGATCGGCCGCATCGATGCCGGCGCGGTGACGCAGGCGCTGGCCGATGCCAGGCCGGATGCGATCTTCAACGTGCTGTTCGGCGCCGACCTGGCGAAGTTCGTCCGCGAAGGCAACACCCGCGGACTCTTCAAGGGGCGCGAGGTCGTGAGCCTGCTGACCGGCGAGCCCGAGTACATCGAGCCGCTGAAGGCCGAGGCGCCGGTCGGCTGGATCGTCACCGGCTATCCGTACTACGGCATTCAGACCGCCGAGCACAAGAAGTTCTTCCTTGCCTACTACCGCAAGTACAACGAATACCCGAAGCTCGGCTCGGTGGTCGGCTACTCGACCATCCTGTCGATCGCCGACGGGATCAGGAAGGCGAAGTCGACCGACACCGAGAAGCTGATCGCCGCATTCGGCGGGCTGCAGGTCATGACGCCCTTCGGCCGCATCACCTACCGGGCCAGCGATCACCAGTCGACGATGGGGGCCTACCTCGGACGCACCGCGCTCGAAGGCGACAAGGGCGTGATGGTCGACTACGTCTACCTCGACGGCGCGAAGTACCTCCCGGGCGATGCCGAAGTGAAGAAGCTGCGTCCGGCCGAGTGAGCGTGACGTTCCGTGGGCGTCGTGGCGGGCTCGAGCACCGCCGCGGTGCCGGCCCGGCCATGCCGGGGCGATCCTCGTCGGCGGGTGGTCGATGACGCTGTCGTCGACGGTGCTGCAGATCCTGACCGGCCTGTCGTCGGCGTCGGCGCTGTTCCTGATCGGCAGCGGCCTGTCGCTGATCTTCGGCGTCACGCGCATTGTCAACTTCGCCCACGGCTCGTTCTACATGCTGGGCCTCTACGCCGCGGTCGCCCTGACCGGCTGGTGGGCGGCCGGACCGCTGGGCTTCTGGGGGGCGGTGCTCGTCGCCGCGCTCGCCGTGGCGCTGCTCGGCGCTGTCATCGAGATGCTGGTGCTGCGACGGCTCTACGGCGCGCCCGAGCTCTACCAGCTGCTCGCGACCTTCGCGCTCGTCCTCGTCATCAAGGACGCCGCCCTGTGGGCCTGGGGGCCCGAAGACATCCTCGGTCCGAAGGCGCCGGGTCTGGGCGGCGCCATCCCGATCCTCGGCCGCCTGTTCCCGACCTACGACCTGTTTTCGATCTTTGTCGGTCCGCTGGTCCTCGGCCTGCTCTGGCTGCTGTTGACGCGCACGCGCTGGGGCCTCCTGGTGCGCGCCGCGACCCAGGACCGCGAGATGGTCGGCGCGCTCGGCGTCAACCAGCGCTGGCTCTTCACGTCGGTGTTCGCCCTCGGCACCTTCCTGGCCGCGCTCGGTGGCGCCCTGCAGATGCCCCACGAGCCCGCGAACCTGAACCTCGACCTGGCACTGATCGGCGAGGCCTTCGTCGTCGTCGTCGTCGGCGGCATGGGTTCGGTCTTCGGCGCCTTCGTCGCGGCGTTGCTGATCGCCATGGTCAAGGCCTTCGTCATCGCTGCCGGATCGATCGACGTCTTCGGCGCCCCGTTCCCGCTCAGCAAGCTGACCCTCGTGGTCGAGTTCCTGGTGATGGCGGTGGTGCTGGTGTGGCGGCCCTGGGGACTCTTCGGCCGGCCGCAGGCCGCGGCGCGGGGCAGCGCCGCGATCGAGACCCCGCTGCGGCCGTTGCCCCGGGTGTGGAAGGTAGTGGGCCTGATCGCGCTCGCCTCGCTGCTGCTGGTGCCGCTTCTGCAGGATTCCTCGCCGTATCTCATCGTCCTGATGATCGACCTGCTGATCGCGGTGCTGTTCGCGGCGAGCCTGCACTTCCTGATGGGGCCGGCCGGCATGCACTCCTTCGGCCATGCCGCCTACTTCGGCCTCGGTGCCTACGGCGCGGCACTCGGCCTGAAGGCGCTCGCCCTGCCGATGGAAGCGGCACTCCTACTCGCGCCGCTGCTGGCGGCCCTCGGTGCGCTGCTGTTCGGCTGGTTCTGCGTGCGCCTGTCCGGCGTTTACCTGGCGATGCTGACGCTGGCCTTCGCGCAGATCGTCTGGTCGGTGATCTTCCAGTGGGACTCGGTGACCGGCGGCAGCAACGGCCTCGTCGGCATCTGGCCGGCCGACTGGCTCTCCTCCAAGCCGGCGTACTACCTGGTGACCCTCGTCTTCACGGTTGCCGGTTGCGGCCTGCTGGTGCGTGCGCTGCAGGCACCGCTGGGCCTGGCGCTGCGGGCGGGACGCGACTCGCCGCTGCGCGCCACCGCGATCGGCATCGACGTGCCGCGCCTGCAATGGCTCGCCTTCGTCATCGCCGGAACCCTCGCCGGCCTGGCCGGTTCGCTGTTCGCCTTCGCCAAGGGCACGATCTCGCCGGAGACGCTCGGCGTCGGCAAGTCGGTCGACGGTCTGGTCATGGTGCTGCTCGGCGGCGTGCAGGCGGTGTCGGGTCCATGGGTCGGTGGCGCGCTCTTCACCTGGCTGCAGGACACCGTCGCGCGCCAGACCGACTACTGGCGGGCACTGCTCGGCGCCATCATGCTGGCGCTCGTGCTGCTGTTCCCTCTCGGTATATCCGGCACCTTGAAGCGCTTGTTCCTGAAGGAGCCGGCGTGAGCGCGCCCGGAAGAGGCCCGCAGCTCGCATCCGCCGCGCGGCACGAAGACGCTCCGGCGGGCGCCGCAGTGCTGCTGCAGGTCGCCCATCTGTCGAAGTCGTTCGGCGGCCTGCGCGCGGTGCACGACGTCAGTTTCTCGCTGAAGGCCGGCGAGATGCTGGCGCTGATCGGCCCGAACGGCGCCGGCAAGACGACCTGCTTCAACATGGTCAACGGCCAGCTCCGACCCGACGCCGGCTCGGTGCGGCTCGGCGGAGTCGAACTCGTCGGCCGGCGCCCCGATGCCATCTGGCGGCTCGGCGTCGGCCGCACCTTCCAGATCGCGGAGACTTTCGCCTCCCTGACCGTGATCGAGAACGTGCAGCTCGCGCTGCTGTCCCATGCGGGTCGCGTCTTTCGCGCCTGGCGCGCGGCGCGAATGCAGTTCCGCGCCGAGGCGCTGGCCCTGCTCGACAAGGTCGGCATGCAGGCGCAGGCCGAACGTGCGACCAGCGTGCTGGCCTACGGCGATGTCAAGCGCGTCGAACTCGCGATGGCGCTGGCCAACGAGCCGCGGCTGTTGTTGATGGACGAGCCGACCGCCGGCATGGGCCCGGCCGAACGCAACGAGCTGATGGCGTTGACGCGGTCGCTCGCCCGCGAGCATGCGATCGGCGTGCTGTTCACCGAGCACAGCATGGACGTGGTCTTCGCTCACGCCGACCGGATGATCGTGCTGGCGCGCGGCGAGCTCATCGCCGAAGGTCCGCCGGCGACCGTGCGCGACGATCCGCAAGTGCGCGAGGTGTACTTCGGCATGGGCACGACCTTCGCGGCGGCACCGCCGGGCGCGCCGCCGACCGCGGGGGCGAGCCATGCTTGAAGTCGACCGTCTCGACGCCTGGTACGGCAAGGCGCAGATCCTCTACGGCGTCTCGCTCGCCGTCGGTGCGGGCGAGTGCGTCGCGCTGATGGGGCGCAACGGCGCCGGCAAGTCGACGACGATGAAGACGATCATGGGGCTGGTTGCGCGGCGCGGCGGCCGGGTCGCATGGCGCGGTCGCGACATCTCGTCGGCGCCGTCGCATCGCATCGCCCGGATGGGACTCGGCTGGGTGCCGGAGGACCGGCGCATCTTCACCGACCTGACGGTGCGCGAGAACCTCTCGGTCGGCCGACAGCCTGCCCGCGAAGGCGCCCCGCACTGGACCGAGGCGCAGCTCTTCTCCCTGTTCCCGAACCTGTCGACGATGCCCGACCGTCTCGGCGGCCGCATGAGCGGCGGCGAGCAGCAGATGCTGACGATCGCCCGCACGCTGATGGGCAACCCCCACCTCATCCTCCTCGACGAACCCTCGGAGGGCGTGGCCCCGGTGATCGTCGAGCAGATGGCTCAGATGATCGTCACCCTCAAGCGCGAAGGCCTGTCGATCCTGCTGTCCGAGCAGAACCTGCACTTCGCCCGCCTCGTCTCCGATCGCGCGGTCGTGCTCGAGAAAGGCCAGGTCCGCTACGCCGATTCGATGGAGTCCCTGATGGCCGACGAACAGGTGCAACGCACCTATCTGAGCGTATGAGCAGGATCGCGGGCATCGACGTCGGCGGCACCTTCACCGACCTGATCCTGGTGGACGACGCCACCGGCGAGGTGCGGCTGGCGAAGGTGCCGACGACGGCCGACAACCAGGCCTGGGGCGTGCTCGCCGCGCTCGACGCCGCCGGTGCCGATCCGGCTTCGCTCGATGCCGTCGTTCACGGCACGACGACGACGACCAACGCGATGCTCGAACGCAAGATCGCCCGCGTCGGCCTGATCACGACGCGCGGTTTTCGCGACGTGCTCGAGCTCGGCCGCCGCACCCGGCCGACGCCCTACGGCCTGACCGGGCGCTTCGTGCCGCTGATTCCGCGCGAGCTGCGCCTGGAGGTCGACGAGCGCATGGACGCCGAGGGCGCGGTGCTGGTCCCGCTCGACGAGGCCGGGGTCGAGGCCGCGGCCCGCGTGCTGGTCGCAGCCGGCGCCGAAAGCGTCGTCGTCCATTTCCTCCACAGCTACATCAACCCGACGCACGAGGCCCGGGCGGCCGAGATCGTTCGCGCCGTCTGGCCGAATCCATACGTGACGGCGGGGCACACCGTCGTTGCCGAGTACCGCGAATACGAGCGCGGCACGACGGCGGCGGTGAACGCCGCCATCCAGCCGGTGCTGCACCGCTATATCGAACGCCTGCAGGGCGAGCTCGCGCGCCGCGGGTTCGACCGCGAACTGCTGGTGATGCAGGGTAACGGCGGCACCGTATCGGCGGCGATCGTCGCCGAGCATGCGGTGGCCACGGTGATGTCGGGCCCGGCCTCCGGCGTGATCGCCGCCGCAGTCACGGCGATGCAGGCCGGATCGTTCCCCGGCAAGTTCGCCAACGTCGTCACCTACGACATGGGCGGCACCTCGAGCGACGTCGCCCTCGTCCTCGGTGGCCTGCCGTCGGTGTCGAGCGACCTCGAGCTCGAGTACGCGATGCCGATCCACGTGCCGATGGTCGACGTCCACACCATCGGCGCCGGCGGCGGCTCGCTGGCCTCGGTCGACGCCTCGGGGATGCTGCGCGTCGGCCCGGAGAGCGCCGGCGCGACGCCGGGGCCGATCTGCTACGGCCGTGGCGGCACGCGGCCGACGATCACCGACGCGAACCTGGCCCTCGGCCGGCTCGACCCCGAGCGCCTGCTGTCGGTCGACCAGCCGGTGGCGATCGAGGTGCTGCGCGCCGCCATCGCCGACGCGGTCGGGCGTCCGCTCGGCCTCGACGGCGATGCGGCGGCGGCGGCGATCCTGCGCGTCGCCAACGACAAGATGGCCGGCGCGGTGCGCATGGTCAGCCTGTCGCGCGGCCACGACCCGCGCGACTTCGCCCTGTTCGCGTTCGGCGGTGCCGGGCCGCTGCACGCGGTGGCACTGGCGCGCGAGCTCGGCATCCCGAAGGTGCTGATCCCGGGGCGGCCCGGCCTCACCAACGCGCTCGGCTGCGTCGTCGCCGACCTTCGTCACGACTTCGTCGCCACCGTCAACCAGCCGCTCGCCGCGCTCGCCGAAGGGCGCATCGGCGACGTCTTCGCCGGCCAGGTCGCGGCCGGGCGCGAACGCCTGGCGCGCGAGCGCGTCGCCGTCGAGGCCGTCGTCACCGTGCACCGTGCCGACATGCAGTTCCAGGGCCAGAGCCACATCCTGCCGGTGGCCATCGACGATCCCGCGATCTCGATCGCCGAACTGCGTGCGGTCTTCGAAGCCGCGTACTGGCAGCGCTTCCAGGTCGAGTTGCCGGAGATCCGGCCCGTGCTGGTGAACCTGCACACCGCGGTCATCGGCAAGCGCCGGCCGGTCGCGCTCGAGGCGATCAACGCGGCCGAGCCCAAGGCAAGCCTCGCCGAAGCGCTGCGCACGCGGCGACCGGTCTGGTTCGACGGTGCCTGGGTGGACACGCCGGTCTACCGGCGCGAGCATCTGCCCTCGGGCGCCACCTTCGAAGGACCGGCGATCGTCGAGCAACTCGACTGCACGACGGTGGTCGAGCCGGGGAACCGGGTGGCGATGGACGCCATCGGGAATTTGATCATCACGGTGTGATGGTGGTTGCTTCTGTGACTCTCGAAGTAGCCCGCCGGTCTCGGCCGGCGGCCGAGTCACTTTCATTTGCTGGCTCAAATGAAAGTAACCAAAGCAAAGAGCCTGAATACGATTTGAATGGTTTGTATGGTTGGAAATACCTGCGGTTTGTGAGAGTCCCAGTGCATCAATCCATGTCCTCGCGGGGTGCCAGTCGGCTCGCCGCGTTGCGGCTTCGCCTAGGAGGGGCACGTCGTCCCGAGGCGTTCATGCGTCGCGCAAATCGACTCGAATGCGGTACGCACTCCCGACCGAGGCGAGGCCGCGCCAGCGGCAAGCCGACTGGCACCCCGCGAGGGAAACGACCGATCACCTCGGGGTTCCAAAGACCGAGCGCACTTCCTGCCAAGCAATCCGACCAGATCGTATTCAGGCCTTTTGCTTTGCCTACTTTCATTTGGGCCAGCAAATGAAAGTAGGTCGGCCGCCGGCCGAGACCGGCGGGCTCTCCCGATCCGCCAAATCGACGAACGCGACGAACGCGACGAACGCGATGAGCTCGTCAACGGCGTCGACCGCGGCGCGGTCCTGAAAGGAACAGCGATGACGACCATTGATCCCATCACCCTCGGCGTCCTCCAGAATGGCCTGCAGCAGGTCTGCAACGAGATGGACCTGGCGTTCGTGCGCAGCGCGTTCAGCCCGGTCATCGCCGAGGCGCTGGACCGCTCCGACGGCATCTACCATCTCGAGAGCGGCGAGCTGATCGCACAGGGCGAGCTCGGCCTTCCGGTGTTCGTCGGCACGATGCAGTTCACGGTGCAGGCCGTGATCGAACGCGTCCGGCGGCTGAAGATCGCGCTCGAGCCGGGCGACGTCTTCATCGTCAACGATCCCTATCTCGGCGGCACGCACCTGATGGACGTGAAGTTCGTGCAGCCGTTCTTCCACGCCGGCAAGCCGTGGTGCTGGCTGGCCAACACCGGGCACTGGCCGGATACCGGCGGCATGGTGCCGGGCGGGTTCTCGGCCAATGCCACCGAGGTCGAGCAGGAAGGGCTGCGGCTGCCGCCGGTCAAGCTCTACAAGCGCGGCGTCATCGACGACGAGATCCTGTCGATCATCCTGTCGAACATCCGCATCGCCGACCAGCGCATCGGCGACATCAAGGCGCAGGCGGCGGCGCTGGCGACCGGCGAGCGGCGCCTGACGGCGCTGCTCGAACGCTATGGCGCGGCGACCGTCGAGATCGCGATCGCCCAACTGAAGGTGCGCGCGGCGCGGCAGATGCGCGAGCGCATCGCGACGATCCCCGACGGCGTCTACGTCGGCGAAGCCTTCGTCGATTCCGACGGCGTGGTCGACGAGCCGTTGCGCATCGCCATGAAGATCACCAAGGCGGGGCAGGGCGACGCAGCGTCGCTGACCTTCGACATGAGCGGCTCCTCGCCCCCCTGCAAGGGGCCGATGAACAGCGTCATCGCGACCACCAAGTCGTCGATCTACCTCGCCGTCAAGCACGTCTTTCCCGAGGTCTCGATCAACGCCGGCACGTTCGAGCCGCTGCATGTCGTCGAGCCGCACGACACCTTCCTCTATGCGCGCTATCCGCGCCCGGTGTCGGGGTGCGCGGCCGAGGTCAGCCAGCGCATCGCCGAGGCGGTGTTCGCGGCGCTCGGCCAGGCGATTCCCGATCAGCTCTTCGGTGCACCCGCCGGCACGAGCGGCAATCTCGGCGTCGGCGGCTTCGATCCGAAGACGGGAAGGGCCTACGTGATGTACGTCATCTCCGGAGGCGGCTACGGCGGCAGCCCGCACGGTGACGGCATCTCCAACGGCTGTTCGACCATCGGCATCTCCAAGACCACGCCGATCGAGATCATGGAGCAGCTCTACCCGGTGCTGTTCGAGGAGTACTCGCTGCACGAGGGTTCGGGCGGGGCCGGCGAGCACCGCGGCGGCTTCGGCGTCAACTACCGCATCCGCCTGCGCCGCGGCGATGCCCGCGTCTCGATGGTGATGGATCACGGCCGTGCCGGTCCGCCCGGTGCACAGGGCGGTGGCGCTGGCGGCGTCAACAAGGTGCGGATCGTCCGCGACGGCGTCGAGTACGTGCCGCCGCACCTGTCGAAGGACCAGGACATCGAGATCCATGCCGGCGACGTGATCTCGGTCTCGACCCCGGGCGGCGGTGGCTTCGGGCCGCCCTCGTCCCGCGACCCCGTGGCGCGCGAGCGCGACGTCGCTCTCGGCTACTACGGCGCGGATGAAGCCCGGCGACTGTTCGCGCCGCGATGAAGCGCGAGCGCCCCGAAATTCCCGGCCGACGGCTCGGCTCGCTCGCTGTGGGACGATAGGAGCATCGCAGCCGTCCCTTTCGTCCGCATGTCCGCACCCATCGTCGCCAGCCCCTGCATCGATGTCTGTCGCATCGACCAGCGCCGTGGCTGGTGCGAGGGCTGTCTTCGGACGCTCGACGAGATTGCGGCCTGGGGCGCGCTCGACAACGCCGCCAAGCGCGAGATCTGGAAGCAGCTGCCGGTGCGGCGCGCCGCCGTGGCCATGGAACCGGGCGACGAGGACGCCGGATGAAGACGATCGATTTCTGGTTCGATCCGATCTCCCCTTTTGCCTACCTGGCGTTCGAGCAGTTGCCGACGGCGCTCGAGGGGTCTTCGTACAGCGTCGCCTACCGGCCGATCCTCTTCGGCGCGCTGCTCCGGCACTGGGACCACAAGGGCCCCGCGGAGATCGAACCCAAGCGGGCCTTCACCTTCCGCCAGGTCCAGTGGCTCGCCGACCGCGCCGGCATCGCCCTGCAGACGCCCGCCGAGCATCCGTTCAATCCGCTGGCGCTGCTGCGACTGGCGCATGCCTGCGCCGGGCCCGGGAACCTGCCGAACCGGCATGTCTGCGCGGCGATCCTGGACCACGTCTGGCGCGGCGGCGGCGCCAGCGCGAACGCGCCCGAGCGCCTCGCCGAGCTGACGGCGCGTCTCGCGCCGAGTCGCGATCCCGGTAGCGACGCGGTGAAGGCGGCGCTGAAGGTGGCGACAGACGAGGCCATCGAGCGCGGCCTCTTCGGCGTGCCGACGCTGGGCCTCGACGGTCGCCTCTTCTGGGGCCTCGATTCGCTCCCGATGGTGGCGGCCTGCCTGCGCGGCGATCCCTGGTTCGACGCGACCTGGGAACGGTCGGGGGCGCCGCGGCCGGGGATCCAGCGAGCGCGTTGAACGCTTGCTATCTCACATCGAGAAACGGTGACTACGGGTTCCCCCGTAGTTTGTAAGTCTCCGTTCAGTGCCGCGTCAGCGGGCGGTCAGAGCCCGCGCCGATGATCCGCGCCAAGCACCCGGTACGCGGTGCTCCACCCAATGGAGGAGTAAGCATGGCAACGTCAACGGTACACGTCGGCTCGAAGGTCGGGGAGCCCATGACCCGGGAGGAGAAGAAGGTCATCTTCGCGTCCTCGCTCGGCACGGTTTTCGAGTGGTACGACTTCTACCTGTACGGCACGCTCGCCGCGATCATCGGCAAGCAGTTCTTCTCCAACCTCGACCCCGGGTCGCAGGTCATCTTCTCGCTGCTGGCGTTTGCCGCCGGCTTCATCGTCCGGCCGTTCGGCGCGATCTTCTTCGGCCGCCTCGGCGACATGATCGGACGCAAGTACACCTTCCTGGTCACGATCCTGATCATGGGCCTGTCGACCTTCGTCGTCGGCCTGCTGCCCAGCTACGGGTCGATCGGCGTCGCGGCGCCGATCATCCTGATCGGCCTGCGGCTCCTGCAGGGCCTGGCGCTCGGCGGCGAGTACGGCGGCGCAGCGACCTACGTCGCCGAGCACGCTCCGCACGGCAAGCGCGGCGCGTTCACCTCGTGGATCCAGACCACGGCGACCGCCGGACTGTTCCTGTCGCTGCTGGTGATTCTCGGCGTGCGCACCTGGATCGGTGAAGAAGCCTTCGCCGACTGGGGCTGGCGTGTGCCGTTCCTGCTGTCGTTCATCCTGCTCGGCATCAGCGTGTGGATCCGCCTGTCGATGAACGAGTCCCCGGCCTTCAAGAAGATGAAGGAAGAGGGCAAGACCTCGAAGGCGCCGCTGACCGAGTCCTTCGGCGAGTGGAAGAATCTGAAGATCGTCATCCTGGCGCTCGTCGGCCTGACGATGGGCCAGGCGGTGGTCTGGTACACGGGCCAGTTCTACGCGCTGTTCTTCCTGACCGGTGCGTTGAAGGTCGACGGCGCCACCGCGAACATCCTGATCGCGGCCGCGCTGATCATCGGCACGCCGTTCTTCATCGTGTTCGGCAAGCTCTCCGACAAGATCGGCAGAAAGCCCATCATCATGGCCGGCTGCCTGCTGGCCGCGCTGACCTACTTCCCGCTGTTCCACGCGCTGACCGAAGCGGCCAACCCCGAGCTCGCCGCCGCGCAGGCCAAGAACAAGGTCGTCGTCGTCGCCGATCCGGAACGCTGCTCGTTCCAGTTCAACCCGACCGGCGTCGCCAAGTTCACCAGCTCGTGCGACGTCGCCAAGCAGGCGCTTGCCGGCCGCTCGGTGAGCTATGAGAACGAAGCGGCGCCGACCGGCTCGGTCGCGCAGGTCAAGTTCGGCGACAAGGTGATTCCGGGCTTCGAGGCGAAGGGGCTGGCGCCGGCCGAAGTGAAGGCTAAGGACGATGCCTTCAAGAAGGAGATCACCGCCGCGGTGAATGCGGCCGGCTACCCGGCGAAGGCCAAGCCGATTCCGTTCATGAGCGGCAACTGGTGGAAGGTCGTCCTGATCCTCACCGTGATGGTGATCTACGTGACGATGGTCTACGGGCCGATCGCCGCGATGCTGGTCGAGCTGTTCCCGACCCGGATCCGCTACACCTCGATGAGCCTGCCGTACCACATCGGCAACGGCTGGTTCGGCGGTCTGTTGCCGGCAACCGGCCTGGCGATCGTCGCGCAGACCGGCAACATGTACAACGGTCTCTGGTATCCGATCGTGTTCGCGTCGATCACGTTCGTGGTCGGCATGCTGTTCGTCCGCGAGACCAAGGACGTCGACATCTACCGCCACGACTGACCGGCGATTCCTGAAGACGGGGCCGCTGCGTTCTGCGCAGCGGCCCCGTTTGCATTGGTG
>JBBQCD010000077.1:0-20167 GCA_038318385.1 Burkholderiales bacterium | reverse complement strand
CGCCAGGTTGCGCTGTGGCGGCGGCGCTTCATCGAAGGCGGCGTCGAGGCGCTGCTGCAAGACGCGCCGCGCTCGGGGCGAACGCCGAGCGTGACGGCCGAGGTCGAGTCTGTCATCGTCAAGACCACCCTGCACGACAAGCCCGAGGCCGCCACGCACTGGAGCACACGCACGCTGGCGGCGCATCTCGGCCTGGGTGCCACGACCATTCGCCGCATCTGGCGGCGCAATGGCCTGAAGCCGCATCTGCAGCGCACCTTCAAGCTCTCGCGCGATCCGCGCTTCGAAGACAAGCTGGTCGATGTCGTCGCTCTGTACCTCGAGCCGCCCGAGCACGCCATCGTGCTCAGCTGCGACGAGAAAAGCCAGATCCAGGCGCTCAACCGCACCCAGCCGGGCCTGCCGATGAAGCGCGGGCGCGCCGGCACCATGACGCACGACTACAAGAGGAACGGCACGACGACGCTCTTTGCCGCGCTCAATACCTTGGACGGCACGGTCATCTCGATGTGCCAGGAGCGCCACCGGCACGAGGAGTGGCTGAAGTTCCTGCGCCTGATCGAGCGCAGGACGCCCAAGCACTTGCAGCTGCACCTGATCGTCGACAACTACGCCACCCACAAGCATCCCGACGTCCAGGCATGGCTGGCCAAGCACCCGCGCTTTGTCATGCACTTCACGCCCACCAGCGCCTCGTGGCTGAACATGGTCGAGCGGTTCTTCCGCGACATCTCGGAGAACCGCATCAAGCGCGACAGCTTCGCCAGCGTGGCTGATCTCGAACAAGCGATCGGCCGATACATCGAGCATCACAATGAGAATCCCAAGCCGTTCATCTGGACCGCCACCGCCGCTGACATCCTCGCCAAAGTCACACGCGCAAAGGCTGCATCGGCCAAACATGCTCATAAGTGCTGAACAAATCGGCGCACTCCACTAGGAGAGTGCGCAACTGCGCAATCAAAATGGGCCAGTCGGCTTGCCGACGAAGTCCGCAAGCGCCGGCGGCAGGGTGGCTGGCTCGGCATCGACCTTCCCCCATTTTGAAACGTGGCGCAGCAGACAGCTTGCCTGCTCGGCCGCTTCGCCCTGGAACTGCAATTTCACGGGATCGAAGCGGCAGCGACCGGCTGGTTGCTCAGAAGCGCTTGCGGCCAAGAAGACCGACAAACCTATCATTGAGATCCAACGCAGGGTTGGCGCGCTTGAACGGCGGAGAGTGGATTTCGTCATAGCGGGTGCTGTTGAAAGTCACTTGCGGGCCGGCCGCGCCCTATCGATCGTCGCCCGGTAAACAGTCGAGCCGACGTTGAAGTCGCAGAACAGGTCGTCCGCCGTATCGTCGCGCTCGCCCTCGGTCATGTCTTAGCCGCGGACGTAGAAGTGGGGTTCATCCAAGCTGCCACCGTTGCCTCTGCGGACGTGTCGATCGGGTCGCGACGATCAATGCTCGAGCGCGATTTCCGCCTTCACGTTGCCATCCGCGACGGTCACTTCGCGGAGCATACTGGCCCACCCCGCGGCGATGACGCGCACCTCAGCCGCTCCTGGTGGGGCGGGGAAATTCGCCTCTCCAGCGGCATTCGTGACTCTCTTGAGTTCTCTTCCTGTCGCCGGCTTGAGGGTGACCTCGGCACTGCTCATAGGCTTATCGTCGCCGGTGAACGACCCCGAGCTGAGGTCTTCGCCGGCTTCTTGGCCGGTGCCGCCATAGGCGCCGAAGCCTTCGGCGACGAAGCGATCGGTTGCCCTTCTCGCGCGTCGGCACCGACGGCGACGGCAAGCGCCACCGCGGCCAGCATCGAGCGCGCGCCGCCGAAGCAAGGTCGAAGGATTGCAGGTTCGATGCGGGTCATGATGAACGATGGCGTGTTTGGCAGCGACGGCACGGCGCCGCTTCGCGTTCTCGTCGGCGGCCGGCGTCGGCGTCGCCGAGCAGGCGCAAGTGTGATCGGCCACCTGGTGCGAGCGCTGCACGATGCGACCGCGCGGCCGGTCGCCTGGTCGCTGCGGGCGCGAATCGGCCTGACGACGCGCGCCGTCCGCGCTCTGCTCGTCGGCGGGCCGCCGATCGATGCCGAGATCGCGATCGTCATCTCGGGCGTCAACGACGTCATCGACCAGATCCCGGCGCGGCGCGCGGTGCGGCCTCCCCAGTTTTTTTCCCGGTGCGCAGCATGTCGTGCAGGATGTCCTCGTAGTCCTGACGTTCCTTGAGGCTGGCGCTGGCCGCTGGAAAGACGACCAGCCACACGTTGACGAAGCTGCCGTCCACGGGCTAGTCTGCTATCCCGGGAACGAACAACTCAGTGATGACGACCGAGGCGCGCAGACCGTGCGGCAGCTGCAGGTTGTCGAGCAATGGGAAGTCGTACTGACCGACCCAGAAGTGGCGATCGATCTCGCCGGTGTCGTCTGGAAAAATGATATGCAGCCGAACCTCGAGCTCGCGCCGTGCAACGTTGACATCGATCAGCTCTAGCTTGACCTGGACGGCATCGGCTTCGGGGATCGGTGCAGACGCGCCCGCGGTTGCGGGCCGGGCAGCCTCGCCCGAAGTCAGCCTGGATTTGCGAAACGCCCCTTGCAGTCGGGGCTTAACGTAGAAGGCGGCCCAGTCGCCCAGATTGATGGTTTCATGGAGGGCGAAGCCGCGCTGGGAAAGGCTGTCGACCTGCTTGTAGATGGGATTGGACGCCGCCTCGTCGAGCCGCTTGCCTAGCTCACTGTTGGCCTCGTGCTTCTTCGCGCCGCCGCGATCGAGCTGGCGCGCCAAGTCCTTGAAGAGAGGGGCCAAATCGATCGGCTGGCTGAAATTGTTGGCTAGCAGCTCGAGCTGCAGAACGCCCTTAGCTGAGCTTTGCTGCTTCGGGTCGGTCAGGAATTCCTTGAAGGCGACGGCGAACATGTCCTTCCTGATCTGCGCGTCGGATTGCTCGCGCTGCGTGATCGGCGTCGCATACAGGGTCTGGTTACTGTTGCGGGTTTCGCGCTCCTTGGTCAAATTGGTGAAGTAGAAGCCGCCCAGCGGGGTGACGACCAGGGTGACCAGCGGCATGCCACCCGCCTTGATCCATGCGAGGGCGACGCTCGGCTTCTGCTTGGCCGACTTGGCGGCGGCCGCCGTCTCGCCGGCGCAGCTCTTGATCTGAGTGGCCATCAGCGGGCGCGATTGAGGCTGGCGTCGAGCTCGAGGTCGAAGCGAAGCGGGTTGTTAGCCACCAGCACTTCAAAGGGTGGGCCTAGGCGGTTGCCGCTCTTCACGCGCATCTGGCAGCGCCCGGTCGCCTGAACGCGCAACGAGTAGCTGCCGCTGTCTTCGGTCCGCGCCGGCGTGCTGCTGGGCCCCGGCGACGAGAAGCCGGGGCGCTGGACCATCACGTCGGCCTGGGCCAGCGGCCGGCCGCCGGCGCGTACCGTTCCGTAGGGAGGTCCAGCGGCGCCGATCACCGGCGCAGCGCCGAGCAGGCTGGCGACGACGAGGAAGCGCTTTTTCAAGGCCGCATCCTCCGTTGAAGGCGGCGAGTTTGTCTCGCCCGGGCGCACTTGGCAAGCGCGACTGGCCAGCAAGGGAGGAGCGACGCGGCCCCGCGGGCCGTATGTGCGAGTGCCTGTCAGTGACGTGAGAGGCGAGGCATCATCTCTCGCACGTCTCGCCGGAACCCATGACGTTCGGGCTTGTGCTGCACACGAAGCGCGAGTCCAGACTTCCGTTTTAGTTTCGCCAAAGCAACACGATGCCCCGTTCTTACGTCGTCACCTCCGCGACCTCTTCAAGGTGGCCCAGCTCGATGCGCTCGCTCCGGTCGCGAATATCCGTTTCCGCCGCACGCGTCAGAGGTCCGAGATGACGCCCGTCAGTCCACCGGCTGCGGCGAGCTCGAACTGCAACATGTCCCGCTGCTCGAGCGAAGAAGGCAGCCTCAGCGGGGGAGCTTCTCGAACGCGTGCACGAAGCGTCGGAACTCTTCACTCTCGCTCCACCGCGGCAATTTCGTGGGCGTGAAACGGCTGCTAATCTGCGGGTCGGTCTGCAAGGCGACCACCGCGTCGGCGGTTCCAACCAGCCGACGCTCATCTTCAAGTCGCTGGCGAGGTACTTCAGCAGGTTCATCGACGCGCGTTGCTCCCAATAGTTGCCGTCGAGCAGGTGTTGCACCTCGTCGACGACGAGCATGCGAGGCTTCATCGCGTACAGCAGCGTGCGCGTCAGACCTTCCAACACGGAGCCGCCGGCCTCCGGCCTGTGCGATGCGCCGATTTGAAAGAGGAGGGCGCTGTAGAACCGCTGATGGTCCGGCATCGGCGGCATCTGCATGCTAATCACCTGGAGCTTCTCGACACCGCGCTGCTCCTTAAAGGTCGATGAGTGATCTGGATGACTTCCGGACGATGTGGGTCTTGCGGATATTCGACTTCCCGCGCAGGCATGACAAGCACTTGTGAGTGCCGACCCATCGGGATCCAAGGCAATGCATGCTCTCCCGCTAGGGACGAACCGTCACTTTTTGCACTGAAATAAAGAGGTCTAAGAGTGAAAATGGAGAGGCGTTCCGCTGCGGTCTCACGACTGGCTGATCTGCACTGCCCGACGTACAAAAGCGTTGTGACGCTGACTTTGTCGAAGGGCGCTTCGGTCGAAACCGTTCAAACGCTGATATGCGGCGCTACAGCCTTGAACCGGTCTCGGTTCGATAGTCGCACTACCGCGGCGACCTGGTGCTCATCCATTCAATTCAGACGCCTTGACGTTAGCCTGCAGCATCGTCTCGAACCGAGCGGCATACCCTGCGATCAGTTCGGCGCGATCTGTGCCGTTGATGATGCGTCGTGCATTCACGTAGTCGACTCCTTTCGCATTGATGTACTTGCTCAACGACCGTCCCGTGAAGATGCCATGGCGCATTCCATGTGACATCACCGGATAGGCGACCTTTGGGTCCAAGGCCTGCTCTGGATGGATCTCCAGTTGCCGCCCTAGCCCGATCGCCTGTCCGACCGCGACATAGTTTTCCCGCCAGGTCAGTTGCACGTAGCCGCGCCCATAGTAGGCGTTGTGCATCACGCCACCGCTTTCGTCAGCGACGGTGACGACCTTGCCGTATTCTCGGCCGGCACCCTTGCTGAACTCCTCGATCGGGCGCCATGAATTGGCACACTCGTGCTTGACCGTGGCAAGCATGTAGGCGCCCCAGCGCAGGTCGGTGATTGCAGCGTCGCCGGCGAGCGACCTCAGCATGGTCGACAGTGACGACCGCTGCGACGATGACAGCGTGCCGAAGCTGAATTCGTACATCTCGAGCACGCCTTCGCCATCAAGCTTCTCGAGCCGAACTTTTGCCGGGTCGTTCTTGAGCAGCCCGACGATCCAGCTCGGCGTGCTTGACGGCAGAGATTCGATCGTCTTGTGATTGAGAAGATTGCCGATGATCGTCCAGGTGGCGGGGCCGGCGATTCCGTCGACCGATGCATGCTTCTCGGCCTGCAGGCGGCTGACCGCGTGTTCCGTCGCCATGTCGAAATCGGCCGTCCGGTTGAGCGGAGGAGCGATCTCGAGACACAGGTTCAGGCAGGCTTTGAGCAACCGCACCCACGGCTGCGAGTCGCCGCGGCGGGCGAGGTAGCGCTTGGCGGCCTCCGATTCCGCCTCGCCCGTCATGTCTTGCATCAAGGCACGAGTACCGGCGCCCGAGCGCAGCTGCGGCCGAGTGATGGCGTGCAGCTGGAGAAGCAGCTTGGCTTGTGGGATCAGCGTGTTGCCGGGCCCAGGCCCAAAGAAGACGGCGCCCTGCTCCTTCATGAAGCGGCGTTGGGCCTCCAGACGCGTCTCGTCGAGGATCGACTTGCGGATCACGTACCGCACATGGCCGCGAGGGTCCAGGACCACCGTCGCGCCTCCGAAGAAGTCGAAGCCCTCGCCGGCCGAGCTGCTCTGCACGCTGCGACGCTGGCTGATCTCCGCGATCAGATCAAACACCACCTGTCCACTCGGCCCGACCCGGCGTGAGGACCGAACAGACTCCACGACCGGCAGGCCGACCTCGTCGCCAGCCAGCCGCGGATCATCCCTCGCGACGAGTCCGAACTCGGCGCGGTACTGCTCATCGGCGGCGAGTTGCCCGAATGCCGCAGCTTGGCGCGTCATCTCCTCGTTGCCGGCGACGCGCCCCGGATCGCCATCGAACCGCAACTGGCCGAAGCTCAGCTCCGGCTCAGGTGGCATTTGTTGCTCGGGCCCCCGCCAGAGCAGCGCTGTCTCGGACAGGCTGACCACGCCGGGAGGATAGATGTGGCGCTTTGCAAACGCCTCGACCCAAGCCTCGCGATAGCCCCAATCGTCGTGCGGCACGAGGTCCTTGTCGGCGGTGATGACGGCGCGGAGAAACTCGCCGAAAACGATGTCGACCGGTGGGCAATAGTCGATCGCACGGATGCAGATCGAGAGGAACTGCGAGGCGAGACGGCTGGCTTGTTCCGTCAGTTGTGTCGCCAGCAGGTCAGGAATTTCGCCCTCTGGCAGCACCCCCGTGCCGCCGCTCGAAAGTCGCAGCAGCGGCGCGGTTTTCCGCTTATAGATGCTGTCGAAGGCGTCAAACACCGCCGCCACTAGGATCTCGCCGCGCTGATGCGGTTCGACCGTGTCTTCGTAGCGCCGCTCGTCGCCGCTGACGGCGCTGCGAAGCGACCCGCTGGCGCTCATGGCCTGCGCGAACTGCACGGCGATTGCCGTCAGCAGCGCTGACGTCGACAGATTGCCGCGAGATGCGCGCACCGCCCGCCCAACGACGTCCCGATAGGTGAAGCGCTGAAAAATTGCGATCAGGTCAGCGAAGCCCTCGTGGAAAGCCAGCACGTCGAGGTTCGACGGGTGCAGGAAGTGGGACCGGAGCCCGTCCAGCAGCGCGTGCGACATCTCGTGGACCACGACGTCGTGGGCGAGACTGAGCCAAATGGTGCCTCCCGGGACGTTGCGCCCGGTGACCGTCGAACCGGCCTCGAACGAGCCGAACCGCACCTCGCCCCGGCCCGGGTCATAGTAAGCATTCTGCAAATGGTCAATGCAGGGTCTGATCCGCAAACGCGAGCCGCCTTCTTCGCCACGCCGGCGAAATCCCCAGGCCACTTCCCGCCCCAGCGCCTGGCGAAACGCAGCGTAGGTCGTGCTGCAGACCGCGTACGTCATCTGCTGACGAAAGCCTCTACTCTCGGGCGATGGACTCAAGCCCTGCCCCATCAGCAGGAAGGGGGCGTCGAGACGGACAGGTTTCGTCGAGCCCCGGCTTTCAGCCAGGTCGTCGACGATCTCGAGGATGGCCCCGCGCATTCCGCTGGACGTCGATTCCAGCGGCTCGTAGGGCACGTTGACGATGGCATAGGCGCCGTCGGCGACCGAGGCCGAAGGATCCAGGGCGTAGATGCGCAACGGTCGATAGACCGGGTCTTCTTGCGCACGGTCGTAAGCGTGGCTGACGGCCCCCTGCACGGCCCGCGCGCCGATGACGAAGTCGACATCCACGCAGGCCCGGCCACGGCGAAGGTCCTCCGGGCGCGCGGCGGTTTCGCTGGCGCGACTCTGCGCGCTCGCGGCGGTAGCGGCCGGCGTGCTCGGGCCCGGCATCGTCTTAGCCTCAGCGCAGAGGCTGCATGAACGCGGATGCTCGAGCCGCGTCGGCGCAATCGAGTTGCGGCGTCTGGCGGCGGCCTTCACCGAAAGCGAGGATGACAGCGTCCTGGAAATCGCGGTTGCTGCGCTGCAGCGCCTGCGCGGTGAGGAGCCCTGTCGCCAGGCGCGTGAAGTCGCCGCTGCCATTCTTTTCGTAGGCGACTTCCGTCGCATCGCACGCCGAGAAGTTGACCCACCTCATGCTATTGCTGTCGATCGTTCGCGAGCTGCCGCCAATACTTCCGCGCAGAGCCCGGTCGCGCTGGCGAAAGCGCTCATGCGCTCGCATCCAGTCCTGCCAGTCGCCGGTCCGCTTGAGGTACCTGCTGTGCGTGTGCTCAGGCAAGGCGTTCTCATCGGCGCTGCGACCGAGCATCCGGGTGATGGAGCCCGAATGGCAACAGTCGATGAAGCAGGTCAGGTTGACGCCACCAGAAAGTTGGCTGAAGATGGCGCGCAGATCGTCGTCGACCAGGAAAGCGCCGCTCTCGAAATCGATCGGAACCATCGCCTCGTCGCTGCCGTCGTCCTCGTCGCCGTCGTAGTCGGGCACCTGCGTGCCGTGGCCGGAATACTGGAAGACCAGGACATCACCAGTGCTCGATGCCTGCAGGAGCTCCGCCAGCGCAGCGAGGATTCCCTGGCGCGTCGCTTGCCGTTCGGGCACGAGCTTCACTTCGAAGCCCAGCGCAGCAAGGGTCTTACGCCACTGCTCGGTGTCGTTCACGCAGCCCTCGAGAGCGTTGGGCGCCGGGTAGGAATCGATACCTATGCACAGTGCGCGCTTTGCCCCGCCGGCTTTGGAAGCCAGCGCAAGCGAGGAAGCGGCGACCGGGGACGGGATCGCCGCCGGCCCCGGTGAGCCGAGAGGCTCGGGCATTGGAGCAAGCGACGGAACCTGCGTGACCGAGCCGCCGAAGCCGCCCGTGATGTCGATTCCGGCGAGCCAGTCGTCCGACACGGGCCATCCGTCTGTTCCTCGCCCAAGAGCACGGCTAGGACCGGCGTAGGCGACCCGGGCGTTCGGCTCGTTGAGGACGTTCGCGGCCACGCTGTTCATCGTCAGAGCATCGTCGTCGAAGCCGCCGTGGCTTTCGGAGGCACTGGAAGAGCGCCCGTCCGCCTTCGTCACCGACCAGACGACACGCCCGGCGGCATTTGGGGCGCCGTTCAACCCGAACAACGACGCGGCGGCGGCATCTGCCCGCAGCGAGAGCTCAAGGCCGAGGATCGGAGTGCGCTTTTCCGGTTCCAGAGCGTGGTGGATGAGGTACAGCAGTGACTTGCGGTAAATGCCGGCGCAGTTGTCATCCTCCTCGTATGAGCGCTTCATCGTGTAGAGGACAGCCTTCTGGGCGACGCCAGTGGTGCCGATCTCCGGCGCCAGGCGGGCGTCGAACTCTGCGACCGTGATGGCGGGAGCCAGGAGCTGCAAAGTCTTAAACGGTGGCACCTGCGCCGCTCGCGTGACCGGCAGAAACCACGATTGGAAGATGGCGCCTGCGCTATGGCCGACGGCATGCAGCTCGAGCTCGCGGCCGTGCCGAAGATCAGGTCGGCCCGCGAGTTCGGACAGACGTTCCGCCACGTACCGCGCGCCGCCGTTCGCACCGCTGGCCAGCTCTGCGTTGTGTTTCATCGCTCCCCAGATGTGCGTGCCGCCGAGCGCCCGCGCGCCCGCTTCGACAATTGGGTCGCTGGTGTAGTCGAAGAGGTCGCGGGTACCGAGGCCCGGCAGCTTTCGCCGGACGCCCTCGAGAATGCTGCGCAAGGCGTCGAAGAGCCCGGTTTCCCACGCGAAGTAGATCGGATAGACGCCGTTGCGTCGCCACCAGTCGATGTGCTTCTGGGCGATGCGCAGCCCGGCGCGCTCACCGATCAGGCCGCCATGCGCCCAGACAGCGATGCGCAGCGGCTCGCCATCGTGCAAGCCGGCTGTCCACTCGGGGACGTGCTCGCGGACGATCGCGTCGACGTCCTGCGGCGTCGAATGGAACAGCCCGCTGGTCTTGAACACGCCCTCGCTCAGGTTGACGACGTGCGGACGCAGCGTCTCCAGCTCAGCGGGCGTGAAATCTGGTTCTCTTGAGACCGTCCCCCGACGCCCGCCGGAAGGCGCCAGCTCGAGCAATACGCGGTCGCGTACGGCGTCGAAAACCCGGGCGATGTCGACCGTCGGGGTGGCGGCCACGACCTCGCGCCCTACACCGGCGCTGGGCGCCAGCCATTCCAGAAGCTGGGCGCTAGTGCGCTGCTCAGCGAAAAACTCGGTGTGGGTGACGCCGTCGGCCGGGCCGAATTGCAGCCGACGCGCTTCGCCGATCGGAAAGCCGCCCGCGCCGTTCTGCGCGAACACTCCGTTGCGCGGGACGACGAGGTCGTTCGCGTCGCTGCCGAAGACGCGGTCAGCGGTCACGTCCGCCGCCCGCCTCAGGCTGAAGAGAGGCGTGCCGGGCCTGGGCTCGAAGTCCGAAGCGATCGCGAAGAACGCGGCCGACGATGGACCCTGCATGTTCATCGTCTTCATAAAGTCGCCGCGGGGGCTCATCGCAGCCAGACCCTCGAGATCGTGCAGCAGGCCGTGTCCCAAGACTTTGACGGCGAGCACGAGTGCATCGACGACAGTCTTGGCCGTTCCCTCGGGGATGAACTTGGCGAGGGTCGTGAACCGGCTGACCATGTCGATCATGTGATCTGCGTCCGCCAGCGCGGTCCCAGCATTGGTGGCGCCGACGAAGACGATGCTGCGGACTCGCAGCTTCCCGGTGGTCTCCCCGAGGGCCGCGATCTGGCGGGCGACCAGGCCACCGCGGCTGTGGCAGACGATGTCGACTTCCAGCGAGACGTCTTCGGGTATGTCACTGAAGAACGCGAGGGCGTTCTCACGGGGATCTGCCGTCATCGTCGGGTGGTTGAACGCGAACATCCGACCGCCATACCTGCGCGACAGCTCGCCGACGAATGCAGGTGCGAGGGCCCGAAACGCTGCGCTCGTGCTGAAGGTGCCGTGGACGAAGAGCAGTGCAGGGCCCTGGGCAAGCGCCCGCCATTCATCGCTCGTCAGACGCGCAAAGGCAGGGTCGTCGGTGCGGTAGTCGTCGGGACCGAAGCGCCTCGTGAAGGACGGCCGGTGCCTGGTTTCCCACTTCTTGGCGAAGCCATGGATGATGGGTCCCAGAAGGGGGTCGGTAATCCCGAAGAAGAACGCCTGCACCTTGTCGCCCGCCTCGGCCAGGAAGCCGCGCGTTCCCTTGCCCGGCGCGATGGTCGCGATGGGCACCGTAAACGTCAGGGGGGTCTTCAGAGCACGAGCTCCGTGCTCTTCGCCGCCCGGCGGTTGCTCTGGAATGATCCATGAGAGGCCGCCTGCCGCGTCCTCTACGAGCAGCACGCAGGATTCGTCGTCGACGACTTCCAGCTCGAAGGTGACGCCGGACGCTTCGCCGTCACCGCTCACTGCGAGCTCGCGCGCCGCCGGGGTCGGCTTGGGCTGCGGAAGCGAGATTACCGGTCCCGGGCGCAAGCCGGCCGCCGCCAGCGCCGACACGATGGCATCGCCGCTCAAGGCGCGAGAACGCTCGACGAGGTCGACGTGAACGACTCCGGTCAATCCCCCAGTGTGCAACGAGATGCCGTTGCCGAGGTCGATCACCGCTGGGTGATCAGGAAGGTGTATGTCGGCCATTCCTTTCTCCGTAGAAATGTAAGCCTGCCAGCGGACGCGATTGTGGGATTGCAACGCGGAAAGCGCCTCCCCAGCTTGGGGGAAACCAGTTTGTCATTCAACGTCAAGTGTGAGTCTACGGCTGAGCTTGCAGCACGTCAGGCGCTGACGACTCTCGGAACATCATCAAACTTTGCGAGGCTCCTCCTGTTGGAGCGAGCGACTTCTACTTATCATTTGTGGCCTCAATTGGCCCGTATCAGGAGCTCGCATGGCGACCACAACGAAAACCCGCGCCACAAAGCAAGCCGGACCCGACCGGCCCTTGCCCAAGCCCCTCTGCAGCACGCCACCTCGACCGCAGCCGGCGTTGCCCGCTGACGTCGTTGCCGATCCGCGCCGCGCCCGTGCCATCGTCAACGCCCGCTCGAAGTGGCTGAACGGGACGGTGCTGCACTACTGCTTCTTCGCCGGCAGCTCCCACTTCGCAGTGCCGAAGGCGCAGGCCGACGCGGTCCGGCAGGCCTTCACGACGTGGAAAGGTCTCGGCATCGGGCTGCAGTTCGTCGAGGTGCAGCAGCTGAGCGAGGCCGAGGTCCGCATCGGCTACTCCGAGGCCGACGGAAGCTCGGCGTCTGCGGTCGGCCGGGACGTCTTGAAGGTTCCCGTCAACGAGCCGACAACCGTCTACGGATGGGACCTGCGGACAGCTTACGGCAAGGGCACCGCCCTGCACGAGCTCGGCCACGTCCTCGGCATGGAACACGAGCACCAGAATCCTTTCGCCGGCATCAAGTGGCGCGACGATGCGGTCTATGCCTCGCTCGGTGGCCCGCCGAACAACTGGTCGCGTGCGACGACCTTTCAGAACATCCTCGCCAAGCTCAGCACGACCGATGTCCAGGGCTCGACCTGGGACCCCGACTCGATCATGGAATACGAATTCGAGCCCGGCCTGATCGACGAGCCCGAGCAATACGACCTGCACGGCCTGGTTCCGCCGGCGACGCTCTCGGCCACGGACAAGCAATGGGCGCTGCGCTGGTATCCAAGCTCGACACCGCAGCCGGCGACGCTGGCGGCCTTTCAGTCGATCGCCATCGACCTCGCCGCCGGGCAGCAGGCAGACTTCGTGATCAAGCCGACGTCGTCGCGCAAGTACACGATCGCCACCCAGGGTGCCTCGGACACCTTGCTTGCCTTGTTCGAGGACATCGGCGAGCAGCCACGCTACTTGGCCGGCGACGACGACAGCGGCGAGGACCGCAACGCCAGCCTCACATACAAGCTGTTCAAGGGAAGGGCATATCGAGCGCGTCTACGGCTCTACTATCCGGGGCAGTCGGGAACGACGTCTCTGATGATGAGCTAGCTTGCATTGACCGGAGCATGCGCATGAGTCGGGCAAGGTGGTACGTGGCTGGCTCCGGAGTGCTACTTTTCGACTTGGTTGGCATCTTGCGTGCTATCCCGGTGGCGCAAGCCCGGGCGCCAAGGCGCCTTGACCACGGTGCAGCCCGGCGAGACGTCGTGCCGGCGTCCGAGCCGGCTGCTGCGCGTGCTGAGATCTCCAAGCTGCAGCAAGTGCTCGGTAAGAAGGGTCGAGTGCGCCAGGCCGAGCGCCTTGCACACGGGCTTAAGTCGACTTCCCCGGGCAACAAGGGCACGCGCGCACACATTGTTTCGGTCGCGCACTTCACCGCCTCCTTCAAGATCTCGTTCTCGAGGGTCATCTCGAATTGATTCAACTCGGGAGGAGGTTGAAGACTGGCTGCAAACGTCTTCACCGGTAGCCTAACCTAGGCATAGATCAATTGGGCTGCCATTACAGCGGCAAGGGCCTGACGCTAGGGACCGGCGGATCGACAAGCCAGAAGCGCTGCGGCCGGAATCGTCCTCAATGGACACGCGTGAGAGTATTCGCATGGCCTGTCGAGACCGGTATTCTGTGCGACGACCGTGCAGGAGGGCACACCGATGATGCAGGGTTACCCGCGGGGCTTTATCGGCGTGTCTTGCCCGGGCGGTGGGTACCCACGCCGCATCACCGCGCTGTTTCGCACGGGCGTCATCGCGCTTGCATGCAGCGCGACCGTCGTGCAGGCCGCGGATGCCCTTGCCTTGCAAGAGACGACGCTCGCCCGTTTTCGGGCGATGCGGGAGACGATGTGGCGCGGCGCACCGGGGTCGATCAACGCGGCCGGGCCTGATCGCGTGCAATTGGCCGCGATCGAGGCGGATCTTAAGCGGGCCGACGACGAACTGTGTGCGGTGCTTGACTGGTCGCACTGCGGATATGGCCTGATCCGCGAAGGCCTTCTGCGAAGCCTTCAGGCCGACCAACCGGGTGCTGTCGCGCGCATTGAGCGCGCGGTCCAGGCCGGACGCAACGCCCGAGAGCCGACGCTTGAAGCACACGCGCTGAGTGAAAAGTCGCGCGTAGAGCTGGAATCGGCGAACCTTGGCCAAGCGATGACGGATGCGGTCACCGCAGTGCGGCTGACGGAATCGTCCGACGACGCGAAGATTCGTGCCGAAGCACTCGGTAGGCTGGCTTCGATCCAGCGCGTGCAGGGTGATCTCATCGCGGCGGCCGAAACCTCGCAGCGCGAAGTCGACGCGGCCGCCCGGTCGCCCGATCGGATCGACCTCCACTTCGCCTACAGCAATCGGTTCAGCATCTTTCTCGAACTCGGACAGCGATGCTGGCGACAGCGCAATTTCGACGATTGCAGCAAAGCGTTGGATACCGCAGAGGAAAATCTCGGGCGCTCCCTCAAGGTTGCGCGCGACCTCGGTTATCAGGCGCTCGCCAACAGCAATTCCGGCGAAACGTTGATCTTGATCGAGCGACAGCGGCTTCGGCTGGCCATGTCGTCGGACGCACGCGATCAGGCGCTCAGGGCCTTGCAGCCGAAATCGGCCGCGGAGGTCTGGAGCAATGAAAGGATCGTCCCCCTCAAGGGCGCACTAACGTCCGGCCAGCTGAACGTCTTGAAGAGTATGGACCGGCAATTGCGGGCCGATGCAGGGAGGCACCTGCGAGCCGATGACCCGCGTTTGCTGGTCGCCGAAGCCTTCGTCCTCGAACAGGAGGGCGACAACGAGGCGGCCACCGACTGGTATCTGAAGGCGGTGGACGCTCTCGAACGCGATCGTCGAACGGTCACCGACGAGGCCGGTCGCGGCGGGTTCATCGCTCCGCGAGTCAAGATCTACGAGTCGACCGCTCTTCAATTGCTGCAGCAGAAGCGTTATGGAGAGGCTTACACGATGGTCGAACGCTCGCGTTCGCGGGTGCTCGCCGACATGCTGGCCACGCAGCCGCTGCGCTCGGCCGACTCCCGCGCGAACGCGTTGTTCGCCGAGTCAGTTGCTCTTCGCAAGCGCATTGCGGACAACCAGACGCGTCTCTTTGCGATTGGAGGCATGGACGAGGCGTCACAGAAGGAGCCGGTCTACGTGGCCACGCAAAAGCAGATCCGTCTCGATGAAGCGGCCTACGAGATTGTCCTTGCGCGAGCGCGCACTGAAGCGCCGCAAGTGGCCTCGCTCACGACTGCCACGACCAGCGACTTCGCGACGCTTCAGCAGGCCATGCGCGATGAAGGATTCGAGACGCTGCAGTTTCTGCGCAGCTCGTCCGGCCTCGTCGTCTGGCACAGCTCTGCGGAAGGCTCGCATGCGATCAGTGTGCTGGTCACGGACCGCATGCTGTTCGGCTCGATCGACGCAATGTCGTCGAGCCTCACCGATCCCGACCGTCCGTTCGACGAAGCTTCGGCGCGTGCGCTGTTCCTCTGGATGGTCAATCCGGTCTTGCAGCACATGCACGCCAAGCGGCTGGTAATCCTCCCGGGAGACGCGTTCGCCAATCTGCCGTTCGAGGTTCTCGTTAATCCGGCCGACAGTCGTTCGTTGGGCGAACAATTCCAGATTTCGTATGCGCCGAGCGGAACCCTATTGCTCGGCCTTCGCCGTTCGCTGCCGCTAGGTCGGGCGCGCGTCGTGGCGCTGGCGGACCCGGGTCTCCCCAACGCGCGCGAGGAGATCGCGTCGATCCGTAAGATCTTCGACGGCAACGGCCGCTTCGACGCCCTGCGAACGCCGCGTGAAGCGGATGTGAAGCGCTGGGTCGCCGACGCGCAGGTAGTGCACTTGGCCGTGCACGGCAGTTTCTCGAGGTCCAATCCGATGTTCTCGTCACTTCAGTTGGCGCCGGGCGACGGAGACGACGGCTTGCTCACGGCGAACGAGATGTTCGGACTGCAGATGCGCCGCAATCCGCTAGTGGTGCTATCCGCTTGCGAGACAGGTATCGGCGAATCGACCGCTTCGGGTGAAGTCCTCGGCATGTCGAGGGCGTTGCTGTTCGCCGGTGCTAACGCGCTCGTGCTGGCCCGTTGGCGGGTCGAGTCGGAGGGTGCCGCCCGCTGGATGGACACATTCTATCGCGCCGCCGTGACGAAGGCGCCCGACGAAGCCGCGCAAATCGCGTCGAATCGGCTCCGGGCCGATCCTGCCACCCGTCATCCTTACTATTGGGCGCCGTTCTATGTCGTGGCGCGCTAATCGCGAGTCGGCATGACTGATCTGTCCGAGAACATAAGTGGTGCGATAAAAACGCTAGCCAGCGAATGGACCAAGTACGCGGTGCTCGGCAGTTTCGCGCTGTATGCGGCAGGCTATCTCGCGCTACGTTTTCATCTGAGCGTCCTCGGACTCGCGACCGACCTGTCGGTCCTCGATGAACGCTATGTCTTCGCAGGCGCTCGATTCGTCCTGTATCTCATGTCAGCCCTTCCGAGCATCCTCATCATAGTCTTGCCGTTCGCGTTGCTGAGCTGGTTCTTGAGCAGGGCGGTCACTTCCGCAGCGCGCTCGCGAATCGTCGCGGTCACGGTGAGGGCCTGGCCCATCCTGCTCCTCGGCGGAGTGGTTGCGCTCGTCGCGATCCAGGTGGTGATGCGCAAGTGCTTCCTGCTCCATGACCTTCTGCTGGCCCCCGCCCTACCCAACAACTGGTTGGTCGCCCTGCTGCTGTGCCCGGAGAACATGCCGGTTTATTTCGATGCGTTGGTTGCCCTTTGCCTGGTGTCGCTGGCGTGCCTGAAATTCCTGTACGGCATCGATCGACTGTCCCGAGCATTGGTGGCCGGGCGATCGATCCTCGCTCTGCTTTGCATGATCCAGTTCCTGCTTCTGCCGATAAACTTCGGCAGCTTGATCATCGACAAGACGTTGTCCCGGGTCACTCCGGCCACCGCCTCGCTTACGAAACCAGGGCAAACCGCTTGGCTGGTCTGGGAAGGAACGACGGGGGTGACCTTCCTTGTCTGCAATGCAGACGTGCAACCCTGTTCGCTGATTACGCGGCCGGTCGACAAGGGCCTGACGATCGAGGTGATCGGTGCCGACCCGATCTTCCCGGCGCTGTTTTCCGACACCCGCGCGCGCAAGGCACCACCATCGACGACACAGCCATGAAGCGAACCCGTTTTACCTTGCAAGCCTTGCTGCCGGCGACATCGTCGGCCGTGTTGGCTGCCGCACTGACGATCGCAACGACAGCGGGCGCCGCGGAAACCTGGTTGCAGAAGGTACTGGCCATCGCGGGCATTACAGCGGCGCCGTCTCCCCGGTCCGCCGGTCTCGTCGAGACGGGAAACGTCTGGGTCGCCACGGTTGACGGCGGCACCACGACCCGTTGGACCGTGGCCGGAGGATTCGGGTCCCCGGTCTTTGACGTTGGAGGAGTGGCCCTGTACGCGATGCAGCAGGACAATCTCGTGCGAATCGCAGCGCCGAATGCCGAACCGGAAATCGTGCGCAAGGCGGTCGGCATCGACAAGCTTATAGGCTTCGATCCTCGTGTCCCGACCGATCTCATCGTCCTAATGCGCGACGAAAGTGCACCGCTCGCCGTGCTGTCGATTTCCGGCGTCTCGCTGGTCCGTCAACCCGTCGATCTTTCGGTTCTGGATCAGCAGCGCGTACTGGCAAATCTGCGCGGCCAGAACAGAACCAGCGGGAAACTGCGCATCATTGTCAACAAGGTGGACAAGGAGAGTCTCGCCGGTATCATCGAATGGACCGACGTATTCGCAGAAGACGGGTCGTCGAGTCCGAGACGCAATCTCAGCCGCTGCGACGGCGTCAGCTGCTTCCAGCCCGCCTTGTCACCTGATCTCTCGCGCGTCACCTATATTCGATCGGGAAAATGAACCCTCGCAGTAGCGCGGGCCACTCCTCGTCCGGGTCGACCACTGCAACATGCGAGGCGCCCAAGTCACTGTCGTGCATCTGAACTAACAATGCTGTTCTTACGGAGAGCAGATCGAGTTCGATGACTTGGTCGATTGGGAAGTAGGCGGCCGTTACTTTTCTGCGGCGCCCAGTCGCGACCTCGTAGATCCACAAGGATTGCCCCTCGTTTTCCAACCCGCCTGCCCCGTCGCGCCCAGAGTATGCGATCTGACATCCACGCCGGATCGGCCATGCAGCGAGCACATGCTCCGCGATGACAAGCTCGCGCCCGCCAACTCGGGCGGGCAGTTGCTTGGTGGAGTCGGTTGGGTTCGCCTCGAGCCGCAACCGGGCCCCGGTCGCCACCCGGTTGCTGCAGTCGGGCCGCAAGCTGCCATCCGCGGTCGCGTAGGGTGAATAGAAGCACGAAACCACAGCACACAGGAGCGAGAGGCGGCGGACCATGCGGATCGTTCTGGCGGGGGAACTGGCGGGCTCTTCGTTTCGTCGAACAGGCGCATTTCCAATCATCAACTCGAAGCATTGGTCTGACAGCATGAATTGTCGCTGCCGACGGGCTACTTTGACTCCCGTGTCGGCCGAACCGATCGGCAAGCACGTTTCGCGCGTCGAGGTCGGCGGCCGAACGGGAGATCAAGCCGACTTCCAGGTTGCTCCCCTTGATTTCGCCGGCACAGTCCACGACCTACCGGTGACGACCACGCTGTTGAGCGGCGGGCCCACGCCGGTGATTTGCGGCGGAAGCCTTGACCGGGATGGAGTCGACATGGTCGATGCCGACGCCGTCATGATCGGATTGAAGAAGTGCACATCAATGATCTGTTTGCCAAGGACGGCTACGTCAGGGCCGAAGGACGAATGATGCATGACATGTACTTGATGCAGGTCAAGCGTTCGAGCGGCGGGTCACCCGAGTGGCGCCAGCATCCTGGGGGCGATCAAAACGGCGTTCCAGCCGACGCCGCGTCGAACACTTCGTCTCCGGTCGGCTCGTAGTGCGGCACCGCGTTCATCTCATGACGAAGGTTCGACAGCGCTAGGTAAATGCGCCGCCGCGCCCGGCTCTGGTTTCCGAGCGGGCGGTGCTCGGCGATCGAATGCCACGGGTTGTACGAGAGGCGCCGGGCGAACTCGATCTGCGTCTGCGAATCGAACTTCTGCCGCGGGATGCGCAGCGTCGCCACCGAGACGCGGGGCGAGAGCCGCTCGGGCCATAGGACGCCGGCGTTCTCGATCGGCATGAGGTGCGGATCGGTCTGGCGCTGGATGCGAAAGTCCAGCTCGACGTCGCCGGCGTCGAGCGCCGCGACCATCGCCTGGCGCAGGTAGTCGTCGGGCGGGCGGAACGGCAGGCGCGGGATCGGCGTCCGCTTGTTGCTCTTCGGCACGACCGAGTACTGCATCGCCTGACCCTCGCCGAGCAGGTAGGGCACGCAGCTGAAGTACGGCGACTCGAACGGGCTGCTCTGCGTCTTGATGAAGAGTCCCTGCATGATGCCGTCGAGGATGTGCGGCCGGTGCCGGTTGACGAAGTAGAAGATCGAGGCGTTCTTCAGGCTCTCGACCTGCAGCTGGGCGTTGGCCTTGACATCGGGCGTGACGAAGGTCGGCGGCGAGACGCCGAACATGTCCTGGGTGAACTTCTCCTCCTCCATCAGCTTAGGCCCCGGAACGCCCAACAGCTTGATGCTGATGCTCATGAAGCCGACGTCGTCGATGTCCGGCGTGATGTACGGTCCCGGGCCCGAGAATCGCACCCACGCCCGATAGGACTTCGGCTCGGCGAAGATGCCGCGCCGCAGCTCGGCCGGCAGGCCGTCGTGAACGATGAGCTCGGCGCGCACCACGCCTTGCGTCTTGGTGTTGCCGCCGCGCTCGAAGCCCCCCGGCTTCCAGAGACCGCGCATCTGCTGCTGGAAGCTGGCGATGATCGAGTCGACGAACTCCTCCTCACCGGGCAGCAGCTTCTCCTCGGCGAGCGCGAGCTTCTCGTCGATGCGCTGGCGGTTGATCAGCCAGGTGACGAAGCGCGCAAGCGGATCGCGCAGAACGGCATCGAACGCCGGCCGGAAGAAGGGATCGAAGCGGCGCTCGAGGTGGATGAAGGCCAGCGACGCGTCGGCGATCACGTCGAGCACCTTGGAGCCGGTGTTGGCGGGCGGAACCGGTCGACTCTGGTTCGAATTCATGGCGCCTCCTCGTTCGTTCAGGTGGTGGCCAGGAAGCGCAGGGCGCGGATGCCGGGCAGGAAGAAGTAGCCGCCACCGAGGACGGTGACGAACTGCGGCAGGCCGGCGAGGCGCTCGTCGGCCCCGTCGCCGCGCGGCATCGAGAAGCCGTCGGTGGGCGTGCCGTCGGCCGCTGCCAGGCGAGTGCCGAGCAGCGGATCGCTCTCGTTCGGCAGGCCGTCGAAGTGCACGCCCATCGCCCACGCGTTCTGCACGAACTCGAACTGGCGCGCGATGTTGGCGCCGAGGCAGATGAAGTGGATGCCCGTGTCGCCACCGCTTGAGTCGACGAGGGCCTGCTCCGGAGAAATGCCGGTGCCGTACTCACGGCCGCGACGTAGCAGG
>JBBQCD010000076.1:0-20494 GCA_038318385.1 Burkholderiales bacterium | reverse complement strand
GCGGCGACCGATGCCGGCGTGCGCTGCGTCGTCATCACCGGTGCGGGCCGCGGCTTCTGCGCTGGGCAGGACCTCGCCGATCCGGCCGTCGCGCCGAGCGGCGATGGCGCCGCCGCAACGGTCGACGTCGGCGATGCCATCGAACGCTACTACCGCCCGCTCGCGCTGCGCATCCGCTCGATGCCGGTGCCGGTGATCGCGGCAGTGAACGGCGTCGCTGCCGGCGCCGGCGCCAACATCGCGCTGCTCTGCGACATCGTGGTGGCGGCGCGCTCCGCGAGCTTCATCCAGGCGTTCTCGAAGATCGGTCTCGTGCCGGACGCGGGCGGCACCTGGCTGCTCCCGCGGCTCGTGGGGCGCGCGAAGGCCCTCGGCCTGGCCTTCCTGGGCGAGAAGCTCGGCGCCGAGGAGGCCGAGCGCCTGGGGTTGATCTGGCGCTGCGTCGACGACACCGCTTTCGAATCCGAAGTCACGGCCACGGCCGAGAAGCTCGCCTCCATGCCCACCCGCGCCCTGGCCGCCACCCGTGAGGCGATCGATGCCGCGTTCGATCTCGACCTGCCTGACGCGCTGAGCCACGAAGCGATGGTGCAGAGCCTGCTCGGCGCCTCCCACGACTATCTCGAAGGCGTCGCCGCCTTCACGGCGAAGCGTCCGGCTTCGTTCAGCGACCGATGAGCGCGCCCTTTCGGCTCGACAGCGACGTCGCCGTCGCCGTCGCCGTCATCGGCGCCGGCAGCATGGGCGCCGGCATCGCCCAGCTCGCGGCCCAATGCGGCCATCCGGTGCGCCTGTTCGACACCCAGCCCGGTGCCTGCGAGCGTGCCCTGATGCGCATCGACAAGGACCTCGCCGGCGCCGTCGAGCGCGGCCGCCTGGACGCTGCCGGACGCGACGCCGTGCGCGCCCGCATCCAGGCCGCCGCCGATTTCGATGCCCTCGCGGGCTGCGGCCTGGCGGTCGAGGCGATCGTCGAAAAGCTCGACGCGAAGAAATCGCTGTTCCGCGAACTCGAGCGCGTCCTCGCGGCCGACGCGGTGCTCGCGACCAACACCTCCTCGATCTCGATCTCGGCGATCGCCCAGGGCCTGGACCATCCCGGGAGGGTCATCGGCTGGCACTTCTTCAACCCGGTGACACGGATGAAGCTGGTCGAAGTGATCCCCGGCGTCGAGACCGACCCCGCACTCGCTGCCGCAATGCACCGGCTTTCCAAGGCCTGGGGCAAGACGTCCGTCGATGCGCCGAACGCGCCGGGCTTCATCGTCAACCGCGTCGCGCGTCCGTACTATGCCGAGGCGCTGCGCCTGCTCGCCGAGCGCATCGCCGCGCCCGAGGCGATCGACCGTCTGCTGCGCGAGGCCGGTGGCTTCGCAATGGGCCCGTTCGAGCTCATCGACCTGATCGGCGCCGACGTCAACCTGTCGGTGACCGAATCGGTCTTCGCGGCGACCGCCTGGGATGGGCGCTACGCGCCCCACATCATCCAGCAGGAACTGGTCCGTGCCGGACGCCTCGGGCGCAAGTCGGGGCAGGGGTTCTACGACTACCGCGACGGTGCCAAGCCGCCGGTCGCGGCGGTCGTCCCGGCGTCGTCCGGCGCCGGAGCGGCCGTGATCGCCGCGGGCACCGATCGCGGCCCACTCGGCGCGCTGGTCGATCGGCTGCAGCGCGCCGGCGCGACGCTGGAGACCGACCCGCGACTCGACGCCGGCACGTTCCGGCTCGGCGCGCACCTGTGCGCACTGACCGACGGCCGAACGCTCGCCGAGCGCCGCAGTGTCGACGGCGAACTCGCCCCCGCGCTGCTGCTCGACGTCGCCCGCGACTTCGGCACCAGCCCCGTCATCGGCGCCTGCGGGTCCGCGGAGGCATTGGCGGCGCTGGCCGCCGCGGGCGCGCCGGCAGCGCTCGAGATCATCGCCCTGGCCGATGTCGCCGGTCTCGTCGTCCTGCGCGAGATCGCCTGCATCGTCAACGAGGCGGCCGACCTGATGACCTGGACCGGCACCCGGGCGGCCGACATCGACACTTCGATGCGCCTGGGCATGGCGTACGCGCAGGGTCCGCTCGCCTGGGCCGATGCGCTCGGCGCGGACCGGATCGCCGAGTTCCTGGAGAACCTGCAGCGGCATTACGGCGATGCACGCTACCGCCGCGCGCCGCGGCTTTCGGCGGCCCGCTACTCAAGGGAGACTTTCCATGGCTGAACCGAGGGATCCTCAGCAGACGGCCGATGCGGTCGCCGCGCACATGTACGCCAACGATCGCGCCTCCAAGGCGCTCGGCATGCGCATCGTCGCGATCTCCGAAGGCGCGGCGTTCCTCGAGATGGAAGTCCGCGACGACATGCTCAACGGCTTCGACATCTGTCATGGCGGTTTCATCACCACGCTCGCCGACTCGGCGTTCGCGTTCGCCTGCAACTCGTCCGGGGACGTCACGGTTGCCGCCGGGCTCACGGTCGACTTCCTGCTGCCGGCGAAGAAGGGCGACGTGCTGACGGCCCGCGCCTTCGAGGTCGTCAACGCCGGACGCTCCGGCCTCTACGACATCACGGTGACGAACCAGCGCGGGGAGCAGGTGGCGCTGGTGCGCGGCCGGGCCCATCGGCTCAAGGGTCAGCGCGTGCTTCCGGGCGATGCGAGCCTCGGGGACGCGAATTGACTGCGCGCGCGCCGGCGCCGGGCGAACTCGAGCCGATCGAGCGCGCCAGCCAGGACGAGTTGCGTGCGCTGCAGCTGCAGCGGCTGCGCTGGAGCCTGCGCCACGCCTATGACAACGTCGCCCACTACCGCCGGGCGTTCGAGGCGCATGGCGTCCATCCGGACGACCTGAAGTCCCTCGCCGACCTGGCGCGCTTCCCGTTCACCGTCAAGGCCGACTTCCGCGACAACTACCCGTTTGGACTCCTGGCGGTGCCCCGCCAGAAGGTGGCGCGGCTGCACGCGTCGTCGGGCACCACCGGCAAGCCCACCGTCGTCGGCTACACGCTCAAGGACATCGATACCTGGGCCGACCTGGTCGCGCGCTCGATCCGGGCCTCGGGCGGCCGTGCCGGCGACATGGTCCATGTCTCCTACGGTTACGGGCTCTTCACCGGCGGTCTCGGTGCGCACTACGGCGCCGAGCGTGCCGGGTGCACGGTGATTCCGATGTCGGGCGGCCAGACCGAGAAGCAGGTCCAGCTCATCGTCGACCTGAAGCCGAACATCATCATGGTCACGCCGTCGTACATGCAGGTGCTGATCGAGGAGTTCCGGCGCATCGGCCTGGACCCGCGCGAATCGAGCCTGCGGATCGGCATCTTCGGCGCCGAGCCATGGACCGAGGCCATGCGCCGCGAGATCGAGACCCAGGCTGGCATCGACGCGGTCGACATCTACGGCTTGTCCGAGGTCATGGGACCCGGCGTGGCCAACGAGTGCGTGGAGACCAAGGACGGCCCGGTGGTCTGGGAAGACCACTTCTACCCCGAGATCATCGACCCCGAGACCGGGGCGGTGCTGCCCGACGGCGAGGAGGGCGAGCTCGTCTTCACCACGCTGACCAAGGAAGCGCTGCCGGTGGTGCGCTACCGCACCCGCGACCTCACGCGGCTTCTGCCGCCGACCGCGCGCAGCATGCGGCGCATCGGCAAGATCGTCGGCCGCAGCGACGACATGCTGATCATCCGGGGCGTCAACCTGTTCCCGACGCAGATCGAGGAGATCGTTCTCGCCCATGGCCAGCTGTCGGGGCAGTACGAACTCGTCGTCACCCGCGAGGGCAGCCTCGACGCGGTCGAGGTGCGGTGCGAGGTCCTCCCGCTGCACGCAGAGGCGAGCCGAGACGAGATCGGTGCGTGGCTGCGCCACCGCATCAAGACGCTGATCGGCATCAGTTGCAGTGTCACCGTCGCTCCGCCGGAGACGCTGGAGCGCACGCTCGTCGGCAAGGCGCGGCGTGTTCTCGACAGGCGGCCGCGCTGACCGCGCCGTCGCAACCTCATCAGCCTGACAAGGACGAACAGCCATGTACACCCAAGCAATGGACACCATGGGCAAAGATCGCAGCGATGCGCCGAAGGTGCTGCGATCGGCCGAGGAAGTCGCCCTGCAGGAGCGATTCGACGCGCGCATCGATGCCGGCGAGTTCATCGAGGCCAAGGACTGGATGCCCGAGAACTACCGCAAGACGCTGGTGCGCCAGATCAGCCAGCATGCGCACTCGGAGATCGTCGGCATGCTGCCCGAGGGCAACTGGATCAGCCGCGCGCCGACCTTGAAGCGCAAGGCCATCCTGCTGGCCAAGGTGCAGGACGAGGCCGGCCACGGCCTGTACCTGTACGCCGCGGCCGAGACCCTCGGCACCTCGCGTGACCAGCTCTTCGACGCGCTCCATTCCGGCAAGGCCAAGTACAGCTCGATCTTCAACTACCCGACGCTCACCTGGGCCGACATGGGGGTGATCGGCTGGCTCGTCGACGGCGCCGCGATCATGAACCAGGTGCCGCTGTGCCGGTGCTCGTACGCGCCTTACGCCCGCGCGATGGTGCGCATCTGCCGCGAGGAAAGCTTCCACCAGCGCCAGGGCTTCGAGTCGCTGCTGACCCTGATGAACCACGGCACGGACTCGCAGAAGGCGATGGTCCAGGACGCGGTGAATCGCTGGTGGTGGCCCAGCCTGATGATGTTCGGCCCGCCCGACAGCGACTCGCCGAATTCCGAGCAGTCGATGCGCTGGGGCATCAAGCGCATCAGCAACGACGACTTGCGGCAGAAATTCCTGGACGCGACCGTCGAGCAGGCGAAGCTCCTCGGCGTGACGATGCCCGACCCGGCATTGCGCTGGAACGAGGAACGCGGTCACCACGACTTCGGCCCGATCGACTGGACCGAGTTCTGGCGCGTGGTCAACGGCGATGGGCCCTGCAACCGCGACCGCCTCGCCGCCCGCGTGGGCGCCTGGGACGACGGCGCCTGGGTGCGGGACGCGGCGCTCGCGTATGCGTCCAAGCGCGAACATCTCCAGGAGGCCGCATGACGACGAACGCAGGTGCCCCATCGACACGCAGCGAATGGCCGCTGTGGGAGGTTTTCGTGCGCAGCAAGGCGGGCCTCGACCACAAGCATTGCGGCAGCCTGCACGCCGCCGACCCGAAGATGGCGCTGCAGCTCGCCCGCGACGTCTACACCCGGCGCCAGGAAGGCACCAGCATCTGGGTCGTGCGCTCAGACCAGATCGTCGCCTCGGATCCCGGCGAGAAGGCCGCCCTCTTCGACCCGATGGCCGACAAGGTGTACCGCCACCCCACCTTCTACGAGCTGCCGAAGTCGCTCGACCACATGTAGGCCCTCGTCGACCATGCAAGCCTCGATCCACGTTCTTGCCGAGCCGCCGGTGCAGTACCTGCTGCGCCTCGGCGACACCTGCCTCATCCAGGCGCAGCGCCTCGGCGAGTGGTGCGGTCATGCGCCGGTGCTCGAGGAGGACATTGCGCTCACCAACATGGCGCTCGACCTCGTCGGCCAGGCGCGCGCGCTGCTGACGCACGCCGGGCGCCTGGAAGGCGCGCTCGGCGGCGAGCTCCACGACGAAGACCAGCTTGCGTTCCTGCGGGACGAGCGCGATTTCCTCAACCTCACCCTGGCGGAATTGCCGCGCGGCGACTTCGCGATGACGACGCTGCGCAACTTCGCGCTCTCGACGTTCTTCCGGTTGCTCTGGCAGCGCCTCGAAGCCTCCAGCGACGCCGAACTGGCGGCCATCGCCGGCAAGGCCGTGAAGGAGGCGCGCTACCACCAGCAGCATGCCGGCGACTGGGTCCTGCGGTTGGGCGGCGGCACCGACGAGTCGCGGCGCCGCCTCCAGGCCGCCGTCGATGCGCTCTGGCCGTACGTGCCGGAAATGTTCGAAGCCGACGCCGTCGACGAGGCCGCTGCCGCCTCAGGCCTCGGCCCGCGCTGGTCGGAGCTGCAGGAGGACTGGATCGCCGAAGCGGCGCCGGTGCTCGTCGAAGCGGGCGTGACCGCTCCGGCAGTGCGCGCCTTCCGCAGCACCGGCAAGACCGGCGTGCACAGCGAGCACATGGGTTTCATCCTCGCCGAGATGCAGCACCTGCAGCGTGCCCATCCGGGGGGCGTGTGGTGAGTGCGGCCGTTGTCGGCGAAGCGGCCCAGGCCCGCATCGATCGTGCCTGGGAGGTCCTGGCCGGCGTCCCGGATCCCGAGATCCCGGTGATCTCGGTCTGCGAGCTCGGCATCGTGCGGGAAGTCCGTGCCGATGGCGATGGCCTCGAGGTGCTGCTGACGCCGACCTATTCCGGCTGCCCGGCCACGGAGGTCATCGAGCGCAGCGTGCGCGAGGCGCTGGAGGCGGCCGATCTCGGCCCGATTTCGATCGGCATGCGCCGGGCCCCGGCCTGGACCACCGACTGGATCAGCGCGGAGGGCCGGGTGAAGCTCCTGGCCTACGGCATCGCGCCGCCGGGGCCGGCCGGCGAAGCGGTCACGGTGCGGTTCATGCCGAGGCGCGCGACGGTGTCGCTGACCTGTCCGCGCTGCGGCAGTGCCTCGACCGAACGCCTCGCGGCCTTCGGCTCCACGCCCTGCAAGGCGCTGCACCGCTGCACCGCCTGTGGTGAGCCCTTCGAGCACTTCAAACCGATCTGAGCCGATGAGCCTTCACTTTCACCCCCTCCGGGTCAAGAGCGTCCGTCCCGACACCGACGAGGCCGTCATCGTCAGCTTCGAGGTCCCTGCCGAGCGCGCCGACACCTTCCGTTTCACCCACGGCCAGCATCTCACGTTGCGCCAGGATCTCGACGGCGTGGAACAGCGGCGCTCGTACTCGATCTGCGCCGGCACCGCCGACGGCGAGTTGCGGGTCGGGGTCCGCAAGGTCCCGGGGGGCCTGTTCTCGACCTGGATCAACGAGCATCTCAAGACCGGCGATACCCTGCAGGTGATGGCGCCCGAGGGACGCTTCTTCGTTCCGCTCGATCCCGGACTGTCGCGACACTACCTCGGCGTGGCCGGCGGCAGCGGCATCACCCCGATCCTGTCGATCATGAAGACGGTGCTGGCCTCGGAGCCCGGTTCGACGTTCACCCTGATCTACGCCAACCGGCGCCAGCGCTCGACCATGTTCATGGAGGAGCTCGAAGACCTGAAGAACCGCTACCTGACGCGCCTCGTCCTGCACCTCGTGTTCTCGCAGGAACAGATGGACGCGCCACTGAACAGCGGTCGCCTCGACCGTGCCAAGCTGGCCGAGTTCATCGGGCCGCTGGTCGATCCGGCGTCGATCGACCACGCCTTCGTCTGCGGGCCGTTCGGCTTCAACGAGGAGGCCGAGGCGGCGCTGCTCGCCGGAGGCGTTGCCGCCGAGCACATCCACATCGAGCGCTTCGGCATTCCCGTGCCGGCCGGCGAGGCACCACCGAAGCAGGAAGTGCGCGCCGGCGACGCCGCCGACGCCACCATCGTCATCATCCGCGACGGTCTGTCGCGCGAGATCGAGTACCACGCGGCGGACGGCAACATCCTCGATGCGGCCGCGTCAGCCGGCCTCGAGGTTCCGTTTTCCTGCAAGTCCGGCGTGTGCTGCACCTGCCGCGCCAAGCTGCTCGAGGGCGAGGTGCGGATGGCGCGCAACTTCGCGCTCGAGAAGCACGAGGTCGCCGCCGGTTTCGTGCTGACCTGCCAGTCGCACCCATTGACCGAGCGGGTGGTGCTGTCGTTCGACGAGCGCTGAGGCGACGATGCCCCGCGGACGCGCCTCCGGCTACGACCAGCAACGGGACCGCATCCTTGCTGGCGCAGCCGAGCTGTTCGCGCAACACGGCTACTCGGGCACGTCGATGAACCAGGTGGCAGATGCCTGCGGAATCTCCAAGGCATCGCTCTATCATTACGTCGACGACAAGTACCAGTTGCTGGTCGAGATCGCCGAGGGTCATGTCGACCGCCTGCGCGCGCTCGCCGCCGAAGAGCTGGGGCCCGGCGACGCGGCGCCGGAGGAGCGGCTGCGCAGGCTGATCCGGCGGTTCATGACCGCGTACGCCGACGCGCAAGCCCAGCACCGGGTCCTGACGGAGGACGTGAAGTTCCTGACGCCCGCGGATCGGCGTCGTGTCCTCGACGGCGAGCGCGAGGTCGTCGATGCCTTCGCACACGCTATCGCCGCGGCCCGGCCGGACCTGGCTGTGGCGAAGCTGCAGAAGCCGCTGACGATGCTGCTGTTCGGCATGATGAACTGGATGTTCACCTGGTTGCGCGCCACCGGCCCGCTGAGTCACGCCGACATGACGCCGGTCGTCATCGACCTCTTCTTCGGCGGCCTGCCCGCAGTCCGGGCACCGGCCCGGACGAAGCCGACCGTGCGCGCGCGCCTCGATCCGCTCGACGCGGCCGCCTGATCTTTCTGACCACTCTGGAGACATCTGCATGACCCGAAGAATCAAGACCGCCCTGGCCCTGGCACTCGTCGTCGCCGCTGGCGGTGCGCAGGCCGACATCAACGTCGGCGTCACCGTCTCGGCCACCGGGCCGGCGGCGTCGCTCGGCATTCCCGAGAAGAACACCATCGCCCTGATGCCGCAGACGATCGGCGGCCAGAAGGTCAACTACATCGTCCTTGACGATGCCTCGGACACGACCAATGCGGTCAGCAATGCCCGCAAGCTGATCACCGAGAACAAGGTCGACATCATCCTCGGTTCGACGACGACGCCGAACTCGCTGGCGATGCTCGACGTGGTCTCGGAAGCGCAGACACCGATGATCTCGATGGCCGCCTCGGCGGCCATCGTCGAGCCGGTCGATGCGAAGCGGCGCTGGGTCTTCAAGACGCCGCAGAACGACATCATGATGTCGCTCGCCATCGCCACGCACATGGCCAGCGTCGGCGTCAAGACGGTCGGCTTCATCGGCTTCGCCGACGCCTACGGCGAAGGCTGGTACCGCGAGTTCACGAAGATCGCCGGCCTCAAGGGGCTGACCGTCGTGGCCAACGAGCGCTACGCCCGCACCGACACCTCCGTCACGGGTCAGGTGCTGAAGATCATCGCCGCCAAGCCCGACGCCGTGCTCATCGCCGCGTCCGGCACGCCTGCGGTGCTGCCGCAGCGGACCCTGAAGGAGCGCGGCTACGACGGCAAGTACTACCAGACTCACGGCGTCGCCAACAACGATTTCCTGCGCGTCGGCGGCAAGGACGTCGATGGCACCTTCCTGCCGTCGGGCCCCGTGCTGGTGGCCGATCAGCTTCCGGCAAGCAACCCGGTGAAGGCGAGCGCGCTCGAGTACGTCGCAAAGTACGAAGCGGCGTATGGCAAGGGGTCGGTGTCGACCTTCGGCGCCCATGCCTGGGACGCCGGCCGGCTGATGGCCGCAGCCGCGACGCAGGCATTGAAGAAGGCCCAGCCGGGCACGCCGGCGTTCCGCACGGCGCTGCGCGATGCGCTCGAATCGCTGCACGAGGTCCACGGCGCCCACGGCATCTTCAACATGTCGCCAACCGATCACCTCGGGCTCGACCAGCGCGCCCGCGTGATGGTGAAGATCGAGAACGGAGCCTGGAAGTACCAGCCGTGAGCCAGCCGACGACGCTGCAGAGCCTGATCGCCGATCGCTGGCTTGGCCGCGAGCCGGCGGTCAAGCTGGCCAGCGCGATCCACGGCGGCACCATCCACCACACGCACGCCGAGACCATCGATTTCGGCGAGGCCCTGGAGCATGCGCGCCGCCGCGGCGTGCCGGGCCTGATGGCGATGGACTTCCAGCAGCGCGCGGCGCGCCTGAAGGCGCTCGCGGCCTACATCAACGAGCGCAAGGAGCAGCTCTACGCGATCTCGCACCACACCGGCGCCACCCGCGCCGACAGCTGGGTCGACATCGAGGGCGGCACCGGCACGCTCCACGCCTACGCATCGATGGGCAGCGCCGAGCTGCCGTCGGGTAACGTGCTGCACGAGGGGCCGGTCACGCAGCTCGGCAAGAAGGGGCAGTTCTTCGGCACTCACATCCTCGTGCCGCGCGGTGGCGTGGCCGTCCACATCAATGCCTTCAACTTCCCAGTCTGGGGCCTGCTCGAGAAATTCGCGCCGACCTTCCTGGCGGCGATGCCGTGCATCGCCAAGCCGGCCAGCGCCACGAGCTACCTGACCGAGGCGCTGGTGCGGATGATGTTCGAGTCCGGCCTGCTGCCGCCCGGCAGCCTGCAACTGGTGATCGGCGGCACCGGCGACCTGCTCGACCGGCTCGACGGCGCCGACGTCGTCACCTTCACCGGCTCGGCCGATACCGCGGCCCGGCTGCGCGCCAATGCCAACCTGATCGCCCGTTCGATTCCCTTTAACGCCGAGGCTGATTCGCTGAACTGCGCGATCCTCGCCCCCGACGTGACCCCCGACGATGAGGAGTTCGAACTCTTCGTCAAGGAAGTCGTCCGCGAGATGATCGCCAAGGCAGGCCAGAAGTGCACGGCGATCCGGCGCGCGATCGTCCCGCGCCAGCACCTCGACGCGGTGGCCGCGCGCCTGCGCGAGCGCTTGGCCAAGGTCGTCGTTGGCGATCCCTCGGTCGACGGTGTGCGCATGGGCGCGCTCGCCTCGGCCGCGCAGGTCCGCGACGTTTCCGAGCGGGTCGCGGCGCTCGGTCGCGGCAACGAGGTCGTCTTCGACGCCGGCAGCGGCTTCCGTCCGGTGGGTGAGGGTGCGGCCAACGGCGCCTTCTTCGCGCCGACGCTGCTGATGTGCCGAGATCCGGTGGGCCAAGCGGCGGTGCACGATATCGAGGCCTTCGGTCCCGTCAGCACGCTGATGCCCTACGACGCCGCAGGCGGCTCGATCGACGAGGCCCTGGCGCTGGCCGCGCTCGGCAAGGGCAGTCTCGTCGCGACGCTGGTGACGCGCGATCCGCATGTCGCCGCGAAGGCGGTGCCGGTCGCGGCCGCGTGGCATGGGCGCATCCTCGTGCTCGACCGGGAAAGCGCACCCGAATCGACCGGCCACGGCTCGCCGCTGCCGCAGTTGAAGCACGGCGGACCGGGGCGCGCCGGTGGCGGCGAAGAGCTCGGCGGCATCCGCGCCGTCCACCACTACCTGCAGCGGGCCGCGATCCAGGGTTCGCCGACGATGCTGACCGCGATCACCGGCGAGTACGTGCGTGGCGCGGCCCTGCACGAGGGCGATGTCCATCCGTTCCGCAAGCATTTCGAGGATCTCGAGGTCGGGGACTCTCTGCTGACCCATCGCCGCACCGTCGGCGAGGCCGACATCGTCGCCTTCGGCGGGATCTCGGGCGACTACTTCTACATGCACTTCGACGAGGTCGCGGCCAAGGAGTCGGCGTTCGGACAGCGCATCGCCCACGGCTACTTCGTGCTGTCCGCGGCTGCAGGCCTGTTCGTTTCCCCGGCCCCCGGTCCGGTGCTGGCCAACTACGGTCTGGACACGCTGCGGTTCGTCAAGCCGGTCGCCATCGGCGACACGATCCGGGCGCGGCTGACCTGCAAGCGCAAGACCGACCGCAACAAGAAGGACGCCAAGGGCGTCGGGCAGGGCGTCGTCGCCTGGGACGTGGCCGTCACCAACCAGCACGAGGAGCTTGTGGCGAGCTACGACATCCTGACGCTGGTTGCCAAGCGGGGTGATTCGGCGTTGCGGCCGGCGTCCGCCTGACCGGCGACCGCCGACGCGATCCGAACGCACGCCGTCCGCTTGGAGTGCGACGCCGGCCTGGCGTGGACCTTCAGAACCGTTCACGCCCGCATCGGTCCGAGATGGCGGGAAAACCCCTTCGGGCGGGACAGGTCACGCTTCTAGAATTGTGCAAACGCACATTCTGGAGGTGCTGAATGGCCCCGACCCGCCGCGCCGGCGCTGCCCCAGCCGGCCCGACCGGCGCGAGCAGCCCGCGCGTCCTCAAGAAGTACCCGAACCGTCGTCTCTACGACACCCAGGTCAGCAGCTACATCACGCTGACCGATGTCAAGGCGATGGTGCTCAGCGGGCTCGAGTTCGAGGTCCGCGACGCCAAGACCGGCGAGGACCTGACGCGCAGCATCCTGCTGCAGATCATCCTCGAGGAGGAGACCGGCGGCGTGCCGATCTTCTCGGCGACGATGCTCTCGCAGATCATTCGCTTCTACGGCCATGCGATGCAGGGGATGATGGGTTCGTACCTCGAGAAGAACCTGCAGACCTTCACCGACATCCAGGCGCGCCTGGCCGAGCAGACCAAGGGCCTGTACGAGGCACCGGTGCAGTCGCCGGAGATGTGGTCGCAGTTCCTCAGCGGCCAGGCGCCGGTGGTCCAGAAGCTGATGGGCAACTACCTCGAGCAGTCGAAGAACGTCTTCGTGCAGATGCAGGAGCAGATGGCCAAGCAGGCCGGCACGCTGCTGCAGGGCCTGCCGCCGAACGTCCCGCCGAAGCGCTGAGCGCCGTCGGCCGGGGCGGCCGGGTGCCGGGTGCAAGGTCTTTGCCGGGCATCGACGAAAATCCACGGATGAGCGAAGAACAGACCCTGGCCCCCGAGACCCGGCACGCGGCACCGAAGATCGGCTTCGTGTCGCTCGGCTGCCCCAAGGCGTTGACCGACTCCGAACTGATCCTGACCCGGCTACGGGCCGAGGGCTACGCGACCTCGAAGACCTTCGAAGGCGCGGATCTCGTGATCGTCAACACCTGCGGCTTCATCGACGACGCCGTCCGCGAAAGCCTGGACACGATCGGCGAGGCGCTGGCGGACAACGGTCGCGTCATCGTCACCGGGTGCCTCGGCGCCAAGGCGGGCGCAGACGGCGGCAACCTCGTCCGCCAGATGCATCCGAGCGTGCTTGCGGTGACCGGCCCGCACGCGACCGACGAAGTGATGGCGGCCGTGCACACCCATGTGCCCAAGCCGCACGATCCCTTCGTCGATCTGGTGCCGGCGTCGTTCGCGCAGATCGGCGTCAAGCTGACGCCGCGCCACTACGCCTACCTGAAGATCAGCGAGGGCTGCAATCACCGCTGCTCGTTCTGCATCATCCCGAGCATGCGCGGCGACCTGGTCTCGCGTCCCATCGGCGACGTCCTCGGCGAGGCGCAGCGCCTGTTCGAGTCGGGCGTGAAGGAGCTGCTCGTCATCAGCCAGGACACCAGCGCCTACGGCGTCGACGTCCGCTACCGGACCGGTTTCTGGGACGGCCGGCCGGTGCGCACCCGCATGACCGAATTGTGCGAGCAGCTTGCCGTGATCGCCGAGCCGCACGGGGCCTGGGTACGGCTGCACTATGTGTATCCGTATCCGCACGTCGACGAGATCCTGCCGTTGATGGCCGAAGGGCGCATCCTGCCGTATCTCGACGTGCCGTTCCAGCACTCCCACCCCGACGTGCTCAAGCGCATGAAGCGCCCCGCCAGCGGCGAGCGAAACCTCGAGCGTCTGCAGCGCTGGCGCGAGATCTGCCCGGAACTCGTCGTCCGCAGCACCTTCATCGCGGGCTTTCCCGGCGAGACCGAAGCCGAATTCGAACACCTGCTCGACTTCATGCGCGAGGCTCGCATCGACCGGGCAGGTTGTTTCGCCTATTCGCCGGTCGACGGCGCCACTGCGAACGCGCTGCCCGGCGCATTGCCGGCGGCGGTGCGCGAGGAACGCCGCGCCGCCTTCATGGCAGTCGCCGAATCGGTTTCCGCGGCCAAGCTCGGGGCACGGGTCGGCGCGACCATGCAGGTCCTGGTCGACGCGGCGCCGGCTCTCGGCCGCAAGGGCGGCGTCGGTCGAAGCTACGCCGACGCCCCGGAGATCGACGGCCGGGTGCTGCTGCGGGCGCCGGAGAAGGCCTCTCGCACGCTCAAGGTCGGCGAGTTCGTCAAGGCCCGCATCGTCGGTACCCAGGGACACGACCTCGTCGGCATGCCGCTCTGAGACGCTCCCACGACCTGCTCCGTCCTCCCTGATCAACGCGCCGATACCGAGAGGTTGCCGATGACCGACCGTCCATCGCTCAGCACGACCCTGATCCATCATCCGTATCAACCGCCGGAAGGCTTCGGTGCGGTCCAGCCTGCGGTCCACAAAGCCTCGACCGTGATCTTCGCCAACGTCGCCGCGCTGCGCGCACGCGACTGGAAGCAGAAGATCGGCTACACCTACGGCCTGCACGGCACGCCGACGACCTTCACCCTCGAGGAGCGCATCGCCACGCTCGAGGGCGGTCTGCAGGCGCTGCTGGTGCCGAGCGGGCTGGCCTCGATCGTGCTGGTCGATTCGGCCCTGCTGTCGGCCGGCGACGAGGTCCTCATTCCAGAGAACGCCTACGGCCCGGGACGCGAGTTTGCGCGCAGCGAGCTGTCGCGCTGGGGCATCAGCCATCGCAGCTACGACCCGGACGATGCCGAAGGGCTCGCGGCCATGATCGGGCCGCAGACACGGCTGGTCTGGATCGAGGCGGCCGGGTCTGTGACGATGGAGTTTCCCGACCTTGCCGGACTGGTCGCCGCGGCGAAGTCGCGCGGCGTCCTGACGGCGCTCGACAACACCTGGGGTGCCGGGGTCGCCTTCGATCCCTTCGCGCTCGCGCCGGATGGCCAGACGCCGATCGGCGTCGACATCTCGGTGCAGGCGCTGACCAAGTACCCCTCGGGCGGCGCCGACCTCCTGATGGGCTCGGTGACGACCCGCGACCCGGACCTGCACCTGCGGCTGAAGATGGCGCACATGCGGATGGGATGGGGCGTCGGGCTCAACGACGTCGAGGCCGTGCTGCGCGGCCTGCCGAGCCTGGAGTTGCGCTATGTCGCCCAGGACGCGGCGGGTCGACGGCTGGCCGAGTGGTGGCGCGGACGGGCGGAGATCGTGCAACTGTTGCACCCGGCGATCGCGGGTTCGCCGGGGCATGAACAATGGCGTCGCCATTGCAGCCACGCGGCCGGCCTTTTCTCGGTCGTCTTCGATCCGTGCCATGCGCCCGAGCGCGTCCATGCCTTCGTCGACGCCCTGCGCCTGTTCCGCATCGGCTACTCCTGGGCCGGGCCCGTCAGCCTGGTCGTGCCCTACGACCTGGCGGCGATGCGCGCGCAGCCGGCGTGGCAGGGCACGCTGGTGCGTTTCTCGATCGGCCTGGAGGCCATCGAGGACCTCATTGCGGATTGCGAACAGGCCTTGAAGCAGCTCTGACGGCGGAAGCGGCGGTGGGCGAGGGCACTTCCTCGCGCACAGGCTCCGGCGTCGCCGGCTTCTTCAGCCCTTGGGCTTGGTCGAGACCTTGTGGCGCATCAGGCGCCCCTTCTCGCGCTCCCAGTCGCGCTTCTTCTCGGTGTTGCGCTTGTCGTGCTCGGCCTTGCCCTTGGCAAGCGCCAGGTCGACCTTGACCACGCCGCCCTTGTAGTGCAGGTTCAGCGGCACCAGCGTGAAGCCCTTCTGATCGACCTTGCCGACGAGGCGCCGGATCTCCTCCTTGTGCATCAGCAGCTTCTTGGTCCGGTCGGCCTCCGGGCTGACGTGCGTGGAGGCGCTGCGCAGCGCGTTGATGCGGCAGCCGATGAGGTAGAGCTCGCCGTCGCGGATGACGACGTAGCCATCGGTGAGCTGGACCTGGCCGGCGCGGATCGCCTTGATCTCCCAGCCCTGCAGCACCATGCCGGCCTCGTGCCGCTCCTCGATGTGATAGTCGAAATGGGCGCGGCGGTTTTCAGCGATCGACATGCGGGCTTGTGGCTCGGGAAGGTTTGCGGCGAAGGCCACTCATACAATTTCCCGATTGTATGAAGCACGTCAAGAAGTCGGTCCTGTTGTGGTACTCGCCGCACGAGATCTACACCCTGGTGACCGCGGTGGAAGACTATCCGCGGTTCCTCCCCTGGTGCGCGCGGGTCGACGTGCTGGCGCGCGACGACCAGGGCCTGACGGCGCGCCTGCACCTGGCCTATGCCGGCGTGCGCCACGCGTTCACGACCCGCAACCTGCACCGGGTCGATGAATCCGTCCACATCGGACTCGTCGACGGGCCGTTCTCTCTCCTCGATGGCACCTGGCGCTTCGTGCCGGTTCCGTTGCCGGCGGGGGATGACCGCAAGGCCTGCAAGATCGAGTTCGAGATGCGCTATGCATTCTCGAACGGGCCCCTCGAGATGCTGATCAGTCCGGTCTTTGACCGCATCGCCAACACGTTCGTCGATGCGTTCGTGAAGCGCGCCGAGCAGGTGTATGGACCGCGCTGAGTCCCTCGGCACGCTGTCGATCACCGTCGCCTGGAGCCCGCGCGACGGCGTGGTGGAGGAAGTCGCGCTCGAGGTTTCGCCCGGTACGACGTTGAGCGATTGCCTCGACGCCGCGGGCCTTGCGGATCGGTATCCGCAATGGGATCCCGGATCTCCGGCGGTCGGCATCTGGGGCCGGCTGCGCCCGCTCGACACCGCCGTTCAGTCAGGGGACCGGGTCGAGGTGTACAGGGCCCTGCAGGTCGATCCGATGGAGGCGCGTCGGGCCCGCCAGCGCAAGCAGAAGGCTACTGCTTGCAGTCCGCGGAGATGATGTCCTGGGTGCGCTTGACCTCGCTGGCGCGCTGCTTGTCGTCCAGGATCTCGCGCTCGCCCTTGTCGTTGGCGCGAACCACGCGGATGCCGCTGTCGAGCGTGCGCATCTGGGTCCGTGCACGGGTGCAGTTCTCGGCCCGCGCCGCGGCGATCTTGGCTTCCTCGATCTTGGCCTTGGCGGCTTCGTCGGCTTCGGCCTTCTTGCGCCTGGCTTCGAGTTCCGGTTCGACCGTCTTGGGCGCCAGCGCCGCGCCCGTTGCCGCGCCGGGAACCGCGCTCGCCGCCGCTGACGCCGCCGCAGCAGCCGGGCCGGTGCTGCGCCGCTTGGCGGACGCCGGTCGTGACAGGATGTCCTGCTCCGGGACTCCTTGCGGGGGCGGCAGGTCGCTGTACTGAGTCTGTCCGCTCTTGTCGCGCCATTTCCACTGTGCATGCGCTGGCAGCGCCAGACAAAGGCCGAGCAGGGTGGCGACGATCGGGGTGGTCCAGCGAGCCATGGATTCGTTGCAGAGCGGCATTCGCGCCAGTGTAGCGGCCGGCCCCGGGTTGCGGCCCTGGCAACGGTACTCCGCGGGAGCTTGAGCGCCCGCGAATCGTTAGTTTGTCCATGCATCCCTATAATTCGCTTTTGCGTCTGGAGCCTCCCTCATGCGACTTCTGGGCAAAGCGCTGACCTTCGACGATGTGTTGCTGGTCCCCGCCTATTCGCACGTCCTGCCACGCGACACCAGCCTCGCGACCTCTCTGTCCCGCAACATCCGGCTCAACCTGCCGCTCGTCTCCGCGGCGATGGACACGGTGACCGAAGCCCGTCTGGCCATCGCGCTGGCCCAGGAGGGCGGCATCGGCATCGTCCACAAGAACATGACCTCGCGCCAGCAGGCCGCCGAGGTCGCCCGCGTCAAGCGCTACGAGTCCGGCGTGCTGCGCGACCCGATCACCGTGGGGCCCGAGCAGACGGTGCGCCAGGTGATCGAGTTGTCGAAGCAGCATGGTGTCTCCGGCTTTCCGGTGCTGCAGGGCAAGACGGTGGTCGGCATCGTCACCAACCGCGACGTGCGCTTCGAGACCCGCCTGGACGCGCCGGTGAAGGACATCATGACGCCGCGCGAGCGTCTGGTGAGCGTGCGTGAAGGGGCGACCCTGGCCGAGGGCAAGGCGCTGATGCACTCGCACAAGCTCGAGCGCGTGCTGGTCGTCAACGACGCTTTCGAACTGCGCGGCCTGATGACCGTGAAGGACATCACGAAGCAGACCAGCTTCCCGGACGCCGCCCGCGACGCCCACGGCAAGTTGCGGGTCGGTGCGGCGGTCGGCGTCGGCGACGGCACCGACGAGCGCGTCGAGCTCCTCGTCAAGGCCGGTGTCGACGCGATCGTCGTCGACACCGCCCACGGCCACAGCGCCGGGGTGCTAGACCGCGTCCGCTGGGTCAAGCGCAACTTCCCCGGCGTCGATGTCATCGGCGGCAACATCGCCACCGGCGCTGGCGCCCTGGCGCTGGTCGAGGCCGGCGCCGATGCGGTCAAGGTCGGCATCGGACCGGGCTCGATCTGCACCACGCGCATCGTCACCGGCGTCGGCGTGCCGCAGATTCTGGCCATCGACGAGGTCTCCAAGGCCATTCGTGGCAGCGGCGTTCCCCTGATCGCCGACGGCGGCGTGCGCTTTTCCGGCGACCTCGCCAAGGCCATCGCGGCCGGCGCCGACAGCGTGATGATGGGTGGCGCCTTCGCCGGCACCGAGGAGGCGCCCGGGGAGGTGATCCTCTACCAGGGGCGTACCTACAAGAGCTATCGCGGCATGGGCTCCATCGGGGCGATGCAGCAGGGTTCGGCGGACCGCTATTTTCAGGACGAGCAGCAGGCCACGGGGCTGGCTTCGACCAAGCTCGTCCCCGAGGGCATCGAGGGCCAGGTGCCGTACAAGGGTTCGGTCGTGGCCATCGTCTTCCAGATGAGCGGCGGCCTGCGGGCATCGATGCACTACTGCGGCTGCGCCAGCATCGAAGACATGCACAATCGCGCCGAGTTCGTCGAGATCAGTTCGGCCGGCATGCGCGAAAGCCACGTGCACGATGTCCAGATCACGAAGGAAGCGCCGAACTACCGCGCCGAATGAGCCTGCCGATGGCGATTGACGGGCCGCAGAGCACGGCCGGCCGCAAGGCGGCGATGCCTTTCATCATGCTGACAGTGCTGATCGACATGATGTCGATCGGCCTGATCATCCCCGTGCTGCCGCTGCTCGTCGGCACCTTCACCGGTTCGTCGGCCCACCAGGCGTACTGGTTCGGCGTCACGACCTTCGCCTTCAGCATCGCCAACTTCGCGGCGTCGCCGATCCTCGGGGCGCTGTCCGACCGATTCGGCCGTCGGCCCGTGTTGCTGCTGGGGTTCTGCGCGCTGGCGCTCAGCTTTTTCGTCACCGCGCTGGCGACCGCGCTGTGGATGCTGGTGGTGGTACGCCTGTTCAGCGGCGCGATGCAGTCGAACGCGTCGATCGCCAACGCCTATGTCGCCGACATCACGCCACCCGCGGACCGTGCACGCCGCTTCGGCATGCTCGGCGCGATGTTCGGCCTCGGCTTCATCCTCGGCCCGGTGATGGGCGGCCTGCTCGGCGCCGTCGACCTGCACCTGCCGTTCTTCGCCGCCGGCATGCTCGCGCTCGTCAACCTGCTGTATGGATGGTTCGTGCTGCCCGAATCCTTGCCGAAGGAACAGCGCCGGCGCTTCGAGTGGCGAGCCGCCAATCCGTTCTCGGCCCTGAAGGCGCTGTCGAAGACCCAGCACGTGGGCCTGCTGGTTGCCGTGATCGCCTGTTCGGGACTGGCCCAGTTCGTCCTCTACACCACTTGGGTGCTGTACACGACCTTCAAGTTCGGCTGGGGTCCGCTGCAAAACGGCTGGTCGCTGTTTGCGGTCGGCGTCGCCTCGGCCGTGGTCCAGGGCCTGTTGCTCGGGCGCCTGCTGAAGCGCTTCTCGCCGCAGAAGCTCGCGCTCTGGGGGCTTGTGTCGTCGACCTTGGCCTATGTGCTCTACGGCCTGTCCACCGAGGGCTGGATGATGTACGCGGTGATCTTCGCCAACATCCTCGGCTTCACCGTGGCCGCTTCCATCCAGAGCATCATTTCCGGCGCGGTCGATGCGCAGACGCAGGGCCGCACGCTCGGCGCGGTCAGCGGACTCAACAGCCTGATGGCGGTGGTCGCGCCGGTGGTCGGCGCGCCCCTGCTCGCGGTCGTGTCCGACCTGCCCAAGGGCGACTGGCGCATCGGCGCCCCGTTCTACTTCTGCGCGGCGCTGCAGTTCGTGGCGCTGGTGCTCGCCTGGGTCCACTTCCGCGGCGCCCGCCGCCAGCGCCGCGCCGCCCGCGCGGCCGGCGCATCTCCGACCTGATGACAGCCACCATGCACGACAAGATCCTGATCCTTGATTTCGGCTCCCAGGTCACCCAGCTGATCGCGCGCCGCGTGCGCGAGGCCCACGTCTTCTGCGAGATTCACCCGAACGACGTCGGCAACGACTTCATCCGCGCCTTCGCGCCGAAGGCGATCATCCTGTCCGGCAGCCATGCCTCGACCTACGAAGCCCAGGGCCTGCGTGCCCCGGCTGCCGTATGGGATCTCGGCGTGCCGGTGCTCGGCATCTGCTACGGCATGTTCACGATGGCGGTGCAGCTGGGCGGCGAGGTCGAGGCCAGCACCCATCGCGAGTTCGGTTACGCCGAGGTTCGCGCGCGCGGCCACACCCGGCTGCTGCAGGGGATTGAGGACTTTTCCAGCGCCGAGGGTCACGGCATGCTGAAGGTTTGGATGAGCCACGGCGACAAGGTGACCGCGCTGCCGCCCGGCTTCAAGCTGATGGCTTCGACGCCGAGCTGCCCGGTCGCCGGCATGGCCGACGAGGCGCGCGGCTACTACGCGGTGCAGTTCCACCCCGAGGTGACGCACACCTCGAAAGGGCGCGACCTGCTGAACCG
>JBBQCD010000075.1:0-20728 GCA_038318385.1 Burkholderiales bacterium | reverse complement strand
GCCATCGCGCCGGACAGCATGTACCACTTGGAGATGAACCCCGCGGCCGGCGGCAGGCCGATCATCGACAGCGCGCCGATCGCGAAGGCGCCCATCGTCCACGGCATGCGCCGGCCGATGCCGTCGAGTTCGCTGACCTCGGTCTTGTGGCCCGCGGTGTAGATCGCTCCCGCGGCGAAGAACAGGGTGATCTTGCCGAGCGCGTGCGCGGCGATGTGCAGGACCGCGCCGACGATCGACAGCGGCGCCAGCAGTGCGGTGGCCATGACCACGTAGGCGAGCTGGCTGACGGTGGAGTACGCCAGGCGGCGCTTCAAGTTGTCGGCGTGCAGCGCCACCACCGAGGCGGCGACGATCGTGAAGCCGGCGACGACGACCAGCCAGTCTGCCTGGCCGGTCGCAGCGAGGTTCTCGACCCCGAAAACGTAGACGATCACCTTGACCACCGTGAACACGCCGGCTTTGACCACCGCCACCGCGTGCAGCAGGGCCGACACCGGTGTGGGCGCGACCATGGCGGCTGGCAGCCAGCGGTGCACCGGCATCAGCGCGGCCTTGCCGATGCCGAACATGTAGAGGGCCAGCAGGCCGCCGAGCGCGGCGCCGCCGAGCTTGCCGGCGAGGATCCCGCCGGGGATGAAGTCGGTGGTGCCGGCGACGATCCAGGTGAAGATCAGCGCCGGCAGCAGCAGCACGATCGACGTGCCCATCAGCAGCCCGAGGTAGACGCGCCCGCCGCGCCTGGCCTTGAGGCTGCCGTCGTGCGTCACCAGCGGATAGGTCACCAGCGTCAGCAATTCGTAGAACACGAACAGCGTCAGCATGTTGCCGGCGCAGGCGATCCCCATCGTCGCCGCCAGCGCGAGCGCAAAGCAGGCGTAGAAGCGCGTCTGCCGGCCCTCGCGGTTGGCGCGCATGTAGCCGATCGAGTACAGCGAGTTGACGATCCACAGCGTCGAGGCGATCAGCGCGAACAGCATGCCGAGCGGCTCCAGGCGCAAGGCGAACGAGAGTCCCGGCAGGAAATGGAACAGCATCAGTGAAGGGCGGTCGCCGCGCAGCACGGATGGCACCAGCGCCGCCACGCAGGCGAGCAGCAGGAGGGCCGTGCCGAGGGTTGCGGTCTCGCGCAGGTTCGGCCGACGGTGGCAGGCGGCGATGAGCCCCGCGCCCAGCGTCGGCACCAGCAGCACGGCGACGAGGAGCTCGGACGGCGTCATCGGCGATGACCCTGCATCAGCAGTTCGGCCGCACTCGAGGCGGTGCCGACGGTGAAGCGCGTATCGATGCCGAAGTACACCACCGCCGCCGTCAGCAGCAGGCCCGGCAACAGGATCCCCCAGCGGCGTTCGCTTGCCGCCACGACGCCCTTTTCCGGCGTGCGGAAGTAGGCGAGCTCGACGAAGCGCCAGACGTAGGCCAGCGCCAGCAACGACGACGCGAGGACCAGGAAGGCGAGCCCCCAGCGGCCGCTCTCGAGGGCACCCTGCACCAGGTACCACTTGGTGATGAAGCCGGTCGTGCCCGGCACGCCGATCAGCGAGAGCCCGCAGACGACGAGGGCGAAGCTGGTGAGCGGCATCGTCCGGCCCATGCCCTGGATGCGCGTCATGCCGACGCCGCCGAGCGCCGAGACGGCGCCGCCGAGCAGCATGAAGATGGCGCCCTTCGTGATGCCATGGTTGAAGAGATGGACGATCGCGGCAGTGAGGCCGGTCGTGGTGCCGAGCGCCAGGCCGAAGATGATGTAGCCGATCTGGGCGATGCTGGAGTAGGCGAAGAGGCGCTTGAGATCGGGCTGGAAGATGGCGATGGCGGAAGCGCCGAACATCCCGCCCAGCGCCAGGATCAGCAGGATCTCCGTCGGCAGCGGGTACAGCGGCGAGTTGCCGAACACGGTGAAGTAGAAGCGCAACAGCGCATAGACGGCGACCTTGCTGGCGGTGGCTGCCAGGAAGCTCGAGACGGCCGATGGCGCCCCGGCGTAGGCATTGGGCAGCCACTGGTGCAACGGGAACAGCGCCATCTTCAGCGACAGCCCGACGGTGATGAAGGCGAGCGCCGCCAGCACCGGCCGCGTGCTGTGCACCAGCGCCAGGCGGTTGCCGATGTCGACGAGGTTGAGGCTGCCGGTCATCAGGTACAGCAGGCCGATGCCGATCACCATGAAGGTCGCGCCGATCGTTCCCATGACGAGGTACTGGTAGGACGCGACCAGCGCCCGGCGGTCGCGGCCGAGTGCGATCAGCACATAGCTCGACAGCGACGAGATCTCGAGGAAGACGAAGATGTTGAAGGCGTCGCCGGTGATCGAGATGCCGAGCAGGCCCGTCAGGGCGAGCGCGAACATCGTGTAGAAGAGGTAGTGGCGCTGCGGCTCGATCTCGTCGCGGATGATGGCGCGGCTGAATGGCAGCACGATCGCGGCCACGCCCGACACCAGCACCAGCATGAAGGACGAGAGTCGGTCGACGCGGTACTCGATGCCCCACGGCGGCGGCCAGTTGCCGATCGCGTAGGAAATGGTTCCGCCGTCGCGGACCTGCGACCACAGGGCCAGCGCAATCGCGAAGGCCGCCCAGCTTGCGCCGAGCACTACCGTGAAGGCGAACATCCTTCGGCGCAGCAGCACCGACAACGGCGCCGCCAGCAACGGCACGACGACCTGGAGCGCCGGCAGGTGCTGGGCGAGACTCATTGCGGCGGATGCGCGGCTTCGAAGGCCGCGTCCAGCGTCAGGATCTCGTCCTCCTCGATGCTGTCGTAGGCCTCGCGGATGCGCACCACGAGCGCCAGGCCGAGCGCGAGCGTGGCGACGCCGACGACGATGGCCGTCAGGATCAGCACGTGCGGCAGCGGGTTCGAATAGCGCGTGAAGCCGGCGGCGATGATCGGCGCGGTGCCGCCCAGGACCTTTCCGGGAGCGACGTAGAGGAGATAGACAGAGGTCTGGAAGATGCCCAGGCCGACCAGCTTCTTGACGAGGTTGCCGCGGGCGATGACGATGAACAGCCCCGCCATCATCAGGAAGACGGTGATGAAGTAGCTGAAATGGCCACCCAAGCGGCCCCAGGCTTCGGCGATCACTGCTCGTCCGCCTCGTCGCGCGCGGCGAACATGTAGAAGATCTTCAGCATCACGCCTGACACCGTGATCGCGACCCCGACCTCGACCCAGAAGATGCCGCGCTCCTGGCCATGGACCGGATCGTGGGCGAGCACGAAGTAGTCGAGGAAGTTGCCGCCGAGCAGCAGCCCGGCCACTCCGACGCCGGCGTAGAGCAGCACCCCGATGGCCATCATCGCCTCGACCAGACCCTCCGGAACCACCGCGATGGCATCGGCCAGGCCGAAGATCAGGGCGTAGAAGATGACCGCGGCGGCGAGGATCACGCCGGCCTGGAAGCCCCCCCCGGGGCCGAAATCGCCGTGGAACTGGACGTACAGCGCGAACAGCAGGATGAACGGGATCAGGATCTTGGCGACGACGCGCAGGACGAGGTCGCCCTTCATGCCTTGCGGTCCTTGCGGCGGCGGCGCAGCAGGGTGATCACCCCGGCGCCAGCCGTGAAGACCACCGTGGTCTCGCCGAGCGTGTCGAAGCCCCGGTAGCTCGCGAGCACCGCCGTCACGATGTTCGGCACGCCGGTTTCCTTGATGCCGTCGTTGAGGTAGCGCGGCACCACGTGCTGGTGGATCGGCATCCCCGCGTCCGCGAACTCCGGAAGGCCGAGCGTGCCGTACATCAGCATGACGCCGACCGCCGCCGACATCGCCAGCGGCAGAATCGGCCCGCGCAGCGGCTTGGTCTCGTCGCTGCGGCACAGGATCAGCGCACCGAGGAACAGCACGGTCGAGATGCCCGCGCCCACCGAAGCCTCGGTCATCGCCACGTCGACCGCGTCCATGGCCACCAGCACGGTGGCCATCAGGAAGCTGTAGATGCCGCCGAGGACGACGACGGCGAAGAGGTTGCGGCTGCGGGCGAGCACGACCACCGTCGGCACCATCATCAGCAGCAGCACGTTGATGATCAGGGCTTCGATGGGGGATCCTCCGGCGGGGCCAGTAGCGGCTCGACGCCGCGTGCCAGCGCCGCGCGCGCCAGGGCGTGCGCGGCGGTCGGGCTGGCGAAGGAGATGAGGACGCCGACGAAGAGCAGCTTGACGGCGACCAGCGTGAACCCGGCCTGCAGCATGAGGCCCAGGAGGATCAGGCCCGCGCCCAGGGTGTCGACCACGCTCGAGGCGTGCATGCGGGTGTAGAAGTCCGGCATGCGCACCATGCCGGCTGCGCCGATCACGCAGAACACCCCGCCGCCGACCAGGCAGGCCCAGCTCAGGGCATCGATCCAGAGGCTCATCGGGCGGGTTTCTCGTCGCCCGGTCCGGGATCGCCCAGATAGCCGTAGCGAAAGTACTTGAGGATCGCGATCGTGCCGATGACGTTCAGCAGGCCGTAGACGATCGCCAGGTCGAGGAAGTCGGGACGCCCGCCCAGAAAGCCGATCACCGCCAGCAGCAGGGTGGCCACCGTACCGATGGTGTTGGCGGCGAGAGCCCGGTCGAAGACCGTGGGCCCGAGCGCGGCGCGCGTCAACGCCAGCGCGAGCGTCACCAGCAAGGCGATCGCCGCGGCCGCGAACATCACGGCTTGCCCTCGCAGGCACCGACGCGTCGGTTCATGTCGCTGTCGATCGCCGCTGCGGCGCTGGCGCGCGTGATGCCGTGAATCAGGAACTCGTTGGCGTCCGCTTGGACGGTGATCGTGCCGGGGGTGAGGGTGATCGAGTTGGCATGGATCACCAGGCCGACGGCGCTCGTCTGTCCGGGACGAAACCGCACCAGCGTCGGGCTGATCGGCAGCTTCGGGTCGCAGATGATGCGGCTCACCGACCAGGCCGACTTGACCACCTCGACCAGCAGCCAGGGCCAGTAGCGCAGCATGGTCATCGGTGCGAGATGGATCGGATGCCCTTCGCGATCGACCACGTCGAGTCGTCGGGTGGCCCAGACCACCGCGAGTGCACTGCCGGCCCCGGCAGCGACGAGGAACGGCGTGAACAGGCCCGACAGCAGCAGCCAGAACAGGAACAGCGACACGAACAGGCTGAGGGCGCGGAACACGGTGAGGCAGGCGTGGCGAAGCGGGGCGACGGGGCGGATTCTAGGTTGGCATTCCCCTCTGAATGACCCGGGGTTGCCCCCGTAACGGCACGGTTCGCGGCGGTCGTCCGATGGCCACAGGGGGCATCGTCTGACACGCCTGTTCCGGGGGGCTGCCTAGGATGAGGTCATGGCATTGATCAGTCACGCCGACTGGCTCGATCGCTTCGGCGACGAGGCAGACTCCGGCTTCGATCCGTCGCCGCCGCCGATGTCTTTCAGATTCGGGCGCGATGCGGCCGGACCCGACCGGTCGACAGGCGCCCCCTGGAATGTGCAGGCGCGCAGCGAGCGTCGCTGCGTCGAGACGATGCCTCGCGGCGGACCATTCGACCGGCGTGCCGCCGGCCTTGCCGAATCGCTTCGCGCCTTCGGCCGCGACGCTACACGCCGCCCAGGGTTCCCGGGTCCAGATTCGCGCCACAGATGACGAGCATCACCCGCTCGTCCGGTCGAGGCCGGACGGTACGGGTGGCGAGGGCCGCGAGCGGCAGGGCGGCAGCTGGCTCCACCGCCAGGCGAAACTCCTTCCACAGCGTGATCTGGGCGGCGCGGATCGCATCGTCCGCGATCAGGTGTGCAGCCGCCACATGGCGCTGCGCCACGCCCCAGGCGATCCGGCCGATTCGGCGCGCACCGAGCGAATCGGCGGCGATTCCCGAGACGTCCACGTCCACCGGCTCACCAGCCTGACGCGCCCGAAAGAGGGTCGGTGCGAGCTCGGGCTCCAGCGCCTCGACCCGACAGCGACCGCCGAACCAGGCGGCGATGCCGGCGATCAGCCCGCCGCCGCCGACGCTGACCAAGGCGCGGTCAGGAAGGCCCGCGACCTGCTCGACCTCGGCGGCGAGCGTCCCGGCTCCGACCACGACTTCGCGCTGGTCGTAGGCGTGCATCAGCAGCGCCCCGGTTTCGGCCTGGCGCGTCAGGCTCGCGGCGAGCGCCTCCGCATAGCCGCGCCCACCCACGTTCACCAGCGCACCGAGCTGGCGCAGCGTCTCGCGCTTGGCCGCGCTCGACGTTTCCGGGACGAACACTTCGCAGCCCACGCCGAGTGCCCGTGCGGCATGGGCGACGGCGATGGCAGCGTTGCCGCCGGAGGCGATGACCACGCCGGCTGGCGGGATAGGGTGGCTGCGCATCCGGTTGAACATGCCGCGCGCCTTGAAGCTGCCCCCGACCTGCAGGTGCTCGAGCTTCATCCAGACCTCGGCGCAGTCGACGCCGAGCGCATGGCCCGGAAGCTTCAGGATCGGCGTCGTGCGGACGTCCGCGGCGATGCGCCGCTGGGCCTCGAGGATGTCGCCGGGGCTGATGTCGTGGGGCTCTTCTTCGCTCATGCGGCGAGCCTACCGCAGACCGGCTGCGCCGGTTCCGCGTCACACCCGCGGACCGGATAGAGTCCGCCCATGGACATGGAAGCCACCCCCTCCGCTCGCGCCCTGGAGCTCGCCCGCACACTGGTGCGGATCAACACCGTCAGCCACGAATCGAACCTCGAGCTGATCCACTTCATCCGCGACGAGCTGGCCCGCCTCGGCGTGCAGAGCCGACTCACCTTCGATGCCGAGCGGCGCAAGGCGAACCTGTTCGCGACGCTGGGCGCCGGCAAGCCGGCGGGCGTGATCCTCTCCGGACACACCGACACCGTGCCATGGGACGGCCAGGATTGGACCGTGGACCCGCTCGGCGCCGACGTGCGCGACGGGCGCCTGTACGGTCGTGGCAGCGCCGACATGAAGGGCTACATCGGCCTGGCGCTCGCGCAGGCGCCGGCATTCCTGGAAGCCGACCTGCCGTTCGCGGTGCATTACGCCTTCAGCTACGACGAGGAGGTGGGGGGCTTCGGCGCCCGCGCGCTGATCGCCGACCTGCAGGAAGCCGGCATTCGACCTTTGGCCTGCATCGTCGGCGAGCCGACCGGCATGGTGCCGGCGCTCGCCCACAAGGGCGTGTACCGCTGGCGCTGCTGCGTCAAGGGCCATGCCGCGCATTCGTCGCTGACGCCGCAGGCCGTCAACGCGATCGAGGTCGGGGCGCGCGTCATCGGCAAGCTCGTCGACATGAGCGATCGCTTCCGTGCGAGCGAGCCGCGCCAGGACGGCTTCGACGTGCCTTTCACGACCGGGGCGGTCGGCGTGATCCACGGCGGCATCGCCGACAACGTGGTGCCGGAGGACTGTCGCTTCCACTACGAGTTCCGAAACCTGCCGGGCGCGGACCCGATGGCGATGCAGCGCGAGGTGCTGGACTATGCGCAGGGCCTCGAGCCGGCGATGCGCGCCGTGGACCCCCAGGCGGGCATCCGCTTCGAGTCGCTCTGCGAAATGCCGGCCTTCCGGGCGTCCCTGGAAGACCCGGCGGTGATCCTGGCGCGCCGCCTCGCCGCGACGGATGCGACGACGCTGGTCGCGTTCGGCACCGAGGCCGGACTGTTCCAGGGCGCCGGCATCCCGACCGTGGTCTGCGGCCCCGGTCATATCGCCCAGGCGCACCAGGCCGACGAGTACGTCACGCTGGCCCAGCTCGCGGCCGCGGAGCGTTTCCTGCTGGCCCTGACCGACCGCGCCACCGTCCCCCTGGTGCGCGGGTAAGCGGAGGCGGGCCCACGACGCGGGCGCCAAGGCAAGCTCATCGCGGCGATCGACGCGGCCATGTCGCCGCGACGTCACCTTCCGCTCGACGCACACGGCTGCTCGCCGTGGCGCGGCTTTCACATATCTTTACGGCTCAGAAGGGCGACCTTCACGGCTGCCCGCGACGATGCATTCCACGGGCACGTTGCCCGATCCTTCTGGAGCAGACAAAGTGAATGCAACGACGATGATCAACCCGGGCGGGACACGCACCCGGATGCGCATGTTCTGGGTCGCGACGCTGGTGGCGGCGTTGTCCACGCTGGCGGTCACGGCCTGGGCGCAGCCGATGGGCGGCGGCATGGGGCAGCACGGAGGCGGCCACCACGGCAGAGGCGGTGACGGCATGATGGGCGACTCGCCCGAGCGCATGGGGCGCATGGTCGATCGCATGCTCGACGGTCTCAATGCCACCGACGCACAGCGCAGCCAGATTCGCCAGATCACCCAGTCGGCCGCTGCCGACATGAAGGCGCAGCATGAAACCGGCCGCGGCCTGCGCGAGCGCGCCATGCAAATCTTCACGGCGCCCAATGTCGACCCGGCCGCGGCCGAGGCACTGCGACAGCAGATGCTGGCTCAGCACGACCAAGCCAGCAAGCGGATGATGACGGCCATGCTCGACATCAGTCGCGTGCTGACGCCCGAGCAGCGTGCCAAGCTCGCCGAGCGCATGAAGGATCGTGCGGCTCGCTGGAAGGATCGCGCCGCGCGCATGCACAAGGGCGAGCGTCCGCCGCGCTGAAGCCGCGTATCCTGTGTTCGGGGCCGATGCCCGCCTCACCGGCGGCATCGGCCTTCCATCGTGAAAGTGCCGAGGACTCCATGACCGCACGCCTGCTGCTGATCGACGACGACGCCCGCCTCACGTCGATGGTCGGCGACTACCTTGGTCAGGCCGGCTTCGAGATCGAGACTGCGTCGACGCTGGAGGCCGGCCGGCGCAGTCTGTCCGCGCGGCCCTTCGATGCCCTGCTGCTCGACCTGATGCTGCCGGACGGCGACGGCCTCGACCTGTGCCGTGAACTGCGCGCCGACGCTCGGACGCGCCAGTTGCCGCTGCTGATGCTGACCGCGCGCGGCGAGCCGCTCGACCGCATCGTCGGTCTCGAACTCGGCGCCGACGACTACCTGCCGAAACCGTTCGAACCGCGCGAGCTGCTGGCGCGGGTGAAGGCGCTGCTGCGGCGCGCCGCGCCGCAGTCGAATGCCGACGACGTGTTGCGCTTCGGCCGCCTCGAGGTCGACCTGGGCGCCCGCGTCGCCCGTCTCGACGGAGCGACCTGCGACTTGACCGGGCATCAGTTCGATCTTCTCGTGGTCCTCGCGCAGAGCCCGGGTCGCGTGCTCTCGCGCGACCAGATCATGGATGCGCTCAAGGGGCACCCGGTCGAGGCCTTCGATCGTTCGATCGACGTCCACATCTCGCGCATCCGCTCGGTGATCGAGGACGACCCGAAGGCGCCACGGCGAGTGCTGACGGTGCGTGGCTCGGGCTACGTGTTCGCGAAGAAGCAGGACGCCGACGACCGCACCGCACCGGGATGAAGAGCCTCTACCTGCGCATCTATGCGACGGTGGTGGTGGTGCTGCTGCTTTTCGCGGCGCTGTCCGGATGGATGTTCCAGCGCCAGATCGAGCACGAGCGCGGCCGTGCCGAATCGGTGCTCGGCGAACGAATGGGCGCGTGGGCCGAACTCATCCAGCGCTCGCTGCCGGGCGTGGAGGCTTCGGTCGAGGCGCAGGGCGATGCGCTGCGCGACTGGTCGGAGCGCCTGCGCCTGCCGCTAGCGCTCGACAACGTCGGCGGCGAGCGCATTGCCGCATCGGAGTCGTTCAATCGGCGGCAGACCGAAGGCATCCGAGGCCTGGCGATCCGCCTGGAAGACGGCCGCACGCTGTGGCTGATGCGCCCCGGTCCGCGCCAGCCGGGACAGGGTCCGCGCGGAGGTCGCGGCGAGAGGGGCGAACGCGGAGGCGAAGGTCCGCCGCTGCTGCCGTTTCTGCCGCCGGCCTGGCAACGTGGCGTCGGCCTGATCGTCGTGCTGATGGTGCTGTTCCTGGCGGTTGCTGCCGGCGCCTACCCGGTCGTGCGGCGGTTGACGCGGCGCCTCGAGGCGCTCAAGGGCGGGGTCGAGCAGTTCGGCTCCGGCCAGCTCGGCCACCGCGTGGCCGTGACCGGCAACGACGAGGTCGCAGCGCTGGCGGCGAGCTTCAACGTCGCGGCCGACCGGGTCGAGGCCTTGGTGCAATCGCATCGCTCGCTGCTCGCCAACGCCAGCCACGAGCTGCGATCGCCGCTCGCCAGGATGAAGATGGCGGTGTCGATGCTCGGTGACGCGAACCCATTGCAGCGCGAACGCCTGCAGCGCGAGATCGACACCAACGTCGCCGAACTCGATGCTTTGGTCGAAGAGGTGTTGCTGGCGAGTCGCCTCGATGCCACGGCCAACCTGCTGCAGGAGGAACCGATCGACCTGCTCGGTCTGGCAGCCGAAGAGGCGGCGCGCGTGCAGGCGGCGGTCGCCGGCGAACGCCTGACGATCCGTGCCGACGAGCGCCTCGTGCGCAGGGCGTTGCGCAACCTGCTCGAGAACGGCCGTCGCTACGGCGGAGCCGAAGCCGATCTGGGGGTGACGATCCGAACCCGGGGCGAGAACGTGGCCGTGTCGGTCTGCGACCGCGGCCCGGGCGTGCCGCCGGCGATGCGCGAGCGCATCTTCGAACCCTTCTTCCGCCTGCCGGGACACGCCGAGCAGGCCGGTGGTGTCGGCCTGGGCCTGAGCCTGGTCAAGCAGATCGCCGAGCGCCATGGCGGCTCGGTGCGTTGCGAGGACCGTGCGGGCGGCGGCAGCTGCTTCGTGCTGGAGCTGCCGCTCGGCTGAGGCTCGCGGCCGAGGCGCCGCTGTTCAGGGGACCGACGTTCGGCGAAGGCTCGATACCCGAGGGCCGCGCCGATCCGTCAGGCGGTCGCCCAGCCCCGTGCCTTCTGGCGCTGGAAGGTCCGGATCAGCAGGGCGGCCAGCGCCAGCGCCGCCAGCACGAGGCCGAGCGTCGCTGCCGCCCAGAAGCCCTGCGCCCCGCGCAGTCCCGTGGGGCTCGGGCCGAGCAGGTCGAAGGCCAGCACGTAGCCCCCGCCGAGTCCCACTCCCCAGATGGCAATGGCATTGATCGCCAGCGGCAGGTTCACGACGCGGTAGGCGCGCAGGACGAAGCCGGCGACGGCCTGCGTGGCGTCGGCGAAGTGGAAGACGGCGACCCAGGCGAGCAGCGGCAGCGCGGCGGCGACGATCACCGGGTCGCCGGTGTAGACGTGGACGATGGCGTCGCGCAGGACGAAGACCGTGCCGCCGACCACGGCGCCGGCCATCATGCCGATCTCGACGCCGTGGCGCCCCAGGCGGCGCGCCCCGGGCCGGTCGCCGGCGCCGATCCGCTGCGCGACGAGCGTGCTCGCGGCGTTGGCCAGCGCGAGCGGCAGCATGAACATCAGCGACACCATGTTGACGGCGATCTGATGCCCGGCCACCGGTGTGGCGCCGAGGCGCGAGATGAAGAAGGCCATGAAGGTGAAGCCGGTGACCTCGACCATGATGGACAACCCCATCGGGATGCCAAGCCGCAGCAGGCCGGCCAGCGCCGCCCGATCCGGTGGGCTGAACGCTCCGCCGAGCTCGAACTGCCGGTAGAAGCGGTCGCGCCGCAGAACCCGCCAGGCGATCGCCATCTGGCAGACCATGACGATGGCGGTGGCGACGCCGCAGCCGGGCGCGCCCCAGGCGGGGATGCGCAGTTCGCCGAACGGCGTCGGCAATGCCAGGCCGAAGACCAGGAGGGCCGTCAGCGGCACCTTCAGCACCAGCGCGCCGAGCTGCAGCGCCATCACCGCCTTGGGCCGCGACACGGCGATGTTGAAGGCCCGGTAGGCGGTGAAGAGGAGGGCGGCCGGCAGGGCGAAGGCGAGCCCGGCGAGGTAGCCGCGCACCTTGCCCTCGACCGCGGGCGGCGTCTGCGCGAGGTCGAGGAACGGTTGCGGAAAGACCAACAGCGTGCAGCCGGCGACCGCCAGCGCGAGCGCCAGCCACATCGCCTGGTGGAGAGAATGGCCGCACTCCCGCAGGCGTCCGGCGCCATAGAGCTGGCCTGCGATCGGGCCGAGTGCCATCACCACGCCCATCAGGCCGACGAACACCGAGATGTAGGCCGCGCCCCCGACGGCGAGCGCGGCCAGGTCGAGAGCCGAGTACCGCGCCACCATCACCGTGTCGACGGTGCTGAACGCCAGCACGGCGACCTGGCCGATGTACATCGGCCAGGCGAGCGGTGCGATGCGGCGGGCGCTGGCGAGCAGGGACGGGCGCGTCACGCGCTCGCCTTGTCGGGCTGCGGCTCCCTGGCACGTTCGAGGTAGCGGTTGAAGCGCCAGGCGGTGCCGTCCATCGTGATCCGACGCCAGGTGCGGCGCTTCTCGGCCGGTGTCATCACCGGCCAGTGCTGGACCTCGTCGAAGGTGCGCCCGCAGCCCTTGCAGACATCGTCGCCCTGGCTGGTCGAGCAGATCGCGATGCAAGGGGCGTCGGGGGTGGTGGCGTACCAGGCCAGCCAGGCCTCGCGGGCGCGCGCCGGCATCGTCGTCTCGTCGCAATCATCCTCGTGGTAGTACACCATCAGCGCATACACCTCGGCGAGCGCACGCACCTCGGCGCAGGCGGTGATGCCGTCGGGCGACGGCGTCTTCTCGCGCCACCAGTTGATGGCCGATTCGAGGTCGGTGATGTGGATCGCAGCCATGGGAGCCGATGAGAATAGCAGCGGGCCGAGCATCCCGGGCCGGTCGTCGGTCGGCGCGTCGCGTCGTCGGCCCGCGCGTGCTGCGCGCGCCCGACCTCGGCGCGCACCCGGGCCGCGTCAGGAGATCGTGAGCCCGGCGCCGGCGCGCACTTCGCCGATCACGGCAGCGTCGGCGAAGCCGTCGCGGCGGAAGATCTCGAGAACCTGGTCCTGGCAGTCCGGTGCGCAGGCGACCAGCAGGCCGCCGCTGGTCTGCGGATCGGTCAGCAAGGCGCGGTCGGCGGCGGCGAAATTCGCGGGCAGGGTGATGGCGGCGCCGTAGCTGTCCCAGTTTCGCCCGGATGCGCCCGTCACCATGCCGCGCGTCGCGAGCTCGCGGACGCCGGCAAGCAACGGCACGCTGGCCCAGTCGATGCGCACGGCGGCGCCGGCGCCGCGCGCGAGCTCCAGGCCGTGGCCGGCCAGCCCGAAGCCGGTGACGTCGGTCAGCGCATGCACGCCGTCGAGCTCGGCCAGCGCGATCCCCGGCGTGTTCAGCTTCGTCGTCGTCGCCACCATGCGCGCGTAGCCGGCGGCATCGAGCGCATCCTTCTTCAGTGCCGCCGACAGCACGCCGACGCCGAGCGGCTTGCCGAGGATCAGCACGTCGCCCGGACGGGCGCCGGCGTTGCGCTTGACCCGGTCGGGATGCACCAGGCCGAGGACGACCAGGCCGTAGATCGGCTCGACCGAATCGATGGTGTGGCCGCCGGCGATCGGGATGCCGGCTTCGGCGCAGACGCTCTCGCCTCCCTTCAGGATGGCGCCGATGACTTCCAGCGGCAACACGTTGATCGGCATGCCGACCAGCGCCAGCGCGAGGATCGGCCGCCCGCCCATCGCATAGACGTCGCTGATGGCGTTGGTCGCGGCGATGCGGCCGAAGTCGCGCGGGTCGTCGACGATCGGCATGAAGAAGTCGGTGGTGGCGATCAGTGCCTGGGTGTCGTTGAGGCGGTACACCGCGGCGTCGTCGGCGGTCTCGATGCCGACGAGCAGCTCCTTGGGAACGGGAAAACCGCTCGAGCCCTTGAGGATCTCGGCGAGCACGCCGGGCGCGATCTTGCAGCCGCAGCCTCCGCCGTGAGACAGCGAGGTGAGGCGGACGGGAGTCAGGGGTGCGGTGGGGGTCATGATGGTGTGGATTCCAGGGCCGATCGGATCAGGGCGACGACCTGTCGCTCCTCCTCGGCGGGATCGAAGAGCGGTGCGCGGGCCAGGGCCTGCGCACGCAGCGTCGCCAGGAAGTCGCTGTCGTCGCGCGCTCGCTCGACGAGTCGGGCCAGTTCCGCATCATCGCCGACTTCGAAGGCGCCTGCCGGCATCGGCCCGAGCATGCCGAGGTTGCCCGGTATGCGCGAGGCGAGCACCGCGGTACCGCTCTGGACCGCCTCGAGGATGACGTGGGCGCCGCCTTCCATGCGACTGGTGTTGACGAGAAGCTGGGCGCGGCGGATGCGCTGGCGCGTCGCCGCATGCGACAGCGGTCCGAGCCAGCGGTAGTGCCGGCATTCGGCGGCGGTGCGGCGGGCGGCGCGCTCGAGTCCGGGTTCGAGGGCGGCGCCGATCTGGTCGAAGCGGATGTCGCCGCGGCCCGAGAGCCGCCGCGCCGCGCGCATGAAGGTGAGCGGGTCCTTGACGTCGCGCAGGTGACCGACGCTGACGACGCGCAGCAGCCCCGCGGGCGGCGCGACCGGGGCGAGGCGCGGCGCCGACTGGTAGATGACGCGGCACTTGGCGCGCAGCGACGGAGCCAGCTCCAGCGGGCCCTCGGCTTGCAGGACCACGAGGTGAGTCGCCAGATCGAGCGAGCGCTGCGCCGCCGCGTCGTCGCGGATGTCGCGATAGAGGTCGGTCCCGGTCAGCACGACGATGCGCGGGCGGTTCGGATGCGCCCGCGCGTAGTCGTCGATGCTGGCTGCCGAACGCCGCGCATGCAACGCGATGAGGGCGTCGCAATCCTCGCCCTGCCAGGACGGCGCGACCGCGATGCGACAATGACCTCGAAGCATGCGTGCCCAGCGCGCGGCGGTGTGCCAGTTGCCGTTGCGCGCCTCGGCCAGCGCCGGGCAGGCGATCAGGATGAATGGAAGACGGAGGGTCACGGACGTGCTCGACATCGAGGCCCCCAGCGTGGATTCGTCGCTGATGCGCGGAGCCGGCAGGGAACTGCTCTCGCTGGCGCTGATCGACGCGCGCAATCATACGTTGCGCTGGATCGCGGCCTGCGAGCGCGCGCTCGGCGGCAGCGCGCTGAAGGTGCCACTGCGCGCCGAGATCAACCCGCCGTTGTGGGAGCTCGGCCACATCGGCTGGTTCCAGGAGTACTGGATCTCGCGCAACGTCCAGCGCCAGCGCGGCGAAGGCTGCGATCCCACTCACCCGAAGCTGGCCTCGATCCTGGTCGGTGCCGACCGCTGGTACGACTCCTCGAACGTCCCGCACGACAGCCGCTGGAACCTCGACCTGCCGGATCTCGACGCGACCCGGCAGTACCTGGTCCATACGCTTGAGACCACGCTAGACCTCCTCGCCGGAGCGGAGGAAGACGACGCAAGCCTGTATTTCTACCGTCTGGCGCTGTTCCATGAGGACATGCACATCGAGGCCCTGGCGATGCTGTCGCAGACGCTGGGCTTCGAAGCCGGGCTGCTGCCGCGGATCGAGGGTGGGGCTGCACGCGAGCCGCTGACCTTTCCGGCGACGCGCTGGCGCCTGGGCTCGGCCGGCGACGGCTTCGCCTTCGACAACGAACGCCGCGCTCACGACGTTGCGTTGCCGGAGTTCGAGATCGATGCCCAGGCTGTCAGCTGGTCGCAGTATTGCGAATTCGTCGAGGACGGCGGATACGACGAACCGCTGCACTGGAGCAAGGACGGCTGGCTCTGGCTACAGGCCGAAGGGCGGCGCACGCCGCGCCACGTCGATCAGATGCGCCAGGGCGTGCTCCAGCATCGCTTCGGCCAGCTCGTGCGGGTGCCGATGAGCCAGCCTGCCGTGCATGTCAACTGGTACGAGGCGGATGCGTGGTGTCGCTGGGCCGGCCGGCGCCTGCCGGCCGAGGTCGAGTGGGAGGCCGCGGCGCACCAAGGCGCGACGCGCGGGTTCCGTTGGGGCGACGTCTGGGAATGGACTGCCACGACCTTTCGCCCTTACCCGGGCTTCGTGGCGGGTCCGTACCGCGACTATTCCGAGCCCTGGTTCGGCTCCCACAAGGTCCTTCGGGGCGCTTCGTTCGCGACGCGCGAACGCATGCGCCATCCGAAGTACCGCAACTTCTATCGGCCCGAGCGCGACGACATCTTCTGCGGCTTCCGGAGTTGCGCGGCCTGAACGCACGCCCCCGCGTTCAGCGCGGGGGTCGGCGGCGGCGCCACCAGGGCAGCACGTCGTCCAGCGACAGCACGTCGCCGCTGCGGTTCGGCCGGTAGCCGGGCAGAGCCTGCAACGCGGCTTGCCACTGCGGCGAGGCGAGTGCCGCGCGCAGCGTCGCGACGTGCGGCTGCTCCAGGTTCTCGGCCAGCGTCGCGAGGAAATAATGTTCCTCGGCGAGGGCGATGAAGTCGAGGCCGCTGTCGCGAGCGACGGTCTCGATGCCGAGGGCCGCGTCGGCGGTCCCTGCGGCGACGCTGGCGGCGACGGCACGGTGCGACGGCTCGGCGCGTTCCCAGCCTTCGATCGCTTCGGCATCGATGCCTGCGGCGCGCAGCAGCTCTTCGAGGACCACCCGGGTGCCGGTGCCGCGACGACGGTTGACGAAGTGCACGCCGGGGCGGACGAGGTCGGCGAGCGTGCGGATGCCCAGCGGGTTGCCGGCCGCGACGATCAGGCCCTGGCTGCGCGTGGCAAAGCCGATCAGCCGGTGGCGTTTCGGATCGAGCATCGGGCGATAGATTCGCGCCGTCTCGGAATCGCCTCGGGCATCGGTCAAGGTGTGGAAGCCCGCCAGCGCACAACGGCCATCGTTGAGGGCGGCGAGGGCGTCGACGCTGCCGGTGAACTGGATGTCGAGGTCGAGCTTGCGATGCGTCGAGACCCAGTCGCGCAGCAGCGGCAAGGCCTCGTCGTGACTCGCCGCCATCTCGATCAGGCCGGCGGCGTCATCGAACGCCGCCGCGAAGGCGCGTTCGAGTTCGCTGCGCAGCGCCGCGACCTGCGGCGCGAGGCGCGCGCGCGCCTGGCGCTCGGCCCACAGCAGCTTGGCGCCGAACGGCGAGAGCTGGCCGGCCTGGCCCTTGGCCCAGATCAGCAGCGGCCGGCCGAGCTCGCCTTCCCAGCGCTTGAGTTCGCCCCACACATGCCGGTAGGAAAGCCGCAGGTCGCGCGCCGCCGCCGAGATCGAGCCGGTGCGATGGATCGCTTCGAGGAGTTCGAGCAGCGGATGGTGCAACTCGCGCGCCGCGCCTTCGCCGGCGCGCAGCGCGTAGGTGAGGTCGACCCTATGCATGTTGGTTCATATCGCCTGCGGCCGCGTGGGCACCGAGAATCCGGTCGAGTATGAAGCACGCGCCATGAGCGCCGTGGCCGGGAGTTTCGCCACCGCGCTCGATCTCGTCTCCCACGCCGACCCGGCGCTCGTCCGCACGGTCGGGTTGTCGTTCGCGGTCAGCGGCAGCGCCTGCCTCGTCGCCGCCGTTCTCGGCCTGCCGGCAGGGGCCTGGCTCGCGGCGGTCCGATTTCCGGGGCAGCGCGCGTTGCTCCTCGTCCTCGACACGCTGCTGGCGCTGCCGTCGGTGGTCGTCGGCCTCGCGGTCTACCTGCTGCTCTCGCGCAGCGGCCCGCTCGGGTCCTGGGGCATCCTGTTCACGCCGGCGGCGATGGTGATGGCGCAGACGGTGCTCGCCCTGCCGATCGTCGCGGCGCTGGCACGCCAGGTCGTCGCCGACGCGCTGCGCGAAGCGGCCGACCCGCTGCGCTCGATGGGCGCGGGGCCGATGCTGGCGGCGCTGCTGATGCTGCTGCACGAGCGCTGGGCGGTCGCGACCCTGCTGCTGATCGCGTTCGGGCGGGCGATCGCCGAGGTCGGCGCGGTGATGATCGTCGGCGGCAACATCGACGGCGTCACGCGCGTGATGACCACGGCCATCGCGCTCGAGACCAGCAAGGGCGATCTGCCGCTCGCCCTCGCGCTCGGCCTGGTGCTGCTCGTCCTGGTGGCACTGCTGAACGGGGTGATCGCGGTCCTGCGCCGCGGCCAGGCCGCGCCGGCGACCGTCGGGGGCGTCCATTGAGCGCCGCACCGGATCACGCCGAGCTGGCGCGTCCGGCCGGCGCTTCCCAGGGCGACGCGACCTCGGGCAGGCCGCGAGCGATCCTGGTGCGCCTGCGCGGGGCCTCGGTCCGTTTCGGTCCGGTCGCTGCCATCCGCGACGTCGAGCTCGACGTGCGCGCCGGCGACGTGATCGCCGTCGTCGGCGCCAACGGTTCGGGGAAGACGACGCTGCTGCGCCTCCTCCACGGCCTGGTCGAGCATGACGGCGAGCGGACGACACCGGCGCAGGGTGCGGTCCAGGCAATGGTGTTCCAGCGTCCGTTCCTGCTGCGCCTTTCCGTCTGGAACAACCTGCGCATCGCCCTGTGGATGGGCGAGCGGCGTACGGCCTGGGGCGCACTGGCGGCCCGGGCGGAGGCCGCCTTGCGCCGCGTCGGCCTGGACGCTCTGCGCAGCCGGCCGGCGCGCGCGCTGTCTGGCGGCGAGCAGCAGCGGCTTGCCCTCGCCCGTGCCTGGGCGCTGCACCCCGACATCCTGTTCCTCGACGAGCCCACCGCCAACCTGGATCCGTCGGCACGCAAGGAGGTCGAGGTGGTGCTCGCCGGCTTCGTCGCCGACGGCATGACGCTGGTCTTCAGCACCCACGATCTGGCCCAGGCGCAACGCCTGGCGACGCGGATCGTCTATCTCGACCAGGGGCGGGTCGACACCGACCTGCCGACGGATGTGTTCTTCGCCACCGGCGCGCGCGGGCGTGTCGACCTGTTCCTCAAGGGAGAATTGAAATGGTCGCTTTGAAAGAAGATCGCGCGCCGTCCCGGATCGCGGTGCCCGTCCGCGGCCGCGGCACGGGCCGATGGCTGCGCCACGCAGCGATCGCCCTCGTCACGGCTGCCACGGCGGCCGCGGCGCTCGCACAGGATCGGTACATCACCGTCGCCTCGACCACCAGCACCGAGCAATCAGGCCTCTTCGCCGAGTTGTTGCCGGCCTTCACGAAGAAGACCGGCATCGGCGTGCGCGTCGTCGCGGTCGGTACCGGCCAGGCGCTGGACATCGGCCGCCGCGGCGATGCCGACGCGCTGTTCGTGCACGACCAGACGGCAGAGGAGAAGTTCGTCGCCGAAGGCCATGGCCTGGAACGCCGGCCGGTGATGTACAACGACTTCGTCATCGTCGGTCCGAAGAACGATCCGGCGGGCGTAAAAGGACGCGATGTCGTCCAGGCGCTGCACCGCCTCGCGAGTTCCAAGGCCGCCTTCGTGTCGCGCGCCGACAAGAGCGGCACCTACGCGGCGGAGCTGCGCTACTGGAAGCTGGCGGGCGTGGCGGTGCCCCCGCCGGCGCCTTTCGACTACAAGGCCTGCGGCTGCGGCATGGGCCCCGCGCTGAACATTGCCTCGTCGACCGGCGCCTACGCGCTGACCGACCGCGGCACGTGGCTCAGCTTCCGCAATCGCGGCGATCTCGCCGTGCTGGTCGAAGGCGACCGGCGCCTTTTCAACCAGTACGGCGTCATCGTCATCGACCCGGCGAAGCATCCGGGCCTGAAGACCGCTCTCGCGCAGGCGTTTTCCGACTGGCTGGTGTCGGCCGACGGCCAGGCGACGATCGCCGCCTACAAGATCGGCGGCGAGCAGCTCTTCTTCCCGAACGCGGAGCGCTAGCGGCCCGCAGCGGGCCCGCGCCCCGAGACGGGCTCGGGGTGATGGCGCCGCATCGGGTGCGCCTCCACGCGAGGCGGCGTTCGCCGGTAGCATCGTCGGGCGCGACATGCGCAGCATGCGAAAGAGTGACTTCATGGCATCGTCGATCGAAGCAGGCCGGTTCGGCAGCGGCCAGGCCGTCCACCGGATCGAGGACGCGGCGCTGCTGGCCGGACAGGGCCGTTTCACCGACGACGTCGCTGCCGAAGGCGCCACCGCCATCGCCTTCCTGCGCTCGCCCTACGCGCACGCCGGCATCGTCTCGATCGACACCGCCGCGGCCTGTGCATTGCCGGGCGTGCTCGCCGTGTACACCGGCGCCGAACTGGCGACCGCCGGCGTCAAGCCGATTCCCGGCACCGACATGTTCCGCCGCGCCGACGGCAAGCCGCTGGTCTCGCCGCCGCGCTTCGTGCTCGCCCATGGGCGCGTGCGCTTCGTCGGCGAAGCACTTGCCGCCGTCGTGGCCGAGACGCGCGAGGCCGCGCGCGACGCCTGCGAGGCGATCGTCGTCGAGTTCGAAGAGCTGCCGCCAGTGAACGATCCCGTCACCGCGATCGGCGGTGGTGCCTGCATCAGTCCCGAAGCCCCCGACAACATCGCCGCGGAGATGCGCCACGGCGACGTCGCAGCGACGGAGGCGGCGTTCGCGCGCGCCGTGTACGTCGTCGCCATCGACCTCGTCAACCAGCGCCTGGCGCCGAGCACCATCGAGCCGCGCAGCGTGCTCGCCGAGCCCGACGTGAAAACCGGCCGTCTCACCGTGCGCCTCAGCAGCCAGATGCCGACGGCGGCGATGAACGGCATCATCGACGCCATTCCCGGCCTGGCCGCCGGCCAGGTCCGCGTCGTCGTCGGCGACGTCGGCGGCGGCTTCGGCATGAAGACCGGCCCCTACCCCGAGGACATCGTCATCGCCTGGGCGGCGCAAGCCCTCGGCCGTCCGGTGCGCTGGCAGGCCGAGCGCGGCGAGGACCTGCTGTCGGCCGTGCACGGCCGCGACATCGTCAGCCACGCCGAGATGGCGCTCGACGCCGACGGCAAGGTCCTGGCGATGCGCGTGCGCTCGCTCTGCAACGTCGGCGCCTACGCCAGCGCGACCGGCGTGCTGATCCAGCTGCTGATCGGCCCCTGGGTCTCGACCAGCGTCTACGACATCGGCACCGTCGACCTCCACTTC
>JBBQCD010000074.1:0-21391 GCA_038318385.1 Burkholderiales bacterium | reverse complement strand
TCTGCACGCCGGGCGCTCGCGTAATGCCCGAAGACGTCGCCGACATCGGCCGGGCGGGTCTGCAGCGGCCTGAATCGTCTATCCGGGAGACGCCTTGAAAAGAAAATCGAAGTTCTCGAGGCGAGTCGCCTTCACGGGCGCTGCTGCCGCATCGCTGATGCTGATCGCGCCATCGGCGACGGCCCTCGGCCTGGGACGGCTCTCCGTCAAGTCGGCACTCGGCGAGTCGCTGCGGGCCGAGATCGAAGTCACCGCGATGACGCCGGAGGAAGCGGCGAACCTGCGCATTCGCGTGGCCCCGCCGGAAAGCTACCGCGCCGCCAATGTCGACTACAACCCCGTGCTGCCCAGCACCAAGGCAGTCCTCGAACGCCGTCCCGACGGCCGTCAGTTCGTTCGTCTGACGAGCGACCGTGGTGTCCAGGAACCGTTCGTCGACGTCATCCTCGAAATCTCCTGGGCCACCGGCAGGCTGGTTCGCGAATACACGCTGCTTTTCGATCCGCCGGTGACCGCCCGCGCCACGCCCGCACCGGCGACGGCGCCGACGGCACAAGCGCCGGCGAATACCGCGCCGATGGTCTCCACGGCGCCGACGGCGCCGCCGCCGGCCCGGGCGAGCAACGCGTCGCCGGCGGCGGTCGCTCGAGCCGAGCGGGCCGAGCGCGTGGAGCGCGCATTGGCCGCTGCGCGCGCCGAACGCGCTGAAAGGAATGCCGAGCGCAATGCCGCGCGTCAGGCCGCGGCTCAGAGTTCCGTGGCCGCGCCTCGGCCGTCCGCGCCCGGTGCGCAGGGCGACGAGTACCGGGTCAAGGCCGGCGACTCGCTGTCGAAGATCGCGGCGACCACCCAGCGCCCCGGAATCTCCCTCGACCAGATGCTCGTGGCGCTGTTCCGTGCCAATCCGCAGGCCTTCATGGACAACAACATGAACCGCCTGAAGGCCGGCGTCGTGCTGGCCGTGCCTCCGACCGAGTCGGCGCAGGCCGTCAGTCCGTCCGAGGCGCGCCAGGTCATCACGGCACAGAGCGCCGACTTCGGAGCGTATCGTCAGCGACTCGCCGGCAACGTCTCCGATGCCAAGGCCGAAGGGTCGGCACGGCAGGCGAGCGGCAAGGTTCAGGCATCGGTCGACGACCGCAAGCAGGCTGCAGCGACGACGCCTGACAAGCTCACCCTGAGCAAGGGCGCCACCGCCAATCCCGCGCAGGAGGATCGGATCTCCAGGGAACGTGAGCGAGCCGCGTCCGATGCACGCCTGGCCGAGATCGCCAAGAATGTCGACCAGCTGAAGAAGCTTCAGGGAGCCGCTTCGGCTCCCGCCGGCGCGACGGCTGCCGGGCCCGGCGCGCCGGTGGTGGCGGCGCGCCCGTCGACGACCGTCGCTGCGCCGCCGGTCGTGGTTGCGCAGGCTCCTGCGCCTGCACCCGCCCCGCCGGCTGCAGCGACCCCAGCGCCGGCCCCCGCACCGGTCACGCCGGCCGTCACGGCGCCCGCCGCCGCTACCGTGCCGGCACCCGCCGTTGTGGCGCCGCCGGTCACTGCGACCGCTTCGAGCGCGACGACCGCTCCGACGCCGCCTGCTCGCCCGCCCGCCAGTGCCGTCGCGGCCGCCAAGACAGCACCTCGGCCCGCTGGCAAGGCACCGGTGGAAGAACCGGGCATGCTCGGTACGCTGATGGAGGACAACCCGCTCGTCCTGGGTATCGGCGGGTTGCTGGTGGCCTTGCTCGCCGGCTTCGGCCTGTACCGCTTCGCGAAGCGCTCGAAGAAGGACAGCGGCGAAACCTCGTTCCTCGAGAGCCGCCTGCAGCCCGATTCCTTCTTCGGCGCCAGCGGTGGCCAGCGCATCGACACTCGGGATGCCGGTGGCACCTCGTCGTCGATGACGTATTCGCTGAGCCAGCTCGACGCGATCGGCGATGTCGATCCGGTTGCCGAGGCCGATGTCTATCTGGCCTACGGCCGCGACCTGCAGGCCGAGGAAATCCTCAAGGAGGCGATGCGCAGCAGTCCGGAGCGACTTGCGATCCGCACAAAGCTGCTCGAGGTCTATGCCAAGCGCCGCGACACCAAGGGCTTCGAACTGCTCGCCACCCAGCTCTATGCGCTGACGCGTGGCGAGGGCGAGGACTGGGCCAAGGCGCAGCAGCTCGGTGCCGAGATCGATCCGGACAATCCGCTGTTCCATCCCGGCGGAGCGCCCTCTGAAATCGTTCGCGACGGGGGCGAGATTGCCGAGCCGCTCGGCGCGAGCACCCTGCCGCAATCGGTCGTGCCGGTGCCTTCGCAGTTCGGACACTCGCTGCCCGCGCCCGCACCGACCGACAGCGCCTTCGGCGAACTCGACCTCGATCTCGACAATCCCGAGATCGGCAAGCCCACGGCCCCGGGTGCGCTCGACGAGGCGGTGACCTTTTCGGAGGCCCCGCACGTCGAGCTCGACCCTGACCCGGCCCCGGATGACTTCGCATCGTCGACGCACAAGATGCCACTGGTGCGCAACGAAGCCGAAGTTCCCGCCGACAAGCGCGACGAGCCGCTGCCGTTCGACATGTCGGGCTTCTCGCTCGATCTGGACAAGCCGGGCACCGACGTCGCCGAGACGCGCGCCGATACCGCGGCGGCCGATCTGGAATTGCCTTCGCTCGAAGCGGAGGACCAAGATCCGATGGTGCGCAAGCTCGAGCTGGCCGAGGAGTTCCGCCAGATCGGCGACAAGGACGGCGCCCGCGATCTGCTGCGCGAGGTCCTGGCCAAGGCGTCCGGCGCGACGCGCAGCAAGGCGCAGGGGATGCTCGACGACCTGGGATGACGGCATGGTGACGGCGGGCGCAGGGCTCCGGCCCAACCCGCCGCTTCACAGGTTCGTTGGCCATCGCCAGGGGCGCGGAAGCCGGATGTCACCCCGTGCGCCGCATCGCGGATCGCGACCATGAGGCTGGCGCTCGGCCTGAGTTACCACGGCGGCGCCTATCGAGGCTGGCAGTCGCAGCCCGGCGGGGCCACGGTCCAGGATCAGCTCGAGGCCGCACTCGCCAGTTTCGTCGGGCACCCGGTGCGGGTGGCGAGCGCCGGGCGTACCGACGCCGGGGTGCATGCACTGAACCAGGTGGTGCACCTGGACGCCGACGTCGACCGGGTCCCGGTGTCGTGGGTCCGCGGCACCAACCGCTTTCTCCCCCGCGACATCTCGGTCCAGTGGGCACTCCCGGTGGCGTCGTCGTTCGATGCGCGCTTCAGCGCGCTCGGGCGGCGCTACGTCTATCTGCTGCGCGAGTCTCCGGTGCGGCCCGGGGTCGAGACCGGTCTGGTCGGCTGGTGCTTCCGACCCCTCGACGCCGATGCCATGCGGGCGGCCGCGGCGACCCTGGTCGGCGAACGAGACTTCAGCGCATTGCGCTCCTCGCAATGTCAGGCGGCCTCGCCGGTCCGAACGTTGCATTCGATCCGGATCGAGCGTCGCGGCGCCTACTGGCGCTTCGACTTCGATGCGAACGCCTTTCTCCATCACATGGTTCGCAACATCATGGGCTGTCTCGTCGCGGTCGGCAGTGGAGCTCGCGAGCCGGCCTGGCTGGCGGACGTGGTCGCCTCGCGGGACCGCAGCCGCGCGGCGCCGACCTTCGCGCCCGACGGGCTCTACTTCGCGGGCCCGTACTACGATGCGGTCCATGCCCTACCCGATCGCAGCACCGCCGACGCCTGGCTGCCCTGAGCCCTCCGAGGCGCGGATGGAGCGCCGATGAACCAGCGCACCCGCATCAAGATCTGCGGCGTCCGGCGCGAGGCCGATGTCGTCGCGGCGGTGGAGGCGGGCGCCGATGCGATCGGTCTGGTGTTCTACGAGCCGAGTCCGCGCTGCGTCGGCCCCGAACGCGCGGCCGAACTCGCGCGCGCGCTGCCGCCGTTCGTGGTGCCGGTCGGGCTCTTCGTCGACCCGATCGCCGCTGACGTCGCAGCCGCGACACGGCTCATTCCGCAATTGCTGCTGCAGTTCCACGGTGATGAAAGTCCGGAGTTCTGCGCCAGTTTCGCAAGACCCTTCATCAAGGCCGCTCGCATGGCGCCGGGCTTCGATTTGCTAGACTTCGCGAGGCGTTTCGCCGACGCCCAGGCCCTGTTGCTCGACGCCCATGTCGAGACCTACGGCGGGGGCGGAAAGGTCTTCGATTGGTCGCTCATCCCTGCAGACGTGTCCCATCCGGTCGTTTTATCTGGTGGGTTGCATGCCGCAAACGTCGTTCAAGGCATTCTGCAGGTACGGCCCTGGGCCGTTGACGTGAGCTCCGGCGTGGAATCGTCGCGCGGCATCAAGGATGCCGAGGCGATCCGCCGGTTTTGCGAGTCCGTACGCGAGGCCGATGCCCGTGCCGCGGCCGCGGAGACCTGAAGACCCTTTCGCCACATGTCGAACTACCAGCAACCGGATGCGAGCGGCCATTTCGGCCCCTACGGTGGCAGCTTCGTCGCCGAGACCCTGGTGCACGCGCTCGATGAGTTGAAGCGCTGCTATGCCGAGGTCCAGGCCGATCCTGCGTTCATGGCCGAGTTCCGTTCGGAACTCAAGCACTTCGTCGGTCGTCCCAGCCCGATCTACCACGCCGCGCGCATGAGCCGGGAACTCGGCGGCGCGCAGATTCACCTCAAGCGCGAGGACCTGAACCACACCGGCGCGCACAAGGTCAACAACACGATCGGGCAGGCCATGCTGGCTCGGCGCATGGGCAAGCCGCGGGTCATCGCCGAGACGGGTGCCGGTCAGCACGGCGTGGCCACGGCGACCATCTGCGCGCGCTACGGCCTGGAGTGCGTGGTCTACATGGGCAGCGAGGACGTCAAGCGCCAGTCGCCGAACGTCTATCGCATGCACCTGCTGGGCGCGACCGTGGTGCCGGTCGAGAGCGGCTCGAAGACGCTGAAGGACGCACTCAACGAGGCCTTGCGCGACTGGGTGACGAACGTCGAGAACACGTTCTACATCATCGGCACGGTGGCGGGCCCGCACCCTTACCCGACGATGGTGCGCGACTTCCAGCGCGTGATCGGCGACGAATGCCTGGTGCAGATGCCGGAGATGATCGGGCGCCAGCCCGATGCGGTGATCGCCTGCGTCGGCGGCGGCAGCAACGCGATGGGAATCTTCTATCCCTATATCGACCGCGCCGAGACGCGGCTGATCGGTGTCGAGGCCGCGGGCCAGGGTCTTGCGACGGGCAAGCACTCGGCTTCCCTGTCCGCGGGATCCCCGGGCGTGCTTCATGGCAATCGCACCTACCTGCTACAGGACGCTGACGGCCAGATCCTGGAGACGCACTCGATCTCCGCCGGCCTCGACTATCCGGGCGTCGGACCCGAGCATGCGCACCTGAAGGACATCGGGCGCGCCGAGTATGTCGGCATCACCGACGACGAAGCGCTCGCCGCATTCCATCGGCTCTGCCGCACCGAGGGCATCATCCCGGCGCTCGAATCGAGCCATGCGCTCGCCTACGCGATGAAGCTGGCGCCGACGCTCCGGCCCGACCAGCACTTGCTGGTCAACCTGTCCGGTCGGGGTGACAAGGACATCGGCACCGTGGCCGACCTCTCCGGCGCGGAGTTCTACTGCCGTCCGTCGTGCAAGGGGGAGAGCGTCAAGGGCGGGGCGGCGGTTGCCGGCCATGCGGCCGCGATGAAGGGGCCGAAATGAGCCGCATCGCCGCGACCTTCGCCGCGCTGCGCCGCGATCGCCGCAAGGCGCTGATTCCCTACGTCACGGCGGGCGATCCCTTTGCCGACGCGACGGTGGAGATCATGCAGGCCATGGCGAAGGCCGGGGCCGACGTCATCGAGCTCGGCGTGCCGTTCTCCGATCCCATGGCCGATGGGCCGGTGATCCAGAAGGCGGGTGAGCGGGCGCTGGCACGCGGCATCGGCCTCACCCGGATCCTGGCGATGGTGTCGCAGTTCCGTTCGGTCGATCCTGCGACGCCGGTCGTGCTGATGGGCTACGCGAACCCGATCGAACGCTACGGCATCGAGCGTTTCGCGGACGATGCCGCGGAAGCGGGTGTCGACGGCGTGCTGGTGGTCGATTACCCACCCGAAGAATGCGTCGACTTCGCGAGGCTGCTCACGTCGCGCGGCATCGACCCGATCTTCCTCCTGGCGCCGACCTCGACCGAGGCGCGCATCCGCGAGGTCGGACGGATCGCGACGGGCTACGTCTACTACGTCTCGCTCAAGGGCGTCACCGGTGCGGGGAACATCGACGTCTCCGGAGTGGCCGCGGCGGTTCCCCGGATCCGCGCACACGTCAAGGTCCCGGTCGGCGTCGGCTTCGGCATCCGCGACGCGGCCTCGGCACGCGCGGTGGCCGAGGTGGCCGACGCCGTCGTCATCGGAACGGCCCTGGTGCAGCTGCTCGAAGGCGCCACGCGCGACAATGTCGCCGCCACGGCCGCCGGTTTCATTGCCGGCATCCGCGCGGCGCTCGATTCCTGAAAGGACCTTGCCGATGAGCTGGCTCGAAAAACTGCTGCCGCCGAAGATCCAGCAAACCAACCCGAACGAGCGTCGGCAGGTGCCCGAAGGTCTGTGGATCAAGTGCCCGGCCTGCGAAACCGTGCTCTACAAGTCCGATCTCGAGAAGAACCTCAATGTCTGCCCGAAATGCGGGCAGCATCACCGCATCGGCGCACGGGCGCGGCTCGACGCCTTCCTCGATCCCGAAGGTCGGTACGAGATCGGGCAGGAGGTGCTCGCGGTCGACGCCCTGAAATTCAAGGACAGCCGCAAGTACTCGGAGCGCCTGAAGGACGCGCTCGAGCAGACCGGGGAAACCGATGCGCTTGTCGTGATGGGCGGGGCCCTGCACAGCATTCCGGTGGTCGCAGCCTGCTTCGAGTTCGAATTCATGGGGGGCTCGATGGGATCCGTCGTCGGCGAGCGTTTCGTGCGCGGCGTGACGACGGCGATCGAGCAGAAGACGCCATTCATCAGTTTCACCGCGACCGGTGGGGCGCGGATGCAGGAAGGCCTGCTGAGCCTGATGCAGATGGCCAAGACGAACGCCGCGTTGACCCGTCTGGCCAAGGCGCGCCTCCCCTACATCAGCGTCCTCACCGATCCGACCATGGGCGGCGTTTCGGCGAGTTTTGCGTTCGTCGGCGATGTCGTCATCGCCGAGCCGAAGGCGCTGATCGGTTTCGCCGGCCCGCGCGTGATCGAGAACACCGTGCGCGAGAAACTTCCCGAAGGGTTCCAGCGCTCCGAATTCCTGCTGCAGACCGGCGCCGTTGACATGATCGTCGACCGTCGCGAACTGCGCGCAGCGATCGCCCGCCAAGTGGCGATGCTGCAGCGCCTGAGTTCCGACGCCGTCGCCTGAGGGCGGATGGGAAGCCGCGCCGCCGCGGGAGCGGCGGATCCACCGTTGATCGGATACCCGCGTTCGAGGGGGTGTTTTCGGTAATCTTTACCGGTAATCTTTGCAGGTGGGCGCAGATTTTCGCCCGAATTTGTCAAGACTACCTGGAGCGGAAGATGAAAACTTGGATGCGGTCCGCAATCGCTGCGGCAATTCTCGGCGGCTCGTTCATCGCCCACGCAGCGACTACGCTCGTTCAGAACTCCTATGTCCATGGCGGCCCTTCGACTGTGGTCGTCAGCGGCACCGCGGCTGCCGCCACCGGAACGTTCAATGCGGGCGAGTTCAGCGGCCTCTTCAATGGCGCCTCGTTCCAGTCGTTCTGCATCGAGCTGAACCAGACGTTCTCGTTCGGCACCACCTATACCGACTATTCGCTGGCCAGCGCCATCGCGCAACTGGGCGCTCCCAAGACCACTCAGATCGGCCAGTTGCTGACGGCCGCCGGTGGGTTCACAGCCTCGATCACGGCAAGCCAGTCGGCCGCGCTTCAGGCGGGTATCTGGGAGATCGTCTACGAGAACGTGGGCTCATTCAGCCTGGGAAGCGGAAACTTCATGGCGGCTCCCGGCTCGGTGCTGGCGGCCGACCTCACCGCGATCAACGGCTACCTGGCCAACCTCGGCTCCTATTCCGCCACGGCGTTCACGGTTCTCCACAGCCCGGAGCACCAGGATTTCATCACCGCCGTCCCCGAGCCCGAGACGTATGCGCTGATGATGGCCGGCTTGCTCGGCGTCGGTTTCGTCGCCCGCCGGAAGAACGCGCAGGCTCGCTGAAGACTGCCTGAACGCGGACGGCTTCTGCCCTTCCCCAAAGGCGGCTTCGGCCGCCTTTTTCATGGGGCAGGCCTGCCGTGCCGACGTTTGGGGTGCCCGTACCATCGCTGCATGGCGCTTCCCACGACCCTGCCTGAATGGCTCGCCCATTGCGAACGCATCCACCCGAAGGAGATCGACCTCACGCTCGAGCGCGTCCGAACCGTCAAGGAGCGGCTGGGTCTTGGCTTCAAGGCGCCGCTCGTCATCGTCGCGGGCACCAACGGGAAGGGCTCGACCTGCGCGATGCTCGAGTCCATCGCGCTGCAGGCGGGCTACAGGGTGGGCCTCTTCTCCAAACCGCATCTGGTCCATTTCGAGGAGCGCTGTCGCGTCGACGGGGCCATGGTTTCCGCGGAGGACCTCCTGCCGCATTTCGCCGCCATCGAGGCGGCGCGGGGCAGCGTCGGCCTGACCTACTTCGAGTTCACATTCCTCGCCATTGCAAGACTGCTGACCCAGACGGAGCTCGACCTGGTGATCCTCGAGGTCGGTCTCGGCGGGCGCTTCGATGCGGTCAACGTCTTCGATGCCGATTGCGCGATCATCACCAGCATCGACATCGACCATGTCGAGTACCTCGGTCCGGACCGCGAGAGCATCGGAAGAGAAAAGGCCGGCGTGATGCGCCCCGGCCGTCCCGTGGTGGTCGGCGACCCGGTGCCTCCGCAAAGCGTGCTGGATGCCGCCGAGCGCGTCGGTGCCGACTTGTGGCGCTTCGGACGCGACTTCAATTACGCCGGCGACCGGTTGCAATGGAACTGGGCCGGCCGGACCCACCGTTTCAGCTCCCTGGGCTACCCGGCCCTGCGCGGCGCGAATCAGCTGCTCAATGCGTCTTCGGCGCTGGCGGCTTTCGAGGCGCTGCGTGAGCGCGTCCCCATCACGGCGCAGGCCGTCCGCACCGGTCTCGCGCTGGTGGCCTTGCCCGGCCGCTTCCAGATCGTGCCAGGGCAACCGACCCTGGTGCTGGACGTCGCCCACAACCCGCACGCGGTCGCGACGCTGGCCCAGAACCTCGACCAGATGGGCTTCTTCCCGCGGACCCAGGCGGTGTTCGGGGCCATGCGCGACAAGAATCTCGAATCGATCCTCACCCGGATGGCACCGCTGGTCGATCATTGGCATTTCACCGACCTGCCGACTGCACGCGCGGCGGATGCGTCCGAGCTTGCCCTGATCCAGGCGCGGGTCGCCGCGCCGACAGGTCGTGCGATCGAGGTGTCGTGTCATTCGAGCCCCGCCGCGGCCCTCGCCGCGGCTCTCGCCGGCTCCGACCCCGCTGATAGAATCGTCGTCTTCGGCTCGTTCTACACAGTGGGTGGTGTCTTGCAGGGCGGTCTGCCGCATCTGGCCGGGCAACACGCTGCCTGAACCGATCTTCGCGAGCGTCGTCTTCCGCCGCTGCGCCAGCGGCATCGCCCCAACTCTCCGACCGGCAGCGCATGGGTTTGCTTTCATTCTTCAAGCGCGAGGACAAGCCCTCCGGCGCCGGTTCGAGCGAAGCCGGCGATGCGGTTCGGGAGGCTCGCACCCGGGCCCGTCGACGTCTGATCGGTGCGGTGGTCCTGCTGGTGATCGGCGTGATCGGCTTCCCGCTGGTCTTCGAAACGAGACCGCGACCGATACCGGTCGACATCCCGATCGAGATTCCCCGCAAGGACGTGGCCGCGCCGCTGCCGATGCCTCCCGCGCGTCCTGCCGCAGCAGCGTCGACCGCCGTGCAGGCCCGCGCTCTGGCAGCGAAGCCGCGCGACGAGGTCATCACCGAAACGCCAGGTGACGCCGGTCGTGAGGTCACGGCCCGCGCTCCGGCAGCGGCGAACGACAACGGCCGACCGGGAGAGAAGCCGGCGGCGAATGCGAACCGCAAACCCGAGTCCGCTGTCGCCAGCATCGAGGCCGCCCGCAAGCCGCCGGCAACGACTCCCGAGGCGCCGCGCAAAACTCCCGCCACTGCCGAGGCGCCGCGCAAGGCGCAGGACACACCGGCCGACGGCGCCCGCGCCCGGGCGCTGCTGGAGGCCAAGCCTGCTGCAGCCGCGGACGCGGGTCGCTACGTGGTGCAGGTGGGCGCGTTCGCAGAGGCCGATGCGGCGCGCGAGACCCGCGCGCGGGTCGAGAAGCTCGGCATGAAGACCTATACCCAGGTCGCGCAGACGCCGGCCGGCAGCCGCATCCGGGTGCGCGTCGGTCCGTTCGGCACACGCGCCGAAGCCGACGCCGCACTGGCCCGCGCCAAGGCTGCGGGACTCAATGCCGTGGTGCTGACCTTGTGAAGGAGACCCATGAACCCCGACATCGCCTGGGTCGACGGGGTGATGCTTGGCGTGCTCGCGTTGTCGATGATCGTCGGCGCGCTGCGCGGGCTGATGCTGGAACTGCTCGCGCTGGTCGGCTGGGTGGTCGCCTATTTCGCAGCGGACGCATTGACGCCGTGGCTGGCGCCGCACTTGCCGGTGGGCGCACCCGGTTCGGCCTTGAATCATGGCGTCGCGTTCGCATCTGCGTTCCTGGCGACGCTGATCGTGTGGGGCCTGCTGTCGCGGCTGGTCCGCACGCTCGTCCATGCGACGCCATTGCGTGCCTTCGACCGTGGCATGGGCGCTGTTTTCGGACTGCTGCGTGGCGCGGTGGTGCTGATGGTCGTGGCGCTGCTGGTCCCGCACACGCCCGCGGCGCGATCGCCTGCCTGGCAGGCGTCCGTCGGCGCGAAGTGGCTGGTGGAGGCCACGCTGGTCCTGCGGCCCTTGGTGCCGAAGGACCTGTCCCATCTGCTGCGCACCTGAACGGCGCGGCGTCCTGATCGAGGGTCCAACCCATGTGCGGCATCGTCGGCGTCATCTCCAAGGCCCCTGTCAACCAGCTGATCTACGACGCGCTGCTGCTGCTGCAGCACCGGGGTCAGGACGCGGCGGGCATCGTCACGATGCAAGGCACCAAGTGCTTCATGCACAAGGCGCGCGGAATGGTGCGTGACGTGTTCCGTACCCGCAACATGCGGGCGCTTCCCGGGACGGTGGGTCTCGGTCAGGTCCGCTATCCGACGGCCGGCAATGCCTACAGCGAAGAGGAAGCCCAGCCGTTCTATGTCAACGCGCCGTTCGGCATCGTCCTCGTGCACAACGGCAACCTCACGAACGCCGCAGTGCTGAAGCAGGAACTGGCCGATGTGGACCGGCGCCACATCAACACCCAGAGCGACACCGAGGTGCTGATCAACATCCTTGCGCACGAACTCGACCTCGCAGTGCGCGACCAGGCGTTGACGCCCGCTGCGATCTTCGACACGGTGCGCGCGGTGCACCGCCGGCTCAAGGGTTCGTATGCCGTGGTCGCACTCATCGCCGGGCACGGGCTGCTGGCCTTTCGCGACCCGTTCGGGATTCGCCCGCTGTCGTTCGGCGTGAGCGGCTCGGAAGAAAACCCCGAGGTGATCGTGGCGAGCGAGTCGGTGGCGATCGAGGGCACCGGGCATCAGGTCACCCGCGACGTCGCCCCGGGCGAGGCCATCTTCATCGACCTGCAAGGCCGCGTCCACGCGCAGCAATGCGCCGAGCAATCGAGCCTGAACCCGTGCATGTTCGAGTTCGTCTACCTTGCGCGGCCGGACTCGATCATGGACGGCATCTCGGTCTACCAGGCGCGGCTCAATCTTGGCGAGACGCTGGCGCAACGCGTCATCTCGACCATCCCGCCGAACGAGATCGACGTCGTCATCCCCATCCCGGAATCGAGCCGACCGTCGGCGATGCAACTCGCCCAGCGCATCGGCAAGCCCTATCGGGAGGGCTTCGTCAAGAATCGCTATGTCGGCCGCACCTTCATCATGCCGGGGCAGGGCGTGCGCAAGAAATCGGTGCGCCAGAAGCTCAACGCCATCAATGTCGAGTTCAAGGGCCGCAACGTGCTGCTGGTGGACGACTCGATCGTTCGCGGCACGACCTCCAAGGAGATCGTGCAGATGGCCCGGGACGCCGGCGCGCGCAAGGTCTACATGGCGTCGGCCGCGCCGCCGGTGCGCTTCCCGAACGTCTACGGCATCGACATGCCGACCACCGACGAACTGATCGCGCACGACCGCAACAACGAGGAGATCCGCGCGTTCATCGGCGCCGATGCGCTGATCTACCAGGACATCGCGGCGATGAAGCGCGTCGTCGGCGCGCTCAACCCGGCGCTGAATGGCTTCGAGGCCTCGTGTTTCGACGGCGTCTACGTCACCGGGGACGTCAGCGCTGCCGATTTCGACGCCATGGCCGCGCAGCGGCGGGCGGCGAGCGGCGAGGAGGAAGCCGAGGATCGGTCCCGGCTGGCCCTGCAGAGCGCTTCGGAGCCGGCCTGATGGCGGCCAAGAAGATTCCCCGGGTCGATTTGCCGGCGAGCGCGCGGCGCGACACGCGCGCCGTTCGCGAGGGTCTCCCGGCCAGCGTCTGGGGGGAGAACTCGGAGGCGCTCTTTCTCACCAGCAGCTTCGTCCAGCCGGACGCGGAGACCGCGGCGCGGCGCTTCGCCAACGAGGAAGAGGCGTTCATCTATTCGCGCTTCACCAACCCGACGGTGATGATGTTTGAGCGCCGCCTGGCTGCGCTCGAGGGCACGGAGTCCTGCATCGCGACCTCCAGCGGCATGAGCGCGATCCTCCTGCTCGGCATGGCGCTGTTGAAGGCCGGCGACCATGTCATCTGTTCGCAGAGCGTGTTCGGTTCGACGATCATGCTGTTCGGGCGGGAATTCGCGAAGTTCGGGGTCGAGACGACTTTCGTGTCGCAGACCGACGTCGAGCAGTGGCGCGCCGCGGTCCGGCCGAACACGAAGTTGCTCTTCGCGGAGTCGCCGACGAATCCGCTGACGGAGGTCTGCGACATTCGCGCCCTGGCCGCGATCGCCAAGTATTGCGGCGCGTGGCTGGCGGTGGACAACTGCTTTTGCTCACCGGCGCTGCAGCGCCCGGTCGAGTACGGCGCCGATCTCATCGTCCACTCCGGCACGAAGTACCTGGATGGACAGGGCCGCGTGATCGCCGGGGCCGTCTGCGGCGCGGAGCGTTTGATCGAGGAGCGCTTCGTCCCGGTCATGCGCAGCGCCGGCATGTCGCTGTCGCCGTTCAACGCGTGGGTGGTGCTGAAGGGGCTCGAAACGTTGTCGATCCGCATGCAGGCGCAGAGCGAACGCGCTCATGCGCTGGCGACGTGGCTGGAGACGCTGCCGCAGGTCGAGCGGGTGTATTACCCCGGGCTCGCGTCGCATCCGCAGCATGCGCTGGCGATGACGCAGCAGTCCGGATGCGGCGGTGCCGTCGTCTCCTTCATCGTCCGGGCGACTGGTGCCGATGCCGCCGCGCTGGCCCGCCGCAATGCCTTTCGCGTGATCGACCGCACCGAGATCTGCTCGATCACGGCGAACCTCGGTGACACCAAGACGACGATCACCCATCCGGCGAGTACTTCCCATGGCCGGCTCACCGAGGCTCAGCGCCAGGCCGCCGGCATCACCCAAGGCATGATCCGGGTCGCGGTCGGGCTCGACGACGTCGAGGACATCAAGGCCGACCTCGCGCGCGGGCTCGAGTCGCTGTGAGCCACCATCCGACGTCCGCGCCGCCCGTCACCGGCAAGGTGCGCACGCGCATCGCGCCGTCGCCCACGGGCTTCCTGCACCTCGGCACCGCCCGGACGGCCCTGTTCTCGTGGGCCTTCGCACGCCACTACGGCGGCGAGTTCGTGCTGCGCATCGAGGACACCGACGTGGCGCGCTCGACGCAGGAGTCCGTCGACCAGATCCTCGAGGCGATGCGCTGGCTCGGCCTCGACTACGACGAAGGCCCGATCTACCAGATGCAGCGACTGGAGCGCTATCGCGAGGTTGCCGAGCGGATGATCGCCGAGGGCAGTGCCTATCGTTGCTACTGCACGCCCGAGGAACTCGAGACGGTCCGCGAGGCCCAGCGCGCCCGCGGCGAGAAGACCCACTACGACGGCCGCTGGCGGCCCGAACCCGGCAAGGTGATGCCGCCGCCTACGGGTGTGCCGCCGGTGATCCGCCTGCGCAATCCCCGCGATGGCGTGGTGACCTGGGACGACCTGGTCAAGGGCTCCATCAGCATCTCGAATCACGAGATCGACGATCTCGTGCTGGTGCGTGCCGACGGCGTTCCGACCTACAACTTCAGCGTCGTCGTGGACGACTGGGACATGCGGATCAGCCATGTGTTCCGCGGCGACGAGCATGTCAACAACACGCCCTGGCAGATCAACATCTACGCTGCGCTCGGCGCCCCGCAGCCATTCTTCGGCCATGTCCCGATCATCCTGGGCGACGACGGGCTGAAGCTGTCGAAGCGACGCGGCGCGGTCAGCGTCATCGACTATCGCGAGGCCGGCTACCTGCCCGAGGCGATGCTGAACTACCTGGCGAGGCTCGGCTGGAGCCACGGCGACGAAGAGCTCTTCGGTCGCGCTCAGCTCGTCGAATGGTTCGACGGCAGCCACCTCGCGAAGAGCCCGGCCCAATGGGATGCCGCCAAGCTGAACTGGGTCAATGCCCAGGCGATCAAGCACACCGCCGATGCCGAGCTCGCCGAGCTGGTCGCTGTCCATCTGGCGCGGCGTGGCATTTCCGCACCGACCGATGTGCGCCTTGTGGCCATGTGCGCCCTGTTCAAGGACCGTTGCGCAACGCTCGTGGAACTGGCGGACTGGTTGGCGATGTATCACGGCGACCTCGGCGCGCGCGACGCGGCCATGGACGCTTTGGTGGCCGCCGTCCCCGCGGCAGCGCTCTCCGCCCTTGCGGACCGTTTTCAGCAAGTCGAGTGGCATCAGGTCGCGATCGCGGCGGCTATCAAGGAGGTCCTCGCCTCGCAGGGCCTGAAGATGGGGCAACTCGCGCCTGCCGTGCGTGTCGTGGTGTGCGGTCGGCCGCAGACTCCATCGCTCGATGCGGTGCTGGCTCTTTTTCCACGCGAGACTGTCACCGCTCGATTGCGAGGGCACGGCGTAGCCGGCTATAATTAAAAACTCGCCTGAAACTGCGATGGCTGCACCCACAGGGACAAGGGGGTATAGCTCAGCTGGGAGAGCGCTTGCATGGCATGCAAGAGGTCAGCGGTTCGATCCCGCTTACCTCCACCATCAGGTCGGTTCAGCCAGCGCAGTTAAAGTGAGATGTCAACGCAGTCCCCTTCGTCTAGAGGCCTAGGACACCACCCTTTCACGGTGATTACAGGGGTTCGAATCCCCTAGGGGACGCCAAGTTTGCGAGACGGCCTTCGGGCCGATGCCAGTCCTGGAGTGGTAGTTCAGTTGGTTAGAATACCGGCCTGTCACGCCGGGGGTCGCGGGTTCGAGTCCCGTCCACTCCGCCAACGAAATCAACGGGTTACAGCGAGTCTGCTGTAACCCGTTTGTGTTTGTCGAGCGCCTTGCATCAACTCGCGCCGGCGCGTGTCGGGCTTCGCGATGCGAAGGGTCGGGCGTTCAGGTCACGGGGAGGCGCGTTGCCGCAGGCCTCGCGCCTCCGCCTTGCCGGCATCGAAATCCGCGCGTCGGCGGGCGATCTCTGCGGGCGACAGACGCTCGATGTTGCAGTAGTCGTGCTTCCAGTCGGCATCGGCGCTCCAGCGCAGCGGTGACTGCAGCGTGGTACGCGCCGCCGGCGCGGATTCGAGCAACGCCAAGGCGAATTCCAGCGTCGCCGCCTGTGAATCGGGATCGCCGGGGCGCCCGGCGCCGTTGCCAAGGGGAAAGTCCGAGAACACGAAGCGCGGCACGCCGACGTACTCGACGATGTCCTTGGCGCAGCCCATCACGACGGTCGCGATGCCGACAGCCTCGAGCGCGCGGGCGACGAGGCTCACCGTCTGGTGGCACACCGGGCAGTTGGCCACCAGGATGGCGGCGTCGATTGCATCCGCCTGGCAGCGCGCCACGATCTCGGGGGCGTCCACCTGCAGGGTCGCGCGATGGCTGCGATTGGTGGGAGCGCCGTGGAAGCGCGGCGCTACCGAACCGATCCGTCCGGCCTCGGCGGCCCCACGGAGTGCGGGCAGTGGAAAGTAGGTCGATGAATCGGCAGCGGTCGTGTGCTGGCGGTCGATGGCAACGTGCGAGATGCGCAGGTCGTGCTCGAGCGCGGTGTCACCCGAATAGACGGTGTAGAACTTGGCCGCCGCGTTGTACGGCGCCCCCGGGCCCTGGTCGCCCTTGTCGGCCTGGTATGGCGCAGCCGTGGTGACGAGGGCCACGCGCGATGTCGCCAAGGGCCGGGCAAGCCGCGAGAACGGCACTTCGGCGTAGTGGGCCCATTCGTACGGTGCGCCGTAGCCGAGTCCCTCGTAGTAGCTGCGCAGTCTGGGTAGGTACGCGATGGGCGTGTCGTGTGCGGGCGCGAAGCCGGACGCGGCGGCCGGGGAGGGATGTGTCGTCATGATGCGTTCAAATGGTCCGGCACAGATGAGCCAGCGCCACGGCCGTGCGATCGATCAGAGGCGTGCGCCGCTTCTGCGCCGACCGCGCGAGACACAGCATGCTCTTGATCTCGGGATCGCGGATCGTCGCCACCGAAAGATCCGCGCGCCGCGCGTGGTTGCGGATCGCGCTCTCGGTGAGCGCCGCATGGCCATGGCCACCGAGCACGAGGTCGAGGATGGCCGGCACGCTCGAGACTTCCCAGGCGACGTCGAGCGCGACACCGGCGAGCGCCGCCTGCGTTTCCATCAGCCGCCGGAAGATGTGGTCGCGCTGCGGCATCACCAGTGGATACCGGGCCAGATCCTTCAGCGCCACCGACTTGCGTGGTCGCGCACCGGCCTTGCCGATGAGGCACAGTCGCTCCTCGAGCACCGGGGCGATCTCGATCGATGCCGCAGGCTCGGGGTTGTAGACCAGACCGAGGTCCACCCGCCCCGAGACCAGCCACTCGGCGATGTGCACCGAGAAGCCCTCGATGATGGCGAGCCGGGCCTTGGGCATCTCGCTGTCGAAGATCTCGATCAACGGCAAGGTCAGGCGCAGCGCCAGGCTCGGTGGCAGTCCGACGACGATGTGCCCGGCGGGCTCGTCGCGGCCGGCGCCGAGGTCGTCGCGGGCGGCCTCGACCCGCTGCAGGATGTCGCGACCGTGTTCGAGCAGTCGCTTGCCGGCGTCGGTGAGTGTGACGCCGCGGCCGTTGCGCAGCAGCAGGGTCTCGCGCAGCCCGGTCTCGAGCGCGCGGACCTGCCGGCTCAGCGCGGGCTGGGCGATGTCCAGCCGCAACGCCGCCTTGCTGAAGCTGCCGAGTTCGGCGACCTGGATGAAGTATTCGATCTGGCGCAGGTTCATGCCGGCGATGGTGCCACGAGCCATGCCGATCCGCTATAGCAGCTAGCGTCGGCCAGACCTAGGACAACGGCGCCGATGAGCGGAAAATGAAGCTGCAACGGAGATCAGGCAACGATGCAAACCGCAATTCCCTGCATGCTGATGCGTGGCGGCACTTCCAAGGGGCCGTTCTTCAAGGCGGCCGACCTGCCGGCCGACATCGCCACGCGCGACAAGGTGCTGCTCGCCGCGCTCGGCTCGCCGGACAAGCGCCAGATCGACGGCGTCGGCGGCGCCCATCCGCTGACCAGCAAGGTCGGCATCGTCTCCCTGAGCGAGCGCGCAGGCGTCGACCTCGAGTTCCTGTTCGCCCAGCTGCAGCCCGACAAAGACACTGTCGACACGACGCCGAACTGCGGCAACATGCTCGCGGCGGTGGTGCCGTTCGCGCTCGAGACCGGCATGGTGCCGGCGCGCGGCGACACCAGCACCTTCCGCGTGCTGACGCTCAACACCGACATGGCCTGCGACATCACCGTGGCGACGCCGCGCGGCGTCGTCGAATACGCCGGCGATGCCCGGATCGACGGCGTCCCGGGGACGGCGGCGCCGATCACCATCAACTTCCTCGACACCGCCGGGTCGGTGTGCGCGGGCCTTCTGCCGACCGGACATGTGAAGGACACGATCACCGTCGAGGGGTCGGGTTTCGAGCCGTTTTCCATCGACGTCACCTGCATCGACAACGGCATGCCGCTGGTCATCTTCAAGGCGGCCGACATCGGCCGCTCCGGTTACGAGAGCGTCGACGAACTCAATGCCGACACGCAGCTCAAGGCGCGGATCGAGGCCCTGCGCCTGGCGATCGCGCCGAAGATGGGCCTGGGTGACGTGACGAAGAAGAACTACCCGAAGATGACCCTGATCGCCCCGCCGCGTCACGGCGGAGCGCTCACGACGCGCAGCTTCATCCCGCACGTCTGCCACGACGCGATCGGCGTGCTCGCCGCGGTGACGGTCGGCACGGCCTGCGTGCTCGAAGGCTCGGTCTGCGAGGGCGTTGCGGTGCTTCCGTCGGGGACGACCAAGAACGTCTCGGTCGAGCACCCGACGGGGGAATTCAGCGTCGCCCTCGAGATCGACCCGGCCGACCCGCAGAATGTCACCCGGGCGGCGTTGCTTCGGACCGCGCGGCTCCTGATGCGCGGCGACGTGATGGTTCCCGGCGCGCTCTGGCGACGCTAGCACCGACGCATTGTCGGGGCCGCGACCCGGCAGCTTCGCGCCGGCGGCACCTCCTCCCACCCCAACGACACCTCGAACGCCCCCGGAGACCTGGATGATCATCGACGTACACGGCCACTACACGACCGCACCGCCGGCGCTCGGCGCCTGGCGCGACCGCCAGATCGCCGGCCTGAAGGATCCATCGATCGCCCCGAAGGCGAGCGAGCTGAAGATCAGCGACGACGAGTTGCGCGAGACGATCGAGTCGAACCAGCTGAAGCTGATGAAGCAGCGCGGCTCCGACCTGACGGTCTTCAGCCCGCGCGCGAGCTTCATGGCACACCACATCGGCGACTTCGAGACCTCGTCGACCTGGGCCGGGATCTGCAACGAGCTGTGCTTCCGGGTCAGCGAGCTCTTCCCCGACCACTTCATCCCGGCGGCGATGCTGCCGCAGTCGCCGGGAGTCGATCCCGCGACCTGCATTCCCGAGCTGGTGAAGTGCGTCGAGGAATACGGCAACGTCGGCATCAACCTCAACCCCGATCCCTCTGGCGGCCACTGGACGTCGCCGCCGCTGTCCGACCGCTCCTGGTATCCGATCTACGAGAAGATGGTCGAGTACGACATCCCGGCGATGATCCACGTCTCGACGAGCTGCAACGCCTGCTTCCACACCACCGGCGCGCACTACCTGAACGCCGACACCACGGCGTTCATGCAGTGCCTGACGAGCGATCTGTTCAAGGACTTCCCGACGCTGAAGTTCCTGATTCCGCACGGCGGCGGCGCGGTGCCGTACCACTGGGGGCGTTTCCGCGGCCTGGCCCAGGAGCTGAAGAAGCCGCTGCTCGGCGAGCACCTGCTGAACAACATCTATTTCGACACCTGCGTCTACCACCAGCCCGGCATCGACCTGCTGACGAAGGTGATCCCGGTCAAGAACATTCTCTTCGCCTCGGAGATGATCGGCGCGGTGCGCGGCATCGACCCGGAGACGGGGAATTACTACGACGACACGAAGCGCTATGTCGCCGCGACCGCCAACCTCACCGACGACGAGCGCTTCCAGATCTACGAGGGCAATGCCCGGCGCGTGTTCACGCGGCTCGATGCCGCCCTGAAGAAGAAAGGCCGCTGACATGAACCTGCCGCTGAACCAGCTCGGCGTCGTCAAGCGCCACATCGTCCGCGCCGACAAGGCCGCGGTCGAGAAGCTGTCGCGCTTCACCAGCGCGACGATCCACGAGGCGATGGGGCGCGTCAACCTGTTCAAGCCCTACCTGCGGCCGATCTACCCGACGGCGCACGCCTGCGGCACCGCCGTGACGGTGCTGCTGCAGCCCGGCGACAACTGGATGATGCACGTCGCCGCCGAACAGCTCCAGCCCGGCGACATCGTCGTCGCGGCCTGCACCAGCGACAACGACGACGGTTTCTTCGGCGACCTGCTGGCGACGAGTTTTCGCGCCCGCGGCGCCGTCGGCCTGGTCATCGACGGCGGCTGCCGCGACGTCAAGGACCTGACCGAGATGGACTTTCCGGTCTGGAGCCGTGCGATCCACGGCAAGGGCACGATCAAGGCCACCCTCGGTTCGGTGAACATCCCCGTCGTCTGTGCCGGCGCCCTGGTGAACCCCGGCGACGTGGTCATCGCCGACGTCGACGGCGTCGTCGTCGTGCCGGCGGCGATCGCCCAGCAGGTCGCCGACGCGGCCGAGAAGCGCGAAAGCCTCGAAGGCGAGACGCGCGCCAAGCTCGCCGCCGGCGTGCTCGGGCTCGACATGTATTCGATGCGCGGGCCGCTCGAGAAGGCCGGCCTCAAGTACATCGACTGAGGCGTCGGCCGTACCCATCGAGCCAGCGCATCGCCTGACCCCCGTCTACTGATCCCTGCGACTGATCCCCGCTTCCCCGTTTTCCCTACCGCATGGACACTCCACGTCACTGGCACATCGGCCTCGTCGGCTACGGCGAGGTCGGGCGCATCCTCGCCGAAGACCTGCGCGCGCAGGGCCTGACCGTCTCGACCTGCGACCTGAAGTTCGGCAGCGAGGCCGGTACTCCGCTGCGCGAGCACGCCGCCACGCACGGCGTCGGCGTCGAGGTCGACCCCGCGGCCCTGGCGGCGCGCGCCGACCTGGTCGTCAGCGCCGTCACGGCGAGCCAGACCGTCGCCGTGGCCGTGGCCTGCGCCGCTGCGATCCGCCGCGGTGCGTACTTCCTCGACTTCAACTCGGCCTCGCCGGGTGCCAAGCAGCGTGCGGCGGCACTCATCGACGCTGCCGGCGGCTGCTATGTCGAAGGCGCGGTCATGACCAGCATCCCGCCGTACCGCATCAAGGTGCCGCTGCTGCTCGGCGGGACGCACGCCGGGGCGTTGTCGCCGGCGATCAACGCGCTGGGGTTCGCCTCGCAGGTGGCCAGCGACCGCCTCGGTGTCGCCTCGGCCACCAAGATGTGCCGCAGCGTGATGATCAAAGGCCTGGAGGCGATGGTGATCGAAAGCTTCACCACGGCGCGTCACTATGGCGTGGAGGACGCGGTGATCGCGTCGCTGCAGGAAACCTTTCCGGCCATCGACTGGGAGAAGCAGGGCGCCTATTTCTTCCAGCGGGTCATCGAGCACGGCCGCC
>JBBQCD010000073.1:0-22027 GCA_038318385.1 Burkholderiales bacterium | reverse complement strand
TGCACCGCGCCGCAGTCGGCGCATTGCTGCAGCTCGAAGCGGCCGACGGCGGCCGCGGCGGTCAGGCCCAGCGCGACGCGGCTGCGGCCCCAGGGCGGCAGCGTCGGCGCGCGCGTGCGCAGCAGCGGGTTCTTGCGGCGCGGCCTTTGCATTGGCAGGCTCATGTCAGTTGGCCCTGGCCAGGATCAGCGCGCCGGTACACAGGCAGCGATCGTAGGTCACCATGCCGAAGCCGCTGACCAGGCCCAGCTGCGCGTCCGCTACCGCGCGCCCGGCGGCCTGGCCGCTCAACTGGCGCACCGTTTCGGTGAGGCCAATGTAGCCGCCGGCAGCACCGGCCTGGCCGGCCGACAGCTGGCCGCCGCTGGTGTTGGTGGGCAGGCTGCCGGCGCGGGTCAAGTCGTGGCTCTGCACGAACGCGGGTCCTTCGCCCTTGGCGCAAAAGCCCAGGTCCTCGAATTGCAGCATCACCACGACCGGGTAGTCGTCGTACGGCTGCAGGAAGTCGATCGCGTCAGGGCCGACGCCGGCCTGCGCGTAGAGGTCGTCGCGGTCGGCCAGCCAGCCGCCGCGCACCAGGATCGGATCCTCGGCATAGGCGTTGTGGCGCTCGATCGCGCCGCGCACCAGCACGTGGGCCAGGCCGCGGTCGCGGGCTTCTTCCTCGCGCATCACCAGGAAGGCCTCGGCGCCGGCGCACGGCATCACGCAGTCGAAGAGGTGGATCGGGTCGGAGATCGGCCGTGCGTCCAGGTACTGCTCGAGACTCAGCGGGGTCTTGAAGAGGGCGTTCGGGTTCTTCAGCGCGTTGGCGCGCTGGGCAACGCAGATGCGGCCGAAGTCCTCGCGCGTGGCGCCGAAGGTGCGCATGTAGTTCGCCGTGATGAAGGCGAAGATCGAGTTCGGCCCTCCCGAGCCGTAGGGGTAGCTGGCGTCGCGGGCGAAGTGCGAGAAGCCGCCGAGCATCTGCCGGAACGACTCGACGTGGTTGGCGTCGGCGCCGACGCAGGCGACGATGTCGGCGTCACCCGACTGCACCGCACGCGCGGCGCGGCGCAGCGCCATCACGCCCGAGGCGCCGCCGGTGGGAATGTGGTCGAGCCAGCGGGGGCTCAAGCCCAGGTGCTGGGTCACGCCGACGGCGGTGTCGGGCGAGAGCGAGAAGCTGCTGACCGTGAGGCCGTCGATGCGCTCCTTGGCGATGCCCGATTTCTCGACCAGCGCATCCATCGCCTGGCCGATGAACCAATGGGCGCCGTGCGTGGAATAGCGCCGGTACGGCACCGTCACCGGCACCGTGATCGCGACGCCTTCGTAAGAGCGGCGCGCCGCCATCATCTCGGCGGCAGGCCGCCGGCTTCGGTCGCGAGCGCCTCGAGCCTTTTCTTGCGCCGCTTCATCGGCCGCATGTCGAAGCAGTTCGGCTTGGCCGGCAGGGTGCGGGCGAGCTCGCGCAACTCGCCGCGCTGCACCTTCTGCGAGACGGTGAGCGGCAGCGCCTCGACAAACGCGACGTAGCCCGGTGCCTTGAAGTAGGCGAGCCGCTCCAAGGCGTGGCGCACGATGCTCGCCGCCACCTGGTCGAGCGGCGGCGTGTTCGGCGCGCTGCGCAGGACGATGCAGGCGAGCACTTCGTCGCCACGGGTCGGGTCGGGCGTGGCAGCGACGGCACAGGCCGCCACCGCCGGGTGCGTGTTGAGGACGCTCTCCACCTCGACCGCCGAGATGTTCTCGCCGCTGCGCCGGATCACGTTCTTGCGGCGGTCGACGAAGTGGAAATCGCCCTCCGCGCGCTGGCGAACCACGTCACCGGTGTGGAACCAGCCGCCGGCCCAGGCCTTCTCGGTCGCGTCGTCGTCCTTCAGGTAGCCGAGGAAGAAGTCGCGCCGCGAGTTCACCCCGGCCGCGCGCACCAGGAGTTCCCCGGCCTCGCCGGAGGCGACGTCCTTTCCCTTCTCGTCGACGAGACGGGTCTCCACGCAGGCTTCGGCCCTGCCGAAGCAGCGGGTTCCGACATGGCGCGGCTCGTGGTTGGCCATGATGCAGGCGCCGGGACCGGTTTCGGTCATCGCCCAGGCCTCCAGGAGCGGGAACCCGAAGCGCTCCTCGAACGGGGCGTGATGGCGTGGATCGACTCCCGCGCCGAAGCCGAAGCGCACCGCATGCTCGCGGTCGTCCGGGCCCGGCGTCGCTTCGAGCAGCATCGCCGGCATGACGCCGAGGTAGTGGGCGACGGTTGCGCGCGTGTCGCGCACGCTCTGCCACCAGCTCCTCGGGTGGAAGCGGTCGAGCTGCACGAGCGAGCCGCCCGAAAGGATTGCCGCCATGGCCGAGAACGCGAGCGCGTTCATGTGGCTGAGCGGCAGCGGCGTGATGAAGCGGTCGACGTTCTCGCGCACCTCGGCGAGTCCGCCGAGGCCGAGGTACCACTCGCCTGCCCTGAGGAAGTAGCCGTTGGCCAGACGACAGCCTTTCGGTCGTCCGGTGGTGCCGGAGGTGTAGAGGAGGGCGCATTCGGTGGCGCGTCCGGGCAGCTGGTCGGCGATCGGGGCCGGCGAACGCGCCGTCGGAATGCGCCCGGCCGCCTCGGGCCGAACCGTCTGGAGAGGCACTCCGGCCTCGCGTGCCGCCGCGCGCAGCCCGGCCTCCGAACCGGGCAGGGTGACGGCCAGGCACATTTCGCTGTGGCCGATGAGGTAGGCCCACTCGGCCGACTGCAGCTCGGCGTTGATCGGCACGATGCTCGCGCCGAGCGCGTTCAGCGCCAGCCAGTGGGTGAAGAATGCCGGCCGGTTTTCCAGCAGCAGGCCGACGCGGTGGCCGTGGCCGTAGCCGGCCTGGGCGTAGAGCGCGCGCAGCCGCTCGACCTCGGCGGCGACCTCGCGCCAGCTGCGCGCCCCGGCGTCGATGGCGTACGACCGGGCGGTCACCGCATCGACGACGAGGAACTCGGCGTCGCCGCGGCGGGCGGCGACGCCCTGGAATGCAGCGTGAACGGTGCTCATGGGTGCGCGTGGGGTTGGGCAGGCGGTCTTGCCACCTCAGATGAACAACTGCACCGCCGGCAGCGCGGCGTCGCAGTTGAGGAGGTTGACGCGCTTGAGGGTCATCTTCAATGCGCCGTCGTGGAGCGTGAGGTGATGAAAGCAGGTGCCGACGAAGGTGTTCAGCTCGTCGCCCTGCGACTCGGTGTAGTGGAACTCGCTGCGCACGACCCAAGCTTGCGCGACGGCGTCGGCCGATTCCACGGTCGGCGTCTGCAGCAGGTGATGGCTGCGCGTGGGGGGCTGTTGAGAAAAGGCACGCGGGCTCTTCAGGCGCTCGATCCGGAGGTCGCGCAGCAGCTTGTCTTCATAGAGATGCGAGGTGTGGTCCAGGCCGTCGGGTTGGTCCGGCACCAGTGGCACCCAGTAGTAGGCGTCGTCGGTGAAGAGCGCGTTCCACTCGGCGTAGCGCTTCTCGTCGAGCAGGCGCGCCTCGCGCACGACGAAGTCGATCAGCTGGCGCTCGCCGATGTCCGCGGCTTTCATGCGGGCATGTCCTCGGCGGCGTCGGCGCGCATCGACAGGGCCATGTATCGGCTCCAGGCGCGGTACTGGTTGCGCATCGAGATCTCGCTGGTGCCCACGGTGGTCACGTCCTTCTGCCCGACCTCGCCCGGATCGTAGTTGCGGTGCAGGCTGACCCAGGGGTTGCCGCCGCCGTGCAGCCCGGCCTGGATGCCGCGGTAGGCCTGCAGGTCGTCGTGGCCGACGACCGAGAACGGCGAATTGATGAGGCGGTTGTACATCGTCGTGCGCTGCAGCAGCTCCGGCGGCGCGCCGACGAGTCGGAAGGTCCAGCTCTCGATCAGTGTGCGGTCGACGGCGATCGGCTTGACGACGCGGATCGACTGGATCGCGCCCTTGATGGTGAGGTTCGGGTAGTAGACGGTGTTGTGGCGCGCCAGGCCGAGGATCTGCGCGGTGCGTTCCTCGCCGTAGGCCGCCTTCATCGCGGCATCGTAGGCGGGAATGGCCGAGTACTTGCTATGGATGCTGAAGTGCACGCCCGAGAAGCTGTGGCCGTTGTCGAAGACGCGCACACCCATGTCCTCGAAGAACTTGTAGTCCGACATGAACGGCGTGAACTGCTCGATCGCCATCGGCTTGGGCGCGTCGGCCGGCTGGTCGAGCCACATCCGCTTGGCCGTGCCGGCCGAAGACTCGTGCACCACCATCGGGTGCATGGTGTCGTTCAGGTTCTCGACGAACATCTTCCAGTTGCACTGGTGCATGAACCGCAGGCAGCCGCCGGCGATCTCGAGCCGGCCTTCGGGCGAGCGGTCGGCCATGTTGTCGATGGAGGACAGCGACTCGCCGAAGTACTCCTCGAAGTCCGGTCCGGTGTCGTTGATCTTGACGAAGATGAAGCCGCGGTAGAGGCGCACGTTCTTCACCGTCGCCAGGCCCTTCGCGGCGTCGCAGGCGTGCAGGTCGGTGTTGTCGTAGCCGTTCTTCAGCGGCATCGACAGCAGCGAACCGTCGGTGCGGAACGTCCACGCGTGGTACGGACAGCGGAAGTGCCGGCCGGTATTGCCGCAGGGCGCGCTGACCAGGCGCGAGCCCTTGTGGGCGCAGCGGTTCATCAGCACGCGCACACTGTCGTCGCCGTGGCGCACGACGATCAGCGGCTGGCCCGCGATCTCGTTGCGGAGGTAGTCGCCGGGCTTGGGGATCTGGCTGTCGTGGCCGACGTAGTTCCAGGTGTTGGCGAAGAAATGCTGCTGCTCGAGCTCGAACAGGCCGGGGTCGATGTAGAGATCGCGGTGGACGCGATCGGGCTGCACCAGCGCCTGGACGGCGGCCGGGTCGCCACGGTAGGAGGAGGTCATTTCGAAGGTCTCCGTGGGATCGTGTTGCGCAGGTCGCAGCTTGTACGCTCAGGCCAGGGCGTGGCGCGCGAGCAGGGCGCTGAGGGCGGCACCTTGCTCGTCGGCCAGAGCCGCATCGCGCAGTTCGCGCAAGGTCGCGGGTGCCAGCGCCGCGCCGGCGCGCTGCACCGCTGCCATCACCGCGTCGAAGTTGCGCACGCCGCGCTCATGGGTGTCGCTGTAGCCCTTGACGAGGCGCTGGCAGCGCGCGACCTCGACGGCGAGCGCCGGGTTGATTGCGGCCGTCCGGGCGATCGTCGCCAGCCAGGCCTCGATGGCGGCGTTCTCGACCGCGTAGCGTGTCGTCGAGCGACGCCACCGCCTCATGCCGGCGACGGCGCGCAGCATCAGGTAGCCGCGCAGCGAGCTGGTCGTGACGACGCGACCCTTCGTGGTGTGGCGCTCGACCCGGTCGCGCAACCAGCCCGGGCGCTCCAGGCGCCGGCCAATGGCCGCCGGGAGCGTCTCGGCGATCTCTTGCACGCGCGGGTGCAGGTACTCGTCGATGGCCAGCACCTGCTCGGCGCCGGCGCGGACTTCGTCGCGGACGCGCTCGAAGCGCGTGCCGCGGGTCTTCAGCGCTGCCACACGCGCCGTGTCCTCGTACGACATCCACAGCGCGAGGTGGCGCGCGGTCTCGTTCAGCAGGGTCCGGCCGGCGTCGTCGGGCAGTGCCGCGACGCGCGCCATGCGGTCGAGAAAGAGCCCGGCATAGGCGAGGTCTTGGTAGTCGATCAGGCGGCGCACGCCTTCGCGCAGCAGCGTCCGCGCCGCTGCCGGAAAGTCGGCGTCGATGCGCGCCAGCAGCGCGCGCACGCCCGGGTCGAGGCGGAGGGTGTCGTTGCCGGCCGCGGCAAGGCGCTCGGCTTCGGCCCGCGACCTGCCCGCGGCGGATGCCGTCGCCGTGGCCGTGGCCGGTGCCATCGCAGCGTCCATCGCCGGGCCAGGGCTGTTCGCCGCGGCGGCGCGCGCCGTTGCGTCCGCGGGCGGGGCGTCGGTCGTGCCGTCCAGCGCCGCGGCCTGTGGAGCGGCGACCGCGGTCGCGGGCTCCGCTCCGGCGGCGGTGGCTGCCACGGCAACGTCGCCGGCGCGATCGAACGCGGTCGCGAACGCTTTCAGGCTCGGCGCCACGCCGACGCCGCCTTGGGCGATCGTCGATTCGAACTGGGCCCGGCTGAACGGCAGCACGCCGGTGCCGGCGAGCGCGCCGAACAGCACCGCGCTGATGACGCTGCCGTTCTGCTCGGCGGTCGCCGCCATGTCGAAGCGAACGAAGCGTTTCGCCGCGGCGGCGGCATGCGCGATCAGCGCGGCGCTGTCGACGCGGCCGTCACCGAGCGCGCTCTTCTCGGCGATCGAGTAGACGCGGTGCGTCGAAGCGATGAGCGTCGTCCGGTCGGGCGTGACCAGACCGCGCTGCACGGCGCGGCCGCATTCCATCAGCTCGGATGCCAGCACCACGTCGACGTCGCCCGGCAGCGGCATCAGCGCCAGCACCGGCGCGCCGCCGTCGCGCTCGGCCTGCGCGGCCGAGAACAGCTCGACGTAGTAGATCGTCGCCCCGGTGCGCTGCGCCACGCCGGGCACCGACGTGGTCTGGGCGACGTAGCCGTGGGCCTCGCCGAGGTCGACGATCCAGTCGGCCAGCACGCCGCCGCCTTCGCCGCCCATGGCCATGATCGCAATCTTGATCGGTTGGGGACTCATCTCGATCAGGCCGTGCGTTCTTCCGAGCTCGGAGCGGCGCGGCAGGCGGCGCCCGTCGAGGGCTCATACGGGGGCGGCCGGCGCTTGGCGCCGACTGCAGTCCGCTGCTCGGTCCGGGCTCGCGTCGCCGAACTCGCTTCGTTCGCTGCGCTCAAACAGCGGCGACGAGTCAGATGACGAAGCGCGCTGCGCGCGCCGAGCCCGGCCCTGTGCTGCTCCTCGCCCCCGAAATGGCCCTCGCCGGGTGCGGCCTGACCGGACACGCCTTTGCCGCTCCGCCGTTCGACAAACGACTCAGAACGCATACCGTTCACGCGTACGCGCTTCTCGACGCTGCAGCCAGCCGATCACGCCGCCGCGAACGCGTTGCCGCAGCCGATCCCACCCGGTCGGGTTCGACACGATCCGCGCCTTGTAGAACGACGGGCACAGCACCGCCGCATGCGAGACCTCGCCGCAGACGCCGCAGCCGACGCAGGTGTCGAGCACCGTGGCGACCGGGTCGGTGCGCAGTGGATCCGGATTCGGCTTGATCGACAGCGACGGGCACCCTGAAAGGCGAATGCAGGAGTGGTCGCCGGTGCAGGTGTCGGCGTCGACGCCGAAGCGCTCGCGCACCACGCGCTCGCCGGCGGCCAGCGCCTTCTTCAACTGCGGCTTGATGCGGCGCTGGCGATTGAGCTGGCATTCCGACTGGGCGATCAGCACCTTCGGGCCCTTGTCCTGGGTCGTCAGCGCCTCGCGCAGTGCGTCGCGCATACCGGCGACGTCGTAGGTGCGGCGGATCGTGCGCACCCATTCGACGCCGACGCCGCGCACCGCGCGCTCGATCGCGTGGCCAGTGCTGCGCGGGGTGTGCGCGGCCCTCGACGACAGCAGGTCCTGGCCGCCGGTGGCCGAGGTGTAGTTGTTGTCGACGACGATGGTGAGGTTGTCGCTGCGGTTGAAGACCGCGTTGGCGATGCCACTGGTGAGGCCGTTGTGCCAGAAGCCGCCGTCGCCCATCACCGAGATCGCGCGCTTGCCGGCCGGCGCGCTGAAGGCCGAGGCGCCGGCCGTGCCGAGACCGTAGCCCATCGTGGTGTTGCCGAGGTGGAACGGCGGCAGGATCGAGAACAGGTGGCAGCCGATGTCGGCGCTGACGTGGTGCGTGCCGAGCTCGCGCTCGACCAGCTTCATCGCGCTGAAGATCGGCCGCTCCGGGCAGCCGGTGCAAAAGCCCGGCGGCCGGCCGTGGACGTTGTCGGCGAGCGCGCTGTCGAGCGCGACCGCCGTGGCCGCGGCAAGATCGACCGCGGGGCTTGCGCCGGCCCGGTCCGCGGTCGCACCTTCGACCGGAAGCGAACGCACGTCGGCCACCGGGATCACCTTGCGCGCCGGCGCCGGCGCGGGGGGCTGCGGCTCGATGCGGTCGCAATGTTCGAGGAAGGCGCGCGTGCCCTTCAGCACCTCGGCGCCGGTGTATTCGCCGGCCGGGGCGAGGAAGTCCTTGCCGTGCAGCGCGGTCGTCGAGCCGGCCTGGCGCAGGATGCTCGCCAGGTTCTGCTCGACGAAGTTCGGCTGGCCTTCTTCCACCATCAGCACCGCGCGCTTGCCTTCGCAGAAGCGCAGGACCTCGTTCGGCACCACGGGGTAGGCCACGTTCATCACGTACAGCGGCACCTGCGAGCGGCCGTAGACGTCGGCCAGGCCGAGCCGTTCGAGCGCGCGCACCAGCGTGTTGTAGGCGCCGCCCTGGACGATGATGCCGATGTCGTCGGCGCGCTCGGCGAAGAACTCGTTCAGGCCGCGCTCCTCGATGAAGCGCAGCGCCGCGGGCCAGCGGTCGCGCACCTTTTCCTGCTCGTGCACGAAGCTCGCGGGCGGGAGGACGATGCGGCTGGTGTCGCGGCGCGGCGTGGCCAGGGCGTCGTCGAGGGTGTAGGCGGCGCTGCGGTTCGCGCCGGCTGTGAACTGGCCATGGACGTGGCAAGCGCGGATGCGCAGTTGCAGCATCACCGGCGAGTGACTCGCTTCAGAGAGTTCGAAGCCGTCCTTCACCGCCTTGACGATCGACGGCAGGTTCGGGCGCGGGTCGAGCAGCCAGATCTGCGACTTCATCGCGAAGGCGTGGGTGCGCTCCTGCATGATCGAGGAGCCTTCGCCGTAGTCCTCACCGACGATGACCAGCGCACCTCCGGTGACACCGCCCGAGGCCAGGTTGGCGAGCGCGTCGGAGGCCACGTTCACGCCGACCGGGCCCTTGAAGGTGACCGCGCCGCGCAGCGGGTAGTTCACCGAGGCGGCGAGCGTGGCCGCGGCCGTGGCCTCGCTGGCCGAGTTCTCGAAGCGGATGCCGTGCTCGGCCAGGATGTCCTGGGCGTCGGCCAGCACGTCCATCAGGTGCGAGATCGGCGCGCCCTGGTAGCCGGCGACGTAGGCCACGCCGGACTCGAGCAGCGCCTTCGTCACCGCGAGGATTCCTTCGCCGCGGAAGGTCTCGCCAGCGCCGAGCCGGAGCTGCTTGACCTCTTCGACGAACGATCGTTCAGCCATGCCTGTTCCTGAAAACGCTGCTTCCCTGGAAACGGTGCTTCTCTGGGTCTCTACCGATGAAAGCGGGGCACCCTCGACCTATATTAGTTTAAGTGGCAACATATCCATAATCATGTTTACCCCTGACCGCCCCGCGGTGTGCCGATGAAAGCCAAGCCGGGCGTCGATGGGGCGAAGACTACCGCTCCCGCGCGCTTCGTCGACGATTACCTCGCCGCGCTGCTGGCGCAGGCCAGCCACCTGATCTCGGCCGAGTTCCACGCGGTGGTGCGCGCGCAAGGCCTGTCGGTTTCGGAATGGCGCGTGCTGGCCAGCCTGGCCGGAGCGGAACCTGTCAGTACCGGGCGGCTGGCGCAGGTGGCGGTGCTGAAACAGCCCACCGTCACCCGCATGCTCGACCGGATGGAAACCCGGGGCCAGGTCGAACGACTGGCGCACGCGGGCGACCGCCGCGTCACGCTGGTGCGCATCACCGCCGCCGGCGCGTCCACGGTGGCGCAGCTGATCGCGCTGGCGCGCGAGCACGAAGCCCGCGTGCTGGAGCCTTTCGGGCTGCAGCGGGCGGAAGAGCTGAAGGCGACGCTGCGGCGGATCATCGAGCTGCACCGGGGGGCGGTCGGCGACCCCTGACACCGGGCGGTGTCGACAGCAGCGGTGCCCGACTCTCGAGAGCACCAGGCGCGCTCGACGCCTCCGGCAAGATCGGGGGCATGACGAGAAATGCCGCCCTCTTCGCGCTGATGTGCCTGGTCTGGGGGCTGACGTGGTGGCCGGTGAAGGTCGCTTCGGGCCACGTGCCGCCGATCTTTCTGGCCGCCGCCCGCTTTCTCGTGGCCGGTGCACTGATGCTGGCCTGGTCCGGGCGCGATGCGTGGACGGTGCCGTGCTCGGCTCGAAGCCGCCTTCTGGCAACGGCCCTGCTCGTCAACACCTGCAACTACGCGCTCCTCTTCTGGGGTGTCGCCCACGCGCCGACAGGCCTGGCCGCCATCGTCAACTTCGGGACGATCCCGTTCTTCTCGCTGCTCGCCAGCCGGTGGCTCGAGGGCGAGCCGATCGCCGGCCGCCAGGTCGCCTCCATCGCCCTCGGCACGGTAGGTCTCGGCCTGCTGTTCACGACGCGGGCGATCGGCGCGCCTGGCACTGCGCCCGCGGCGTCCGCGGAGCTGTGGGGTCTGGCGGCCATCGCGCTCGGCACTTCGTTCTACTGCGTCGGGGCGGTGCTGTCGCGTCCCATTTCCAAGGCGATGCCGGTGCTCGTGCTCGCCGGCTGGCAGACGCTGATCGGCGGCACCGGCCTGATCGCGGTGTCGCTGCTGCTGGAGCCGGTCGAGGCCAGGCACTTGCGCGAGCTCGCCGCGTGGCCCACGCTGCCCGCGCTCGCTTTCCTCGTGGTCGCCGGCTCGCTGGCCGGTTTCACCATCTACATGCGGCTGCTGCGCGACTGGGGCGCCTTTCGCGCCGGGCTCTATGCCTTTGTCAGCCCGGTGATCGCGGTCGCGGTGGGGGTCGCCGCGCTGGGCGAGCACTTCGGCTGGGCCGAAGGCCTGGGCGCGGTGCTGATGTTCGGCGCGGCGGCGGTTGCCTTGCGAAAGCAATCACTCGTGACCCGCTGAAACCCTTCGCGTGGCGGGACACCGGCCGGGCCGTTCAGCCGACGATCAGCCCATCCATCCGCACCACCTCGAACTGCCCGCCGCTGACCTGCCGGAGCTCCGACACCAGCGCGTCGTTGTTCCAGCGCTCGTCGGGCGCGCCGCTCACGGACCAGTTGCTGCCGTTGTCGGCGACGAACATGCCGTAGGTCTTCATCGCAGTCAGCAGCGCGCGCGTCTCGACGCTGAAGTTCGCGGGAATGGGGTAGCTCGCCTTCAGCCGCACGCGCATGCCCATCGGCGGCAGGCTGGCGCCGGTGTTCGACGACGCCCAGTGGGTGGCCGGCGACACGTAGGCCCGGCGTGTGCGCTGCACGGTGAAGCGCAGCGCGTGGCGGATGCCGCCGGGGCCGAGCGCCGCCTCCTCGTAGCGCGCCAGGCCGGGGAAGATCGGCATGCCGGCGGCGTCGGCGCTGGTCCAGCCGGGTTGCGCGGCCGGCCGCACGGCATTGCTCGCGAGGTCGAAGACCGCGCCGCAGGCCGCGTCCCACGAGCCGTCGGCGTTCGCGTAGGCGCTGAACAGTTCGTACAGGCGGTCGTTGTCGCGATCGACGACGAGCACGTGGCGGTCGCCGGTGTTGGTGCGCGCGGCGCCGCCTTCGACCGGAGCGTTCGCCGGCACCGGGTACGGTCCGGGCTCGCTCTCGCTGCCGTAGGCGGTCCATGTCATCGCCACGCGCAACTGGCTGCCGTCGACGACGACGTAGGGGATGCCGATCGGTGCGCCGTTGTAGAGGCCGGCGCCGAAGTCGGGGTGCAGGCCGACGCCCATGCCGATGCTGGCGATGAGCGCATCGGAGTTTGGGTCCCGAGGCGCCGCGCTGATGTCGGTGTTCCACGGGTTGTCGGCCGGAAAGGGGAGGGCGCCGTTGAGGGGGGCGCCGGCGCCGAGCGATGCCGTCCGCAAGCGTCCGTAGGTGGCGGGAGGCGCCGTGGCGACGCCGTCCTCGGGGGCGAGCGGCGCGGGTGCGCGCGGAGTGGGCGCGGCGGCGGGCCCGGCAGCCGGTCCGGGTGTCAGGGCGACGGGCAACGACACGCTGCTGCTGCCGCCACCGCCGCAGGCGGCAAGCCACGCGGCCGACAGCATCATCAGGGCGGCGCGGCGGTCTCGGTCGATCAATTCGGTCTCCCGCGCCGGAGCGACGCCGCCGAATTGTTGGGCCGGGCGGGCAGGGCGATGCGGGAAAACGACCGCAGTTTCCGGGTCTTACAAACCGTCACTCGGCGCGCGCGCCCGACGGGTTCTTCTGGCTGGAACGTCCGGGAGCCTCTGGGCCGGCACGTCCGAGCGCCAGGGACAGTTCGCTCGCGGCGGCGACGAGGTCCGCGGCGCGCTGCTCGACGATGCGCGGGGCCATGCGGGTCGCCGGCGCGAAGATGCCGATCGAGCCGGCAACGACGCCGTGGCGGTCGAAGAACGGCGCCGCCACCGCGACCGCGCCTTCGATCAGCTCGTTGCGGCTGATGGCATAGCCGCGTTTTCGGGTCCGCTCGAGTTCGCGCCGCAGTTCCTCGAAGTCGAGCTTGGCCTCGCGGGTGTAGATGCGCAGTGCGGCGTCGTCCACCGCCAGGTGGGCGAGAATGGCGCGGCCGGTGGCACCGAGGGCGATGCGCTCGGAGTAACCGATGCCGCGCTTGAAACTGAGTGGCTGCAGGCTCGGAATCTCGGCCACGCAGTGCCGCAGCGCGCCTTGCGGCACGAAGATGGCCACGGTCTCGCCGCTCGAGGCCCAGATCCGGCGCATCACCGGCTCGGCGAGCGCGGCGATGTCGAGGCTCGCGGTCCACACATGGGCCAGCCGCGCGATGGCCGGGCCGAGCCGGAAACGCTGCGGCTCGCCGGCGGAGACGAGGAAGCCGTGCTCCTCCAGCGTGTAGAGCAGCCGGTAGAGCGTGGGTCGGCTCAGGTCGACGCGCTTGAGCAGCTCACCGACCGTCAGGGCATGGTCTTGCGGCGTGAACGCCAGCAGCACCTCGAGCGCCCGGCCGACGGCGCGCACGTTGTCGCCGGGCCGCTCGGCTGCGGTCGCGGAGCGTCCCGGCGGAGTCGCGGTCGCGGCACGCCCCGGCGCAGTCACGGTCTTGGGGGCGGCGCGGGTTGACATGCGCTATTGTGTCCGTAGAATGGACCGTGTGTCCACTGGGTGGACATCCCGGACATCTTCCGGCGTTTGCAGCAGCCATTCCGGCCGAGGGCGAGCACAGTCCGAACGAGCGGCACGGCATCCTTTCCAGGAGACAAGACCTTGACCCACCTTTCCCGCCGCCGCGCCTGCCAGGCCCTCGCCGCCCTCGTCACGATCGCCGCCGCCAGCGGCGCCGTCGCGCAATCGAGCTATCCCGACAAGCCGGTGAAGGTCGTCGTCGGCTTCGCGCCCGGCGGCACCAACGACATCCTCGCCCGCCTGATCTCGTCGAAACTGCAGGAGCGCCTGAAGCAGCCCTTCGTCGTCGACAACAAGGCCGGGGCGGCGTCGATCATCGCCGCCGAATATTCGGCCAAGGCCGCACCCGACGGCTATACCCTCTTCGTCGCCTCTAGCGGCGCGCTGACGATCAACCCGGCGCTGTACTCGAAGCTCTCCTACGACCCTGCGAAGGACTTCACGCCGGTGGCGCTGCTCGGCTCGTTCCCGCTCGTGGTCGCCGTCAACTCGGCGTCGCCGATCAAGGACCTGAAGGGCCTGGTCGAGTTCGGCAAGCAGGTGCCGAGCGGGTCGGTGAATCACGGCGTCGGCTCCTCGACCTTCCAGCTCGCGGCCGAGATCCTCGCCCGCGATACCGGGCTGAAGTTCACGCACATTCCCTACAAGGGCACGGCGCCGACGCTGAACGCACTGCTCGCCGGCGACGTCACGGTGGCGATTCTCGACATCTCGCCGCTGGTACCGCAGATCAAGGCCGGCAAGATCCGCGCTTTGGCGGTGACGACCGCGAAGCGCTCGCCGATCCTGCCGGACGTGCCGACCGTCGCCGAAGCCGGCGTCGCCGGATACGACGTGCCGATCTGGACCGGCCTGGTGGTGCCCAAGGGCACGCCGCCGGAGGTGACGAACCGGCTGCGTGACGCGTTGAAGGAGATCCTCGCCGAGAAGGACGTCATCGCCGGACTGGAGAAGATCGGCATGGAGCCCGGCAACACCGATGCCGCGGCGTTCGGCCGCCAGATCGCCGGCGACCTGGCCAAGTGGACGGCCGTGGCGAAGAGCGCCGGCATCAAGGCCGACTGAACCAGGCCCCATCTTTGCGAGACGAGATCCGCCGATGATCCCCATCACGCCTGCCTCCCGTTACGACGCGATGATCGACCTGCGCGGCGGTCGCATCAGCCGCGAGATCTTCTCCAGCCGCGCCGTCCACGAGGAAGAGCTCGAGAAGGTCTTCACCCGCGCCTGGCTCTTCGTCGGCCACGAAAGCCAGATCCCGAACCCGGGTGACTACTTCGCCTCGCGCATGGGTGCCGAGTCGGTGATCCTGGTGCGCGACAAGGCGCGCAAGGTCCACGTGCTGCTCAACTCATGCCGGCATCGCGGCATGAAGGTCTGCCAGTACGACCACGGCAACACCGCCATGTTCGTCTGCCCGTACCACAGCTGGACCTACGGCACCGACGGCAAGCTGACCGGCGTGCCGCAGTTCAAGGGCCTCTACGAAGGCCAGCTCGACAAGGACGAGTGGTCGCTGGTCGAGGTGCCGAAGATGGCCCTCTACAAGGGCACCGTCTGGGCCAGCTGGGACGACCAGGCGCCCGACTTCCTGACCTATCTCGGCGACGCGAAGGAGCACCTCGACCTTGCCCTCGACTGCCGGGACGGTCGCGAGGGCGGGTCCGAGGTGCTCGTCGGCGTCCACAAGTGGGTCATCCCCTGCAACTGGAAGTTCGCGGCCGAGAATTTCCTCGGCGACACGTATCACAACGTCAGCCACCGTTCGGTCGACATGATCGGCATCGGGCCGAGCGCCGAAGCCGGCGTGAAGGGCCGGCGCGACAACGAGCTCGAGCATGCACGCCATGTCTGGATCAACTTTCCCGCCGGCCACGGAGTCCACAGCGCGCTGATGCCCGAAGGCACCGAGTTCGTCGACACCTACCGCGACAACCCGGTGATCGCCGAGTACTTCCGCCATTGCCACGCCGAGCGCAAGCGCCGCATGGGCGACCGTCATCGACTGGTGCCGTTCGTCGGCACGATCTACCCCAACGTCTCCTTCCACGGCAGCCAGCCGCGCAACCTGTGCGTCTGGCATCCGGATGGCCCGGAATCGACGGAGGCGTGGCGCTTCTTCCTCGTCGACGCCGACGCGCCCGAGGCCGTGAAGGACTTCCTGCGCATCTACTACATGCGCTATTCGGGGCCGGCCGGCATGACCGAGCAGGACGACATGGAGAACTGGAACTATGCGACGGCGGGCAGCCGCGGCGTGATCGCACGGCGCTACCCGTTCAACTACCAGCAGTCGCTCGGCAAGGTGCAGGCCGACGGCCCGCTGCCGGGCAACGTCAGCCTGCAGGTCAGCGAGGAGAACCCGCGCCAGTTCTACCGCCGCTGGCGCGACTACATGGCCGGCGCGGACTGGGACACGCTGCTCGGGCGCCACGACACGGCGCCCGCCAGCATCGGCGGCTGAAGCCGCCCGATCGTCGACAAGGCCCGACCCGCGCATGGCCATGCCCGTCACCATCGTCAGCGGCGGCACCTACGGCCTGGGGGCCGGGGTCGTCGTCGAACTCGCCCGCCGAGGGCATCGGGTCGTGGCCTTCGGCCTGGCCGAGCGCCAGGTGTCGAGCACGGCCGAGGGCGTCGACGGCGTCCGCGCCGCGCTCGAAGCCGAGGGCCTGGAGGCCGACATCCTCGTTGCCGACGTGTCGAATGCCGCCGACGTCGCTCGCGTCGTGCGCCGTGCGATGGAGCGGCACGGACGCGTCGACGGCCTCGTCAACAACGCCGCGATCGGTCCGCTCGGCACGGTGCTCGACACCGACGAGGCCCTGTTCGAGCGCATCGTCGGCGTGAACCTCAAGGGCACCTACCTGATGAGCCGCGCGGTGCTGCCGCAGATGATCGCGCAGGGCGGCGGCGCCATCGTCAACGTCGGCTCGGGTGCCGGCCACGGCAAGCCCAACATGGCCGCTTACGCAGCGAGCAAGGGCGGCATCTTCGCCCTCAGCACGGCGATGGCCTACGACCACTTCCACGCCCGCGTGCGCGTCAACGTCGTCATCCCGGGCGGCGGGGGCATCGTCAGCGGAATGAGCGTCGGCCGCTTCGGCGGCGACGTCGACGCCTTCCTGGGCCGCGGCGCTGTAGGCAGCGCCGCCGGCCGCGCGGTCAGCGGCGCCGACCTCGGTGCGGCCATCGCCTTCCTGCTGTCGGACGACGCGGCCACGATCTCCGGCACCGTGCTCGATGTCGGTTGCTTCGCGCAGCAGGGCGGCCCGCTGGCAGCCAGGGCCTGAGCGGAGAGCCGCCGCGCTCCTTCGGAGCCTCCTGCGAAACACCCGTCGAATCTTCGACCCTTCATTTCTCACGCCATGATGAACACCATGTCCTCGACTGCGCCGCCTTCGGCTGTTGCCTCCACGCCCGCCGCCCGCAGCGAGGCCGCCGCCCGGGCGACGCCGCGTATGGCCCGCGATGCGCGCTATTTCGAGCTGCGCCGCGAGGCCGAGGAGTTTCTCTACGACGAAGCCGACCTCCTCGACAAGCGCGACTTCCAGGCCTGGCTGGCCACCCTGGCCGACGACCTCGTCTACTTCATGCCGATGATGTTCAACGTCAAGGCCGGCCAGCATGCGGCGCGCGAGAAGACGCGGCGCGAGAAGGACATGAGCTGGTTCAACGAAGGCAAGTGGACCCTGACCAAGCGGGTCGAGCAGATCCTCACCGGCGTCCACTGGGCCGAGGAACCGCTGTCGCGGGTCTGCCGCATGGTCTCGAACGTCCAGGTGGAAGGGAGCCGCGTCAACGCGGCGGGCGACGAGGAGATCGATGTCGGCAGCCGGCTCCTGATCTACCAGAACCGCTGCGAGCGCGAGGCCTATACCTTCGTCGGCCGACGCGACGACGTGCTGCGTCGCAGCGGCGCCGGCTGGCAGCTGGCGCGCCGCGAGATCACGCTCTACCAGAACGTGCTGCTGGCGAAGAACCTGACGGTCTTCTTCTGAAGTCACCCGCCATGGCCTCTCCCAGCGCCGGTCCGGGCGCGGCGTCATCGCCCGCAGGGGAAGCGTCGCGCCACCATCGCGCCCAGGTCCTGATCGTCGGCGCCGGGCCGGTCGGGCTGGTGCTGGCCATCGACCTGGCGCAGCGCGGCATCGACGTGCTCGTCGTCGAGATGCGTCGCCGCGGCGAGCCGCCGAGCGTGAAGTGCAACCATGTTTCGGCGCGTTCGATGGAGGTCTTTCGCCAGCTCGGCTTCGCACACCAGGTGCGCGACGCCGGCCTGCCGGCGGACTACCCGAACGACGTCGCCTACCGGACGACGACGACGGGCGCCGAGTTGTCGCGGATCCCCATTCCCTGTCGTCGCGATCGCTACTCGGCCCGCGGCGGCCCCGACACCGACTGGCCGACACCCGAGCCGCCGCATCGCATCAACCAGATTTACCTCGAGCCGATCCTGTTCGAGCGCGCGGCGGCGACACCCGGGGTGCGCATCGTCAACCGCGCCGCGATCGACGCCTTCACGCAGGACGAGGATGGCGTTCGCGCGAGCGGACGTGATCTGGAGTCAGGCGCCCCGTTCGCCGTCGATGCTCAATTCATCGTCGGCTGCGACGGCGGCCGCTCGACCGTGCGCAAGGCGATCGGCGCCCGGCTGTCCGGCACCGACGTCGTCGGTCGGGTGCAGTCGACCTACTTCCGCGCGCCCGGCCTGCTGGCGCGGCTGCAGAATCCGCCGGCCTGGGCCACGTTCTCGCTCAACCCGCGCCGCAGCGGCAACGTCTACGCCATCGACGGACGCGAAACCTGGCTGCTGCACAACTACCTGACGCAGGCGGAGACCGACTTCGACGCCGTCGACCGCGACTGGGCGATCCGCACGATCCTCGGCGTCGACGCCGACTTCGCCTACGAAGTGATCAGCAAGGAGGACTGGGTCGCGCGCCGCCTCGTCGCCGATCGCTTCCGCGACCGCCGCGCCTTCATCTGCGGCGACGCCGCCCACCTGTGGGTGCCGATGGCCGGCTACGGCATGAATGCCGGCATCGCCGACGCGATGAACCTGTCGTGGGCGCTGGCAGCGCACCTGCAGGGTTGGGGCGGCCCGGCGATGCTCGACGCCTACGAGGCCGAGCGCCTGCCGATCACCGAGCAGGTCTCGCATTTCGCGATGAACCATGCCTTGGCCCTGCAGCGCCAACGCGAGTCGGTGCCCGCCGGCATCGAGGCCGAAGGCGCCGAAGGCGAGGCGGCGCGGGCCGCTGCCGGGCGCGCGCTCTACGAGCTCAACGTCCAGCAATACTGCTGCGGCGGCCTCAATTTCGGCTACTACTACGAGCGCTCGCCGCTCATCGCCTACGAAGGCGCGGCTCCTCCTGCCTATGCCATGGCGTCGTTCACGCCGTCGACCGTGCCGGGATGCCGCACGCCGCATGTCTGGCTCGACGACGGGCGATCGCTCTACGACGCGCTGGGCGCGGGCTACACCCTGCTGCGCACCGATCCAACGATCGACATCGAGCCGCTGCTGCGCGCCGCTGCGGACCGCCGCGTGCCGATGCACCTGCTCGACCTGTCGCCGACGGCGGCCGGCGCCGTGTACGACCACGCCCTGGTGCTGTCGCGTCCGGATCGCCACGTGGCCTGGCGCGGCATGCGACTACCCGACGACGTGGCCGCCCTCGCCGAGACCCTTCGTGGCGGCGCACCTCCTGACTGCGCCGCCCCGACACCGTTTTCCGGCGCTTTCCGCGCCGCCGCCGTTCGCCACCGGGGCGTCGGCCGACGGTATCGCGCGCATTGTCGCGGCGGAACTACAGGCCGCGCTCGGCAAGGCCGTGGTCGTCGACAACCGTCCCGGCGGCGGCGGCGCGACCGCGCTGATCGCGGTGTCCAAGGCACCGCCTGACGGCTACACGATCGCGATGGGCGCGACCGGCGCGCTCGTGATCAATCCGCACCTGCCCGACAGCCCGCCCCTGAAGCCGGAGACCCAACTCGCGCCGCTCGCCAAGGTGGCGGACATCCCGCTGGTCTTCGTCGCGGGCGCGAAGTCGGGTATCGGCTCGACCGCCGAACTGATCGAGCGCTCGCGCGCGAAGCCCGACTCGATCAGCTACGGCTCGACCGGCGTCAACACCGCGCAGCACCTGTCGGCCGAACTGTTCGCGGCAACGGCGAAGATCCGGATGACCCACGTGCCGTATCGCGGCAGCGGGCCGACGGTGAGCGACGTGATCGGCGGGCAGATTCCGGTGGCGGTGGTCGACCTCACCTCGGCCTATCCGCACATCAAGGCCGGCACGCTGGTCGCGCTCGGCGTCACCTCCCCCGTGCGCTCGAAGACCGCGCCGGAGATCCAGACGATCGCCGAGGGCGGGATGCCCGGCTACGCCGCCACCGCCTGGATGGGCATGTTCGCCCCGGCCGGTACACCGCCGGCAGTGGTCGCCCGGCTCTCGAAGGAGATCCACCAGGCGCTCGACAAGCCTGAGGTCCAGGCCAGGCTGCTTGCGCTCGCGGTCGAGCCGGCCTATCTCGGCCCCGACGATTTCGGCCGCTTCATCGCGGCGGAGTCGAGGAAATGGGGTGCGCTCGTCAAGCCGATCGGCGCGGCGAAATGACAGTGCCGGCGACCAGCCGTCGCCGCATTGCCCACCGTCAAGTCGGCCCGGGCGCGATGCGGCAAAATCGGCCGGAAGGGTCGGCCGCCGCGTTGCGCCTCCCTCGCCGCCGCCCTCCTGGAATCTGACATGCGCATCCATCACCTCATCGCCGGCCGCACTGTCGAAGGCGCGCGCTATTTCGAGACCGTCAACCCGGCGACTCAGGAAGTGCTGGCCGAGGTCGCGCAGGGCGGCGCCGCCGAAGTCGATGCCGCGGTCGCCGCCGCGAAGGCGGCGTTTCCGGCCTGGGCCGGCCGGCCTGCGACCGAGCGCGCGAAGCTGATGGTGCGCCTGGCCGACCTGATCACGCAGCACGTGCCCGAGATCGCCGAGACCGAGACCCGCGACACCGGGCAGGTCATCGCCCAGACCGGCAAGCAACTGGTGCCGCGCGCGGCCGACAACTTCCGCTACTTCGCCGAGATGTGCGTGCGCGTCGACGGCCACACCTACCCGACGCCGACGCACCTGAACTACACGCTGTTCCACCCGGTCGGCGTCTGCGCGTTGATCAGCCCGTGGAACGTGCCGTTCATGACGGCGACGTGGAAGGTCGCACCGGCGCTCGCCTTCGGCAACACCGCGGTGCTGAAGATGAGCGAGCTCTCCCCGTTGAGCGCGGCGCGCCTGGGCGAGCTGGCGCTGGAGGCCGGCATCCCGGCCGGGGTGCTGAACATCGTCCATGGCTATGGCGCCGAGGCCGGCGAGCCGCTGGTCGCGCACCCCGATGTGCGCGCGATCTCCTTCACCGGGTCGACCGCGACCGGCAACCGCATCGTCAAGTCGGCCGGTCTGAAGAAGTTCTCGATGGAGCTCGGCGGCAAGAGCCCGTTCGTGATCTTCGACGACGCCGACCTGGCGCGCGCGCTCGACGCCGCGGTGTTCATGATCTTCTCGAACAACGGCGAGCGCTGCACCGCTGGCTCGCGCATCCTGGTGCAACGCTCGATCTATGCCGACTTCGCGGCGAAGTTCGCGGCACGTGCGAAGCGCCTCAATGTCGGCGACCCGCTCGACGAGAAGACCTACGTCGGCCGGTTGATCTGCGCGGCGCACCTGGCCTAGGTGCGCCGCTACATCGAGCTCGGGCCGAAGGAGGGCGCCACGCTGCTGTGCGGCGGCCTCGATGCGCCGGTGCTGCCGGCCGCGTTCGCCAAGGGCAACTACGTGCTGCCGACGGTCTTCGCCGACGTCGACAACGCGATGAAGATCGCCCAGGACGAGATCTTCGGCCCGGTCGCCTGCCTGATCCCGTTCGACGACGAGGCCGACGCGATCCGCATCGCCAACGACATCGACTACGGCCTGTCGAGCTACGTCTGGACCGAGAACCTCGGCCGCGCCCACCGCGTCGCCGCGGCCATCGAGGCCGGCATGTGCTTCGTCAACAGCCAGAACGTGCGCGACCTGCGCCAGCCCTTCGGCGGCACCAAGGCCTCGGGCACCGGTCGCGAGGGTGGGACCTGGAGCTACGAGGTCTTCCTCGAGCCGAAGAACATCGCCGTCAGCCTGGGTTCGCATCACATCCCGCACTGGGGCGCCTGACAGAGCGGACGGGCACCGATGAGCCTCTACAGCACCCAGAAGTTTCTCTACCACCTGAACCGCGACGCCGCGGTTCAGCGGCGCTTCCGCGAGGACCTGCCGGGCCTGCTCGACGGCTACGAGCTCGACGCCGAGGAGCGCGCGGCGATCCTCGACGGCGACGTCGGCAAGCTCTACGTGCTCGGCTCCAACGGCCAGCTGCTGATGCACTACGCCGCGCTCCTCGGCATGCCGTGGGCCGACTACATCGAGTCCATGCGCGAAGGCGTGCGCCGCCACGGACCGGTGCGTGCCGGCATCTATGCGATGACGACGACGCTCGACGAGAAGGTGGCGGGCGTATGAGTCTGGTCTTCGCCGGCGTCTGCAGCCACGCTCCCGGGATCACCGGGCGTGCTCACCTGGCCGACCCGGCCATGAAGGACGCGCTCCACGCCGAGCTCTATGGCCTGGGCGAATCGATGCGCGCGGCGCGGCCCGATGCGCTGGTGCTGATCGGCGCCGAGCACTTCGCGAACTTCTTCATGGACAACATGCCCGCCTATGCGATGGGCATGGCCGACCACTACGAGGGGCCGATCGAGGATCCGAAGTGGCTCGGCATCGAGAAGACGCGCATTCCGGGCGATGCGGCGCTTTCGGCGCGGATCATCCGCGGCGTGATGGCGCGCTCCGACGTCGCCTACGCCGAGGAGTGGAAGTTCGACCACGGCCTGATGGTGCCGCTGCACTTCCTGACGCCGGCCTGGGACCTGCCGGTGATCCCCGTGAACATCAACTGCCAGGGCCCGCCGCTGACGCCGCTGGCGCGCGCCTGGGCCTTCGGCGAGGCGCTGCGCGAGG
>JBBQCD010000072.1:0-22258 GCA_038318385.1 Burkholderiales bacterium | reverse complement strand
ACGCTGGTCTTGATCTCGCTCGTCGTGATCATCTGGATGTTGATGCCCTCGTCGCTCAGCACGCTGAACATCCGGCTGGCCACGCCGACATGCGAGCGCATGCCGATGCCGACGATGGACACCTTGCAGATGCGCGGGTCGCCGAGGAGATCGGAGGCGCCTACCTGCGGCATCACGCGTTCCTTCAAAAGGTCCATCGTGCGCGCATAGTCGTTTCGGTGGACCGTGAACGAGAAGTCGGTGCGGCCGTCGTGCGAGACGTTCTGGATGATCACATCGACATCGATGTTGGCCTCGGCCACGGGGCCGAGGATCAGGTGGGCCACACCCGGCTTGTCGGTGACGCCGAGCAGGCTGATCTTGGCCTCGTCGCGGTTAAACGCGATCCCGGACACGACGGCTTGTTCCATTTTCTCGTCTTCCTCGAATGTGATGAGCGTGCCCGACTGCGCCTCTTCGGCGATGTCGATGTCCCATGGCGTGAAGCTCGAAAGCACCCGCAAGGGCACGCGGTACTTGCCGGCAAATTCGACCGAACGGATCTGGAGGACCTTGGAGCCGAGGCTCGCCATCTCCAGCATCTCCTCGAAGCTGATCGTCGTCAGGCGACGGGCGTCGGCGACGATGCGCGGATCGGTCGTGTAGACACCGTCGACGTCGGTGTAGATCAGGCACTCGTCGGCGTTCATCGCCGCTGCCACCGCGACCGCCGAGGTGTCGGAGCCGCCGCGACCGAGCGTCGTGATGTTGCCGTCGACATCGCAGCCCTGGAAGCCGGTGATCACGACGACCTTGCCGGCAGCCAGATCGGCGCGCACGCGCCGGTCGTCGATGCTGCGGATACGCGCCTTGGTGTAGGCCGTGTCGGTCGCGATCGGCACCTGCCAGCCGGCATAGCTGACGGCCTCGATGCCCTCGGCCTGCAGAGCGATCGCCAGCAGCCCGACAGACACCTGTTCACCCGTCGACGCGATCATGTCGAGTTCGCGCAGCACGGCCGCAGTGATCTGCGGTGGCGAAACCTGCTTGGCGAGTCCGAGCAGACGATTGGTCTCGCCACTCATCGCCGACGGCACCACCACCATCTGATGCCCTGCCCGCGACCATTTGGCGACCCGTTTGGCCACGTTGCGGATGCGCTCCGGCGAGCCCATCGAAGTGCCGCCGTACTTGTGAACGATGAGGGACATGGGAGTGCGTCGTGAGCGGCGCTGCAGGACCTGGTTTTGCCGCGCCGAACCCGCAATTCTAGCCGCGGGCAAATCTCGTTCAGGCGCTGGCGGGGCGGCCGGAGTCAGGGATCCACTCGAGCCTCAACTGCGGCTCGCCTGCCGCGGCGACCACGCGCGCGTCGATCCCCAGCCCGGGGACGAAGATCAGGCGCCCGTCGCTGTAGACCAGTGGACCGTCGCGCTGCCAAGCCGGAATGCCCGCGGCCTGGTACTGCTTTTTCAACTCCCGGGGCGGACGCCCCGGTCCGGCCTGGAAGCGCTCGGCCCCTTGCCGCGCCCGCAGCTGCAGACTTTCAAGCCTGGCGACGGCGACGCCGCCCTCTCGGGCTCGCGTGGCCTTCAAGGTGCCGAGCCACCCCGGCAGGCGATAGGTCCCGGCGCGACCGATGCGCAACAGCGATTCGGTCGTGAACGACGCCAAGTCCGGTGGGCTGTGCGGCGAGGGTTGCCAGCGCATCGCGCCGCGATGCAGCCTCAACTCGCCACCCGCAGCGGGCCAGCGTGCGCTGCGGCACCGAGGAAGCTCGTCGCAGAGCCGCGCCAGCAGGGTCGCCGGAGAAGGCACAGGAAGGGTCTGCTTCAACCAGGCCCGCAGCGCATTCTTCCGGCGCAATGAGGACAGTCGTGTCCAGTGCTCGACATCGAGACCGTCCCCGGCTGCCGCGACCAGGAGATCGAGGGCGGCCAGGTCGCCTTGCGCGCATGACGCCTCGTGGGCCCACGATGCCGCAGTTGCAAGGCCAGTCTCGGCGTTCGGAAACGCCTTCACGAGGTGCGGCCACACCGCAACGCGCAGGCGATTCCGGTCGAATCGCGAGTCGCAGTTGCTGTCGTCGACGATGTGCTCGAGGCCGTGGTCGAGGACATAGTCCCTGATCTCGTCGTCGCCCGTGTCGAGCCAGGGTCGGGCCCAGGTGATGCCGTCGCGGACCGCCAGGCGCGGCATGGCGGCGAGGCCGGCAACGCCGGCGCCCCGGAGGGCCTGCAGCAGCAAGGTTTCGGCCTGGTCGCGGCGATGGTGCCCGAGGAGCACCAGGGACGCCCCCGCTTCCTTCGCCATCGACGTCAGCGCTGCGTAGCGCGCCTGCCGGGCCCAGGCTTCGACGCTCTCGCTTCGGGCGGGCCGACCCGCGACGCGCCGCCAGTCGAAGACGAGCGCCGCGCCTTCCTGCGCCAGTTCGGCGCAACGATCGCGGCAATGCGCGAGCCATGCATCGGCATGGGCGCTGAGGCCGTGGTGAACGTGGAGCGCGACGACCTCGATGCCGAGTGGCGCGGCGGCTCGCAGGGTGGCGTCCAGCAAGGCCGTCGAATCACGGCCGCCGCTGTACGCCACCGCGACCGGCCCCGCTGCCACGGCTCGCTCAGCGCGCGGTGGTGTCGGTGTACCGACCGTACGACTGGAGCCGCTCGTAACGCCGCTCGAGGAGGTCGCGAACCGGCAGGTCGGCCACCTGGCGAAAGGCGTCGCTGAGGGCGCGCTTGAGGAAGGCCGACATCTGTTTGGCATCGCGGTGCGCACCACCGACCGGCTCGTTGACGATCTTGTCGACGAGCCCGAGCGCCTTCAGGCGATGGGCCGTGATGCCGAGCGCGTCGGCCGCGTCGGCCGCGCGTTCGGCCGTCTTCCAGAGGATCGACGCGCACCCTTCGGGCGAGATCACGGAGTAGATCGAGTACTGCAGCATCAGCAACTGGTCGCCGACGCTGATGGCGAGCGCGCCGCCCGAACCGCCCTCGCCGATGATGGTGACGATGATCGGCACCTCGAGCTGCGCCATCTCGAAGATGTTGCGACCGATCGCTTCGGACTGGCCACGCTCCTCGGCGCCGATGCCCGGATAGGCGCCCGGCGTGTCGACGAAGGTAAAGACGGGGATCGCGAACTTCTCGGCGAGCTTCATCAGGCGCAGCGCCTTGCGATAGCCCTCGGGGCGCGACATGCCGAAGTTGCGCTGCCCGCGTTCCTTGGTGTCCCGGCCCTTCTGGTGACCCAGCACCATGCAGGCCTGGCCATTGAAGCGGGCCAGCCCGCCGACGATCGACTGGTCGTCGGCGAAGGCGCGGTCGCCGTGCAGTTCCTGGTAGTCGGTGAAGATCTCGTTGACGTAGTCGAGCGTGTACGGCCGCTGAGGGTGGCGCGCGATCTGCGTCACCTGCCACGGCGTCAATCCCGAATAGATGTCCTTCGTGAGGACCAGGCTCTTCTTGCTGAGGCGATCGATCTCGTCCGAGATGTCGACCGCCGACTCGTTCTGCACGTAGCGCAGTTCCTCGATCTTCGATTCGAGTTCGGCCACGGGCTGCTCGAAATCGAGGAAGTGTCTTTTGCTCATCGGGGGACGTCCGGACTCATCGATCAGGGCCGCGTGTAGGGATTCGCCGGTGCGGCTCGAGGCGCGTTCAACACGCGATCGGCAGGGGGTCGAGGCTGCGCCAAATGTACCATGTGGCAACCGACCGGAAGGGTGCCCAGGCGTCCCCGACCTCGCGTGCTTCGACGCGCGAAACCGGCTCGCCGCTGAAGTAGTTGACGCTGATGCCCTTGATGAGGCCGACGTCGTCGAGCGGCAGCACATTCGGTCGCATCAGGTGGAAGATCAGGAACATCTCCGCCGTCCATCGCCCGATGCCCCGGATCGCCACGAGCTCGTCGATGATCGCCTCGTCGTCCATCTGCTGCCACTGGCGAACATGGACGCTGCCGGCCTGGAAGTGCTGTGCCAGGTCGCGCAGATACTCGACCTTGCGCGCCGACAGCCCGGCAGCGCGGATCTCCGAAGTCGCCAGGTCCAGCACCGCATCAGGGGCGAGCCTTGACGACGGCCCGCTCATCAGCGCCGCGAAGCGATCCCAGACCGACTGCGCCGCCTTCACCGAGATCTGCTGTCCGATGATCGATCGCGCCAGCGTAGTGAAGGCGTCGCCGGGACTTTGCAGCCGACCGTCGCCGAACCGGGGGATGAGCTTGCGCATCACCCGGTCGCGCTTGACGAGGTGCCGGCACGCATCGTCCCAGCATTCCACGGCACTCTGCTGGCGACCCGGCATGCCTCAGGCCTTCACCCAAGTGGTCCCGGAGGGCGAGTCCTGCAGGACGACGCCTTCGGCCGCGAGTTCGCATCGGATCCGATCGGCGAGTTCGAAATTGCGAGCCGACTTGGCCTGCACGCGCGCTTCGATGCGCGCCGCAATCTCGGCCTCGTCGACGAAGTTACCCGCCTGCAGAAAGCTGCGCGGGGCCTGTTGCAGCAAGCCCAGGGTCGCGCCGAGCGCCTTGAGCTGAGCGGCCAGGGCCGGCGAACGGGAGCGGTTGACCTCGCTCGCCAGATCGAAGAGCGCCGCCACGGCCGACGGGGTGTTGAAGTCGTCGTTCATGGCGGCCCGGAAGGTCGTCGCCGCCGGGGCATTCCAGTCGACAGGGACGGTTGCTGCGTCCTCGACGCTGTCGAGTGCCGTGTACAGCCGGCGCAAACCGGTTCGAGCGTCCTCGACATTCGAGTCGCTGAACGCGACCGGGCTGCGATAGTGCGAGCGCAGCAGGAAGAAGCGCAGCGTCTCACCGTCGTAGCGCTTCAGCACGTCGCGGATCGTGAAGAAATTGCCGAGCGACTTCGACATCTTCTCGTTGTCGAGCGTCAGGTGGCCGTTGTGCAGCCAGTAGTTGACGAATGGGCCGGGACGGGCCCCTTCGCTCTGCGCGATCTCGTTCTCGTGGTGGGGAAACTGCAGATCGATGCCGCCACCATGGATGTCGAAGTGGTCACCCAGCAGCGCCTTGCACATCGCCGAGCATTCGATGTGCCAGCCTGGGCGGCCCGGTCCATAGGTTGCCGGAAACTTCGCATCGGGCGGCTCGCTGTCCTTGGCCGCTTTCCAGAGCACGAAGTCGAGCGGATCCTCCTTGCCATCGAGGACCGCGACACGCTCGCCGGCGCGCAGCTGGTCGAGCGACTTTCCCGAGAGCTTGCCGTAACCCGGGAACTTGCGCACCGCGAAGTTCACGTCACCGCTGGACGACCGGTACGCCAGCCCGCGATCCTCCAGCAAGCCGATCATGTCGAGCATCCCGCGCACGTGTTCGGTGGCACGCGGCTCGTGCGTCGGCGCCTCGATGCCGAGCGCGGCGAGGTCGACGTGCATCGCCGCCGTCATCTCCTCGGTCAGTTCGCGCAAGGCGATGTTGCGTTCGAGCGCCCGACGGATGATCTTGTCGTCGATGTCGGTGATGTTGCGTACGTAGGTGACGTCGTAGTCGAGCGCCCTCAGCCAGCGCTGCACCATGTCGAAGGCCACGAGGAATCGGGCGTGCCCCATGTGGCACAGGTCGTAGATCGTCATTCCGCACACATACATGCGCACGCGTCCCGGCTCGATCGGAACGAACGCTTCGACGGCGCGGGAGAGCGAGTTGTGAAGGCGAAGTGTCATCGGCCGGAAGCAGTCTCTCGGGGCAGTCTCACGGGGGCAATCGTCGAGGGCGGCGCGAGGCAAAGGCGAGAGGACGATCTCGGAGCCCGGCGGACTTTGCCGAGCTGCGCTCGCTGCAAACAGGCCGCTGCGACAGGGCCTGAACTACAATCGAATCAGTATAGCGGGCCTCTCCGGCCACTCGCCAGCGCACGTCGCGCGACCGTCCCTTCAGACGCCACGACCGCAAGATTCCTCCATGAGCTTCCGACTCTCGACGATCGCGATGGGGTGGGCGATGGCCGTTCTGTGCACAGGTTTGGCGCGGGCCGACGAGTTGGGCGAGGTCACGCGACTGCAGGAGGCCGGGCAGAACGCGGCCGCATTGCAGCGCGCCGAGACGTTCCTCGTCGACCATCCGCGCGATGCCCGGATGCGCTTCCAGCGGGCGACCCTCCTCGCCGATTCAGGCCGCCGCGACGAGGCGATCACGGCGCTCGAGAACCTGATCCAGGACTTTCCGGATCTCGCGGAACCGCACAACAACCTCGCCGCGCTGTACGCCGCTGCCGGTCGATTCGGACCGGCGCGCACCGAACTCGAGGAGGCGCTTCGGTTGCGGCCCGGGTACGCGACCGCCCACGAAAACCTCGCCGACGTATACGCCGCTCTCGCCGCGCAGTCCTACGCCACGGCACTGCGGCTCGACCCGGGCCGCGCCGGCGTTCCTGCCAAACTGGCTCTCGTGCGACAACTGCCGGGCGCGGCGAGTGCGCCCGCGGCCGGCGGAACCGTCCGCCGCTGATCCCTTGCCTTTCAACCTCAGAGGAAGCCGATGCTGAAGTTCATTCTTTCCGGGCGCGCCATCATGGTGATGGTGCTCGCCCTGGGCGCCACCTTCAACGCCGCCGCACAACGCGTCAAGCTGGCGACGACGGCGGGCGACATTGTGATCGAGCTCGATGCGGCCAAGGCGCCCAAGTCAGTCGACAATTTCGTCCAGTATGTCAAGGCCGGTCACTACAACGGCACCATCTTCCACCGTGTCATTGCGAACTTCATGATCCAGGGCGGGGGCATGACCGCCGACCGGACCGAGAAGGCCACCCGCCCCCCGATTCCGCTGGAAAGCCGCAACGGCCTCGTCAATGCCCGCGGAACCGTGGCGATGGCTCGCACCTTCGATCCCAATTCCGCGACGGCGCAGTTCTTCATCAACGTCAAGGACAATGACTTCCTGAACGCCGCGCAGTCGCGCGACGGCAACGGCTACGCGGTCTTCGGCAAGGTGGTGTCGGGGATGGAGGTGGTCGACAAGATTCGCACCGGAGCCACCGGCCCGGGCGATTTTCCGAACGAACCGGTCGTGATCAAGAACGCGACCCTGGAGAAATGACATGACGAAGCAGGTCGAACTGAAGACGAACAAGGGCATCGTGCGCATCGAGCTCGACGACGCCAAGGCGCCGGAATCCGTGCGCAACTTCATCGAGCACGTGAAGAAGGGCCACTACGACGGCACCGTGTTCCACCGAGTGATTCCGGGTTTCATGGTTCAGGGTGGCGGGTTCGAGCCCGGCATGCGGCAAAAGCCCACCGGCGCATCGATCCAGAACGAAGCCAACAATGGCCTCAAGAATGCCCGCTACACCCTTGCGATGGCACGGACTTCGGATCCGCACTCGGCGACTGCGCAGTTCTTCATCAACGTCGCCGACAACGCCTTTCTCGATCACAAGGCCCCTTCGGCGCAGGGTTGGGGCTACGCCGTCTTCGGACGCGTGGTGGACGGCACCGACATCGTGGATGCGATCGAGCGCGTGCCGACGGGGCGCAAGTCCGGGCACGACGACGTGCCGGTCGAGGACGTGACGATCGAGCGCGCGACGCTCCTGGACTGATGCGCGCGGCCGGCCTGTTGTGAGCACCGCAGACCGGCCGGCCGAAGTCGTCGCACCGGGAACGTGGGACGCGATCGATTTCATCAGCGACCTCCACCTTGGCGCCGACACGCCGCGTACCTTTGAAGCCTGGGCCCGCTACCTCCGGGAGACCTCGGCGGAGGCCGTCGTGATCCTGGGAGACCTGTTCGAAGCGTGGATCGGCGACGACTCCCGCACGGCCAGTTTCGAGGCGCAAGCTTCCGAAGTGCTGCGCGAAGCCGCCGGGCGACGGTGGATCGGCTTCATGGTCGGCAACCGCGACTTCCTCGTCGGGCACGAGATGCTCGACGCCTGCGGGGTCGTGGCGCTTGCCGACCCCACCGTGTTCAACGCGTTCGGTGAGCGCGTCCTGTTGACCCACGGCGACGCCCTGTGCCTCGGCGACACGGCCTACCAGCAGTTCCGCGCCGTCGTCCGCAACCCGGCCTGGCAGCAAGGCTTCCTGGCCAGGCCGCTCGAGGAACGCCGTGACCTCGCGCGGGCGCTGCGCACCGAAAGCGAGCAATCGAAGACAGGCCGCTGGCACGACATCGATGGCGACGCTGCCGTCGCGGCGATGACCGAAGCGGTTGCACCGACGCTGGTCCACGGTCACACCCATCGACCTGCGAGCGAATCGATGGCGCCGGGTCGCGTTCGCCACGTACTCAGCGACTGGGACCTCGATCATGACGTGCCGGGCCGGGCCGAGGTCATGCGCTGGACGGCGACCGGATTCACCCGCCTGACGCCCGCCGCAGCGGAGCGGCGCCCGATTCCGACGCCGTGAACCCCCTGTGGAGGGCGTGGAAGCGCTGGCAGCGTGAGCGCACCTTGCGCCGAAGGCCGATCCCCGACCCGCTCTGGAGGGCCACGCTCGGACGCTTTCCGTTCCTGACTCGACGCAGCGCTGCCGACCTGGTGCGGCTGCGCGAACTGGCGACCCTCTTTCTTGCCGAGAAGGAGTTCTCCGGCGCGGGCCGACTGAGGGTCAGCGACCGGATGGCAGTCGCGATCGCGGCCCAGGCCTGCGTTCCGATCCTGGAGCTCGGTCTCGACTGCTACGCCGGATTCGTCGGCATCGTCGTCCATCCCACGGCAGTGGCCGCGCGGCGCGAGCGCACCGACGAGACCGGCATCGTGCACCAGTACGTCGAGGAACTCAGCGGCGAAGCCATGGCCGGCGGTCCCTTGATGCTGTCGTGGCGTGACGTGGCGGGTGCCGGCGAATCCGCAGCCTGGGGCTACAACGTCGTCATCCACGAATTCGTGCATGTCCTCGACCTGCATGCCGGTCGGACGGGTTCACCGGAGGCGGTCGGTGGCTGGGCGCGGCAGCTCGATGCTCAGTTCCGCGCCTTCGCCGAGCGCGTCGATGCCGGTGCCGACACCTATCTCGATCCCTACGGCGCCGAGGCGGTCGAGGAATTCTTTGCCGTGGGAGCAGAGGCCTTCTTCGTCAGCCCGACAGAAATGCGCGCCGCCGAACCCCGGCTCTATGAGCTGCTGAAGGTGTTCTTTCGACAGGACCCGGCTGCCTTTATGGTCTGAACACCGCGCCCAGAAAAAAGGGAGCCGAAGCTCCCTTTCCCCCGGTGCCCGCGACCCGGTTCAGGCGGTGGCGGGTTCGGCCTTCGGTTTGTCGCTCTTTTTCGTCGGCTGGATGTCGAGCACCGGCTTGCCGTCGGCATCGACATCGATCGTCAGCCGCCCACCCTCGACCAGGCGCCCGAACAGGAGCTCGTCGGCCAGCGCGCGCCGGATGGTGTCCTGGATCAGTCGCTGCATCGGCCGCGCGCCCATCAGCGGATCGAAACCCTTCTTGCCGAGCTGCTTGCGCAGGGCATCGGTGAAGGTGACCTCGACCTTCTTCTCGCCGAGCTGGCTTTCGAGCTGCAGCAGGAACTTGTCGACCACGCGCAGGATGATCTCCTCGTCGAGTGGCCTGAAGCTGACGATCGCATCCAGCCGGTTGCGGAACTCGGGCGTGAACATGCGCTTGATGTCGTTCATCTCGTCGCCATGCTCGCGCGAGTTGGTGAACCCGATCGTCGACTTGCTCAGTGCCTCGGCTCCGGCGTTCGTCGTCATGACGATGATGACGCTGCGGAAGTCGGCCTTGCGGCCGTTGTTGTCGGTCAGCGTGCCGTGGTCCATGACCTGCAGCAGCACGTTGAAGACATCAGGGTGCGCCTTCTCGATCTCGTCGAGCAGCAGCACGGCGTGCGGCTTCTTCGAGATCGCCTCGGTCAGCAGGCCGCCCTGGTCGAAGCCGACGTAGCCCGGAGGCGCGCCGATGAGTCGGCTGACGGCATGGCGCTCCATGTACTCGCTCATGTCGAAGCGGATCAGCTCGATGCCGAGGATGTAGGCCAGCTGCTTGGCGACCTCGGTCTTGCCGACGCCGGTCGGGCCGCTGAACAGGAACGAGCCGATCGGCTTGTCCGGGCGGCCGAGCCCGGAACGCGCCATCTTGATCGCCGAGGCGAGCGCCTCGATCGCCGGCTCCTGGCCGAAGACGACGCTGTTGAGATCGCGGTCCAGCGTCTTCAGCTTGGAACGGTCGTCGCTCGACACGCTGGCGGGCGGAATGCGCGCGATCTTGGCGACGATGTCCTCGACCTCGGAGCGCGTGATGGTCTTCTTCTGCTTGTTCTTCGGCAGGATGCGCTGCGCGGCACCGGCCTCGTCGATCACGTCGATGGCCTTGTCCGGCAGGTGCCGGTCGTTGATGAACTTGGCCGAGAGCTCCGCCGCCGCCTGCAAGGCCCCGAGCGCGTACTTCACGCTGTGATGCTCCTCGAAGCGGGTCTTCAGGCCCTTGAGGATCTCGACCGTCTGCTCGACGGAAGGCTCGACGACGTCGATCTTCTGGAAGCGCCGCGACAGCGCCGCGTCCTTCTCGAAGATGCCGCGGTACTCGGTGAAGGTCGTCGCGCCGATGCACTTCATCGCGCCGGAACTGAGCGCGGGCTTCAGCAGGTTGCTGGCGTCGAGGGTGCCGCCCGAGGCAGCGCCGGCGCCGATCAGCGTGTGGATCTCGTCGATGAAGAGAATCGCGTTGGGCTGATCCTTCAGCTGCTTCAGCACGCCCTTGAGCCGCTGCTCGAAATCGCCACGGTATTTCGTGCCCGCGAGCAGCGCGCCCATGTCGAGCGCATAGACGACGGAATTCGCCAGCACTTCGGGCACTTCGGTCTGGGTGATGCGCCAGGCCAGGCCCTCGGCGATAGCGGTCTTGCCGACCCCGGCCTCGCCAACCAGCAGCGGATTGTTCTTGCGCCGTCGGCACAGGATCTGGATGACGCGTTCGACCTCGTGTTCGCGGCCGATCAGCGGATCGATCTTGCCGTCGCGCGCAAGCTGGTTCAAGTTCTGGGTGAACTGGTCCAGAGGCGAGCCCTTGCCGTCGCCCTCTTCCTTCTCCGCCTCGACACCCGGCGCACCCTCGCCGGGCTTGGCCGGTTCGGGGGTATCGCTCTTTTTGATGCCATGGGCAATGAAGTTGACCACGTCCAGGCGCGTCACGCCCTGCTGGTGCAGGTAGTACACCGCATGCGAATCCTTCTCGCCGAAGATCGCGACCAGCACGTTGGCGCCGGTCACTTCCTTCTTGCCGCTGCCGGTCGACTGCACATGCATGATCGCGCGCTGGATCACGCGTTGGAAGCCGAGCGTCGGCTGAGTGTCCACCTCGTCGGAACCCCCCACGGTGGGCGTGTTTTCCTTGATGAACCCCAGCAGGCTCTTGCGCAGGTCGTCGTTGTTCGCCGAGCAGGCGCGCAGGACTTCTGCTGCGGAAGGGTTGTCCAGGAGCGCCATCAGCAGGTGCTCCACGGTGATGAATTCGTGGCGCTGCTGGCGTGCCTCGACGAACGCCATGTGCAGGCTGACTTCGAGTTCTTGGGCGATCATGCGGCCTCCATAATGCATTGCAACGGGTGGCCGCCACGACGCGCGGCCGCCACCACCAGTTCCACTTTCGTCGAGGCGACGTCCTTCGAGTAGACGCCGCAGACGCCACGCCCGTCATGGTGGATCTTCAGCATGATCTGGGTCGCGGTCTCGAGGTCGCGCTTGAAATACTCCTGCAGAACCATGACGACGAACTCCATCGGGGTGTAGTCATCGTTCAGCAGCACCACCTGGTACATCCGGGGGGGTTCGGTCTTGGCCGGCTGGCGTTCGACAACGACAGCCCCCTGCCCGTCGTCGGGCTGGGGCGCCCGGCTCGGAGGCGCCGGATCGTCGGGTTTTCCGTCTGGCATGGATTCATTCTATCGAGTTGATGTCTTTGCGCTGGCACCGATTTCATATTGCGCCTGGGGACTATTTCACAAGGGTCGGGCCAGTTCCGACGCCCCACGAGAACAGCCGGCGCAGACGTGCCGGAGAGCGCCGCCGCAGTCCGGGTCACGCACCTGGCGCATCTCCGGGAGGACCTTCGGGGTCCACGCAAAACGAAATGCCCCAGTCGCGTCAGCGAGCTGGGGCATTCCGGGGAGCTCGGGGGCGTCGTGAGACGCCGGTGACTCTGCTACATGTTCTCGATCATCACCTGGCCGAATCCCGAGCACGACACCTGCGTGGCGCCGTCCATCAACCGGGCGAAATCGTAGGTCACCTTCTTCGACAGGATCGACTTCTCCATCGAACTGATGATCAGGTCGGCCGCGGCCGTCCAGCCCATGTGGCGCAGCATCATCTCGGCCGACAGGATTTCCGATCCCGGATTGACGTAGTCCTTGCCAGCGTACTTCGGCGCGGTTCCATGGGTCGCCTCGAACATCGCGATCGAGTCCGACAGGTTCGCTCCCGGCGCGATGCCGATGCCGCCGACCTGCGCTGCCAGCGCGTCGGAAACGTAGTCGCCGTTCAGGTTCAGCGTCGCAATGACCGAGTATTCGGCCGGACGAAGCAGGATCTGCTGCAAGAACGCATCGGCGATCACGTCCTTGACGACGATCTCCTTGCCGGTCCTCGGATTCTTGAACTTCATCCACGGACCGCCGTCGATCAGTTCCGCACCGAATTCCTTCTGCGCGAGCGCATAGCCCCAGTCGCGAAAGCCCCCTTCGGTGAACTTCATGATGTTGCCCTTGTGCACGAGCGTCACCGAGGACTTGTCGTTGTCGATCGCGTACTGGATCGCCTTGCGCACCAGGCGTTCGGTGCCCTCGCTCGACACCGGCTTGATGCCGATGCCCGATGTGTTCGGAAAGCGGATCTTCTTGACGCCCATCTCGTCGACCAGGAACCGGATCAGCTTCTTGGCCTTGTCGCTGCCGGACTCGAACTCGATACCGGCGTAGATGTCTTCCGAGTTCTCGCGGAAGATCACCATGTTGGTCTTCTCGGGCGCCTTCACCGGCGACGGCACGCCAGCGAAGTACTGGATGGGACGCAGGCAGACGTAGAGATCGAGTTCCTGGCGCAAGGCGACGTTCAGGGAACGGATGCCGCCGCCCACCGGCGTGGTCAACGGTCCCTTGATCGAGACGACATAGTCGCGCACCGCCTCCAGCGTCTCCGGCGGCAGCCAGACGTCCGGCCCGTAGACCTTGGTCGACTTCTCGCCGGCGTAGACCTCCATCCAGTGGATCTTCTTCTTGCCCCCGTAAGCCTTGGCGACCGCGGCATCGACGACCTTGATCATCACCGGCGTGATATCCGTACCCGTGCCGTCGCCCTCGATGAAGGGAATGATCGGCTGGTCTGGGACCTGCAGCGAGAAATCCGGGTTGACCTTGATCTTCTGCCCGCCGGCGGGCACCTTGATGTGCTGATACATGGGATGCTTGACTCGCAGTGATGCTCACGGCCGATGAGTGCGTGAGACTGCACGAATTCTATTCCAGCGTCCGATGGCGCCCCGACGTCTCCATGCCGCCCAAGGACGATCTGGACGTCCGTCACGGCCCGTATCGTCAACGAGAGGCGTCCCCGACGTGTCGTCGGCGAGGGCCCGGCACGCGTTGAAGGGTTGTCGAATAATGCACCCTCTTCCGGTGTCCGAATGCCCGCCATGACTCCATCCACCGCGCTGCGCGCGACGCTCTGCGTCCTGGTCCTCGTTTTCGGCACGGTCGCCGGCGCGCAGTCCGGGCCCCAAAAGCTGCCGTCGATCCGCCTCAATGCTGGAATTCACAACATCCAGGCGGAAGTCGCCCGAACTCCCGACGAGCACGCCATCGGGCTGATGTTTCGCACCGAGATGGCCGCCAACAATGGCATGCTGTTCGCATTCGAGCAGCCCAGCCAGCAATGCTTCTGGATGAAGAACACGCTGATACCGCTGGCGGTCGCCTTCGTCGGCGATGACGGCACCGTCGTCAACATCGACGAGATGAAACCGCAGACGCTCGACAGCCACTGCTCGACCAAGCCGGTGCGCTTCGTCCTGGAGATGAATGCCGGCTGGTTCGCCAAGCGCGGCATCAAGCCTGGGGCAAGACTGCGCGGGGCGCCGTTCGGCCCCTGACGCGACGAAGCGCCGGTTGCTGCCGGAACGCAGCGGGGCCGCTGCGTCGAAGAATGGCCCGGGCGCCCCGCCCGGGCCGCACCGGACGCCCGCTCAGGCGCAGTTGCGTTCGGCGAAGTCCCAGTTCACCAGCGAACCCAGGAAGGTCTCGACCCACTTCGGCCGCAGGTTGCGGTAGTCGATGTAGTAGGCGTGCTCCCAGACGTCGATCGTCAGCAGCGCCTTGTCGGCGGTCGTGAGCGGCGTTCCCGCCGCGCCCATGTTGACGATGTCGACGCTGCCGTCGGCCTTCTTCACCAGCCAGGTCCAGCCGGAGCCGAAATTGCCGACCGCGCTCTTCACGAAGGCTTCCTTGAAGGCGGCGTAGCTGCCCCACTTCTTCTTGATCGCGTCGGCCAGCGCGCCCTTGGGCTCGCCGCCGCCCTGGGGCTTCATGCAGTTCCAGAAGAAGGTGTGGTTCCAGACCTGCGCGGCGTTGTTGTAGATGCCGCCGCTCGCCTTCTTGACGATGTCTTCGAGTGCCATCGATTCGAACTCGGTGCCCTTCTGGAGGTTGTTCAGGTTGACGACGTAGGCGTTGTGATGCTTGCCGTAGTGGTACTCGAGCGTCTCTTTGCTGAGGTGAGGCGCCAGCGCGTCCATCGGGTACGGCAGTGGCGGCAGGGTGTGTTCCATGGAGATCCTCTCGAAGATGAGTTGTTCGCGAAATTATTGTAGGCAGCTTGCACTGACAACGTTGCGGGTGCGGCCTCGAACCTTACCTCTCCGGCGATGAGTCGACGGCAAGCACCGCGAGGTCGAGGCTGCCGTCGGCCAGGAGGGCACGCAACGTCGCTCCGGGCGCTACCCGAGCAACCCCGCTGACGGCATGGCCGCCGGCGTCGGTTAGCAGCGCGTAGCCGCGGGCCAGGACGCGGTGCGGATCCAGGGCGTCGAGCCGACCTCCGAGCGCCGCCAGGTACACGCTTTCCTGGCCGATGCGAACCCGCGCGGCGCGATGCAGTCGGCGCTCGATCCCGACCCGCGCGGCCTCCTGCACCTCGCCGCTGCGACGCATGGCCGCGCCGAGACGATGACCGAGCACGCCGAGCCGCTCGGCGTGCCGCCGCGCGACTTCGGAAGGCCGGGCCAGGCGAAGGGCCGCACGATCGAGCCGCTGTCCGTGGCTGTCCAGCCGATCGGCCATGCGGCGCTGCAGGGCCCTCGCGCGGACCGCCAGGGCCTCCAGACACGATGCGAGCGAAGGCGCCGCCAGTTCGGCGGCGGCAGTCGGCGTCGGTGCCCGCACATCGGCGGCCAGGTCGGCGAGGGTCACGTCGGTCTCGTGACCGACACCGCAGACCACCGGCATCGGCGCGGCGCGAATGGCTCGCACCACGCGCTCGTCGTTGAAGGCCCAGAGGTCCTCGAGCGAGCCGCCGCCGCGACAGACGATCAACGTGTCGACCTCCGCGCGCGCGCCGGCCGAAGCGATCGCTGCACACAAGGAGGCGGGTGCGTCCGCGCCTTGAACCAGGCTCGGATAAACGACCACCCCGACATGCGGCGCGCGCCGTGCCAGCGCGGTGAGCACGTCATGGAGCGCTGCCGCGCCCAGCGAGGTCACGACACCCACACTGTGCGGATACGGCGCCAGTTCGCGCTTGACGCCCGGGTCGAAGAGCCCCTCGCCCTCCAGGCGCGCCCGCAGGCGCAGGAACTGCTCGTAGAGCGCGCCGGCACCACCGCGCCGCATCGACTCGACCACGAACTGGAGTTCGCCGCGCGCGCCGTAGATCGTGACCCGGCCGCGCAGATCGACGAGCTGCCCGTCCGCCGGCTGGAAATCGATCAGGCCGGCGGCACGTCGGAAAAGGCAGCAGCGCAGGGTGCCGTCACCGCGGTCTGCGTCCTTCAGCGTGAAGTAGCAATGTCCGCTCGAGGCTCGCGTGAATCCCGAGATCTCTCCGCGAACGGTGCAGGCGCCGAAGCGCGCGACCAGCGCATCGGAGACCGCCTGCAGCAGCGCAGCGACCCCCCAGACGATGCGCTCGGCAGGACCCGCTTCACCCTCGATCATCGGCAAACGCAGCACTGGCGCGGGTTGAGAACTCCACAGCCGCGCCGGATGTGGGCTGGCGCACACAAATGCCCACGGCAGAACCGATGTTGTTTCGCAAGTTGTTGATTCACAAGGATATTTTGATGCCTAAAGTTTCAGCATTCCATCGAAGCGTCAGCACTGGCCGACTTCCGGAAGCGGAGGAACGAGGTTTTCCACAAAGCTGTCCACAGGAATGGTGGATGAGTCGGGGTTGTCGCTGGAGGGAGTGTTGCGGAGCGCACGCATTGCGCAAAACGTACGCGCCAGCGAGGTGGCATTCCACACATGCAGCGCCATAATCGCGCCACTCCCGCAACCCGCTCGCCATCGAAAGGGCCTGCTTGCTTTCGATCATACAAGCCGCTGGTTGGCCGATCTGGCCCCTGCTGTTGTGCTCCATCGCCGCGCTCACCGTCATCATCGAGCGCCTCTCCAGCCTGAGGGCGTCGCGGGTGATGCCGCCGCGGCTGCTCGATGAGGTGATCTCGGTGACCCGGGCGAGCCTTCCCGGTCCGGAGGTCGTCAACAAGCTCGCCGACAACTCGGTCCTCGGGACCGTGCTGGCCACGGGACTTCGCGCGGTCATCGCCGAACCGCGGATCGCGCCGGAAACCCTGCGCGGCACCTTCGAGTCCGCCGGGCGCGCCGCCGTGCACCGCATGGAACGCTACCTCAACACCCTCGGCACGATCGCCTCGGCGGCCCCCCTGCTCGGCCTGATGGGCACGGTGATCGGGATGATCGAGATCTTCGGCTCGCAAGCGCCGAGTGGTGGCAACAATCCTGCGCTGCTCGCGCACGGCATCTCGATCGCGCTGTACAACACCGCCTTCGGCCTCATGATCGCGATCCCGGCGCTGATGTTCTACCGCTACTTCCGCGGCTTGGTCGACGCCTACACGCTGGACATGGAACAGGCCGCCGACCGGCTCGTGCCCCACCTGTTGCGCTTCGTCGTGCCGCGACAGGCCGCCGCCTAGGAGCGCGGTCGCTGCGATGGCGTTGAACTTCCGCAAGCCGCGGCCCGAGGAACCGGAGATCAACCTGATCCCGTTCATCGATGTCCTGCTGGTCATCCTGATCTTCCTGATGCTGTCGACGACCTACTCGAAGTTCACGGAGTTGCAGATCGCGCTTCCGGTGGCAGATGCTGAGAAGGCTCGCGACCGGCCCGGGGAGATCATCGTCGCGGTGGCCGCCGACGGCCGCTATGCCGTCAACCGCAAGCCGGTCGAAGGGCGCGGCGTGGAAGAACTGACCGCCGAACTGAGAACTGCGGCAACCGGCATCACCGATCCGGTGGTCATCGTTTCCGCCGACGCGACCGCCGCTCACCAGAGCGTCATCAACGTGATGGACGCCGCGCGCCGAGCCGGGCTTTCGCGCCTGGCGTTCGCAACCCAGACCTCTGCCGGCGGCGCGGCGCGCTAGGCGGCGCGGCGGCATGCGCGAGCGACTGCAGAACATCTGGCTGCGGCGCGGACCCGCGGCCATGCTGCTGCTGCCGCTGGCTGCGCTTTACGGCCTGCTCGCCGGCTCCAGGCGCCTGCTTCATCGCGCCGGGTGGCCGCGCGAGCAGCATCTGCCGGTGCCGGTCGTGGTGGTCGGCAACCTCGTCGTCGGTGGTGCCGGCAAGACGCCGACGGTCCTCGCGCTGGTGGCAGCGCTGCAGCGGCACGGCCGCCATCCCGGGATCGTCTCGCGCGGCTACGGCGGCGCGGCCGAGGGTGCCACCGAAGTGCTGCGTTCGACGCCGGCGCGCGAGTGCGGCGACGAGCCGCTGCTGCTGCGACTGCGGGCCGATGTCCCGGTCTTCGTCGGGCGTGACCGCGTCGCGGCGGCTCGGGCGCTGCTCGCCCGCCATCCCGAGGTCGACGTGCTGGTGGCCGACGACGGTTTGCAGCACCTCCGGCTGCACCGCGACGTCCAGGTGATCGTCTTCGACGAGCGCGGCGCCGGCAACGGCTGGCTGCTGCCGGCCGGTCCGCTGCGGGAACCGTTGCCGCAATCGTTGCCTGCCGGCAGCGTCGTGCTCTACAACTCCTCGGCACCGACGACCGCGCTTCCGGGCACCACCGCGCAGCGGCGCCTCTCGGGCGCGGTCTCGCTGCAGGCGTGGTGGCAAGGCGAGCCTGCCGCGCCGCACGCACTGGCAGCGCTGCAGGGGCGGTGTGTGCATGCAGCCGCCGGTGTCGCCCGTCCTGAGCGCTTCTGGACGATGCTGGGCGCCGCCGGCCTCGACATCGTGCCGCTCGCCCTGCCCGATCATTTCGACTACGCCACGCTGCCCTGGCCGGCGGATGCGGCCGACGTGATCGTCACCGAAAAGGACGCCGTCAAGATCGATCCCCGGCGGATCGGCACGACCCGCGTCTGGGTCGCGGCGCTAGACTTCAAGCCCCCACCGGCATTCGAGGCGGCCGTGCTTCGAATGCTGGGTCCACCCCTTGCCCGCGCCAGCGCCTGATCGATGGAAACCCGACTGCTCGACCTGCTCGTCTGCCCGATCTGCAAGGGCCCGCTGCGCCGTGCACGCCCGCCCGCCGATGGGCGCGACGAGCTCATCTGCAATGCCGACCGTCTCGCCTTCCCGGTCCGGGACGGCATTCCGGTGATGCTCGAGGGCGAGGCGCGAGCGCTCGACGAGGCCAGCGACGCCGCATCCGCGTCCTGACGCCGACATGGCGTTCGACGTCCTGATCCCGGCAAGGCTGGCCTCGACACGCCTCCCGGGCAAGCCGCTCGCCGACCTCGGCGGCGCGCCGATGGTGGTGCGCGTGGCGCAACGCGCGATGCTCTCGACCGCACGGCGCGTGGTGGTGGCCGCAGACCACGACGACATCGTCACCGCGTGCGCGGCCCATGGCGTGAGCGCCGTGCTGACGCGCGCCGACCACGCGAGCGGCAGCGACCGCCTGGCCGAGGCCTGCGTCCTGCTCGGCCTCGACGGGGCGGACATCGTCGTCAACGTTCAGGGCGACGAGCCGCTGATCGAGCCGACGCTGATCGACGCCTGTGCGGCGCTGCTGGCTGCGCGCCCGGCTTGCGTGATGAGCACCGCGGCGCACCCGATCACGACGCGGGCCGAGTTCGAGGATCCGAACGTGGTCAAGGTCGTCCTCGACCGCCACGGCGTGGCGCTCTACTTTTCCCGCGCACCGATCCCGTGCTGGCGGGATCGGCCGGCAATGGAAGACGGACTCCCCCCCGCTGGGCCGCTGCGCCATGTCGGTCTGTATGCCTACCGTGCCGCGTTCCTGCGAACTTTCGCCAGCCTCGAGCCGAGCCCGCTGGAGCGGCTCGAGGCGCTCGAGCAGCTGCGCGCGCTCTGGCACGGCGAACGCATCGCCGTGCACGTCAGCACCGACGCGCCGGGCATCGGTGTCGACACACCGGAAGATCTCGAGCAGGCTCGACTTCATTTCCGCTGAGATGCGGGGTGCCGGTCTCTTGCGGGTTTTGCCTGAGCCTCTCCGGAAGGTCCTGCCAACCGCTGCGCCTATATTCCGGGGATCGGACCGCCCGCGTGCGCCGCGTCGGGCCAGTCAACACAGAAGAGGACAACGATGAGAATGATCCTGTTGGGCGCGCCCGGCGCGGGCAAGGGAACCCAGGCTGCCTTCATCTGCAAGCGCTACGCGATTCCCCAGATCTCCACCGGCGACATGCTGCGCGCTGCGGTGAAGGCCGGCACGGCGCTCGGCCTGGCTGCCAAGAAGGTGATGGATTCGGGCGCCCTCGTCAGCGACGACATCATCATCGGCCTGGTCAAGGAGCGCATCGCGCAGCCCGATTGCGCCAATGGCTTCCTGTTCGACGGCTTTCCGCGCACCATCGTCCAGGCCGACGCCCTGAAGTCCGCCGGCGTGCGTCTGGACCTAGTGCTCGAGATCGACGTCCCGGATGAGGTCATCGTCGAGCGCATGAGCGGCCGCCGGGTCCATGTGGCTTCGGGCCGGACCTACCACGTCAAGTTCAACCCCCCGCGCGTGCCGGGCAAGGACGACGACACCGGCGAGGAGCTGATCCTGCGCGTCGACGATCACGAGGACACCGTGAAGAAGCGCCTGGCGGTGTACAAGGACCAGACGCGCCCCCTGGTCGCGTACTACGAGGCATGGGCCGGCTCCGGTGATGCCGGCGCACCGCGCTATCGCAAGATCAGCGGCACCGGCAGCGTCGAGCAGATCACGCAACGCGCACTCGCCGCGCTCGCCTGAACAACCCGGACAAGAAAGAGCAGATCATGGACATCGCAGGCAAGGTTTTCATCGTCACGGGCGGCGCATCCGGCCTCGGCGAAGGCACGGCGCGGATGCTCGCCGCCCACGGCGGAGTCGTCGTCATCGCCGACGTCCAGGCCGATCGCGGGCAGGCGGTGGCTTCCGAACTCGGTGGTCGCTTCGTGACGTGCGACGTCAGCAGCGAGACGGACGGGGCGGCGGTGGTCCGCGAGGCTGTCGGCTGCGGCAAGCTCGTCGGCCTCGTCAACTGCGCCGGCATCGCGCCGGCGATCAAGACCGTCGGCAAGGACGGCGCTCATCCCCTGTCGGTCTTCGCCAAGGTGGTGACGGTCAACCTGGTCGGCAGCTTCAACATGATCCGTCTCGCCGCCGAAGCGATGAGCCGCAACGACCCCGAGCCGACCGGCGAACGCGGCGTGCTGATCTCTACGGCGAGCGTCGCCGCCTACGACGGCCAGATGGGACAGGCGGCGTACTCGGCCTCCAAGGGAGGGGTCGTCGGCATGACCTTGCCGATCGCTCGCGACCTGGCGCGCAACGGCATCCGCAACATGACGATCGCCCCCGGCATCTTCGGCACGCCGATGCTCTTCACGATGCCGCAGCCGCTGCAGGACGCCCTGGCCGCGAGTGTTCCCTTCCCGAGCCGCCTCGGCACCCCGGCCGACTACGCCAAGCTGGTGCACCAGATCATCACGAACGAGATGCTCAACGGCGAGGTGATCCGCCTCGACGGCGCCATCCGGTTGCCGCCCCGATAGGCGCGGGCGCGTCGGCCGCCGTCACGACTTGCGTCGTGCGTACAGCGACCACAGTCGGGCCAGATCGCCGGTGCCGTCGTTGCCGGAGACCGTCTTGAAGGCGGCTTGCGCCTTGCCCGAGTCGCCGGCAACGAGGTAGGCGATGCCCAGATGCAGGCGGGCGTCCTCCGGACGCTTCAGCCCGCCCTTGGCGATGCCTTGCTGCATCAGCTTCAGGCCCTTGGCTGCCTGCCCGCTGTAAACGAGGTTCATGCCGACGCTGACGAGGGAGTTGCCGTCCTTGGCGGCCAGAGCCTCCTCTTCGTCCGCCGCCATCGATTTCTTCTGCTCCTCCAGGCGCTTGGTCACCAGGTCGCGCAGCCGCTTGGCGCGATCGGCCTGGGGCCCGTTGAGGGCCCCCGACGCGAAGCCCTTGTCGAGGACCTGCTTGGCTTCGGCCGCGAGTTCGGCCTGCAGCGCGAGCTGGGTCATCTCCATGTAGTCGCTGGCAGCAGACATGCTCCCCGAAGCCAGCGAGAGCCGGTAGGTGTCCAGCGCCAGTCGGTCGGAGAAATTCGACTTCCGCTGCAGGCGGCTGAGCAGATCGACCCAGTATTCCTTCTTCGGGTAGTAGGTGACGAGCTTTTCCATCGCGTACACGTACGCGTTGGTGTCGTTCATCTTCAGCGCGGCGTTGAGCAGCAGCTTCAAGCGGTCCTCGGCCGGAGCCGAGCCACTGCGCTCGGCGCCCTGGATCTCGGTCGTCAGCTCCCGGGCCGCGCCGGCGAAGTCACCGCTCAGGTACTGGCTCTGGATCAGCAGCGTGCGGATCGTCGGGCTGGTACCGCCTTCGCGGAAATAGCGCTGTCCCCACTGCAACGCCTTGGCGTACTCGCGGGCGCGGTAGTAGCCGCCGGTGATCGACTCGATCATCCGCACCTTCTCGGCCGCCGACACGCGCGGCGAGCCGCTCAATGCCTCGAACGAGCGCGCGGCGGTGTCGACGTCGCCGGCACCCGACGCTGCGGCAATCCGCATGCGCTCGATCATGAAATTCTCGTTGGCGTTCTTGCCGCCGACCGCGTCGGCATCCCGGACCTTGGCCAGCGCCTCCTTGAAGCGCTGCGCCTTGATCAACTCCTGCGC
>JBBQCD010000071.1:0-22437 GCA_038318385.1 Burkholderiales bacterium | reverse complement strand
GCCGACCCACGTGGTCGCGGCACTCGGGGCGGCGATCGAGCAGTTCGTCGAGCAGGGCGGCCAGCCGGCGCGCCTTTCGCGCTACACCGAGAACTGCAGGACGCTGATCGACGGCATGGCGGCGCTCGGCTTCGTGCCGTTCCTGAAGCCGGAGCTGCAGGCGCCGATCATCGTCACGTTCCACGCGCCAGCCGATCGGCGCTACGACTTCAAGGCGTTCTACCAGTCGGCGAAGCGGCGCGGCTTCATCCTGTATCCGGGCAAGCTGACCCAGCTCGAGACCTTCCGGGTCGGCTGCATCGGCGCGATCGGCGCGAACGAGATGCGCCAGGCGGTCGCCGCGGTGGCCGACACGCTGCGCGAGATGGGCATCGAGAGCGGCGCGCCCGACCTGCGGGCCGGCTGATCGACTCGGTCACGACGGCGAATCGAACGACAGATCGGCAAACCGCACACGGAGCACACCGAACACATGGCATCCAAAGACAAGGAACATCCCGCAGTCGCCGCCGTCCGCAAGAGCGGCACCGGCAAGGTCAAGGTCGCGGTCAGCGACATCGACGGCATCCTGCGCGGCAAGTACCTGCACATCGACAAGTTCCTCGGCGCGGTGCAGCCTCATCCCGGCGGCGGCTTCGGCTTCTGCGACGTCGTGTTCGGCTGGGATTCGAGCGACGTCACCTACGACAACACGGTGCTGACCGGCTGGCAGCACGGCTTTCCCGATGCGCTGGCGCGCCTCGACCTCGACACCCACCGCAACGTGCCGTGGGACGGCGGCGTGCCGTTCTTCCTCGGCGAATTCGTCACGCCCGATGGAGACCCCTCGCCGATCTGCCCGCGCCAGACGTTGAAGCGCGTGCTGAAGCGGGCCGCGAAGCTCGGCTTCGCGCCGATGTGCGGGATGGAGTTCGAGTGGTTCAACTTCGCCGAGACGCCGCAGAGCTGGGCCGCGAAGCAGGGTGTCGCGCCGGAGCCGATCACGCCCGGCATGTTCGGCTACTCGCTGCTGCGGATGAACCACAAGCGCGAGTACCTGAATGCCCTGATGGACGAGATGCCGGCGTTCGGCGTGCCGATCGAAGGCCTGCACACCGAGACCGGCCCCGGCGTCTACGAGGTCGCGATCCTGTTCGGCGAGGCGCTCGAGCAGGCCGACCGATCGATCCTCTTCAAGACCGGCGCCAAGGAGATCGGCGCGCGCTTCGGCGTGATGCCCAGCTTCATGGCGAAGTGGAGCCAGAAGTACCCCGGCTGCAGCGGCCACATCCACCAGAGCCTCAAGGAAGGGCCGGACGGCAAGACCAACCTCTTCTACGACGCCAAGTCGCCGCGGCGGATGAGCAAGCTGTTCGAGAGCTATCTGGCGGGGCAGGTGGCCTGCCTGATGGAGTTCGCGCCGATGTTCTGGCCGACCATCAACAGCTACAAGCGCCTGGTCGATGGCTTCTGGGCGCCGGTCAAGCCGACCTGGGGCATGGACAACCGCACCGCGAGCTTTCGCGTCATCGCCGGCAGCCCGAAGGCCACCCGCCTGGAGACGCGTTGCCCGGGGGCCGACGTCAACCCCTACCTGGCGATGGCGGCGGTGATCGCCGCCGGCCTCGACGGCGTCGAGAAGGGTCTCAAGCTGACCGCCCCACCGATCACCGGCACGAACGAAGGGGCAGACGACATCCCGCGCGCGCCGCGCACGCTGATCGAGACGACGCGCATCTTCAAGCAGTCGCAGATCGCGCGCGACTGGCTCGGCGACGACTTCGTCGACCACTTCGCCGCGACCCGCGACTGGGAATGGCGTCAGTGGCTCGACGGCGTGACGGACTGGGAATTGAAGCGCTACTTCGAGATCATCTGAGCCGCACGCACGACCCGGCATCGCAACCTCATCGCATCCATGACCATCACCCGCTTCTCGTTTCCGACGACGATCCACTTCGGTCCGGGCGCGCGTCGCCTTGTCGGCCCGCACCTGCGCGAGCAGGGGCTCTCGCGACCGCTGATCGTCACCGATCGCGGACTGGCGGCGCTGCCGCTCGTCGGCGAGTTCCAGGCCGAACTGGAGAAGGCCGGCCTTGCGGTTGCGGTCTATGCCGGCATCTTCGGCAACCCGACCGGGCCACAGGCCATGGGAGGCGCCGACGCCTACAACGCCCACCGTGCCGATTGCGTCGTCGGCCTGGGCGGAGGCGCGGCGCTCGACGTCGCCAAGGTCGTCGGCCTGATGGCCACGCACCCCGGCGACGTCATGGAGTACGTCTGGGATGAGCCGCAGGTGCGGCCGATCGGCGCGCTGCCGTACTTCGTCGCCTTGCCGACGACCTCCGGAACCGGCAGCGAGGTCGGGCGCAGCAGCGTCATCAGCGAAGCCGACACCCATGTCAAGCGGGTCATCTTCTCGGCGGCGATCCTCGCTCGCGCGGTGTTCGCCGATCCGGAGCTCACCCTCGGCCTGCCGCCTGCGGTGACCGCCGCCACTGGCATGGACGCGCTGACCCACAACATCGAGAGCTATCTGTCGCCGGCCTACCACCCGCTGTGCGACGGCATCGCCCTCGAAGGCACGCGCATCGCGGCGCACGCGTTGCCGATCGCGGTGCGCGAACCGGGCAACCTGAAGGCGCGTGCCGACATGATGATGAGTTCGATGATGGGCGCGATCGCGTTCCAGAAGGACCTCGGCGCGGTCCATTCCTGCGCGCACGCCCTCGGTACCGTCTGCGACCTGCACCATGGTCTGGCGAACGCGTTGATGATCGACACGGTGCTGGCCTGGAATGCCGAGGCGGTGCCGGAGAAATTCGACGAGCTCGCCCATGCGGCCGGTCTCGTCGGCGGCGGCGCTGCGCTCGTGCCGTGGCTGCGCGGCCTGAAGGCCGAGATCGGCATCGCCCCGAGACTCGGTGTGGCCGGCGTGCGGCGCGAACAGATTCCGCGCCTGGTGGAGATCGCGGTTGCCGACATCTGCCATCAGACCAATCCGCGGCCCTGCACGGGGGCCGATTTCGAGCGTCTCTTCGGCGAGGCGATGTGAAACCGCGCTTGATCGTGGGCGTCTCCGCCTGCTTCTTTCATGCCGATCCGAAGCGGCCGATCTTCACCGGCAAGACGTTGCAGTACGTCGAACAGTCGATCGCGCACTGGGTGATGTCGACCGGCGCTCTCGCCGTGGTGATCCCCAATCCGGCGGGCGACACGCAGCGCGGCGACGTCGTCCTCGACGACTTCGCCGACCGCCTCGATGCGCTCGTGCTGGAAGGAGGTTCCGACCTCTGGCCGGGCAGCTACGGTGAGAAACCCCTCGAGGAGCGCTGGTCCGGAGACCGCATCCGCGATGTCTACGAAATGGCGCTGCTGCGCGCGTTCGAGGCTCGAGGCAAGCCGGTGCTGGGCATCTGCCGCGGCCTGCAGCTGATGAACGTGGCACTCGGCGGCACGCTGTTGCAGGACATCGACACCCAGCGTCCCGGCGCGGTTCGCCATCGCAACGCCGATCTGTACGACCGCAACGTCCACGAGGTCGAGTTCGTGCCTGGCAGCGCGCTCGCGGCGGTCCATGCCGGCACGCGGCGGGCGCGCGTCAACAGCGTCCACCACCAGGCGATCAAGGACCTCGCACCGGTCCTGGTGGTCGAGGCGCGCAGTCCCGGCGACGGCCTGATCGAAGCCGTGCGCCGCCCCGGCGGCGGCTACATGGCCGCGGTTCAATGGCATCCCGAATTCCACCGGCGCGGCGAAGGCACGCTCGACGACACGCCGATGCTCACCGATTTCCTGGAGGCGGCCGAGGCCGCGAAGGCCCGATGAACGTTCTGCAGATCAGCAATCCGGCGACCGGCGCTCCGATCACCGAGGTGCCGGCCGATGACGGCGCCAGCATCGCCGCCAAGGCCGCGCGGGCGCGCGCCGCGCAGCCAGGCTGGGCCGTCGTTCCGCTCGGCGAACGCCAGGCGGCGATCCGGCGATTCCGCGCCGCTCTGGAAGCGCAGACCGAGACGCTCGCGGCGACGCTGACGGCGGAAGTCGGCAAGGCGATCCGCCAGGCGCGCAACGAGGTCACGGGGCTGCTCGGCCGCATCGACTTCTTTCTCGACGCCGTCGGTCCGGCGAGCGCCGACGAGACGGTGTCGTCCGACGCTACGATGACCGAGCGGATCGGCCACGACCCGCTCGGCGTCGTCGCCAACATCTCGGCCTGGAACTACCCGTACTTCGTCGGCGGCAACGTCTTCGTTCCCGCGCTGCTGACCGGCAATGCGGTGCTCTACAAGCCTTCCGAGTACGCCACGCTGACCGGCTTGCACATCGCGCGGCTGCTGCATGGTGCGGGCGTGCCGGAGGACGTCTTCCTGCCGGTGGTCGGCGCTGGAGAGGCCGGCGCTGCGCTGCTCGCGCAGCCGCTCGACGGCGTCTTTTTCACCGGCTCGGCGGCGACCGGTGCCCGCATCGCCGCGGTCGCTGGTCCGCGCATGCTGCGCCTGCAACTCGAGCTCGGCGGCAAGGACCCGACCTATGTCGCCGACGACGCCGATCCGCACGCGGCGGCCGAATCCCTCGCCGACGGCGCGATGTACAACACCGGCCAGAGCTGCTGTTCGGTCGAACGCATCTACGTCCACGAGCGCCTCTACGACGCCTTCGTGGCCGCCTTCGTCGAGACGGTCCGGGGATTCAAGGTCGGCGATCCGACGCGCGAGGACACCTACATCGGTGCGATCACGCGAGCGCCGCAGCTCGCGGTGCTCGAGGCCCAGGTTGCCGACGCCCGGGCCCGCGGTGCCCGGCTCCTGCTCGGCGGCCGGCGCATCGTCCAGCCCGGCAACTGGTTCGAACCCACCGTCTTCGCCGACGTCGATCACCGCATGGCGCTGATGCGCGAGGAAAGCTTCGGCCCGATCATCGGAATCCAGAAGGTCGGCGGCGACGACGAGGCCCTGGCGCTGATGAACGACACCCGCTACGGCCTGACGGCCGGCGTCTTCAGCCGCGACGAAGGCCGCGCGCGGGCGATTCTCGCCCGCGTCAACGCCGGTACCGTCTACTGGAATTGCTGCGACCGCGTCAGCCCGCGACTGCCCTGGTCGGGCCACGGCGATTCGGGGGTCGGCGTCACGCTCTCGCGCTACGGCATCCAGGCCTTCACGCGGACGCGCGCCTGGCACCTGCGCAAGCCGTGAGCGTCCCGGCCCTCGCCATCTTCGACCTCGACCACACGCTGCTGTCAGGCGACAGCGATGCGCTCTGGTGCGAGTTCCTGATGGACGCCGGCCTGCTCGACCGGGCCGAGTTCGAACCGCGCAACCGTGCCATGGCCGAGCGCTATGCAGCGGGCGTGGCGACGCCAGCGGAGTTCTGCGGCTTCTATGTCGGCACGCTGGCCGGGCGCAGCCCCGCAGCGTGGCAGCGGTGGCGCGAGCGCTTTCTCGCCGCGGTCATCACACCGCGCATTCCGGACGGCGCTCGGGACCTGGTCGCGAGGCATCGCGAGCATGGCGACCGCCTCCTGCTGTCGACGGCGACGAACCGCTTTCTCACCGAGCTCACCGCGGCCGAGCTCGGTTTCGCCGACGTGATCGCGACGGAGACGGAGCTGGTCGAGGGGATTTTCAGCGGACGAACCGTCGGGACGCCGAACATGCGCGACGGCAAGGTCGAACGCCTGCGGGCCTGGATCGGCACGATGGGACTCGATGAATCAACGCTCGGTCGCGCGACCTTCTACAGCGACTCGGCCAACGACCTGCCGCTGCTGCGGACCGTGGGCCATCCGGTGGCGGTGGACCCTGACCCGGTGCTCGCGCGGCAGGCCGCGTCTGCGGGCTGGCCGGTCCTGCGTCTGCAGCGCTGATCGCCGCGCTCAGACGGGCCGGGGTTCCAGGTCGCCGGCGGGCCCGAGGGTCACCGTGCGTTCCAGGGGCTCTTCCCGGCTCGGGCGCCCGTGTCGATGGCGGCGTGCGTCGTCGAGGGCCACGTCGGCGCGCCGCATGGCCTCGACGATGGAGTCCCCGGAGCGCATCTGGACGGCGCCGACGTTCAGGGTGAGGCGTGCGGTACGCGGCGCGACCTGGCGGTCCTCGAGTCGCTGAATGATGCGGTCCGATACGCGGACCGCGTCGGCCACGCTGGTGTCGGGCAACAGCGCCGCGAATTCGTCGCCGCCGACCCGGCCGGCGACGTCGCGTCCGCGCAGTGTCTCGCGCAGCACCAGTCCGACCTGGCGCAGGGCTTCGTCTCCGGTTGTCGGGCCGAGCAGGTCGTTGATTCGCTTCAGGTTCTCGACGTCGAACATCAGCACGGCGGCGGCTGCGGGCTCGGTCGACGCGAGCGTGCGCGTCGCCAGCTCGTGGAAGTGGCGCCGGTTCGGCAGGCGTGTCAGGACGTCGATGTCGGCGAGGTGGCGCAGCTTGCGGTGCGTCGCGTGCATCTTGGCGACGGTGCGCTCGTAGGTCAGGGCAAGTGCGATCGGCACGAGACCGAGGGCCGCAGCCACGGCGACCAGACGGGCGACAAGGCCGATGGCGTCCAGGTGGGGCGCCGAATCGTTGCCGCCGATGGCCAGGCCGAGGCACGCCGCTTCCACGGCTGCGATGGCGGCCTCCATCGCGAAGAGGGCTTTCAGCGCGAAGCTGCGCTTGAAGTCTCCGAGGCGGCTGAGAATGATGGCGCTGTAGAGCATGACGACGAAGGCGCACAGCGCGAACGCGGCGATGTTGCGTGCCGTCCCGACGTCGGCTGCCGCCGCAGCAACCACCACCGCGGCCCCGAGGGCGAGCAGGCACCAGTCGACCGCCGGCGGGAGCCAGGGGCGCTTGCGTGCGTGCAGCGCGCGCATTCCGGAGAGGACGACGAGCGGCCACTGCACGATCAGCACCGCCACCAGGGGGGCGACGAACATGCGGGCGCCGAACACGGTGTGCAGCAACAGGCCGCCGACGAGCAACCACTGGGCGACGATCCACGCGCGAAAGCCGGGGTGAGTGGCCTGCGTGGCGCCGAAGAAGCTCAGCACGGCCGCGGCCAGCACGGCCATTGCGAGGCTGGCATAGAGCAGGGTGTCGAAGTCCAGGTGCATGAGAGTGTCGACGGCAGGGTGTCGCCGTCCGAGGCGGATCGGGATTCTAGGTAGGCACATCGGCATGTCACGGCGCAACCCACAGCCCTCGCGCGCTGCCCGCGACCGATTTCGTTACGATTTGGCAGCCTCCGCGCCCCGATCCAGCCCTCGCCCATGACTCCACTTTTCGATGCCTTCTGGCGCGCCGTCGCGTACTGCCTCCATCCGCGCGTGATCCTGCTGTCGCTGCTGCCGCTTCTCCTGGTCGGCGGCGGGACTGCTTTGCTGGGCTATTTCTATTGGGAGGACGCCGTAGGAGGCGTGCGTGCGTCGATGGAAAGCTGGAAGCTGCTGGCGGCAATGCTGCAGTGGCTCGACGCGATCGGGGCGAGCGGCTTCCGCACCGTTCTGGCACCGCTGATCGTCGTCGCGCTGGTGGTGCCGGTCGTGGTGGTGCTGTCGCTGCTGCTGGTGGCGGTGCTGATGACGCCGGCGATCGTTTCGATCGTCGCCGCGCGCCGTTTTCCCCGGCTCGAACGCCGCCACGGCGCCGGATTCTGGAGCAGCGCCGCGACGTCGCTCGGCTGCACCGTCATCGCGCTGGTCGCGCTGGTGGTCAGCATTCCGCTGTGGTTCGTGCCGCCGCTGGTGCTGGTGGTGCCGCCGCTGATCTGGGGCTGGCTCACCTACCGCGTGATGGCCTTCGACGCGCTCGCCGAGCACGCTTCGGCCGACGAGCGGCGCGCGATCCTGCTGGAGCACCGGTGGCCGTTGCTGGGCATGGGCGTCGTCGCCGGCTATCTCGGCGCTGCTCCGTCACTCGTCTGGGCGCTCGGCGCGCTGACACTGGTCTTCGCGCCGCTGCTGATCGTGGTCGCGATCTGGCTCTACACACTGGTGTTCGCGTTCTCGTCGCTCTGGTTCACGCACTACGCCCTGGCTGCATTGCAGCGCCGGCGTCTGCTCGGCTCCGGCGATCCACCCCCGTCCCTCTCCCCGCCGCCCACCGACCCGGCGCCGCCGCGCGCCGCTCTGCCACCCGTATCGAGCTCTCCACCATGAACTTCGGCCTCATCATCATCGGCGACGAGATCCTCTCCGGAAAGCGCGAGGACAAGCACCTGCCGAAGGTCATCGAACTGCTGGCCGCGCGCGGCCTTTCGCTGAGCTGGGCGCGTTACGTGGGCGACGACCCGGCGCGCATCACCGCCGACCTGCGCGATGCCTTCGCCAGCGGCGACATCGTCTTCTCGTGCGGAGGCATCGGCGCCACACCGGACGACCACACCCGGCAATGCGCCGCCGCCGCGCTCGGCGTGGGTCTCGAACTTCATCCCGAGGCGCGCGACCTGATCCTCGAGCGGATGCGCGATCTCGCCCTCGAGCGCGGTCTGCCGTACGAGCCCGATCGCGACGACAACCGGCACCGTCTCAACATGGGCGTCTTTCCTGCGGGTGCGCAGATCATCCCCAATCCCTACAACAAGATCGCCGGCTTCTCCGTTCGGCAAGGCGCGGAGGGGTCCGGGGTCTTCTTCGTGCCGGGGTTTCCGGTGATGGCCTGGCCGATGATCGAGTGGGTGCTCGACAGCTGCTTTGGCTCGCTGCACCGCGCCCGGAGTCCGCAGGAAAAGTCGGTGATCGTGTTCGGCGCGATGGAGGCCACGCTCACGCCACTGATGGAAGCGATCGAAGCCTCGTTCGACGGCATCAAGGTTTTCAGCCTGCCGAGCGTCGACCATCCGAAGTGGGGACGTCACATCGAGCTCGGCGTGAAGGGACGCGCGGATTTGCTCGACGACGCGTTCACGGCGTTGCGCAAGGGGTTACTGGCGCATGATGCCGAGCTAGGCCCCGAGATGGTGCGATGATCCGGAGGTCCGTCCACCACGGTGCACCGTGCACCATGATGCGACTTTTCGAACCTCGGTCGACGCCTGCCGCCGAGTGCCGCTGGAGGGCGATCCTTGGCATGCTTTCTGCTACATTTCTGTGCGCTTTTCGGGCCCTCCGCGGGTAGCCTGATCGCCAACCACCCAACCAGATGACAACCGCAAGCATGCGCAGGGAGATCCATTGATGGCAGCCAAGACCGTCGCCGACGTGATGAAGATGGTGAAGGAAAGCGAGGTCAAGTTCGTCGACTTCCGCTTCACCGACACCCGTGGCAAGGAGCAGCACGTCAGCGTGCCGGTCTCGCACTTCGACGAGGACAAGTTCAGCGCCGGCCATGCCTTCGACGGCTCGTCGATCGCCGGCTGGAAGGGCATCGAAGCCTCCGACATGCTGCTGATGCCGGACCCGAACACCGCCAACATCGATCCGTTCTTCGAAGAGCCGACGCTGATCCTCACCTGCGACGTTCTCGAGCCCTCCGACGGCAAGCCGTATGAACGCGATCCGCGTTCGCTCGCCAAGCGCGCCGAGGCCTACATGAAGGCCTCCGGACTGGGCGATGCCGCCTTCTTCGGACCGGAGCCCGAGTTCTTCGTCTTCGACAGCGTCCGCTGGGGCGCCGACATGTCGGGTTGCTTCGCCAAGATCGAATCCGAGGAAGGGGCCTGGAACAGCGGCAAGGAATACGAGCACGGCAACTCCGGCTACCGGCCGACGGTCAAGGGCGGCTACTTCCCGGTGCCCCCGGTCGACAGCTTCCAGGACCTGCGCTCCGAGATGTGCCTGATCCTCGAATCCCTCGGCATTCCGGTCGAAGTCCACCACCACGAGGTCGGTACCGCCGGGCAGATGGAAATCGGCACCCGGTTCTCGACGCTGGTGCAGCGTGCCGACTGGCTGCAACTGCAGAAGTACGTGATCCAGAACGTCGCCCATTCCTACGGCAAGACCGCGACCTTCATGCCCAAGCCGATCGTCGGCGACAACGGCTCCGGCATGCACGTGCACCAGTCGGTGTGGAAGGACGGAAAGAACCTGTTCGCCGGTGACGGGTACTCTGGTCTTTCGGAATTCGCCCTGTTCTACATCGGCGGCATCATCAAGCACGCCCGCGCGCTCAATGCCATCACGAATCCGGGCACCAACAGCTACAAGCGCCTCGTGCCGGGCTTCGAGGCACCGGTCAAGCTCGCGTACTCGGCCAAGAACCGCTCGGCATCGGTGCGGATCCCGTACGTCGCCAGCCCGAAGGGCCGTCGCATCGAGGTCCGCTTCCCCGACCCCACCGCCAACCCGTACCTGGCCTTCAGCGCGCTGCTGATGGCAGGCCTCGATGGCGTGGAGAACAAGATCCATCCGGGCGAGGCCGCGACCAAGGACCTCTACCACCTGCCCCCGGAAGAAGACGCGAAGATCCCGACGGTGTGCTCGAGCCTCGACCAGGCGCTCGACTATCTCGACAAGGGTCGTGGCTTCTTGACCAAGGGAGGCGTGTTCACCGACGCGTACATCGACGCCTACATCGAGCTGAAGATGCAGGAGGTGACGCGCTTCCGCATGACGACGCACCCGATCGAGTTCGACATGTACTACGCGCTCTGAGCTCCGGCTCTCCAGCACCCAGGGACGGCGATGCCGTCCCTTTTTTCTGGGCGCGTCAAGGATCAGTGGACGGTCCCGCCCGACGTCGTCGCCGGCCGATAATCGCCCATCCGCCGGCCTGGCGGTCAGCGCCGGGCCCCTCGGCGGCGTTGAGGGATCAGGAACCGTCCATGCACCCAATCAAAAGACAGTCTTCCGCAGCACGCCTGGCCTTTGCCGTGTCGCTGGTCGTTGCCGGCTTCGGCGTGGGCGAAGGCGCGAGCGCCCAGGCCTCCGCCGTGCAGCCCGCCTCCCAGGGGCCCTCGACCTACTACCAGTGCCCCGGAAACGTCTTCACGAACACCATCACGGCCAAGGAGGCCGAGGCGCGCAAGTGCACCGCCCGCGAAGCCAAGGAACCGACGACGATCGCCGCGCCGACACGCGTTCGCGCACCGGCCGCCGCCACGGCGGGCGCTTCGGTCGCCCCCGGCCCCGCGAGCGCGCGCATCGATCCGGCGGCGCAGCGCGCCCGGGACAGCGACGCTCGCCAGATCCTGGAAGCCGAGCTGAAGACGGAGGAATCGCGTCTGGCGGCGCTGCAGAAGGAATTCAACAACGGCGAGCCCGAGCGCCAGGGCAACGAGCGCAACTTCCAGAAGTATCTCGATCGCGTCGCGGAAATGCGGGCCGCCATTTCGCGCAAGGAAAGCGACATCGTCGCCATCAAGCGCGAGCTCTCCAAGCTGCCCGCGAGGTGAATGCCGCCGCGGCCGATCTTTCGCTGCCGCCGAACTCCGGTCGGGCGGACGGGGCTTCCGCCTACGCCGCGCTCGACCTGCTCGCCACGATGGTGGCCATCGTCAGCCCTCAGGGGCAATGCATCTTCGTCAACGCAGCGTTCGAGAACGTGCTCGGCCTGTCGCGGCGCAGCGTGCTGCGCGGCTCGGTGTTCGACTGGATCGTCGAAGCCCACGTTTTCCGGGAGACCATTGCCGCGGTCAGCCGGAACGAGTTCTCCACCAGCCGGCTCGAAGCGCAGCTGCGTCGACCCGGCGGCGGCGAGACTTTCCCGGTGCATGTCATCGTCAACCAGATCGAGGCCTCGGTCGACGTCGTCGTGGAACTGGTCCAGGTCGAGCAGCAGACCCGCCAGGACCGCGAGGAACGAGCCCTCGAGCAGGCCCAGGCCACCAAGGAGCTGATCCGCAACCTCGCCCACGAGATCAAGAACCCGCTCGGCGGGATTCGCGGCGCGGCACAGCTCCTGGGCATGGAGATCGAGTCGCGCGCGCTGACCGAGTACACCCAGGTCATCATCAACGAAGCCGACCGGTTGCAGGGCCTGGTGGACCGGCTGCTGGCCCCGCACCGCAAGCCCCATGTGGTCAGCGACGTCAACATCCACGAGGTCTGCGAGCGCGTGCGTGCGCTGATCCTGGCGGAATTCCCGCGTGGCCTGAAGACGCATCGCGACTACGACATCTCGATTCCGGATTTCCGGGGCGATCGTGAGCAGTTGATCCAGGCGGTCCTGAACATCGCCCACAACGCCGCCCAGGCTCTCGAACCTCGCATCGAGGCGGGCGATGCGCAGATCGTGCTGCGCACGCGGATCGCGCGCCAGATCACGCTCGGCAAGCAGCGCTACCGCTTGGCACTGGAATTGCATATCGAAGACAACGGTCCCGGCGTGCCGGAGTCGCTGCGGGACCGTATATTTTTCCCACTGATATCGGGGCGAGAAGGGGGTTCAGGATTGGGATTGACCTTGGCGCGAACGTTCGTGCAACAACACCAGGGCACGGTGGAGTGCGAGAGCGAGCCGGGCAAGACCGTGTTCAAGATCCTGATCCCGCTGCCCTGACATCGCTGGCCGGCACACTCGACTTCGAGTTCATCAACGCACGGCAAGCTTCCTGGACGGGCCCCGAATGAAACCCATCTGGATCGTCGACGACGACCAATCGATACGCTTTGTGCTGGAGAAGGCGCTCGGTCGCGAGGACATGGCCGTGCGCAGCTTCAGCAACGGCAAGGAAGTCATGGCCGCGCTGGCGAGCGACGAGCCCCAGGTTCTGGTCTCCGACATCCGCATGCCGGGCGGCTCCGGCATCGAACTGCTGACGAAGATCAAGGCGAGCCACCCCGCGCTGCCGGTCATCATCATGACGGCGTACTCCGATCTCGACAGCGCCGTCAGCGCGTTCCAGGGCGGCGCCTTCGACTACCTGCCCAAGCCGTTCGACGTGCCTCGTGCGGTCGAGCTGATCCGTCGCGCGGTCGAGGAAAGCCTGCGCGAGGAAGTCAGCGACACCGCTGCCGCGCAGATGCCGGAGATCCTCGGCCAGGCTCCGGCCATGCAGGACGTCTTTCGGGCCATCGGTCGGCTCTCCCAGAGCGTCGTCACCGTGCTGATCACCGGGGAGTCGGGCTCCGGCAAGGAACTCGTCGCCAACGCGCTGCACAAGCACAGCGCGCGCGCCAATGGGCCTTTCGTCGCCATCAACACGGCGGCCATCCCGAAGGACCTGCTCGAGTCCGAGCTCTTCGGGCATGAGCGCGGCGCCTTCACCGGGGCGCAGACGACGCGAAGGGGGCGCTTCGAGCAGGCCGACGGCGGCACGCTGTTCCTCGACGAGATCGGCGACATGCCGTTCGATTTGCAGACGCGCCTCTTGCGCGTTCTCTCCGACGGCCAGTTTTACCGAGTCGGCGGCCACAGCCCGATGAAGAGCAGCGTGCGCGTGATCGCGGCAACGCACCAGGACCTCGAAGAGCGGGTCAAGGCCGGATCGTTTCGCGAAGACCTCTTCCACCGCCTCAACGTGATCCGCCTGCGTCTGCCCGCGCTTCGCGAGCGCGTCGAGGACGTGCCTCCGCTGACGCGCTTCTTTCTGCAGAAGAGTGCCCGTGAACTCGGCGTCGAAGGCAAGCGCATCACCGAAGCCGCGCTGGCCCAGTTGATGCGCTTCGACTTCCCCGGCAACGTCCGCCAGCTCGAGAACATCTGCCATTGGCTGACGGTGATGGCGCCGGGTCAGGTGGTCGATGTCAAGGATCTGCCGCCCGAGTTGCAGGCCGCGACTGCCCCGCGGCGCGTCGTTGCCGCCGGTAGCGCGAATGGTGCGCTCGGGGCCACATCCGCCGCCGCAGCCGCCGCGGCGGTCGATGCCGCGGAGTACGCGGTCGATGCGGTCGGCGCCGCCCCGGTTGTCGCCGTGACGGCACCCACGACATGGCTCAGCGGCCTGGAGCGCGATGCCCGGACGTTGCTCGAGGCCGGCGAACCGATGGTCTGGGACACACTGCTGCGTCGCTTCGAGGCCCAGCTGATCCACACCGCGCTCGAGATCACGCGCGGGCGGCGCATCGAAGCTGCGCAGAAGCTCGGCATCGGCCGCAACACGATCACGCGCAAGATCCAGGAGCTCGGGCTGGACGACTGACCCGGGCCACCGCCGGGCTGCTGCCTGAGGCGATTCCGTGGGGGCCCGCGTGCGGCGACGCCGGCCGTTATCCTCCGGCGTTCTGCCAGCGAGGAGACAACATGACGAGGGCCGATTTCCCCGTCCCGGCCGGGGCGATGCGCCTGAATCGTCGTCAGGTGTGCGCAGCGGCTGCCCTGGTCCTGGTGGGCGGATGCGCGGCCATCGGGAGCACGCCCCGTGCGGTCAGCACGGAACTCGCCCCCACTGGCAAGCTCCGGGCAGCCATCAACTTCGGCAACCCGATCCTCGCCAGTCGCAGCGCGGCCGGCGAACCGCAGGGCGTTTCGGTGGACCTGGCCCGGGAGGCGGCGCGGCGACTCGGCGTCGCCATCGAGCTGGTCCTGTTCAATTCGGCGGGAGCGGTGGTCGAAGCCGTCAAGGCGCGTCAAGTCGATCTCGCCTTCGTCGCGATCGATCCGGTCCGCGCGGCAGACATGGAATACACCGCGCCCTACGTGATCATCGAAGGTGCCTATCTGGTGCGCGAGCAGTCGCCGCTGCGACGCAACGACGAGGTCGATCGCGCCGGCACCCAGGTCGTCGTCGGTCGCGGCAGCGCCTACGACCTGTTCCTCAGCCGCGAACTGAAGGCGGCCACGCTGGTCCGCGCGCCGACTTCTCCCGCCGTCACCGACCTGTTCCTGGCCCGCAACCTCGACGTGGCCGCCGGCGTGAAGCAGCAGCTGGAAGCCGACGCCCGCCGGACCAGTGGCGTTCGACTGCTGCCGGGACGGTTCATGACCATCGAGCAGGCGATGGGTGTGCCGCGGGGAAACACTGCCGCGCGCGCCTGGCTGAGCGCCTACATCGAGGAGATGAAGTCCTCCGGTTTCGTGGCAGCCGCCCTCCAGCGTCATGGCATCGAGGGCGCGGCGGTCGCCCCGGCGCGGACGCCTTGAGCGCACCCGGTTCCCGAGATTGCCTGCCGGGCTCGTCCGTCGCCGCAAACGACGGCTGCGACCCTGGGTCGCCTGCACGCACGCACGGCCCTAATTTCACCCCGACATTCACGAAGGAAGAATCCATGAAGCCCACGTACTCGATTGCTGCCGCTGCAGCGCTGGCCTGCACGCTGGCGTTCCCGGTCCATGCACAGACCGTCAAGGTGACGCCGCTCGGCGGCATCGAGGGCGAGTTCTGTCCGCAGGACCGTGCCCTCGTCTTCGAGGACCCGGACGGCACGCGCGTTCTCTACGACCCGGGGCGCACCGTGGCCGGCGGCGGCGATCCGCGCCTGGGACGCATCGACATCGTCCTCGTGAGCCACATGCACGGCGACCATGTGGGCAACGCCCACAACAAGGCGCCCAACTCGGGCAGCTGCGAAAGCCCCGACATGAGCGTGTCGGCGATGCCGAACTCGAATGCCGTGAACATCGCGCTGGCCAAGAAGTCGAAGATCGTGACCGGCAGCGAGATGCCGCCCTTCTTCGCCGCCAAGCTCAAGGCCAACGGCGGCAATCCGGCGGACTCCATGCTGGCGCGCTTCGGCGGCTCGGTGACGGTGGGCGGGGTGAAGATCGCCACGGTCGCCGCACTGCACAGCAACGGCGTCGATCCCGACTACATCGGCGGCGACCTCGGCAAGGCCATGAAGGAGGCCGGCATCGCCGGCGATGTCGGCCTGGCGACCGGCTATGTCCTGCGCTTCAGCAACGGCCTGGTCGCTTACCTTTCCGGTGACACCGGCATCGTTCCCGATCAGGAGCGCGTGGTGCGCGACTACTACAAGGCCCGGCTCGCGGTCATGAACATCGGCGACGGCTTCACCACCGGACCGAGCGAGGCCGCCTTCGTCATCAACGAGCTGGTCAAGCCCGCTTCCGTGATCGCCTCGCACGCCAACGAAGTGGGAACTGTCAATGGCAAGGTGCGGCCGGGCAGCAAGACCGAGGCGTTCATCAAGGCGACGCAGGTGCCGGTGCACATCCCGCTGTCGGGTCGGACGCTGGAGTTCGACGCCGGCGGCAAATGCACGGCCGGGTGCTGACCCGGTTCCCGACAGGGGAGTAGCACCGGAGGAGCCTTCCGGGACTTCGCGCCGGGCCGTGCTTCACAGCGCCCGGACGATCAGCACGACGCCCGAGACGACCGCGAAAAGCAGGACGAAGCTGCGCAGGAAGCGGGCGTTGACCCGGTGATGGATCGCATGGCTCAGCCATGCGCCCGCCCCGAGCGCCGGCAACAGCAGCGCCGCGGCCGAGAGCTGCGCGGCGTCGATGCGCTCGACCGCCGCCAGCGTCACCAGCGAGACCAGTTCGCCGAGCAGCAGGCACAGGGCGACGCTGGACCGCATCACCGCGACCGGCTGATGCTGGTAGACCAGCGCCAGTGGGGGACCGCCGATGCCGGTGGCGGTTTCGGTGATCCCGGTGACCACGCCGGCGCCCACGAAGGCCGCGCGGCCCGGCGTGAAGGCCGGCGCCAAGCCGGTGGCGACAACGGCGGCGATCGTCGCGGCACCGACGACGAGGGCCAGCTGATCCGCGCTCAGCCCGACCAGCACCCACAGGCCGAGACCCGTCCCGGCGACGCGCCCGGCGGTGATCCAGCGGGTGCCGACCTTGTCGAGCGCGGCGCGTTCGCGCCACAGCACGTGCACATTGAGCGGCATCAGCAGCACCAGCAGGCAGACCGGCAGCAGGTTCGGCTCGAGCAGCCCGAGGACGGGAGCGACGATGAGGGCGAAGCCGAGGCCGGTCGCTCCCTGGACGAAGCCGGCACCTAGCACCACGACCGAGAGGGCGATCCAGTGCACCGTGCTCATCGGCGCCTTCCGATGCGTGGAAACGCGGCCGGGGTCGGGCGTATGGTCGGTTCTGGAGTCTGCCGCACCGAAGCCGTCAGGCGTGCATCCAGGCCAGGCCGCCGAGCACGACGCCGAGGGTGGCCAGACCGTACACGCCCCACTGCAGCCGCCTGCTCCGGGTCAGCAACGCGATTGCGGCCACCGCGATCGCCACCTGCAGTGCGGTCGTCGCCTGCGCCCAGCGGTGGTGCTCGTGGATCTCGTGGTCGCTGCGCTCGTTCCACTCGAGCGTCTGCTTCTCGAGCGCCTCGGCCTTCTTCTGGATGTCGGCCTTCTCCGCCTTGTAGCGCGCGGCCTCGCCACGGTAGTAGTCCTTGCGCGCCTCGGGCACGAGGTCCACCGCGATCTCGGCGATGTTCTGGCGGTTGTTCTTGGCCTGGTAGTAGGCCCACTGGTTGGCGGCGTCGGTCTTCTTGATCGCGGCCTCGTTCTTGAAGAGGCCGGCGTTGACCTGCTTCAGGCCGCCCATGTACGAGAACAGCGCGCCGACCGTCGCGATGACCGCGGTGGCGACCACGAGGTGGCCGGCCATGCCGCCCGGCTCGGCATGCGCCTGGTGCTCGAGTTCGTGGTCGTGGGGGCCGTGCGCGTGAAAGCCGTGTTCCGACATCTAATCCTCGCGTACTCTTTGGTAGGTGGTGTAGCTGTAGTCGAAGCCCTGCGGGCTGTGTTCGGTGCGGCGCGAAGTCTCCCGGAACTCGGCCCGGTTCCACGGCGGGAAGAAGACGTCGGCGTCGAACTCGGCGTCGACTTCGGTCAGCACCAGCTCGTCGGCATGCGGCAGCGCCGCGGCGTAGACCCGCGCCCCGCCGATGATCCAGACCTTCGGCTCGGCTGCGAGCAGGGCGAGCGCGTCATCGAAGGAGCGAGCAGTCTCCGCGCCGGCGGCCTGCCAGCCGGGGGTCGTCGTGATGACGACGTTGCGCCGGCCGGGCAGTGCGCGGCCGATCGATTCCCAGGTCCGCCGGCCCATGACGACGGGCGCGCCGAGCGTCGTGCGCTTGAAGTGGGCCAGGTCGCCGGGGAGGTGGACCATCAGGCCGTTGTCCTTGCCGATGGCCCCGTTGCGGGCGACCGCTGCGATCAGGCTGATGACGGGGCCGGGCATGGCGGCGATTGTCGCAGCCGCACGCGGCGATAATTCCCTCGGCGTCGCCCCGACGTCCGCACCGATGACCGCACCGAAGCCTCCCCCCGCCACCCTGGACGCCTGGCGCGCCAGCGCCGCGCGTTCGGCTCCGGCCGGCGATCTCGGCGCGCTGGACTGGGTCACGCCCGAAGGCATCGTCGTCAAACCGCTCTATACCGCGTCCGATCTGCAGGGCCTCGAGCATGCCGATACGCTGCCGGGCTTTCCGCCGTACGTGCGGGGCCCGCAGGCGACGATGTACGCGGTGCGGCCATGGACGATCCGCCAGTACGCCGGCTTCTCGACCGCCGAGGCCTCGAACGAGTTTTATCGCAAGGCCCTCGCCGCCGGCGGACAGGGCGTCAGCGTCGCCTTCGACCTGGCGACGCATCGCGGCTACGACAGCGACCATCCGCGCGTCACCGGTGATGTCGGCAAGGCCGGTGTGGCGATCGACTCCGTGGAGGACATGAAGATCCTCTTCGACGGCATTCCGCTGGACGAGGTCAGCGTGTCGATGACGATGAACGGCGCGGTGCTGCCGGTGCTCGCCGGCTACATCGTTGCGGCCGAAGAGCAGGGCGTTGCGCAGGCGCAGTTGAGCGGGACCATCCAGAACGACATCCTCAAGGAGTTCATGGTCCGCAACACCTACATCTACCCGCCGGCGCCGAGCATGCGGATCGTCGGCGACATCATCGAGTACACCGCGCGCCACATGCCGCGCTTCAACTCGATCTCGATCTCCGGCTACCACATGCAGGAGGCCGGCGCGAACCAGGCGCTCGAGCTCGCCTTCACGCTGGCCGACGGCAAGGAATACGTGAAGACGGCGCTCGCCAAGGGCCTGGATGTCGACGCCTTCGCCGGGCGCCTGAGCTTCTTCTGGGCGATCGGGATGAATTTCTATCTCGAGATCGCCAAGATGCGCGCGGCGCGGCTGCTGTGGCACCGCATCATGAGCGGCTTCGAACCGAAGAACGCGAAGAGCCTGATGCTGCGGACCCATTGCCAGACCTCGGGCTGGAGCCTGGCCGAGCAGGACCCGTACAACAACGTCGTGCGGACGACGATCGAGGCCATGGCCGCGGTCTTCGGCGGCACCCAGAGCCTGCACACCAACGCGCTCGACGAGGCGATCGCGCTGCCGAGCGAGTTCAGCTCGCGGATCGCCCGCAACACCCAGCTGATCATCCAGGAAGAGACGCACATCCCGAACGTCGTCGACCCCTGGGCCGGCAGCTACATGATGGAAAAGCTCACCCAGGACATGGCCGACGCTGCCTGGAAGATCATCGAGGAGGTCGACGCGATGGGTGGCATGACGCACGCCGTCGAGAGCGGCTGGGCCAAGCTGCGCATCGAGGCCAGCGCGGCCGAGAAGCAGGCCCGCATCGACGCCGGCAAGGACGTGATCGTCGGCGTCAACAAGTACCGGCTCGGCGTCGAGGACCGGATCGAGACGCTCGACATCGACAACCACGCGGTGCGTGAGAACCAGGTCAAGCGTCTCGCCGCACTCCGCGCGGCGCGCGACGGCGCCGCCGTGCAGCGCACGCTCGACGCGCTGACCGCGGCCGCGCAGGCCGGCGACGGCAACCTGCTGGCGCTGGCGATCGAGGCGGTGAGGGCGCGCGCCACCGGCGGCGAGATCAGCGACGCGCTCGATAAGGTCTACGGGCGCCATCGCGCCGACACGCAAAAGGTGACCGGAGTGTATGCAGCCGCCTACGACAGCGCCGAGGGCTGGGACCAGTTGAAGACCGAGATCTCGGCCTTCGCCGACGAGCACGGCCGACGCCCGCGGGTGATGATCGCCAAGCTCGGCCAGGACGGCCACGACCGCGGCGCCAAGGTCGTGGCCACGGCCTTCGCCGACCTCGGCTTCGACGTCGACATCGGGCCGCTGTTCCAGACCGCCGAGGAGTGTGCGCGCCAGGCGATCGAAAACGACGTCCATGCGGTGGGCGTCTCGACGCTCGCTGCCGGCCACAAGACGCTGGTGCCGGCGATCATCCAGGCGCTGCGGGCCGAAGGCGCCGACGACATCATCGTCTTCGTCGGCGGCGTGGTCCCGCGCCAGGACTACGACTTCCTCTACGAAGCCGGCGTCAAGGGCATCTACGGCCCCGGCACGCCGATCCCGGCGAGTGCGAAGGACGTGCTCGAGCAGATCAAAGCCCACGTCCGCAAGGCCTGAACCGGTGGCGTCGAACGTCGCGGACCGGTCCTTGGCGGAAGGCGTGCGCCGCGGCGAACGCCGCGCGCTCGCGAAGGCGATCACGCTGCTCGAATCGACCCGGCCGGAGCACCGCCAGCGTGCCGACGCGCTGCTCAACGAACTGCTGCCGGCGACCGGCGGCGCGATCCGCCTGGGCATCTCCGGCGTGCCGGGCGTCGGCAAGTCGACGTTCATCGAAGTGCTGGGCCTGGCGCTGATCGCCAAGGGCCACAAGGTCGCGGTGCTGGCGATCGATCCGTCGTCGAGCGTCTCGGGCGGCTCGATCCTCGGCGACAAAACGCGGATGGAGCGGCTCTCGGTCGACTCCGCCGCCTACATCCGCCCGAGCCCGACATCGGGGACCCTCGGCGGCGTGGCCGAGCGCACCCGCGAGACGATCCTGGTCTGCGAGGCCGCGGGCTTCGACGTCGTCATCGTCGAGACCGTCGGCGTCGGCCAGAGCGAGACCGCCGTCGCAGGCATGACCGACATGTTCGTGCTGATGCAGCTGCCCAACGCCGGCGACGATCTTCAGGCGATCAAGAAGGGCGTGATGGAACTCGCCGACCTGGTCGTCATCAACAAGGCCGACCTCGACCCGGCGGCGGCGATGCGGGCCGAGGCGCAGATCACCAGCGCGCTGCGCATCTTCGGCTTCCACGGCAATCCGGACCACGGCGTGCGCTGGAAGGCGCGGGTGCTGCAGCTGAGCGCACTCCGCGGCCAGGGCGTGGATGTCTTCTGGACCGCCGTCGAGGACTTCCACCGCCACGTGCGCGACAGCGGCGCCTTCGCGGCGCGCCGTCGGGCCCAGGCGACGGCGTGGATGTGGGACATCGTCCAGGCCGGCCTGCAGGCCGACTTCCGGGCCCATCCGGCCGTTCGTGCCGCGCTCGCCGAGACCTTGGGTGGCGTGGCCGACGCGCGCATCGCGCCGCCACTGGCCGCGCGCACGCTGCTGGCGCTGGCGGCAGCGCCGAAGAACTGAGACCTTCCGAAAGGCACGAAGCCATGCACGACATCATCCAGCAGCTCGAGGACAAGCGCGCCAAGGCGCGCCTGGGCGGCGGCGAGAAGCGCATCGCCGCGCAGCACGCCAAGGGCAAGCTGACGGCGCGCGAGCGCCTCGAGCTGCTGCTCGATCCGGACACGTTCGAGGAATGGGACATGTTCGTCGAGCACCGCAGCCACGACTTCGGCATGGCCGCGAACCGCCCGCCGGGCGATGGCGTCGTCACCGGCTACGGCACGATCAACGGCCGCCTCGTCTTCGTCTTCAGCCAGGACTTCACCGTCTTCGGCGGCGCGCTCTCCGAAGCCCACGCCGAGAAGATCTGCAAGGTGATGGACCAGGCGCTGAAGGTCGGCGCGCCGGTGATCGGCCTGAACGATTCCGGCGGGGCGCGCATCCAGGAAGGCGTGGCGTCGCTCGGGGGCTATGCCGAGGTGTTCCAGCGCAACGTCATCGCCTCCGGTGTGGTGCCGCAGATCAGCATGATCATGGGCCCGTGCGCCGGCGGAGCGGTCTACAGCCCGGCGATGACCGACTTCATCTTCATGGTCCGCGACAGCTCGTACATGTTCGTGACCGGTCCCGAGGTCGTGAAGACCGTGACGCACGAGAACGTCACCGCCGAGGACCTCGGAGGCGCCGCTACCCACACCGGCAAGAGCGGTGTCGCCGACCTCGCCTTCGACAACGACGTCGACGCGTTGCTGATGCTGCGGCGCTTCTTCAACTACCTGCCGCTGAACAATCGCGAGAAGGCACCGAGCCGGCGCTCCAGCGACCCGGCCGACCGCATCGACCTGTCGCTCGACACGCTGGTGCCGGACAACCCGAACAAGCCGTACGACATCAAGGAGCTGATCGTCAAGACGGTCGACGACGAGGACTTCTTCGAGCTCCAGCCGGACTATGCGAAGAACATCGTCATCGGATTCGGTCGCATGGCCGGCGAGGTCGTCGGCTTCGTCGCCAACCAGCCGCTGGTGCTGGCCGGCTGCCTGGACATCAAGAGCAGCATCAAGGCGGCGCGCTTCGTGCGCTTCTGCGACGCCTTCGGCATCCCGGTCATCACCTTCGTCGACGTGCCGGGCTTCATGCCGGGGACCTCGCAGGAGTACGGCGGCATCATCAAGCACGGCGCCAAGCTGCTGTTCGCCTATGCCGAGTGCACGGTGCCGAAGATCACCGTCATCACGCGCAAGGCCTACGGCGGCGCCTACGACGTGATGAGTTCCAAGCACCTGCGC